>JACAEX010000016.1 GCA_013388635.1 Syntrophaceae bacterium | reverse complement strand
ATTTAGGACAAAGAGGCTTTAGCCATTTAAAACTGACCTCCCTATTGGCCCTACAATCCACTTTCTCCGCCCTGTCCACATCTGAGTATCCCCCCTGACACACAAATTGTACACTACCACCTTTCGAGGGAGTTGACAAATGTGATCAAGGGTGTTAGCTTCTAAGTCAGCCACGAAGGCCTTCTTCCACAGGAGTGGAAGAGCCCGTGGCTTTTTTGTTTATTAAACCCAAAAAGTAAAGGAGCCTCTATGCTGACACTCGATGCCGGAGAGAAAATCAGAAAGTCACTCTCCATCCTTTATGGAGTCGTTCCCTCTCTGCTGTTCTTCTTCTCATCATTGGCATTTGCCGCTCGCCCTCTAACGACAGATGATGCCTGGACCGTCGAGAAGGGCGAACTTCAGTTCGAAACCGGCCTTGATGTCAGCCGTCAGGACAATCATGATAGGGAAGTCAGCCCCTCCCTGACGATAAGCTATGGCCTACTGGAAAGGATGGATGTAGGGATTGGGAGCGCATACCTCTTTGCTCGCCCCAAAGAAGAGGAGAACGAGAACGGTCTTGGAGACACGGAAGTCAAACTGAAATACCGGTTATTTGACGAAAAAGATTGCCTGCCTGCCTTTGCCATAGGGGGAAAGCTGAAGATACCAACAGCAAGCGAGTCAAAAGGGTTAGGTTCTGGCAAGGCTGACTTTGGCATCGATACCATGGTCACAAAAAAACTGAGGAAGAAGTGGGTTTTCCATCTCAACCTGGGGTACACCTTTGTTGGAGAACATGGAGCGGACAACGAACTCAATTACTCAGCCGCGGCACAGTTCATTCTTTCAGATAGATGGGCATTGGTGGGTGAGATGGTGGGGGTGAATAACCTCAATGGCCGAAAGAGAGACGACCCGATCTCAGGCCTCCTTGGCGCTTACTGCCTGATCAGCGACGACGTCATCTGGGATGCAGGGATTGAGATAGGAATGAACAGGGCCGCTCCGGATTTCCGGTTTACAACGGGGCTGACGCTGCTCTTCAAACCCTGACGTTGATAAGTCTACCCTTTAACGGTAAAATTTTGGTCAAAGGAGGTTGACATGCATATCCCTGATGGTTACTTAGGCCCCCAGACATATATACCATTATACGGAGTCTCTGTTGGCTTCTGGGCCATTGCACAGAAGAAACTCAAAAAACAGCTTTCCCTGAAACATGTCCCTTACCTTGCCATGGCTGCAGCTTTTTCTTTCCTGATCATGATGTTCAATGTCCCGATCCCGGGCGGAACGACAGGCCATGCCGTGGGAGCTGGCATCATCGCCATTCTCCTTGGGCCTTGGACCGCTGTTCTGGCCGTATCGGTCGTGTTGATCATCCAGGCCCTGCTGTTTGGCGATGGAGGAATTACCGCAGTGGGAGCGAACTGTTTCAACATGGCGGTGGCCATGCCTTTCGTATCGTATGGGGTATTCAAGCTCATCAAGGGAAAGGCAAGGGGTGAAGTGAGGCTCGCAGTGGCAGCCTTCCTTTCCGGATACCTTGGCCTTGTGGTGGCAGCCCTGTTGACCGCCGTCGAGTTTGGAATTCAGCCCCTCATTGCTACCGGAGCGGATGGCAGACCGCTCTACGCACCCTACCCTTTATCTGTGGCCATCCCTGCCATGGCTTTGGAGCATCTTTTTCCATTCGGGATTGTCGAGGGATTGGTGACCATGCTCCTGCTGAAATACTTTCTTAAACATGAGCCCGATCTGGTGTATGGTCTGTCAGGTCCGTCAGCAGCAAAAAGCTAATCTCTTAAGGAGGCCTGAGATGACAACATTTCAGAAGAAACTCTGGACAGGACTCTTGATCATGGCCCTGCTCACTCCTCTGGGCATCCTCCTGCCGGAAAAATTCGGGGCAGAGGAGGCATGGGGTGAATGGGGAAAGGAGAAGCTTCAGAAACTCTTAGGATACGTTCCTGAAGGATTGAGGAAATTGGCCGATCTCTGGAGGGCGCCCATCCCTGATTACAACTTTGGCGGCGAAGGTGCGTCCATGGCGATTCAAATCATCTCTTACATCGTCTCAGGGCTTTTGGGTATCGCGATATGCGCCTTCGTTGTGTATATGCTTTCGAGGTTTATGGCCAGGCATGGCAAATAAAATACCCCCATTCCTGTTGGCTCCACCTACTCCCTGTTCTATCAAGCAGGCCAAGGGAAAGATGAGGATCCCTTTTCTCGGAAGAGGGATAAATCGTCTGGCGAGCGTGATCAGGGAGGGGTATGCTCAATGGGACTTTTCCTCGCAGAATGGATTTTTCCAGAAGATCGATGCCAGGGTCAAGATCCTTTTCCTTCTCTTCTTCATCCTTATCGTAACCCTGAAGAGAGACGTGCTTCCAGAAACCTATATCTGGGTTTTTGTCTTCGTGCTCACGCTGCTTTCCCGCTTGAGCATCGCAAAGATTTATAAAAGGGTTCTCTTGTTCGGTTTTCTTTTTGGCTTTTTGATAGCGTTGCCTTCGGCCTTCAACGTCATTACAAAGGGAGATGTAGTCCTGCCGATCGCAACGCTTCCAAGGCCTTACAACTTCTGGATCTACCATGTCCCCGCAGAGATAGGGATCACGAGGGAAGGGATCCATGGGGTGGCTATGCTCACCATGAGGGTGATCAATTCCCTTTCATTGTCCTTCCTGATATTGTATACAACCCCGTTCCACGAGATTGTCAGGGCCCTCAAGGTTCTCAAAGTTCCAGACAGCTTTCTCATCATCATCACCCTCTGTTACAAATACATCTTCCTATTGTCGAAGACCGTTGAGGATATGCACCTTGCCAAGAGAAGCAGGATCGTGCGTGAATTGAGCCCTACGGAGGCGAGAGAATGGGTTGCGGGCCGAATCGCCTTTATCTTCAGAAAGACTCGGTTGAGGTGTGAGGAGGTATTTAAGGCGATGATCGGGAGAGGTTTTTCTGATACAATTAGGTTTTGCGGTTTTAGAAAGATGCGCATGCTCGACTGGGGGACGGCCGTCTTCCTCTTCTTGTCAGGCATCTTCTTCTTGTTTATATGAGGTGTGCTGTGGAAAATCTGATGAGACTCGAAAACGTAAGTTACAGGTATCACGGTAAGATTCCCGCCCTTTCCGATGTGAACCTCGAAGTCCACAGCGGAGATCATATCGCTATCGTGGGTGCAAACGGTAGCGGGAAATCGACCCTTCTGCAGATAATGGCCGGGCTGAGATATCCCATGACCGGAAGATTCTTCTTCAACGGAACCGAGGTTTCGGAAAGGTCCTTGAGGGACAAAGGATTCCTGAGATGCTTTCGACAGAGCGTGGGATACGTGTTCCAGGATTCTGACGTTCAACTCTTCTGCCCGACAGTATTTGACGAGATTCTTTATGGCCCGCTCCAGTTGGAGATCGGCGAGGAGGAAGGGAAGAAAAGGGCCTTTGAGGTGATGGAGATGCTCAATATCGAACACCTTAAAGACCGGCCCTCTTACATGCTTTCCGGAGGAGAAAAAAAGAAGGTCGCCATCGCCTCTGTCTTAGCCATGAACCCCCAGGTCCTGCTTCTTGATGAACCGACGAATGGTCTCGACCCCAAGACCCAGTCGTTTCTCGTGGAACTGATGTTGGCACTGATCGAAGCCGGAAAGACTTTGATCATCGGCACCCATGACCTCTCACTGGTAGATGAGCTTCGAAGCAATGTGGCAGTCCTCTCAGAGAACCACCGTCTGGTAAAGATAGGCAAGGCGGAAGACGTTCTAAGCGATGAGGGCTTACTGCTCAAAGTGAACCTGATCCACGAACACATCCATCGTCACGGTGAGGCAGTGCATAAACACATTCATTCCCACTATCTCTTCCACCGCCACGAGCCTCAAAACCGGCGGTAGACGTATTCCGGGAGTCTCCTCCACTGAGGTGGTATACGCCGAACCGGAACCTTCCGGCTTTCCTGGGAGATTTGAGCGATCATCCCCGGACAAACGAGTTATGTCGCCGCTCATATTGGATGGTTGAGGTTGGGCTGGAGCCATAATTGTGACCGGGAAAGACGATCGTCTCGCCAGGCAGCACGTAGAGTTTTTTGCGAATCGAGTTTTCCAGCTTCTCCCATGAACATCCAGGGAAATCGGTCCTTCCCACCGACCCGACGAAAAGGGTGTCACCGGTAAAGACCATTCCATCGAGATAGAGAGACATCCCTCCAGGAGAGTGTCCAGGTGTGTGGATCACTTTGAGCCCGACCTTTCCTACCTGGATCACATCACCCTCCTTGACAAGGATGTCCGCAGGGGGAGAGGGCTTCGCCCTGAACATGATGAGAAGTTCGGAGGGGGTTCGGACAAGATAGCGCGCCTCCTCTTCGTGGATGATGATCTTGGCCCCGGTCTTCTTCACCATTTCCGCATTCCCCATGATATGATCTACATGGGAATGCGTGTTGACGATGTACTTGATCCTGCTGAGGCCATGGGACTTGGCCTCTGAAATCAATTGGTCCACATCATCCGCAGGATCGATGAAGAGACACTCCTGTGATTCCTCATCTCCGATCAGATAAGAGAAGACCGCAAAATTTCCAACCTCGTACTGTTTGACAATCATCCATTTCCTCCTCTGACGGCGTTGCTTTACTATAATCCATGGCCTTTTCGACTTCAACCTTCCCTTCGATTTTTTTCTTGAAAAAATCGTTTGATGACTTTATATACCACTTGCCGACCTCTGTTTCGCTCGCGGGAGGAGAGGATGAAACTGGAAAAGGATCTTTATGTCTATCTCTGGCAGAACGCCTACGAAAACAATTGCAATACCTATGTCATCCGCGGTGAGAAGACGGCTCTCATCGATCCGGGTCATTCCCGTCATATCAAAACGCTCTTTCATCAGATGGAGGGGGATGGGATCTCTCCCGGAGAGATTGAGATCGTCATCCTCACCCATTCCCACCCGGACCATCTTGAAGGTCTGGAGGCATTCGTCGAAAAATCGGTTAGGATCGCGATGAGCCGCGACGAAGAGCGATACCTTATGGGGAACGGGAAACTCCTCTATGAGATGATGGGGCAGACCCTGCCGAAATTCCGAATCGACTTTTACCTCGGGGAGGGAGAGCTCCATCTCGGAAAGGAGACATTCCAGATCTATCAGACCCCTGGGCACTCTCCGGGCTCCCTTTCGATCTTCTGGCCGGAGAGGAGAACTCTTTTTACGGGTGATCTTCTATTCTATGGCGGGGTGGGTAGGACCGACTTTCCTGAAGGCGATTCAAAACTATTGATGGAAAGCATTGAGAGGCTCTCAGAATTGGATACCGAGATCCTGCTCCCCGGCCACGGGGATATCGTGAAGGGAAAGGAGAGGGTGCTTGAGAACTTCGAATTTATCCGACAGAATTTCTATGCCTATCTTTAAACAGGTAGGAGTCAACTTCTATCGCTGTAGTTAATCATGAATAGGTAAAAAAGCACTGTCCTTTTTGGCCTTTTATAAGATTTTTTCCGACATCCCTACCCAATTTTGGTCAGTTTCCCCGAAAGAGTCAAGGTATTATATATTGCTAAAAAAATCTTGACAAATAGAAAATAATATGACCTAAACATCATACGATATCATGTCCTGCCAGAGGTTAAGATTTTTTGTGACTATTTGATTTGTCATTAAAGGAAACCCGTTATGAAAGATTTCTTAAAAATCAAGTTTCAATCCAGAACAGATCTTGTGGTGGATAAGATTACCAATTCTATTATTAATGGTGAATTGTCGGATGGGGAGTTGCTGCCGCCAGAAAACCAATTATGTAAAATCTTTGGAGTCAGTCGCAGCATCCTACGTGAGGCTATCCGAGCACTTGTTTCCAAAGGATTAGTCGAAGTGAAGCAGGGTTATGGCACCTTTGTCCGTCTTCCAAAAATTGAGGTTCCGGAAGAGGCTGTGCGTAACTACTTGATGACAAATAAATTTTCTCTTCAACAACTTATGGAGATTCGGACGCCGATTGAGGTGGAGGTGGCAAGATTAGCGGCTCAGCGTCGAGAGGAAAAGCATTTAAACATCATGGAAAGATCTTTACAAATTATGAGAAACGAGTCCAGTAGTGTAGAGGTATATATTGATGCGGATGAAACTTTTCATAAAGCTATTATCGATGCTTCTAACAATCCCCTCTTTGGGATCATGATTCGCTCGATCATGGGGAATCTACACATCAGTCGTCAATTGGTGACCCGGCATTTCGGTGTTGGGGCTACTAATCAAGAACATACAAGCATTTTTGAAGCGATCAAGAATAAGCAGCCTTCCGCAGCCGCCATAAAGATGAAGGAACACATGGAGGGTTTCCTTTCTCGAATAAGTCAACTCAATATCCTTCTCAAAAAGGAGAAGTCCCTTCATGGAGAAGAGTGAAGCCGGGGGAAGATTCGTCCTGAACTGGCGGTAGCGGCTGCTAAAAAGTAAAAAAGCGGATATTCCATTTTTGCATTCGGGTGATAGGATTAAGACATCTGAAAAGAGGCGAATGATGTCGGCCTTGCTTGGGGAAAACCAACAACTTATGGCGTTGCCCGTTCTAAATCCGGCAGCGGTATATGATTAGAAAGAGGGTTAAGGGATGAAGGCAGCTCTGAAAACTGATGCCCGGCCATTGCTTATCCTGAAGGAAGAAAAGATTCCAGAAGTGAAGAACGATGAGGCTTTAATAAAAATCGCTGCGGCTGGGCTTTGTGGGACAGACCTCGCTATCAGAAATAATACCTTTATGGGAAGGCATGGTCCGGTGAAGGTTCCGATCATCCCCGGACATGAATTTTGCGGAGAGGTCGTCGAAGTGGGGAGTCAGGTTAGAAAGGTGAAGATCGGAGATCGGGTGACCAGCAGTGCAATTGAGGGGTGCGGAGAGTGTTATTCTTGTAAGATAGGCTTGTATCATCGATGCCATGATTGGATTCATGTAGGAATTGACATACCAGGGTGTTTTGCAGAATACGTAGCGGTCTCGGAAGATATTCTTTTCAAAGTCCCGGAATACATATCCAATGAAGAAGCCAGCATCCTGGAACCCTTAACCACAGCCGTCCGTGCTTTCAGGACGAATCATATCGAGCCGGGTAGTTTAATTGTCATCTTAGGTGCGGGGCCATTTGGCCTTTTCCTCTTGCAAGCGGCCTTGGCATCAGGTCCGAGCAGGGTTGTCATAGTGGGGTTAAGTAGCGATAAAGAAAGGCTGGGGTTGGCAGAGAAGTTAGGGGCGGACGAGATTATCGAAGGGGATATCGAAGACCCGGTTCAGAGGATAATCGAGATGACGAAAGGCAGAGGCGCAGAGGTCGTTATCGAAGCCACCGGGCGAGTGGAGGCCGTTACGCAGGCGATTGAAATGACGGCCGCAGGTGGCTTGTTTTTAATGGGAGGGAGTGGCTTCTTGGGAAAGCCTGTCAGCTTCAAACCCTGGAATGTGGTGAGAGATGAGAAACAGATCAAGGGGCTCCAAGGTTTTACATGGCCCGATTATTTATTAGCACTGAAGTTATATTCTCAGGGCAAGATTAAGATGAGACCTCTTATCAGTCATACTTTTGGGCTTGAAGAGATCAATCATGCCTGTGACCTTGCAGAACAGAAGAGGGCTTTCAAGATAGTCTTGGTGCCTTAGATCTTGACTGCTCGCCCAAAGGGCAATTCTTACTGGAACCTGAATCGATTGAGCCATCCCTACCTGCCGCAGGTACGGAACCCGAAATCGCTCAGATCAGGTGGGGTATATGGGGAAACCGACGTTCGATGGAGATGGTCTTTTTTTGAAGAGAGTTTATTTCTCAGACGAAAGGGGGTGATCGGATAGGGTAAGAGTCCAGGAAAGTTTTGGCAAAAAGGATTTAGAGGAGAATCGAAACGTTGAATGAAAGGAGGTAAATTGTATGAAAAAAAAGGATCCGAAATATTTTTGCGCTGCTCTTATTGCCACCTTTTTTATCCTTCCTTTAGCGGTCTCCCTTTTGGTGTTGGGTGTGACTCCAGTTTCTGCCGCGGACAAGCCCATTATTATCAAGTTTGCCCATGGCGATCCACCTGATCCGATTAAGGGATCAGCCCATGGCGATGCGGTTACCTTTAAGCACCTGGTTGAGGCGGCATCAGGCGGACGGATAAAGGTGGAGGTATACCCGGCCTGCCAATTGGGGTCTGAGAGGGAAATGCTCGAAGGCGTCAAGATGGGAACGATCGAGATCACCAATGTGAGCGAAGGTGCGGTTCCTGGTTTCTTTCAGGAGATCCTGTTGCTGGGAACCCCTTACCTCTTCGAGTCGGCACCTCTTGCCTGGAAGGTCCTGGATGGGCCTTTTGGAAAGGATTTGATGGAAGAGATGAGGAAGAAGACCGGCATCCGGTGTCTCACGATTACCGAGAATGGGTTCCGAAATTTCACCAATCGAATACGGCCCATTAAAAAACCTGAGGATTTGAAAGGCATGAAGATCAGGACGATGGAGAACCCTGCCCATATGGAGATGGTACGGGCTCTGGGGGCCGATCCAACTCCTATTGCATGGGGCGAGTTGTATACGGCGTTACAACAAAAGGTGGTGGACGGGCAGGAGAACCCGGTCTCCCTTATTCTGGTCTCGAAGTTTTATGAGGTTCAAAAGTACCTGACCCTGGACGGACATCTCTACAGTATAGATTTCACCTTCATTAATGATGGCTTCTTCCAGAAGCTGCCCAAGGATCTCCGGAGGATCGTGGTAGATGCGGCCAGGATCTCGGGCATTACGCATAGGGGCATTCAGCAGTATACATCGGCGATCGGCGTGGATGAACTGAAGCAGAAGGGGATGGAGATTTATGTGCCGACACCAGCGGAGATCGATGCGTTCGCAAAGGCAACCCAACCTCGGGTGATCGAATGGGTGAAACAGAAGGTTCCGCAGAAATGGATTGATTATCTCTTCAAAGAGATTAAGAAAGCCAGGGCAGAACTCTACGGCAAGGATTAAATTCCGAAATTGGTATGATGTCAAGAAAGTAGAGTCAGAGCGGAGGGGGATCTGCCTTTTTCGGCGGCCCCCTTGCTCTTACACAGACCCGTCTTCGCGCAATATGCTATAAGGAGCGGAGCAAATGAATACTATCTTAGCCACGAGTAAGAAGTTGAGAAATCTGGCAAGCAAACTGGCCAAGTCCATCATTATCCTCATGATGGCTGCGATGTCGGTTGTCATTATCATCCAGGTCTATGTTCGATACGTGGTAAAGGGCTCCTTCCCCTGGTCTGAGGAGGTAGCCAGGTATTTGATGGCCTGGGTGGTATTCATGGGATCCAGCCTGGGGATTGAGACTGGAGCTCATGTAGGAGTGGAATTCTTTGTGAGTTTGATGCCAAAGAGATCCCGTACAGGAGTAAAAGTCATTATAAAACTTGCCATGTTACTATTTCTGGCTGCTGCAATAAAAGAGGGCTTCTCGTTATGTATCAGCATCGCCTTTCAACGATCGCCTGCCTTAATGATACCCATGATCTGGCCGTATCTTTCGGTTCCGGTGGGCTGCACATTTATGTTTGTCCAGTTGCTCCCTTCTTTTCTTGAGGATCTAAGCGAGTTGATAAGGCCGACCGGAGTTGGGAAGCCAGGTCAAGTGGTTGAAGGTCATTTGAGAGTTACTTCAAGTTAACGGCCATTCCAGGTTCAAGCGTCTGAAGGACACAGAGCGAGGGAAGGATACCCATGGTACTTACGGTCATACTGGTTGTATTTGCCATCTGCATCGTCCTCAGTGTACCGATTGCATTCTCTTTAGGCATCAGTGCCTTCACTTCTCTTTTATCGTGGGGCCGCATCCCTTTGAAGTTAGTGGTGCAAAGGATGTTTACCGGCGTGGATTCCTTTCCGCTGATGGCTATTCCTTTCTTCATGCTCGCAGGGGAATTGATGAATACGGGAGGGATTCTGAGGGGACTGTTTCGTTTTTCTGATGCCCTCGTGGGTCACATCCGAGGGGGGTTAGGTCATGTCAATGTGGTCGCAAGTATGTTCTTTGCGGGCATTACCGGGTCAGCCGTAGCGGATACGGCTGCCTTGGGTCCGATGGAGATAGGGATGATGAAGGAGGCTGGTTACGATGTAGATTATAGCGCAGCCATTACCGCTGCCTCAGCCACTGTCGGCCCTATCATTCCCCCCAGTATCCCTATGGTGATCTATGCCGTGGCTGCAGGTAATGTTTCAATCGCGGGCCTATTCCTTTCAGGGGCCATTCCTGGAATTCTTATAGGGATAGGTTTGATGGCCTATAACTATATTACATCACTAAGAAGGAATTATCCGCGGCGTACGACTCCGATAGGACTAAGAGGATTCATTCTAATCTTTATGAGAGCTATTCCAGTTCTAATGATGCCGATTATTATTCTCGGGGGTATCCTTTCAGGAATTTTCACACCCACCGAGGCATCCGCGATTGCAGTGGGATATGCCTTTTTGGTGGGCTTCTTCGTTATCCGCCAATTGGACCTGAAAGGCTTGTTTCAGGCACTCCTGCGGGCTGGAATTTCGACCGGTGTCGTTCTTTTTGTAGTGGCCACTGCGAATATATTCTCGTGGATTTTAGCCACCCAGCAGGTACCCCAATTGGTTTCTGGTTTCCTCCTTTCCATCTCCGATAATCCTCTGGTATTCCTTTTATTAGTCAATATCTTTCTGCTTTTTGTGGGCTGTTTTATGGATACGGCAGCGGCCCTGATCATTCTGGTTCCTATTTTTGCGCCTATCGCAAGCCAGCTTGGGATCCACCCTCTCCATTTCGGGTTGATCTTTTCCCTCAATCTGATCATAGGATTGGCCACGCCTCCGGTTGGCTTATGCCTCTTCGTGGTTTGTGGAATAGGCAAGATTTCTTTAGAGAGAGTCTCCAAGGCGATCTGGCCATTTATCCTGATCGAGGTGGGAGTGCTTTTTCTCGTAACCTATGTGCCCGCTATCCCTATGGCACTGCCGAAGCTTTTCGGTTATTATTAGTCTTGTTTTGTATTGATCGCCCCAATTTGGCCTGAGGTTCATCCTTAAGTAACGATCGGCTCAAACTGGGAGAATCTCTGTGAGAATGAGGAGGTTGGGAAGAGATGGGGGAAAAGGGTATTCTGGAGAGACTTCAGGAAGCAAACGTGGATGCGGAGATCTGGTGGGATTCATCCCCTTTGATCTATCGAAACTGGGCGAGATCTGTGACCGAGGCCGCGCCTCCAGAGAAGAAGGAGATCTGGAAGGATCAGCTCAACCGTCTGTTTGATCCGGATCATCCGGAGAAGACTCTTTTCCGGGGTGTGACGACCAACCCTCCTCTGAGCCTCGATGCCATCAAGAACAACCCGAAATTCTGGGCGGACTTGGTGCGGACCCTGATCAGGGAAAATCCAGATAAGGGAGTGGAGGAGATCTTCTGGATGACCTATAAGGAGATCGTAAAGCGTGGGGCAGAGTTTTTCATGCCCCTGTGGGAGAGGTCCGGACACAGGTACGGGTACCTTTCGGGTCAGGTCGATCCGCGGGATGCCTATGATGCTGATCGGATGTTCAGCCAGGCATTGGAGCTGGCTGCTCTCAGCCCAAATGTGATGATCAAATGCCCTGGAAGCCGTCAGGGCTATGAGGTGATTGAGAAGCTCACAGCAAGAGGCATTGCAACGAACAACACATTGGCCTTTACGGTTCCCCAGTTCGTCTCCTGCATGGAGGCTGTCCAGCGCGGGCTTGAGAAGGCCAGGAGAGACGGCGTTGATATGTATCGGTGGCGATCGGTGATCACCCACATGTCAGCCCGCTACGGAACTCTGGGTGACCTGAAGACCCAGGCAGAGGCAAGAAGAATCGAATTGACCGAAGCAGACATTCGCTGGGCAGAATTGGCGATCTTCAAACGGGGCTACCGGATTCTCAAAGAGAAGGGATATCCCAACAAGATGCTGATGTGCAGCATGCGGATCAGTCCCCCGACGAATGACGGGACTGTGGCGAGCTGGCATATCGAGAAGATCGCCGGGGGTGATGTGGTTTACACCTGTCCTCCGAAATACATCGGAGAGCTGTTGCAGGTGGAGGACCGAATCAAACCCTTTGACCCGGAGGCCATCTTTGAAGAACCACCCAAATCGGTCATGGACAAGTTGAGGAAGCTCCCCTATTTTGTGATGTCTTACGAGCCTGACGGAATGACCAAGGAGGAGTTCAGCCGGCACGGTGCCTTTGTCGCCACGGCTGCCGAATTCTCGAAGGCAACCCGTGCCATGGTCGATTTTGTGGCCCAGCAATTTCAGGCCCAAGGGAAGGTTTAGGAGCCTCGGCTTTGCGATCAGTTTGGCTGAAGGTTCGGAGATGCCCTGTGCGTGCGCGCAGGAAGTTCGTCTATAAACTTCTCAATCGGTCCTTGATCTCCTCCAGCTTCATGCCGAAGGAGTGATCCAATTTCTCACTTTCTCTTTTCCAGATCTCACCCCCTTCGATATTGGGATCCACTGCACTTCCGTAGACCCCCTCTCTTCTCAACGCCTCAAGGGACTCAGCCTTCACCTGCTCTTTCACCCTCTCCTTCTCTCTTCGGTATCGGGAGACCAGGTCGTGAAATGCCTTTCTCACCTCGCCGGCCTCTCGGTTCTTTAACGATTCAACTCCCTTGATCAGTCTCTCATCTTCATCGTTCAGCGAGAGGGCATCGATCCATCGGGAAAGGAGGCCCTCTTGGGTCAGGCTTCTTGTCTTCTCGTCCATTCTGTCGAGTTCCCTTAAGAGTTCACTTAAAGGGAGGTGTCCCTCCCTGTAACGATAGAAGAGGGCTTCCACCTTCCGCAAGATCTCCTTTTGCTTAATCTCCTCCCTCTCTTTTTCGGAGATCCCGATCTTTTTCGTCCTCTCCATGGCCAATTCCAGCGACGATTTAATCTCCGCCATGTTTAAAATTTCCTTAACGCGATATGCTGAGCGGTCAGCCCCTTTCAGGGGTAGATTAAAAAGAAACCCCAGGATGGAACCTGGGGTCTGCTCTTGATTCAGTCCAACGGGTCTCTCTTTCAGCTCAATACGGTGACGTTCGTCGCCTGGGGACCCTTGGGGCCTTCGGAAATCTCGAACTCTACCTCATCTCCTTCATAGAGGACTTTAAAACCGTCTTTCTTGATGGCTGAGTAGTGAACGAAGACATCGTTCCCGTCATCTCGAGAGATGAAACCATAGCCCTTCTTCTCATTAAACCATTTGACGCGGCCTTTGGCCATTACAACTCACCTCCTCTCTTCTCAAACTTCCGTAAGTTGTAATAGCCTTTGGTCCTTAATAAAAAAGGCCACAAAAGTAGTGCCTGAAGCTTTTGTGACCTTTTCTCTCGATCCAAACTTCTACTCCTTACAACTTACAATAAATCTAATATGATCAACTTTTCTTCAAAAGTCAAGTCTTTTTTTACGGCTGTCATTTAAGAATTAAAAGTGCACCGTTTTTATGGATTTAAAGTTTAAAAGTGCACACCTTGGTTTTTCGATCGGTTTAAGCAATTTTAGAAGTTCGTCGTCGGCTTTGTGGGAAT
>JACAEX010000015.1 GCA_013388635.1 Syntrophaceae bacterium | reverse complement strand
ATTTAGGACAAAGAGGCTTTAGCCATTTAAAACTGACCTCCCTATTGGCCCTACAATCCACTTTCTCCGCCCTGTCCACATCTGAGTATCCCCCCTGACACACAAATTGTACACTACCATCATGACCTGACCCTTGACTTTTTCCAGCAAATCAATTACAGATAAATCAAATCGAGTCTCCGAGCCATTTTCCTAAATCCTGGCTCCCATGGATATGGAAGGTGGCCGACAGGGCATGGCTGGAAACGGCCATACCTCCCGTGTTTGGAAAGGAGATAAACAAGAGGTCCTCCATGGCCGATACCTCCAACACGGGTATCGGCCATTTTATTAGGAATTACCAAAATTCAAATGAACCTTTTTGGTTATTGGGAAATTGGATTTTGGAATTTATTTGGAACTTGGGATTCGGAATTTGGAATTTAACAATCAAAGCTACAAAACATATTTTTAATGACAGCAACCTAATGACATAATAAGGATGTAAGGGAAAATGAAGGGATTTTTCAAAGTACAAACCCCTGAGGAACTTTATAGAAAGCTGGACCGTTTCAAACCGCTTGCTTTCGAGAAGGTCCGTATCGACGATTCCTTGCACCGGGTTCTCTACGAAGACGTGATCTCCCCTGTCAACCTCCCGGAGTTTCGGCGTTCCACGGTCGATGGCTTTGCCCTGAAGGCAAAGGATACCTACGGAACCTCCGAAAAGAACCCTGCCATTCTCCGTCTGATCGGCGAGATCCCAATGGGGCAGATCTCGGAGATCGAAGTGAAAGACGGAGAGGCGGTGAAGGTGGCGACCGGAGGCATGGTCCCAGAGGGCGCGGATGCTGTCGAGATGATCGAGTTTGCAGAAAGTATCGATCACCACACCCTTCATGTCTTCAAAACCCTCTCCCCGCTGGAGAATGTGATCCAGATCGGTGAGGACGTCAGAGCAGGCGAGGTCGTCCTTCGAAAAGGTGATCGGATCCGGCCTCAGGATATCGGTTTGATGGCGGGAATCGGAATCACCTCCATTGATGTCTTTCTGCAACCGAGAGTGGCCATCATCTCTTCTGGGGACGAGATCGTCCCGATCGAGACCGTTCCCAAGCCCGGCCAAATCCGGGATATCAACCGTTATACGATCGTTTCAATGGTCAAGGAGGCAGGCGGCATCCCCATCTTTCTCGGCATCGCCAGAGACCGTTTTGACGATCTCAAGGAGAAGATCGAGCTCGGATTGAAAGAGTCAGATATGGTGGTGATCACCGGAGGAAGCTCTGTGGGAACATTGGACCTTACAGGAGAAGTCCTGAGAAGCTTCCCTGGAACCGAAATCCTTGGCCATGGAGTCTCGATCAGACCGGGGAAACCCACACTGGTAGCGGATATTAACGGAAAACCTTTCCTCGGTTTGCCAGGACACCCTGTTTCTGCAGTGGTGATCTTTCACTTTTTTGGCAAGCCCATCCTCAAGATCTTATCAGGCCTGTCGAGAGAATGGGCCACCCATCAGGTGAAGATAAAGGCCAAGGCAGCACGAAACATTCCATCGGTTCCGGGGAGAGAGGACTATGTCAGGGTCAGGCTCGAAGAAAAGGATGGAAGCTTCTGGGCGCATCCCCTTTTTGGGAAGTCCGGAGCCATCTCCCACCTGGCCAGGGCCAGTGGCCTGATCAAGATCGGAATCGATGAGGAGGGCTTGGAGCAAGGGGAAGAAGCAGAGGTCATCCTCCTTTAAAAGGAGAAATCCAAAATTCGAAGCACGAATCTTGAAACAAATTCGAATGACCAAATTCAAAATAGAATGAATGGTCTTTCGGAAACTTGGTCATTTGAATTTACGATTTGTTTCGGATCGGTCCTTAACGGACGCTTCGCCCGAGACTCGGATTTCGAATTTTAGGTAACTTTTTATGAAGCGGACCATTTATCTGAAAAAGAAAACCTTGGCTGAGGCGCGAGCGATCGTCTCGTCGAAGATCGCTAAACTCATCCACCTGGGGACCGAAACAGTTCCAGTGGTGGATGCGATCGGCCGCGTGACGGCAGAACCTCTCTACGCCAAGATCTCCTCCCCTCCCTTCCACTGCGCTGCCATGGATGGGATTGCCATCAAAGCGGAAAGCACCTATGGCGCGACAGAGGAGTCTCCAAAGTCTCTCCGCCTCCATCAGGAGGCCTTTTTTGTCAATACAGGGAATCCCATCCCCGCTGGGACGGATGCGGTCATCATGATCGAGGATGTCCATCTCGTCGATTCTGAGACGGTTGAAATCAGGGAGGCCGCCTACCCCTGGCAACATGTCAGAGCCATGGGCGAAGATGTGATCACGACGGAGATGGTATTTCCCGAAAACCATAAGATCACAGCCTACGATGTCGGCGCACTGCTCGCAAGCGGCCACCTGAGGATCTGTGTGAAGAGAAGACCGAAGGTGCTGATCGTTCCAACAGGCTCTGAATTGTTGGAACCGGTAGAAATTGATCTGAAATCAAATCCCCCTTCTAACATCATTGAATCCAACTCTTATGTGCTCAGCGGTTTGATCATCGAGGATGGAGCTCAGCCCGTCCGGCGTCCCGTTGTCGAAGACAACGCAAAAAAGATCAGAGAGGCCCTTCTCTCGGATTACAATAGCGTCGACCTCATTCTCGTGATCGCCGGTTCCTCAGCAGGTTCTGAAGACTACACTCGCTCGATCATCGAGGAGTCAGGAGAGGTCTTCGTCCACGGGATCTCCATGATGCCCGGAAAACCGACCCTGATCGGAAGATTCAAAGATCGACCGATCATCGGGATTCCGGGTTATCCGGTCTCAGCCATCCTCGCCTATGAAGAAGTGGTCAGGCCCCTCCTCCATCAGGTCCTCGGTTTGATGAGGCCTGAGAAACCTAAGATCAGGGCTTTTCCGACCAGAAAGATCCCCTCCAAACTGGGGACAGAAGAGTTTTTAAGGGTGAAGGTGGGAAGGTTCGGAGAGAGATTCTTTGCCACACCTCTGCCCAGGGGCTCTGGAATGATCACTTCTTTGACAAAGGCAGACGGCCTCATCCGGATCCCCGTCCATTCAGAGGGTCTGAATGAGGATGAGGCAGTGGAGGTCGAACTGCTCAGACCTTTTGAGGAGATCCTGAATACCGTGACCATGGTGGGAAGTCATGACCTCACCCTCGACGTCCTAGCCAACCTATTAGGGAAGCTCTACCCTCCTGTCTTTTTCTCCTCCCATGCTGTCGGGAGTCTGGGAGGAATCCTTGCCATAAGAAAAGGCATTTGCCATATGGCGGGGCTCCACCTCCTCGACCCGGAGACAGGGGAGTATAATCTTCCTTATATTCGGAGCTACTTAAAAGGGATTGAGGTCAGGGTCGTTCACCTCGTCTTCAGAGAACAGGGCTTGATCGTCCAACGAGGAAATCCGAAAGGGATTAAAGGATTGGAGGATCTTCTCCGCAAGGATGTTAGATTCATCAACCGTCAAAAGGGATCCGGGACAAGAGTTCTCCTTGATCATACATTGAAGACCCTTTCGCTTGACCCCTCTGAGATTCAGGGATACGAGAAGGAGGAGTACACCCATATGGCCGTTGCCTCCACGGTTTCAAGTGGCATCGCGGATGCAGGTCTGGGAATCCTCTCTGCAGCAAAGGCAATCGATTTGGACTTCATTCCGATTGCCAAGGAACGTTACGATCTCGTCATCCCTGCTGTTCAATTTGAAGATGAGAAGATTCGAAGGGTGGTGGAGATCATTCGGTCGGATGAGTTTAAAAAGACGGTCCTCCAGATGGGAGGATACGACGTCTCGAGAACAGGAGAAGAACTAACTTAATTGCAAATTTCAAATTGCAGATTTTAAATTGAAGGTTTTTCAATCTGAAATTTGAAATCTGAAATCTGAAATGAAAGATGTTATTCGATCCCTTTAAACGGAAGATCAATTATCTCAGGATTTCAGTGACGGACCGATGCAATCTGCGCTGTCGCTATTGCATGCCGGATGAAGGAATCCCATTGATCCCTCACGAAGAAATCCTGACCTACGAAGAGATCGTGAGGATCGTCCGCGTCTTTGCAACCCAGGGGATCTCCAAGATCAGACTGACCGGAGGAGAACCTCTGGTCCGAAAGGGTGTTGCTGAGTTGATCTCTCGGTTGTCCAGAATCGAGGGGATCGAAGATCTGAGCCTCACCACCAACGGGGTTCTTTTAAAAGAGTTTGCGCAAGACCTCAAACAGGCCGGTCTGAAGAGGATCAATATCAGCCTCGACTCCCTCAGAAGAGATCGGTTCTCTCAGATCACCCGGAAAGATGATTTTCAGCGGGTTTGGGAAGGGATTGAAGAGGCATTAAGGGTGGGCCTCTCTCCCGTCAAGATCAACATGGTC
The DNA here is from genome assembly GCA_013388635.1 of Syntrophaceae bacterium. Taxonomy (GTDB): domain Bacteria; phylum Desulfobacterota; class BSN033; order BSN033; family UBA1163; genus JACAEX01. Next base: position 32,774 of record JACAEX010000015.1, on the reverse strand, counting down.
GCCATTAAAGGGCTTAACGATGATGAGGTTGAGTCTTTTGCTCATCTGACCTTCGATCTTCCCCTGACGGTTCGATATATCGAATATATGCCTTCGGGAAACGGAGAGGAGTGGAAAGAGGAAGAAATCTTGACCATTCCCCAGATCAAAGCCCGTTTGGAAAAACTTGGTCCCATGATCCCGATCCCTCCGGATCGATGGGACGGACCAGCGAGGAGGTACCGCATCCAAGGCGCCGTTGGAGAGATCGGGCTGATCGGTCCTGTGAGCAGCCACTTCTGTGATGAATGCAACCGGCTTCGTCTCACTCCCGACGGCAAGATCAGGACATGCCTCTTCTCCGATGAGGAGATCGACGTAAAGGAGATCCTCAGGGCGGGCGGGAGCGATCTCGACTTGAAGGAACGTCTTTTCGTCGCCCTAAGGGCGAAGCCAGAAAGGCATCAGATCAATACCCACCAGTTTAAAAAATGCCAGAGGGGCATGTCAGCCATTGGAGGATAAGAAGAATCACCAAATTCCAGGCACCAATAATCAAATAATAACCAATAAACCAATGACCGAGATCGTAAAAGGAAAGACAGACGTGTCAATCGTTTTGGTGATTTAAAGATTGGTTATTGAGATTTATTTGGAGCTTGAGATCTGGTTATTGGAATTTGACTGAGTTAGATAAGTGTTCTGAGTTCGTAGGGGGAGGAACGAATGGCTGAGTTAACACATTTTGATAAGAAGGGCCGCGCCAAGATGGTCGACGTCAGCAAAAAGCCGGAAACGTTGAGGGAGGCCGTGGTGCAGGGTTCCATCTTTATGAAGCCCGAAACCTTTAAACGGATCCTATCCGGCGAGATTGAAAAGGGCGATGTCTTCGCCGTGGCCAGGGTCGCAGGAATCATGGCTGCGAAAAGGACTTCGGAGATCATTCCCATGTGCCATCCCCTGAACCTCACCCATGTGGAGATCAATTTCCTTCCCGTCGAAAAGGAGAGCCGGATCGATATCGAGGCAAAGGTCCGGATCAAGGCTCAAACCGGGGTGGAGATGGAAGGGTTTGTGGCAGTGGCTGCAGCCGCTTTGACCATTTACGATATGTGCAAGGCGATTGATCGGGGGATGGTGATCTCCAATATCCATCTGGTTAAAAAGACAGGAGGAAAGAGCGGAACCTACTCAGTTCGGAGCTCGGAGTTGGGAGTTCGGAGGAGCCACAACCTTTAGGTTGGGAATTGTCGCAGGCTGAAGCCTGCGCCTACCATTAAGGAGACCTTAATGGATAAAGTTCAGAAGGGAAGAGTATTAGCGGTCAACATCAGTGAAGAGAAAGGAACGAAGAAGACCAATGTTCAGAGGTGTGCTCTGTTGAAAGATTTTGGATTGAAGGATGACGCCCACGGAGGCCCCTGGCACCGGCAGGTGAGCTTATTGGCCAACGAATCGATCGAGAAGATTAGGGCCAAAGGATTGAATGTCAGTTACGGTGACTTTGCAGAAAATATCACAACAGAGGGCGTGGATCTCGTTCACCTTCCTATCGGGACCATCATCCGCATTGGCAGCTCCGTGATTCTACGCGTGACGCAGATCGGAAAGGAATGCCATACCCGCTGTGCCATCTACTACCAGGCAGGGGACTGTGTCATGCCAAAAGAAGGGATCTTCGCTGAAGTGGTGAACGAAGGGGAAGTCAAGGTAGGAGATGAAATTATCATTGGATAAATCCGAAGCACCAAATTCGAAATACGAAACAATCTCAAAATCCTAAATTCAAATGTTCCAAACTTGTTTTGAATTTTTGCCATTCGATATTCGAGTCTCGTATTTTTGTAGGGGATAAATATGTTCAAGGTCGCCATTCTAACAATCAGTGATCGGGGTTCTAAAGGCGAGCGGGAAGATTCGAGCGGGCCTCTCATTCGAGAGATGGTAAAGGCTTTGCCTGCAGAGGTCATTCATTACGAAATCGTCCCGGATGAGAAAGATCAGATCATGGAGGTTTTGAAGAAAAGCGCCGACCGATTGAAGGCGGACCTGATTCTCACAACCGGAGGAACAGGCCTGAGCCCACGGGATGTGACGCCTGATGCCACGCTCAGGGTGATCGATAAAGAAGTTCCTGGCTTTTCCGAAGCGATGAGAGCCGAAAGCCTGAAGAAGACTCCTCATGCCATGATCTCCAGGGCAGTCTGTGGAATCCGAGGGTCGAGTCTGATTGTCAATCTGCCTGGGAGCCCCAAAGGCGTCAAAGAAAATCTGAGCGTCATCCTTCCTGCCCTTCCTCATGCCTTAGCCAAACTGAAGGGCGACCCTTCCGAATGCGCTCAGGAATAAAAGCCTTCTCCAACCAGCACTCGGCATTTTTGACGAATAGCAGAAGAATATCCAAAGAAGAGGGAGCACAACGGAAGAGAGGCAAATTATAAATTTACGGACAGCCTTATTGCTTTATCCACCAAAATGCGTCCCGATCTCTCGGGACGAGCGAAGCATCATTCTGGTCAACGTGCAAGTGCAAAAGAAGCCCGAAGGGTTTGAACGTAAGTCCTTTCGCATCATGTTGGTTGTTGTCGCGGGCAAAGTCCTTTCAAAAATGGTCGCTGTCCCTATTTTAAAATCCTGGCCTGCTGTTATCTGCTGTTGCGGGCAATTTCGATTAAATGAATTTTGGAGGTTTGACTCTCCTCTCCTCTTCCCATTGGTGCCTTCCGAAATTATTTAAACTTCAGAACGTCCGCACAATCCTTCCAAATCGTTTCATAAATTAAGGCCACTCAATATTGTCCAACTTGCTTCTAGCCTCATTTATTTTCAGCTGTAGCAAGAGTCCCATAACATTTGTCAGTTCTGCTCTCGCTTCCCCGGTAGTTGAAGAATCAGGAATGATCCCCAACCTATGGTCGATCTCTCGAATGCGTTTGGCCACTGCCTGCACCTCTGGGGCGATGGAAGGCTTGGTAACCAATACAGTAATATCTTTCCCCCTTTGCCACAGCACCTCAACAGCCACATCTCGAGGTAGGCTCACAGAAGGCGTCTGCCCCAGGCTAACGCCAAAGGCGGCTTCCGCAAAATCGGGCACTTTAGGGTTTGCATCCACTATCTGAACGATGCCGTCCCCGTCTTCCTTTGACTCATCCACATGAAGAAGTAACAATCCATTGGTAGGGGGCATTGGATCACCTGGCAGTTTTTGCCGGTTCTCCAACAGATAATACGTATTGCGTCTACCTGGAATTTTTATTACCAATATCCCCTTCCCTCCACCCAGCGGCCCCAATGTCACAGCTCGAGTTTCACCGGGAGTTACTTCCACTACCTGCTCATCTGCAATCCATCCCATCCGTAGACGTGTGAAGGAAGACATCCCTGGTGGGGGTTCCCAGTATTTAATATAATGGCATGACATCACATCCCACGGCCCCATAAAAACGGTGAATTTTGGATAAGCTTCTCTGCTAAGAGGACCAACCTTTCCCTGTAATACTGTGTCATAGAGGTCAGGGACGGGTCGCTTGCCTTTTACCACTCCACCCAAGGCATGGGCCAAATCATGTACGATATGACCCACATGGCAGTTTTGCGCGACTACGATTATGCCACCATTAAAGTGTTGTCCACCCCGAGTCCTAATTTTCTGCATACATGCTTTTCCGTGGCGCATCCCCTCAAAAGTTAACATACCTGGATTGGCTGAATAGGTCATCATCCCGTAGCCGACACCGGGCCCAGTACGTACTCCAACCACAATTATTATGTGGTCGTACCGATTTAGCACTACATCCTTTTCTGCAGCATTGAGCGTGTCTTCCACAAGTCGCCATACCTTATTACGATCCACCCCAATATTGTAAGGGGAAACTTGATAATCTTCTAAAGGACGAGGAAGAGAATACCACCCCTTTAGCTCGCCTAAAAGTGTAGTCTTGCCATAGGATGCTTCAAAATAATAGTTTGCGGTTTTTTCTATAACTTTCTCTCTCACTTGAGATAGAGACATTTCAAGCTCGACTTTAGGGAATGATACCGCCAGTACCAATATTCGTTGCACTCCAAGAGCGTGTTGCGCTCTTAATGGTTGTCCGGCTCCATAACCATTGCGTATGGTTGCAAAGGCAGAAACCAAGAAAAGCATGACATCTATCAAAACCAATTTCAATGCTCGATGCTTCAGACGTTTTCATCCTTTCCCCGCCCGCACTGAGCAGATAACGTTTTTGGTGCAAAAGAGGCCCGAAGGGTTTGAACGTAAGTCCTTTTGCATCATGTTGGTTGTTGTCGCGGGCAAAGTCCTTTCAAAAATGGTCGCTATCCCTATTTTCCTATTTAAGTGTTTCTAAGAATGTACGACCAGGCATAGGATTTAGCCAGATGACCCTATCCCTCTGGCAACGAACGACAAAAAACTCCTCCAAGTTGATAACTACTTACGAGAGGATATCAAAATTAAGAGAGCCGCATAGAGCACAAGCCGTGTAACTTTTTTCTTTAGGTTTGATAAGGGCCCATGGGATTTGGACATCCAAAATCCGTGGGATGCTTTTAATTCTACTCCTCATTTATCTTTAAACCATCCTTTTCCTGCCCGAAATGGCGGCTAACGTTTTGCGGACATACGAAGTCGTTTCCGAAGAGAACGATTCGCGCGGAGCGATGCGGAGCCGTATGTCCACTGTTAGGCGAAGTCTGGCTAGCTTTAATCGAGCTTGATTCCAATAGCATTACCACTTTTCCCTATAATTGCAGGTCCTTTTAATATAATAAATTCTCCCTCCCTATCTTGGGCTATTATTTCGCCTGATTCTCCATAAATCATCCCCTTTAAATGGCAGATAAGGTCATTTTCAACTTGAATTTCAAATACAAGATTTCCATCTTTACCTTTTACCCGATATCCATACGGAGTCATTTCCTTATTATAGCCTTTGGATGCTTCAATGAAATTATCTTTCAAACGGCAAAGAATCTCTCCGCTCTTATCAAGTAATGTCCCTGAAATCTTAAATTCATCATTTTCAATTATTGCCTCGATGTAGTATTTAGTTATTCCTTGAATTCCTAACTCTAGGTAGTTGGTAAAATTTGAGGATACTTCAAAACATTTGTGCCCAGGCTCCACAAAAATATAGTTTCCTCTCATGAATACTGGCATATTACATACCCCCTTCTAGTGATCCAAAGAGAGGATCATCCATAGCATATTCAATAGAAATAGCATAGTTAAAACCTACAGTGAGATACCTTAATACGAATTCAATTAAATCACGAATTGGACGCATAACTTCCATACCAGGCAGATTAACATATCCTAGGAGTCTCTCTCTTGCCTCATCTCTTATTTCATGTGGCATTGTGGTTATTCCTATCACCTTGCCATCGGATGCTCCTATTAGAGGTCCTCCTGAGTTACCATAAGTAATAAGAGTATCGGTTAAGAAAGTTCTTATTCTATGAAGAGCATTTATATGACTTGGCCTTGAAACAATAGCGGAGACGATTCCTTTACTAATAATAGGCTCGCCAAAATCTAAAGGATACCCTACGGCTATTACTTCCTTACCCTGTGACACCTCAGAAAGATCCGCAACATCAAAATAAACTTTGGGAGTAACATTTAGCCTTAGAATTGCATAATCATAGACAACTGGACGATCAGAATTCTCATCAATCACCAGTGATGCTCTATGGGTATTTTCAGCGATTTGAATAAATATCTGTTTTGAATAATCCAATCTTATTGCCCCTGCCCCATCAATATCCATTCTGGCAACCACATGGTTATTTGTTATGAAAAGTCCTCGGTCACCAATAAAAAATCCTGAGCCAGTTTTTCCAATATCGCAGCATATAACTTTTCCAGTTGCTAACTTCCATTTATCAATCATCATACCCTACCAGATGTCGCCTAACGTTCAAGGCTAAAAGAAGTGCAGTAGCATTTGGATGTAAATCTTTTAGCCTGTTGTTAGGCGACTGTTGAGTTGCCATTATTTAAATATTGCTATAAGTCCAAACGCGATAGTTAAAACCATACCAATTATAGACAATGGAACAGACCATTTATTTGTGCCACGAATTTTTTGTAAATCATCACTCCTTGCTTGAATCATGCCTCCTAATTCCAAAAGTTTTCGCTTTACGGATTCTATATCGTTCTTTTCAACGAGTGTAGAGATATCGCTTAATAAATTTCTCTCTGCTGGAGGCAAATCAGCATAAGGAAAAATTTCTTCATTTCTTCGGATAAATTCTGATATTTTTTGTTTCCAGTCAATGATGACTTGATTATCAATAGATTTGTCTAAATTTTTAGAAACTAACTCGACTAAAAACTCTCGAAGTTGTCGGCTTAGACCATAGCGATAACTAAAATCTTCTGAACTCAAACCAGCTATACCTTTGTAGATATTCACCAAATCGTCCATTGTTGTTATTGACCCCGTTTTTAATCCTTCTAACAATGTCTTAACAAACTTATCTTTAGACTCAGTTCTTTTCTGGCGTCTCATTCTTAAGAAATAAGTTACAAAAAATGAATAGATTACTGTGAATATAGCGATAAAAATTGACATGAATACTTCTTTGCGTTCTAACAATTGTTCCAATAAGCTATACATAGCATCTCCTTATTCTGGCAACTCGATGTCCCCGTCGCATTCCCCCAGAACCTTTACATCTATGACTTATCAGGTTCTCGAAATTGGATAATATCGGAATGATTCTCATAACCGACTTCCTTCGCTAAACGCATCGATGCCTCGTTTCTTGAATTGCACCGATAAAGAGGTATCCGACCAATGTGTAATATTGCTTTTGTCATGGCAGAAATAACTGCCTTACCGTAGCCCCATCCCTGATATTCTGGGAGGATGTCAACACCAACTTCTTCAACCAAATTTTGCATATGGCCTATAGAAGGTGCCTCTGATACACATACTAACTTCCCTTTTTGAAAGACCCCGAAGGCGATACCATCTAGTATGTTCCGCTGGATATCTCTTACGAGACAATCAGGCTCACAAGATGGATATAAATCAAGTTTCATCTTGACATAAGCCTCTATATCAGATTCTAAAAGTCTACGACATTCTGGAATCTGAAACAGTCTGCATTTCTCAGGTCTACAATATAACACATGAACAAGCTGTCCAGTATCATTTGAACCAATTAGACTGCCGATTTTTTTCCGCCAGTTTAAAGTATAAAGTTGCCTTGGTTCTGGTTGCTTTATAAACAAAGCATCCAAGTTTTTAAAAAGAGAGGGTTTTACTGAGATAATGGCTTTTCCTCTTGTGATATGCACCCAAATTGCTACTGTATACCCCCAGCCTATTTCTGGCTGCAACCTTCGTTCGCAAGAAACTGGAACGACCTGCCCAAGTTTCGCTTTGGAAATTGGATAGCAAAGATATATGGAAAAATAGCTATCTATATCTTCCTGAAAAGCAGGCATTTATAAATTTCCTCAAATTCGTTGTAAATATATGCAAAAACATCCCACTGATTTTGATATAAAATGCGGAGCTACGTGTGTGCTTTCCCAGCCTTTGAGAGGATTTCCTGAAGCAGTTTGATCTTAGCTGCTACAGGGAACCAATTATCAAAAAAATCTTTTCTGCAATCGCAAGCATTGATGCTTCCATGCTTTACAAATGCCTGTTCGCTACACCCACCGAGGCATAGAGGCCAATAAGCACATGTTAAGCAAGATTGTGCATTTGGCTTCAATGGGCGGAGTCTCAATCGGCGTTTTGTAATAACATCTTCGGGTGCATCGTTTAGAGTACCCACCTTAAACCCATCACGCCCTACACCTGTAATGCAGTCAAACAAATTGCCGCGTGGATCAATAACGTAGGAGAGGAGACGACGTCTTGTGCAAAATCCCAGACCGAGCACATCATCCGTAGAGAATCCTGATATTACAGCAGTCCTATACAATTGTCCTATCCATTTTACGGCGGTCTGCGGGTTAAGTTCATACTGGCTACAGTGTGCATTATGATCCATGCCCGGCTTAACTTGAGGAAAGCTGATTTTTATACATTTTTTTAATCCTTTCCTTTCTAGGATGTGCAAAAGTTCGAAGGCTGAGGAAGCATTCTGGCCATCGAGATTCACGGATAATATAATGTCAAATAGGTCTTTTATATTTGAAATATTATCCATTACATCTTTAAAGGTGGATTTTCCATTCCAGTAAGGTCTACGTTTGTCATGCACCTGAGGAGGTCCATCTACCGAAATCATGACTGTTTTAATGCCGCATGAAACTAACATATTAACAATAGGAGTTGTTAATAGTGTACCATTCGTGACTATACTCTGCTTAAGGGTTATACCTAACCTAGATGAAAGTTTTGCAAACTCTTGTGACATGTACAAGATAAATGGTAGATTAAGCAGTGGCTCACCACCATGATAACAGACATCGAGAAATCTGACATGGAAGGATTCACAGAATGATGTGGCCCATCTCTGTATTAAGTTCACCGTGGTAGCATCCATCATATGAGTATCAGTATGCATGTCGGATTCGTAGCAGTAAGCACACCTACAATTACAAGCATAGGTGGTAGTAAGTGTCAACCCTAGGTAGCCTTGATGTTCCTGTATCTGCTCAATCGTTCGCTTGACAAACTCCAGCTCATCCTCACTATCATCAACTACCATATGTAACTCTCTTAAGCATGACAAAAAAAGTGGATCTAAACTTGAGAATTTTGAAGATTGTATCTTAGACCAATTTTCTTTGCTAATCGGCAACAAAGCCTTCGTAGCTGTATTGAGAAGAACCACGTCCTTGCTGGCTGGAAAGATAGAAAGAGGCACAGTAAAACAAGATACTTTAAACATTTTAACTCCTGGAGTAGAATAAAAGGAACACCTCTCGTTTTATTAAGCTTCAGGGCATCGCTGACCCCGTCCGCAACATGACTCCATAATCTTTGGAAGTGGCCCAAGAATGTCAACGCTTGCATTTAGCGCGAAAGTCAACTTTTCGTCTTCAGACAATTCACTCCACCATTTGTCAAGAACATTGAAAACCAAATCAAATTTGTCTGGTTTTATTTGATCCAAGTCAATAAGACCTGAACCGAGTTCTTTTCTAAGCAAGGAATCCAATCGCTGGACTATCTCTTTTGTTCCTTTTAGTTTTTTCATGTTTTTTCCCCTTTTCTTAGTTTATTTTGTTAAATTGTTTTTCTCTCGTTCTCTGCCTGCAATGAACGGCTAACTCGTTCACATCCGAACTTAGGTTCGGATATACCGACTCTGGCGATACCCCAGAATCCCTTTGCCTCCGACAAATATTATCCCTTCTCCGACCATCAATAGATCTAACTTTTTTCACGAGGAAAGGATCGTACGGGAAGGAAACAATTGTTTGACCAGACGGATCATTTGAGATTTGAATTCTGGCCATCACGCACCCTCCATCCATAGTTAAAATTCAAGGGAGAGGGATCTGAGATGCCTATTTTGATGTACAAATTATCATAACTGCAAAATATGTCAATTGATTTTCGGATGGGAAAGATCTTGGTTCGGGGTTCACCTGCCTGCCGCAGGCAGGAAGTTAGGAGTTTGGAATAAACGATGACGGACGACCACCCTCGAGAAAGGAACAGCCCTGGATTCTCTTCTCCAGGTAAGCGGTCACCTCTCTTATGTAGCGCTGACCCTTTTTATCCGGACCTTTGAAAGATCGATCTGGCCCAGGCCTAATTCATAGGCGTTCTTAACGAACCGGATCTCTTGGGGCCTGAAAGGTCTTCCGGTCTTCGGATGCTTAAAGAAGCCGGCGCAGTAGGCATCGGCTGCCACGATGTCTGTGGACGCAATCACCTCCGCCCGATCTTCCGTCTTCCCAGGCCCCTTGGGGCCATTGGTGAGGAGGATCCGAATCGCATCGACCACAACCAGATCCGGCTTCCTGACCGTATTCACATCGGCGATGCATTGATGAAGGTCGATCTTGTGGAGCTGCTCCATATCCCATACGATCCCGATCAGGTTCTTCATCCCGAGTGTCAGCTCGGTCGCAAAATGGTGTTTGGGGATGGGGAAATTGATGAACACATCTGCCTCGAGCACATCCCTGAGCAACTCGGCGCGCTTCAGCTTCTTCCCCTTCGGGATCTCCACCTGTTTATAAACGTTTCTGCCGTGGCCGGAGAAGATGTCTGCGTCCGCCTTCTGGGCCGCCTCTTTCAGCCCTGATCGGGCAAAGGTAAATTGGTAATTATCGCAGGTATGGTCCCAAACCGCCACCCGTTTTGCACCTGCTTCGTAGCACATCCTGATCAAGGCAAAAAGGAGTTCCGGATTGTTTGTGCAGGCCTGTTCCGGCGTCCTCGCCCAGGCGATGTTAGCCTTGATCACTACCCGTTGCCCCTTCTTCACAAAGCGTCCCATCCCTCCTAAGGGAGCCATGGCAGCCTGGAGCAGTTGGGAGGGAGATCCCTGTTTCGCAATAACAAGATCTGCTTCCTCAGCGGCACGGGCAAGGGATCCGTAAAAGAAAGGTGAGACGCTAATAGCGGCTGCCCCTTTGACGAATTGTCTTCGAGTGATTTTCTTAATCGGGAAATGACCCATGAATCCTCCTTATCTAAAATTCAAAGTACGAAATTCGAAACGAGCACGAATGTCCAAAATACAAATGACCTAAACGAATATAATGCGTTTTGAATTTTGAAATTCGGATTTAGGATTTTTCAGCGTTCCAACCTCCCACTGGTTTTTGCAACTTCTGGCTGTACCGGTTCACGGTGCCAGTACCAGTCTGGATGCCCCTTTATCTGTCCCGAACCAGATACCATCTCCGTCCTCGGCTGCACAGAATACGCTATTGCTCAACAGGCCGTCAGAAGTCGTCAGCGACTCCCACTCTCCTGTCGGGAGATCAAAAATGCTCACCCCATTGTCTCTGCAAATGAAGACCCTCTTCTTCGCCACCGTGATGGACTGGATCCCTCCCCTCTTCAGGGGATCGGTGGGTTCGATCCTCTTCCACCGGTCTGCGCTGGCATCGTACTCAAAGAGCGTACCATCGACTCCCCCTGCCCACATCCGTGGCCCGACCCTGACCAGAGATTTGATCTCCGTATCTGTCAGCCCTTCCTTCAATGAATAGGTCTTCCAGGTCCTTTTCGCCTTGTCAAGGCGACTGATTCCTCCGTTCGTACCGATCCACAGGAAATCTGGCTGGATCAGGATGGTGTGGATAAAGTTTCCCGAGAGGCCATCCTCGATCGAGTAAAAAGCCTTCCACCCCTCTGTCTTCTTATCCAAGAGGGAGAGCCCTTTTTCAGATCCAACCCAAATCCATCCCCCATCCAGGGCCATGGCGACAACCTTCTTGGCACGACCGTTGTTTGTGTTGAACGGCCTCCAGGGAGGATTTCTCTTGGGATGATAGTAGGAGATCCCGCCGCCTCCAAACCCATAAAAGTAGGTGCCAAACCAGATGCGATCCTCATCAGGAAGGACGACAGATACATGGTTATAAGAGAGGAGGTTCTTCCACCTGATGCTCTCCCCATCATCCACCCTGTCCATGGGCTCCCCTTTGGTGGTATAAGCCTTGAAGATTCCCTTCGATCGATCATAAAGGGTTGCCCCTCCTCCGTACGTCCCGAACCAGATCTCCTGGCCCCGGACGCCAATGGCGTAAACCATCTCGCTCGATAGACCGTCTTTCCCTGTGAGGTTCTGAAAACTGAGAGGTCTCTTCAATCGATCTGCGCTGGCATCAGCGGCAAAGAGGATGAGGAATGAAACAAAGATCAAAAACAGGGGTATGGTCGAGTCTCGCTTCATCTTAGCTCCCCGCATCGATAAAGTTCGAAGGCCTCCTTATTATGTCGAATCAGATAGGGTTTTGCAACCCCTGGGGCTCTTCTGATCTATTGGACAAACCAGGCCGATGGAAGGAGCAGAGGACTAAAAAAGAGAGAGGCTTTTCTGAAAATCTCAAAAAACCAGCCTTGACAATCGACTCGGGGATGATTACCTTTCTGGAAAAAATTGAAAAGCGTTTCCATGGACTTTTTTGTCCTTCCTGCCAAAATGTATGCAACTCTTCAATTTCAAAGGGTTTTTATTCCTTAAGGAGGTGATGAGGAATTACGCTCTTCTTCATTGTTTCCCTCAGACCCATTCTCAATCTAAATTCTGTTAGTCCCGCATCGCACGGGAAAAGAAAGGAGATGTAGAATATGAAGATTAGGCCATTGCAGGACAGAGTGATCGTAAAAAGACTTGAGGAAGAGGAGAAGACAAAGGGTGGGATCATCATTCCTGACTCTGCAAAGGAGAAACCCCAGGAGGGAAAAGTGATTGCAGTCGGAAAGGGAAAAACGACCGAGGACGGAAAAGTCATACCCCTTGATGTAAAGGTAGGAGACAGGATTCTCTTCGGAAAGTATTCGGGTACCGAAGTCAAGATCGAGGGAGAAGAGCATCTCATCATGAGGGAGGAAGATATCTTAGGAATCATCGAAGGGAAATGACAGGGAATAAATCAAAAAGAAACGGAGGTAGGCAAAAATGGCAAAAGAACTGAGATTTGATCAGGAGGCCCGTAACGCAATTTTACGGGGAGTCAATATCTTGGCAGACGCGGTCAAGGTGACGCTGGGGCCAAAGGGTAGAAATGTCATATTGGAAAAATCCTTCGGATCCCCTACAGTCACTAAAGACGGAGTGACGGTGGCAAAGGAGATCGAGCTGGAGGACAAGTTTGAAAACATGGGCGCTCAGATGGTGAGGGAGGTCGCGAGCAAGACCTCTGACACCGCCGGAGATGGGACGACGACAGCCACGGTTTTGGCCCAGGCCATCTATCGTGAAGGGTCAAAGGTCGTGGCTGCTGGCGCAAACCCGATGGACGTAAAACGCGGAATTGATCTCGCCGTTGAAGAAGTCGTCAAAGAGTTGAAGAAGTTGAGCAAACCCACAAAGGATCCGAAAGAGATCTCTCAGGTCGGCACCATCTCGGCCAACAACGACGAGACCATCGGCAGCATCATTGCCGAGGCGATGAATAAGGTCGGCAAAGAAGGCGTGATCACGGTGGAGGAGGCCAAGGGAATGGAGACGACCCTCGACGTGGTCGAGGGGATGCAATTCGATCGCGGCTACCTCTCCCCCTACTTTGTCACAGATCCTGAAAAGATGGAGGCCGTGCTCGAAGATCCCTTTATTCTCATCAATGAAAAGAAGATTTCGAACATGAAGGATATGCTTCCCATTCTGGAGCAGATTGCCAAGATGGGGAAACCTCTTCTGGTGATCGCTGAGGATGTGGAGGGCGAGGCCCTGGCCACACTGGTGGTCAACAAACTCCGCGGAACACTCAAATGCTGTGCGGTCAAGGCGCCCGGTTTCGGAGATCGAAGGAAGGCGATGCTGGAAGATATTGCGATCCTGACGGGCGGAAAGGTGATCTCTGAGGACCTCGGTATCAAACTGGAGAATGTGAAATTGAACGACCTGGGTCGGGCCAAAAGGATCACCGTCGATAAAGACAACACGACCATTGTCGATGGTGCGGGGGATAAAGACGATATCGAGGCCAGGGTGAAACAGATCCGTGTCCAGATCGAAGAGACCACTTCCGATTATGATCGCGAGAAGCTTCAAGAACGGCTGGCAAAGATCATCGGAGGGGTGGCGGTGATCAACGTCGGTGCGGCCACGGAGACCGAAATGAAGGAGAAGAAGGCCCGCGTCGAAGACGCCCTCAATGCAACTCGGGCCGCGGTTGAAGAAGGGATCGTCCCCGGTGGTGGGGTCGCCTACCTTCGCTGCCTCTCTGCATTAGAAAAATTGAAGGTCGAAGGTGATAAGAAGATCGGGGTGGACATCGTGAAGAGGGCCCTTGAGGAGCCCATCCGCCAGATCGCCAACAATGCAGGCCAAGAAGGGTCTGTGGTGACCGAGAAGGTGAAGAATGAAAAGGGTTCCTTCGGATTCGATGCCTCAAAAGATGAGTATACCGACATGATCAAAGCGGGGATCATCGACCCGACCAAAGTGGTGAGGCTGGCCCTTCAGAACGCTGCCTCTGTGGCCTCACTGATGATCACCACAGAGGCCCTGGTGGCTGAAAAGCCGGAAAAGAAACCTCCGTATCCACCAATGCCTCCGGGCGGTGGTGGAATGGGCGGAATGGGTGATATGTACTAAAAACCTGTTGCTGTTTGTCAGATTAAGATTACAAGAAGGGTTTGGGGAAGCGCTTCCTCAAACCCTTTTTTGTCTCCCCCTGACAAAAATCTCTGGACTCCCTCAACCTCCATTTGCCATATTTTAGGCCTCACCGCTGAAGGAGAATCCACCCGCCTGGGTGTGGTTTTATAACCTTTTAATATCATTAACTAATTTAAACTGTGCTTGAATTCTACTCAAAAGGGTTTTAGTATTTTGACACGGTGGAGAGAAAGCAATTGCCCATCGACTTTCGACATCTGGAGACCTTTTGCCGGGTGGCCGAACGCCGAAGTTTTTCGAAGGCGGCTGACGATCTATTTCTCACTCAGCCGACTGTAAGCGGCCACATCCTCTCTCTGGAACAATCCCTCTCCCTGCGTCTCTTCGACCGAACCGGCAGAGAGGTCCGCCTGACGAAAGCAGGAGAGATCTTTCACCAATGCGCTTTGAGAATTCTCTCTTCTCGGAGGGATCTGGTCAATGCCCTGAGCGAATTCTCCCAGGGGCTCAGGGGAGAACTCTCATTAGGCGCAAGCACGATTCCAGGAGAATATCTTCTGCCAAGATTGATGGCCGATTTCAGGAGAGAGCATCCCCATTTCACCCTCTCTCTTAAGATCGCTGACAGTAAAGAGATCGTCGAATATCTGGTGGAGGGCCGGGTCGAGCTCGGGGTGATCGGCGCCAAGCTGAACCACAACCTCCTCCGCTACGAGAAATATGATCAGGACGAGATCATTGTGGCAGGGCTTTCCAGTCATCCTCTGGCCGAGAGGAGACGGGTGGACCTGGCCGATCTGTTGAAGGAACCCTGGATCGTTCGTGAAGAGGGCTCAGGGACGCAGATGGCGGTCGAAAACAGTTTGAGGAAGAGAGGGAAAAGCCTGAAGCAGTTCAATGTGGTGATGGAGATGGGGAGTACCTCCTCCGTCAAAGAGGGAGTAAAGGCAGGGTTGGGCCTCGCCTTCATCTCCAGAATCGCTGTCGAGGAAGAGTTGAACCGGGGCATCCTCTCCTCCGTCCGCGTACACGATATCGATCCCATCTTCAGACAGATCTATATCGCATCTCATCGGGCGAGGACACTTTCCCCCATCGGGACAGAGTTTTTGAAATTCCTGAGGAGGAATCGAGGGGAGACGACTTGAGATGGCTTCTCTGAAAGGGCCTCAAGAAGGAAGTCTTTGGAAAATGATCGGGGTCTCTCTGCTTCTCCATATCGTAGGGATTGTCGTTCTCAGCCTCAATCCCTGGCCCACCCTGGTCAAAGTCCGACCGACTGCCTACACCGTCACCCTCATGCCGATCTCGATTCAGGAACCCCGTGTCGAAAAACCTGTGCCTCCGCCTGTGGTGAAGGAAGAGAAGCCCAGAATTGAGAAACCCAAAAAGGATGACATCGTCCAAAAAGTGAAGAAGCCCCAAAAAGAGAAGACGGACCTGAAACACCTTCAGGAGGCGATTGAAGAGATTCGCAAGAAGGTGGCCCTCGACGAGATTCAAAAAAGGGTGGCCAGAAGGGAAAAGACAGAGGAACGGCCAGCGATTGTCCCTCCAAATCTTCCCTCAGTCTCCTCTCCCAAAGCCTCAACCAGCATGGAATCCAAGCTGAACCAGTACTACAGTATGATCTGGGCAAAGATCAAGGAGGCCTGGACCATCCCTGAGAATATGCTCAAAGAAATGGTTGACTTAGAGACCGTGATCGTCATAATAATAGAGGCGGATGGGAAGGTCCAAAGAAGCTGGTTTGAAAAGAGATCTGGCAATGATCTCTATGACCAGATGGCCATGCGGGCGATCAGAAAGGCTGACCCCTTGCCGCCCATCCCCAAGGAATTAAACGAGAAGAGTCTCGAGGTGGGGATCCGCTTTCTACCGGATTAAAAGATGCTCAAGCGAATTGTCCTTTTCGTTCTTTTCTTATCTCTGATCTCCGTCTCCGATGGAGAGTCGAGGGTCTACCTCGACATCAATGCGCCCACCTTTGTTCAGATCCCGATCATTCTCCCAAAGTGGAGAGCCCTGGACAGGACACCCCCTGCCCTTTCTGCAAAGGTCTATGAAATCTTGGCCAATGACCTTGCAATTTCAGGTTTCTTCAGAGTGATCGATGTGGATCGTCTTCCATCGCACCTGAAGGATAAGGAGGGTATTCCGAATACCCTCTCCCTTCAGGAGTGGGGATCCGTAGGTGGAGAGGTCCTTCTCGCAGGAGAGATCTCGTTGGATTCGGAGGAACTCCATCTCAGGCTCAAATTTCATCTCTTCGATCTGGTGGAGGAAAAACATCTCGTGGGGAAGCAGTATGAAGGCCATCTCAAAAACCTCCGCATGATGGTCCATCGGATGGTGGATGAGGCCATTCTCCAGCTCACAGGGGAGAAGGGCGTCAACAATACGAAGATCGCCTATGCCGCTCTCCATGGCGGCGGCAAGGAGATCTTCGTCGCCGATTTCGATGGCGCCGAGGTGAAACAGATCACTCAGAACCGTTCCCTCAACCTCTCACCGGTCTGGTCTCCGGATAATAAAAGGATTGCCTTTACCTCCTATCTCAAAAGAAATCCAGACGTCTACCTCATCGACATAGACGGAAAAAATCTTCAGCGTTTTTCTTACTACTCAGGGCTTAACGCCTCCCCCTGCTGGTCGCCGGATGGCAAGCAGATCGCCCTCATGCTGGGGATGGGTGGAAAGTCGGAGATCTTCCTCATCGATGCCAGTGGTGGAAATCCGAGAAAACTGACCCGAGGAAAGGAGAATGAACTCGCCAATGAGGCCTCGCCCACCTGGTCTCCAGACGGGCAGGAGATCGCCTTTGTCTCAGACCGCTCGGGCTCTCCCCAGATCTACATAGCATCAAAGGACGGGTCGGTTGTCCGCCGCCTGACATATGAAGGAAGTTATAACACCCATCCCGCGTGGTCCCCGAAGGGGGATCGGATCGCCTTCTGCGGAAGGGTCGGGGGTCACTTCGAAATCTTCACCATCGCTATCGACGGGACCGGGCTTCAAAAACTGACATCCAACTCCGGAAACAACGAGAGCCCCTGTTGGTCTCCGGATGGACGCTACATCGCCTTCAGTTCAAATCGCACAGGGGGGTCGAAGATCTATATTATGAATGCCAACGGCCTCAATCAAAGGCCGCTAACCCAGTCGAAAGGAGGTGAGACCAGTCCTTCCTGGTCAAAGCGATTTGAATAGGAGGAATATCTAACTCATTAATGAGGAGGTCAATCATGAGCAGAAAAAGTGTTATATGGTTGGTTTTCGTTCTGTGCCTCGGACTTATCCTGATTGGATGCCCGAAGAAGACCGTGCTTAAAGAGGAGCCCTCTGTCAAAAAGGAAGAGGCCGCGAAGGTCGAGGCCGAACGAGAACGTCTGGCAAAGGAAGCGCGTGAGAAAGAATTGGCAAAGATAAGAGAAGAGGAGGCCAAGAAGGCAGTCGAGAAGGAGTTCGAAAAGAGTCTCGTGGCCAAGAGACAGCCTGGCATCGAAGGGGAGGTCTTCGAAAGCCATCTCCTCAAAGATATTCATTTCGATTTCGATAAGTACGATATCCGGCCTGGCGATGCCGAGATTTTAAAGCAGAACGCAGCCCTCTTAAGTAGATTTCCGAAGGTGAAGATACAGATCGAAGGCCATTGTGACGAGAGGGGAACCGAAGCCTACAACCTCGCCCTCGGAGAGAGAAGGGCCAATAGTACAAAGAAGTACCTTATCTCCCTGGGGATTTCTCCCGACCGTATCTCCACGATCAGTTATGGGGAGGAGAGGCCTGTGGACCCTGGCCATAATGAGGAGGCCTGGGCTAAGAACCGCAGGGCGCACACCATCATCCTATCGAAGTAAGGAAGTAAGAAGGTAGGTCTTCTCAAGGATGCCAATATCCTTCGAGAACCCTCTACTTTGCGGAGGAAGATTTGAGACACTTCAGACAGGCGATCGGGTGGGTTTTCCTTGCTGCAGGACTGTCGGTTTTTGGATGTGCCACATCCGAGGATGTCCGAATCCTCGATGAGGATACGCGGAGACTTCAACTCCAAGTGAATGCGATACAGAGAGAAGAGGACCTCCTCAAGAAAGAACTGGTCGCCCTTCAGAAGAAGAATCAGGAGGATATGAGAAAGACGCAGGAAGATCTCTCCGGCCTCCGAACAGAGACCCAAAGGCTTAAGGGCGACCTCTTCCTCCAACTTGAAAATCTCCGATCCGAAATGCGAACCCTCTCCACAGGGATCGAGGAATATAAAGAGTTCCTGAAGAGACCTTCCAAAGAGATCGAACGTTTGAAGGGAGATGCCGAAAGCCGTATGAAAGGGCTTGAAGAGAGATGGAAGGGGCTTGAGGAGAGGCAGAAAATTGTGGAGGAGAAGCTGAGGGAGACAGGGGATCGTCTCAAGGGGCTAGAAGGGAAGACAGCAGAACTTACCTCAAAGATGGCGGAGATCGCTTCCAGGTCTGCAGAGATGGAAAAGGCAGCCCCCGCCAAGGAGCCTCTGCTGGAAGGAAAGGGAGGCCTGACCAGTATGGGAGACCGCTACCGGGATGCGTACGAAACCTTTCAGAAGGGGAACCTGGAGGCGGCAAGGAAGAAATTTGAGGCCTTTCTCAAACAGTATCCCAATACCGAACTCTCTGATAATGCACAGTTCTGGATCGGAGAAACCTACTACTTAAAAAAGGATTTTGAAAAGGCCATTCTCGAGTATGAGAAGGCGATCGCCAAGTATCCGGAGGGAGACAAAATACCGGCTGCTCTCTTCAAACAGGCCCTCGCCTTCCTGGAACTTGGCGATAAGACCAATGGAAGAAACCTACTCAAACGGGTGATCGAACGCTATCCCCATTCTGACCAGGCAGAAATGGCGAGAAAGAGACTGGAGACGATAAAGTAGGGCTCACTGAAATATTTCCGGAAAGAGCGAGCAGGCGGCCTTCTTTTCGCTTGCCCTTCGCACTATTTTTTAATAACATATATAGCAGGGTTAGCGCGGGACATTATCCAAAAGGCATGAAACCAAGCAAGGTCGTAAGAAAAGAGCATGCCAATCCTCACCACAGAATAAAAAGGATAAGAACATGAAGGACAAACAGTTGCCCGAAGATGATGTGCTCGAGGATCTGGACAAGATTTATCAGCGCGTCGCGGATATCGAAAAAGAGGAAGCAGCAGGGGCCTCCATCCAGAGGAAAGAAGAGCCTAAGGAGAAGAAAAAACGATCCTTCCGCCCCCTTATCATCGTGGGACTCGGTCTCTGTGTGATATTGGCGGGGTTTGCGGCCTTCCCCTTCTTAAAACAGACGATCACCTCCCTGCTTCCGAAAAAGAGCAAAACGCCTCCGCCCCTGCTTACCACTCCTTTCGTACCAAAACCTAAGCCCCCTGCACCTCCTCCGGCCCCGAAGGAGAAGGAACCGCTCAAGCCCCCTTCTGTAGAGAAACCTGAGGTCGCTCCCCCTGTCCAGACTTCCGTTCCGAAAGAGAAGGAGCCGATCAAACCTCCTCCGTCACAGAAGGTCGAGACTGCACCTCCTGTACAGGTTTCGATCCCCAAAGAAAGGGAACCTGTGAAAATGGTCCCGGAGGAAGTGAAAAAAGCCAGCCCGGTCCCCCCGCCCGGGAAAATTGAAAAAGTTGCCAAGGCCCCGATCCGAAAAACGTACTACACCATACAGGTTGGAGCCTATCGTGATTTGAAATCTGCCCGAGACCTCTTTGAAGATTTAAAAGACGAGGGCCTGGATACCTACTACACAAAATTGGAAGGCAAAAGGAGGGGGACGTTCTATAAGGTCTTTGTGGGACATTTTGCGAGTGAAAAAGAGGCGGCCAGGTTTTTAAAGGAAAAACGGATTCTCGAGGACTATCCCGGAAGTTTCGTCCGAAAGGCTCCCTCTTTTGAATTCCATCAACTGTTAGGAAAAAAATAATCCCTCGGCTTTTCAAGTTAATCGCGCCGGATACATAGAAGAAAAGGCCCACTCTGTGAATTGCGAGAATGGGCCTTTTCCTGACTTCAATTTCTAAGGCAAAGATCAAGCAGCGGTTTCGCCGGAGGTCGCCAGAGGGGCAGCCTCCTGAGCGGCTGTCTCCTCTCCCGTATACCCTTCAACCCAGAGTTCATACTCCTTATACTTGGGAAGGCCGGTCCCTGCAGGAATCAGACGTCCCATGATCACATTCTCCTTCAATCCCCTGAGATAGTCCACCTTTCCTGCCACAGCTGCCTGCGTAAGGACCTTGGTCGTCTCCTGGAATGAGGCAGCAGAGATAAAACTGTCGGTGATGAGAGAGGCCTTGGTGATCCCCAAAAAGAGTGGCTCCGCGACCGCAGGTTTTCCTCCCTCCCTCAAGACCCGCTCGTTCTCCTCTTCAAAGACGAATTTCTCCACCTGATCGTCCACCAGAAAGTGGGTATCTCCTACCTCCTTGACCCTCACCCGCTTGAGCATCTGGCGAACGATCACCTCGATATGCTTGTCGTTGATCTTCACCCCCTGAAGTTTGTAGACCTCCTGAATCTCATCCACCAGGTATCGAGCCAGTGCCTTGTCCCCAAGCACTCTCAAGATATCATGAGGATTGGAGGGACCATCCATCAATGCCTCTCCGGCTCTGACGAAGTCTCCCTCATGAACGCTCACATGTTTCCCCCTGGGGATGACGTACTCCTTCGGCTCTCCCACATCTGGCCGGATGATCACCTTTCTCTTTCCCTTGAAATCCTTTCCGAATTCCACCATCCCATCGATGTCGCTGATCAGGGCATACTCCTTCGGCTTTCTGGCCTCGAAAAGCTCAGCCACTCGGGGAAGACCTCCGGTGATATCCTTTGTCTTCGTCGTCTCCCGGGGGATCTTAACGATGATATCTCCGGCTTCGACCATGTCTCCTTCTGACACAAAGATGTTTGCCCCCACCGGAAGCAGATACCTGGCCTGTGAGGTCAAACCAGGAAGGTTCATCGTCCTCCCCTTCTCATCCTTGATCGAGATCCTTGGCCGAAGGTCCGGGTCTTTGGACTCGGTGATCACCTTCCTCGAAAGCCCGGTGAACTCATCCACCTGTTCCTGCATCGTCACCCCCTCGATGATATCTCCAAACTTAACCCGGCCCGAAACCTCGGTTAAGACCGGAATGGAGTAGGGGTCCCACTCGGCCAACATATCCCCTTCTTTCACTTTCTGCCCGTCCTTGACCCTCAGCTTGGCCCCGTAAATGACGGAATAGCGACGCCGTTCTCTCCCATTTTCGTCAAGGATAGCGATCTCTCCATTTCGATTCATCACGATCAGGTTCCCTTCGCGGTTCCTGACCGTCTTGAGATTGATGAATTTCACCCTTCCATCGATCCGTGACTCCAGCGTCGTCTGTTCAGCCCTTCGGCTTGCCGTTCCACCGATATGGAAGGTCCTCATTGTCAATTGCGTCCCCGGTTCACCGATCGACTGGGCCGCAATGATCCCGATGGCCTCTCCCACGTTGACCAGCCTTCCTCGGGCCAGGTCCCTGCCGTAACAGAGGGCACACACCCCCCGCTTTGATTTGCAAGTGAGCACGGATCGAATCTTCACCCTCTCAATGCCAGCATCCTCAATGCGCTCGGCCAGGGCCTCGTCGATCTCCTGGTTCCCTTTGACGATCACCTCCTCAGTAAAGGGATCCTTCACATCCTCGAGCGCCACTCGTCCCAGAATCCTCTCCTTCATCGATTCGATGATCTCGCCCCCTTCAACCAGAGACATCACGTCGATCCCATCCATCGTGCCGCAATCATGCTCGGTAATCACGACATCCTGGGCCACATCGACCAGCCGTCGGGTGAGGTAGCCGGCATTGGCTGTCTTCAATGCGGTATCGGCCAATCCCTTTCGGGCACCGTGAGTAGAGATGAAGTACTGTAAAACCGTCAGCCCCTCTCTGAAGTTGGCCGTGATTGGAGTCTCAATGATCTCGCCAGAGGGTTTGGCCATCAAACCTCGCATCCCGGCCAGCTGTCTCACCTGCTGGGCACTTCCCCGGGCCCCGGAATCGGCCATCATGTAGATCGGATTAAAACTCTCGATCGTCATCTTCTCACCGGTAGAACTCTCGACCACCTCACTCCCTAACTCCTTCAACATCACAGCGGCAATGTTTTCCGTGACCTGTGCCCAGATGTCGATCACCTTGTTGTAACGCTCTCCGTCGGTGATCAATCCTTCGGTATACTGCTCCTGAACATTCTCGATCTCCTTCTGGGCTTCCTGCAGGAGGGCCGCTTTATTGGAGGGGATCAACATGTCATCGATCGAGATGGAGAGCCCCGCCAGCGTGGCGTAACGATATCCCAGATCCTTCAATCGATCGGACAGGATGACCGTTTTCTTCTCCCCTCCGAATCGGTAGCAGTAGTCGATGAGAGTGGCCAGCTCATTCTTCTTCATCACCTTATTGATCAACGCAAAGGGGACCTCTTCGGGAAGGATCTCCCTGAGGAGAACCCGGCCCACGGTCGTCTCCACCAATTCACCGTCGATGCGAACCTTGATCCGTGCATGGAGGTCGACTTCACGAAGATCATGGGCAATCCGAACCTCGTCCGGGTTTGAAAAGATCCTTCCCTCTCCCTTCACGAAAGGCCGTTCCCTGGTCATGTAATAGATCCCGAGGACGATGTCCTGGGTTGGCACAATGATCGGTTTTCCATTGGCCGGAGAGAGGATGTTGTTTGTGGACATCATCAGAATCCGGGCCTCTGACTGAGCCTCAACCGAAAGAGGGACATGGACCGCCATCTGGTCTCCATCGAAATCGGCGTTGAAAGCAGCACAAACCAGCGGGTGGAGCTGGATGGCCTTTCCCTCGATGAGGACTGGCTCGAAGGCCTGGATACCCAGGCGGTGAAGCGTGGGGGCACGGTTGAGAAGGACCGGATGTTCCCGGATCACCTCGTCCAAGACATCCCAGACCTCGGGTCTCTCTTTCTCCAGCATCTTCTTGGCGCTCTTGATCGTGGTGACCAGTCCTCTCTCCTCCAGGCGATGATAGATAAAGGGTTTGAACAGCTCCAGGGCCATCTTCTTGGGGAGACCGCACTGATGCAATTTCAGCTCCGGACCGACCACGATCACGGAACGTCCGGAATAGTCGACCCGTTTCCCAAGAAGGTTCTGCCTGAACCGCCCCTGCTTTCCCCGAAGCATGTCGCTCAAGGATTTGAGAGGCTTCTTGTTGGCCCCCAGGATGGTCCTGCCCCTCTTTCCATTATCGAAGAGGGCGTCCACGGCCTCCTGAAGCATTCGTTTCTCATTCCGAATGATGATCTCTGGTGCGTTCAGTTCGAGCAATCGCTTGAGCCGGTTGTTCCGGTTGATCACCCTTCGGTAAAGGTCATTCAGATCCGAGGTTGCAAACCGCCCGCCATCCAGAGGCACAAGAGGCCGAAGATCGGGCGGGATGACCGGAATCACCTCCAAGATCATCCACTCCGGCTTGTTCCCCGACTCAAGGAAGGATTCGATGATCTTTAAGCGTTTTGCCAGCCGACGTTTCTTGGCCTCTGAAGCGGTCTCCTTCATCTCCGCCCGAAGCTTCTGGGAGAGCTCTTTCACGTCGGTGCTTCTCAATAGTTCACGGATCGCCGTAGCTCCTTGGCCCGCCACAAATCCATCGCCGTATTTCTCTCGGGCCTCCCGGTACCGATCCTCCGAAAGGATCTCTCCCCTCTTCAAGGGAGTCTGTTTTCCATCGAGCACGAGGTAGGCCTCAAAATAGAGGATCCGCTCCAGCTCCCTCAGCGTCATATCCGCAAGGATGCCGATCTTGCTCGGAATGCTCTTAAGGAACCAGATATGGGCCACGGGCGTGGCCAACCGGATATGTCCCATCCTCTCCCTGCGCACCTTGGACTGGATGACCTCGACCCCACATTTCTCACACACAATCCCCCGGTGCTTCATCCGCTTATATTTACCACAGTTGCATTCATAATCCTTGGTCGGACCGAAGATCTTGGCACAGAAGAGACCATCCTTCTCGGGTTTAAAGGTCCGGTAGTTGATGGTCTCCGGCTTCTTCACCTCCCCATGGGACCACGATTCTATCTTTTCCGGGGAAGCGATGGAGATGCGGATGGCATTGAAATTGATCGGGCTCTTTCCTTTTTCAAAGAATGATAGATAGTCTTCCAAGGTCTTCCTCCTTCTATTTTCGCTAAGCGCATTGCGAAAATAGATGTTAGACTTTGCGCTGTGCCCTATGCGCTATGGGTTTTTTAATTAGATCTCTTCTCTCTTTTCCTCGATCAACTCCGTATCGAGACAGAGACTCTGTAATTCCTTGACCAGGACATTGAAGGACTCTGGAAGGCCAGGTTCCAAAGTATGCTCGCCTTTGACAATCGCCTCATAAACTCTGGTCCTTCCTGCCACATCATCAGATTTCACCGTCAAAAATTCCTGAAGCGAATGAGCTGCGCCATAGGCCTCCAAGGCCCATACCTCCATCTCTCCTAATCGCTGGCCTCCGAACTGGGCCTTGCCTCCTAAGGGCTGCTGGGTGACCAGGGAATACGGACCGATCGACCGGGCATGAATCTTGTCATCCACCAGGTGGTGTAATTTGAGGAGATACATATATCCTACGGTCACCGTCTGATGAAAAGGCTCTCCGGTCCTCCCATCGTAAAGGGTGGTCTGGCCTGTGACGGGAAGCCCGGCCTTCTGCAGATGCGCCTTGATCTCCTCCTCCGAGGCCCCGTCAAAAACCGGCACAGAGACAAAGACCCCGTTGCCCAATTTTCGGGCAAGCTCGATCACCTCTTCATCGGTTGCCTGATCCAGATATTCATTTACCTCCTTCGATGAATAGATCTCCCTGATCTTTCTCCGAAGGAGTTTGGGGTTGAAGTGCTTCTGTAAAAACTCCTCAATCTTCCAGCCCAGCCCCTTTGCCGCCCACCCCAAATGGGTCTCCAAGATCTGGCCAACGTTCATTCGGGAGGGGACCCCCAATGGGTTGAGGATGATATCGACCGGCGTGCCATCCTCCAGGTAGGGCATATCCTCCTCGGGAAGGATCCTGGAAATGATCCCTTTGTTTCCGTGGCGTCCTGACATCTTATCTCCGACAGAGAGTTTCCGTTTCATGGCCACGTAGACCTTGACGGTCTTGATCACCCCAGGGGCCAGTTCATCTCCTCTTTTCATCTTGGACAGTTTATCTGAAAAGACGGCCTTCACCACATTGATCTGGAGCTCCGCCTGATTGAGGATCCGGTGCACCTCAGGGATGACCCGCTTTCCCTCCATCACATCGATCTCGGCCAGCCGATCGAAAGGAAGGGCAAAGAGATGTTCTTCCTTGATCCGTTCTTTGGCCTCCAGATAGACACGGTTCTTCTTCTCGTCGGCGATCCGGTGGGCAGCCCGCTTGCCGATCAGAAACTTTCCTATCTTCCTTCTCGCACTGTTCTGGATGATCCGGATCTCATCTGCCTGATTCTTCAACAGTCTCGCCTTTTCCTGCTCCTCGATCGCCTTCGTTCTCTCGTCCTTCTCCTGTCCTTTCCGTGAGAAAACCTTTGCATCGATCACGATGCCTTCGATCCCATGCGGGACTCTCAGGGAGGTATCGCGAACATCCCCTGCCTTCTCTCCGAAGATCGCTCGAAGGAGTTTCTCCTCAGGAGAGAGCTGGGTCTCTCCCTTAGGGGTCACCTTGCCGACCAGGATGTCCCCTGGGCCCACCTCTGCTCCCACCCGGATGATACCGCTCTCGTCCAGATTTCTTAATGCCTCCTCTCCCACATTGGGGATGTCGCACGTGATCTCTTCTTTCCCCAATTTCGTGTCCCGGGCCACGCACTCCAGTTCCTCAATATGGATGGAGGTATAGGTATCTTCCTTCAATAATTTCTCACTGATCAGGATCGAGTCCTCAAAGTTGTACCCTCCCCAGGGCATGAAGGCCACGAGGACATTTCTTCCAAGCGCCAGCTCGCCCATATCCGTTGCCGGCCCGTCGGCAATGACCTCGCCCTTTCTCACACGTTCTCCAACCCGCACAATGGGCCTTTGATTGATACAGGTGTTCTGGTTCGACCTTTTGTACTTGATCAATGTATAAATGTCCACACCTGGGTCGCCCTCTTTCTGACCGTCCTCATCTGCACGGATGACGATTCGAGAGGCGTCCACGTCCTCAACCACGCCATCCCTCTTGGCGACCACAGTCACACCAGAATCCCTTGCCACGATCCCTTCCATTCCAGTCCCGATCAACGGAGCGTCCGCCTTCAAAAGGGGAACGGCCTGCCTTTGCATATTTGATCCCATCAGCGCGCGGTTGGCATCATCATTCTCCAGAAAGGGAATGAGGGAGGTGGCCACGCTGACCAGTTGTTTCGGCGAGACGTCCATATAACGGATCTCCTCGGGTCTCACCATCACAAATTCGCCTCCCCTCCGGGCAGAGACCAGCGGAACCGTGAACCTCCCCTCCCGATCCAGAGGGGCGTTCGCCTGGGCGATCGCAGGCTTCTGTCCGTCAATCTCTTCCTCTTCATCAAGGGCAAAGAGGTATCGGATGTTGTTCGTCACCTTCCCGTTCACCACTTCCCGGTAGGGGGTCTCAATAAATCCATAGTCGTTCACGCGCGCATAGGTGCTGAGCGAAGTGATCAGACCGATATTCGGTCCCTCGGGAGTCTCGATTGGACAGATCCGACCGTAATGGGTTGGATGGACATCCCTCACCTCAAACCCTGCCCTCTCCCGGGTAAGCCCTCCCGGACCGAGTGCAGAAAGCCGACGCTTATGGGTGATCTCGGACAGTGGGTTGGTCTGATCCATAAATTGAGAAAGTTGGCTGGAACCAAAGAACTCCTTGATCACGGCCGAGAGCGGCTTCGAATTGATGAGGTCATGGGGCATCAAGGTTTCAACATCCTGAAGGCTCATCCTCTCCTTGATCGCCCTCTCGATCCTCACCAGCCCGATGTGATATTGGTTCTCTAACAACTCCCCAACGGTCCTGACACGGCGATTCCCTAAATGGTCGATATCGTCGACCGAGCCCTGGCCATCTTTCAATCGGATCAAATACCTAACGACCTCAAGGATATCCCGCCTTCGGAGCGTCGTCTTCTCGTCCTCCAGGATGTCCCGAACCTTCGCCTGGACATCATCCGTGATCGTCCCGTCTTTCAGGGATGGCATCATCCCGATCGGGTGAAGGATCTTCGCCACGCGTTGAATCTCGTCGGCCATCTCAGAGGTGGCCACGACTTCATCAAAATCGAGCCATCCTTCCAAAACCCGATCGACTAACTCCTTGCCTCCCGCATAGGTAGCTCCTGCGTCCAACGCCTCTTTCCTCCACCGTTCCGTAAAGACCAACACCCGGGGAGGCTTTCCCTTCAGACCCAGCTTGTGATTCAACTTCATCCTTCCCACCCTGGATAGGTCATAGCGTTCCGGGTTGAAGAAGAGGTTGTAAAAGAGGCCGATCGCTGTCTCCACGGTGGGTGGATCTCCGGGACGAAGCCTTTTATAAATGTCGATCAACGCCCTCTCCGACTCCTTCTCACGTACCGATTTCCCGGGTTCGAGGACAGGAAGCCGTTCCCTCTCCTCTCGGCTCAGTTCCATCTTATCCATCACCAGGGTATCCCTCAACGAGGAACTGACATTGATGTTGTCGATAAAAAGGATCTCGAACGTTTCGACCTTCCGTTCTTTCATCTCATTGAGCAGTTTCTCCGTCACCTCTTCGTTACACTCAGCGATCACCTCTCCCGTTTCAGGATCGACCACATCCCTGGCCAGATACCGTCCGATCAGATCCTCTAAGTCGACCGGTATGGTATTGATCTTGGTCATTTCCAATTTTTTGAACGATTCCTCCGTGATCCTCCGGTGCTTTTTGAGGATCACCTTATGGGTCTCCGGATCAATGATATCCGCGGTGGCCTTCTGTCCGACCAACACCTCTTTTGAAATCTCCTTGAGGAACTTCCCTTTACGGAGGAGGATCTTTTCCTTATGGTAAAAATAGTCCAGCAGCTCCTGGCCGGTGTACTTGAGTGCTCGAAGGAGGACGGTGACAGGGATTTTTCGGCGCCGGTCGATCCGGACATGGAGGAGATCTTTCTGGTCGAATTCAAAATCGATCCAGGATCCGCGATAGGGAATGATCCGGGCGTAGTAGAAGACCTTCCCTCCACCATGGGGCTTGACCTGATCTTGATCGAAGAAGACACCAGGGGAGCGATGGAGCTGGCTGACGATCACCCGTTCTGTTCCGTTGATGATGAAGGTCCCGTTCTCGGTCATCAGAGGGATCTCCCCAAAATAGACCTCCTGCTCCTTCACCGCCTTGATGCTCTTGGCTCGTGTCTCCTCGTTCACATCCCAGACGACCAGACGAACGGTCACCTTGACCGGAGCGGCGTAGGTCATGCCCCTCAGCAGGCATTCCTCCACATCATACTTCGGTTCGGTCAGGCGGTAGCTGACGAATTCGAGAGAGGCCGTTTCGTAAAAGTCCTTGATCGGAAAGACCGTCTTAAAAACGGCCTGCAGGCCGATCGGCTCTCGCTTGTCCGGTTCCACGTCGGCCTGGAGAAACTTTTCGTAAGACCTCTTTTGAACCTCGATCAGATTGGAGATCTCCAACACCTCTTTGATCTTTGAGAAGTTCTTACGACATCTTCGGTAGACGGGGATGACGCTGGCCATAGAGACTCCTTTCCTTCAAATAAAAAGTCTCCTCCCGCTCGGACCCACCCGCTCTCCTTCGTCTGTCCTTCTGGGAAGAGACAACAATGTCCCTCGACTCTTCTTCTAAGGCTCTGCCTACTTTACTTCGACTGTCCCACCGGCCTCTTCGATCTTCTTCTTTATCGTCGCCGCTTCTTCCTTTGATACCGCTTCCTTCACAGGCTTGGGGACACCTTCCACAAGATCTTTGGCCTCTTTCAAACCCAGTCCTGTCAACTCCCTGACGACCTTAATCACCTGGATCTTCTTATCGCCAAAACCCGTCAGGATGACATCGAACTCCGTCTTCTCCTCGGCCTGAGCGGCCTCCGCCCCAGCACCCGCACCAGGTGCTGGCATCGCCGCCACCGCCACCGGCGAGGCAGCCTTGATCCCAAATTTCTCTTCAAGGACCTTCACCAGGTCCCGTGCCTCCAACAACGTCAGACTGCTGATCTCTTCGGCAATTTTCTGAATATCCGCCATTTGAAGCATCCTCCTGTCTCTCAATTGGAATATCGGAAGACTGGAATATTGGAATATTGGGTATTAAAAAGAAGATCAGGTCGTTTGATCTCTTCTGGCCCCTCCCCCATTATTCCACCATTCCATCATTCCACATGATTTATCTCTACCTTTCACTTTTCACTTGCCATCTGGTCTGCCCGAGCTTGAACCGCACCGAGCACCTGTTGAAGCATACCGACAACAGATCCAAGCACCTGGCCCCCTACCGCCTGAATCCCTCCCAGAATCTGCGCCATCAGGACTTCGCGAGAGGGCATCGTGGCAAGGGCTTTCACCTCCTCAGGCGCGGCAACCTTTCCCTCGATCAGACCCACCTTGATCTCAAGGGAGGGCTGGGCCTTAACGAATTCTGAGAGCACCTTTGCTAAAAGGATCGGATCTCCATAGGAGATCGCGACCGCGGTCGGACCCTCAAAATAATCGTTCAGCTTCTCCAGATCCGTTCCCTTGGAGGCCAGTCTCATCAACGTATTCTTCACCACCCCATAAGAGATCTTCTCCTCCCGCAAACGCTTTCTCAGGAGATTCATCTGCTCCACGTTGAGACCTCTGTACTGGGTCAGGACGATGGCCTTATAGCCTTCGATCTTTTTTGAAAAATCGGATACGATCTGTTCCTTCTCTCTTCTGTTCAACGACATCTCCCTCCTCAACGACGCAATAGACCCTCAAGCTATTTCAGGACATTTCGGACAGCGACGGGATCGATCTTGATTCCAGGCCCCATGGTGGTTGACAGGCCGATGCTCCGGAGATAGACCCCCTTGCTGGTGGGTGGCTTTGCACGGATGATCATCTCCAGGACGGTCTTGATGTTCTCCAGTAGTCGATCGAACCCAAAAGAGACCTTTCCCACAGGCACGTGAACCACCCCTGCCTTCTCGACCTTAAATTCCACCTTACCCGCTTTGATCTCCTTGATGGCCCTCTCCAAATCGAACGTGACGGTCCCCACCTTCGGGTTAGGCATCAGGCCCCGAGGACCCAGGATCTTCCCTAATTTGCTGACCAAACCCATCATATCGGGGGTTGCAATCGCCTTATCAAACTCCAGCCATCCCTTTGAAATTTTCTCTACCAGATCCTCCCCTCCCACAATGTCCGCACCTGCCTCCAATGCCTCTTTCTCCTTCTGCCCTTTGGCAAAGACCAACACCCTTACCTTCTTCCCTGTCCCGTGGGGAAGGACCACCGTGCCTCGGACCATCTGGTCGGCCTTCTTGGGGTCAACACCGAGCCGGACCGCCAGATCAACCCCTTCATCAAACTTGGCATATTTCGTCTCAAGAACGAGCTTCACTCCCTCTTCAAGATCGTACCGCTTGCTCCGGTCAACCTTACTCCTCGCCTCTAAGTATTTCTTTCCTCTATTCGCCATAGCTCTCTCTCACACAACCTCTAAACCCATGCTTCGAGCGGTCCCCTCAATCGTGCGGATCGCACCTTCGATATCGACCGCGTTGAGATCCTTAAGCTTGATCTCGGCAATCTCTCGGATCTGTTCTTTGGTCACCTTGCCCACTTTGGTCCGATTCGGTTCTCCTGAACCTTTCACAATCTTCGCCGCCTTCTTCAAAAGGACTGAGGCGGGCGGTGTCTTGGTCACAAAGCTGAAAGAACGATCCGAAAAGATGGTGATCACCACCGGGATGATCATCCCCTCCTGTCCTTGAGTCCGGGCGTTAAAGGCCTTGCAGAACTCCATGATATTAACTCCGTGCTGACCCAAGGCAGGCCCGACGGGAGGGGAAGGGTTTGCCTGCCCTGCCTGGATTTGAAGTTTCACCATCGCCACCATTTTCTTCGCCATGCCTCACCCCTCATCAATTGCAAGAATTCGAGAATCGGATGTCGAAATCCGAAACAAATTCAAATCTCAAACTTTCAAAATCGAAGCATCCATCTTACGGTACAAATTTTGACCTTTGGTCATTCGAACTTGTTTCGAGCTTCGTATTCCTCGTTTCGAACTTAATTTTTCTCCACCTGAATGAAGTCGAGTTCCACTGGCGTGGCCCTCCCAAAGATGGAGACCAACACCTTCAGTTTCCTCTTTTCGGATTTGACCTCTTCGATCGTTCCGATGAAATTGACGAATGGACCATCGATCACCCGAACGCTATCTCCGACGTTAAAGGAGACCTTGGCCTTGGCCTTCGACACACCTTCCTTCATCTGAGAGAGGATCTCTTCCGCCTCTTTTTCCGAGATCGGAACAGGCTTGGTGCCGTCGCCGGCAAAACCCGTAATCTTCGGTGTCTCCTTGACGATATGCCATGTCTCTTCGTTCAACTCCATTTTGACCAACAGGTATCCCGGGAATATCTTCCGTTGAGAGGTCTTTCGTTTACCCTTGACCAGCTCAACCACGGTCTCCGTAGGCACCACAATGGATGAGAAATAATCTCCCTTGCCCAGGTTCTTAATTCGCTCCTCTAAGTTCTGCTTGGCCCTGTTTTCAAAACCTGAATAGGTATGGACCACGTACCATTGATGTCCCATGAACGCCACCGTGAAGAAAGATCGCAGACATCCTGAGCCGGTCAACTCGTAGCCATCTTCAGCAACTGCTTGATGAGATTTGACAGGCCCGAATCGACGATCCCTAAGAAGAGTGCGATAATGAAGACCGCCAACAAAACGACTGCCGTGCCGGAAAGAGTATCCTTTCGAGAAGGCCAGGTCACCTTTTTCAGCTCGGTTTTGACCTCTCTCAAAAACTGTTTCGCCGCCTCAAACTTGGACCGCATTGAAAATGCCATCTCTCCACCCGTCCCCGTCTACCTTCCACCTTTTAACTATGGCAGGCCAGGAGGGATTTGAACCCCCATCACCCGGATTTGGAGTCCGGTGCTCTATCCGTTAGAGCTACTGGCCTGTCTCTCTAACCTCCCATGGAATTAACGGTCCGATTAATAACCAAAATAATCAAATTCCAATATTCAAACGTTTTGGGCAATCGGAATTGATTTGGGATTTGGTTATTGTCATTCAATTACTTTGTCTCTTTATGAACCGTTTGCCTCCGGCAGAACCGACAGTATTTTTTCAACTCCAGTTTGTCCGGCGTGTTTCGTTTGTTCTTTGTGGTGGAGTAGTTTCTCCGCTTACACTCCGTGCACGCCAGTGTCAGAATATTTCTCATGGTTCGACCTCGAGTTTACTCTATGACATCGCTGATGACGCCTGCCCCAACGGTCCGACCCCCCTCCCGAATCGCAAACCGCAACTCCTTCTCCATCGCTATCGGCGTAATCAACTCCACCGACAACGAGACAT
>JACAEX010000023.1 GCA_013388635.1 Syntrophaceae bacterium | reverse complement strand
TAATCGAAACGAGATTCTCGGATTGGCTGCTTCCCTTGAATCCCGTTCCGAACATCCTCTGGGCGAAGCCATTGTGCGAAAGGCCCGAGAGGAAGAGATCTCTTTCAGCGCTGCTGAGGGATTTGAGGCCCTGGTAGGTCTCGGAGCAAAAGGAAAGGTGAATGGCCAGGAGTTTTTCATAGGTGGGATGAGGCTCTTTTTTGAGCGAAATATACTTTTTGTGGCAATTCAACCTCAGATTTCTTCTCTCGAAGAACAGGGCAAAACAACCATTCTCCTTGGGAATGAGAAAGAGGTTCTTGGTATCATCGCCATTGCAGACCAACTTCGCTTTGAAGCAAAGGAAGCGATAAAGAAGTTGAAGGAGATTGGAATCAGGCAAGTGGTCATGCTCACTGGTGACAATGAGGGGACAGCGAAAGCCGTTGCCAGAGAGGCGGGAGTGGATACTTATTTTGCCCGGCTTCTGCCGGATGACAAGGTTGAAAAGATTAAAGAGTTGAGGTTTGAAAATGGTCGAATTGCCATGGTGGGCGATGGGATAAACGATGCCCCGGCCATGGCCGTTTCAGATATTGGAATTGCCATGGGAGCAGCAGGAACCGATATCGCTCTGGAAACAGCTGATATTGCCCTCATGTCGGATGATCTGTCGAAACTTCCTCTTGCCTTCAGTCTCAGCAGGCGAACGGTCAAGAACATTCGTCAGAATATTTTTCTTTCCTTAGCCGTGATTGCTTTCCTTGTTCCTGCTGCATTAGCAGGATGGATTGGCATGGTGCCAGGGCTTCTCATCAATGAGGCTGGGGGGTTAGCAGTAATCATCAACGGGCTCCGCCTGCTCAAAGATTAAGCAATTGGATAGTACTAATGCAAACGCACTAAATGTTTTGTAGGGCAACCCTTTGTTTAAGGAGTAACACTTTCAGAAGGAGGTTAAGAAGATGACCTGGTTGGTTTACTTTCATGTTCTTGCTGTGATTGTCTGGATTGGCGGGGTGGCTTTTGTTACGGCAATTGTTTTTCCTTTCTTAGGGCGGATGGAAGATTCTATGGCGAAGGTGAGCTTTTTTATGGGATTCGAAAAGAGATTTCAATTTCTGGCCAAAATCCTGGTAATCATCGCCGGTGCTACAGGGATCCTCTTATTCCTTGAAAGAGGGGGCTTTGGCAGCCTAACAAATGAGGAAGCCTTGCTTCTCGGTTATAAGTTTCTTGTCTGGCTATTCTATTTCGCTCTTCTTTTCGGCGCTGAAAAGCGCCTTATGGCAACTCTTATATCTCCTAACACCCCTGTTGAAAAGGCATTTAGCGACTGACTTTATTTCATTGGGTGGTACTAATTTTAAGCCTTCTCGCCGTTATCTCAGGGATACGATTGGTCAGGGGATAATACTTGCTGCTTGAATATCATTTTAGGTTTCGAGGTGCTTTGCTTCTCTGCAATTTTCACCCAAGGAATGATTTCTTTGCCCAGGCTCAAGCCCGAAGCTACATCTACTGCCTCCTTCTCGGCCTCTCGCCAAGAGTCACTTTGATTTGCTCCAATTTGTTTTTCCGATATACACTGAGTCTAAGGCTATCTCCTGGCTTTTTGTCTCGAATATGACGGATCAATTCATCGTGTGTTTTAATTTCCTGATCATCTGCCCTCACGACGACATCTCCACCTACAACGACAATCATGTTCCCGACCTGCACTCTTTGGTTGCCTCCTCTCAAACCTGCTTTATCCGCAGGCCCTCCTTTCACCACCTCGGCAACCAATGCTCCTCGTTCGATCTTGAGCTTAAGATACTTAGCGACTTCGGGGATGAGCGTTTGAATGGTGGCTCCGATCCAGGGATATGCAACATAGCCCTTCGAAATTAACTCAGGAATAATTCTTTTTGCCGTATTGACGGGGATGGCAAAACCAATGCCCACACTTCCACCGGATGGGCTGATGATCGCACTATTGATTCCGATGATCTCCCCTTCAGAGTTCAGAAGCGGACCTCCGGAGTTACCCGGATTAATGGCTGCATCGGTCTGGATGACATCCTCGATGAGGGTACCCACTTCGGAACGAATGGTCCGGCCGATGGAACTGATCACTCCGGTCGTCAGGGTTCTGTCAAATCCAAACGGATTCCCAATGGCGAGGACTTTCTGACCGATCCTTAAATTCTTTGAATCTCCCATCGGGATGACTTTCAACTTTTCTCTGGGGGCATCGATCTTGATCACAGCCAGGTCATTATCAGGATCTGATCCAATCGGCTTAGCAGGCCACTTCGAGCCATCAGCAAGTGTGACTTCCAACTTCTGGGCATCGGCCACGACATGATGGTTGGTCAATACATGCCCTCTCGTGTCAAGAATGGAACCGGACCCTGATCCTTGGGTCGGAAAGACATTAAAAAAGAAGTCCATCTGGACAGCAATGCTCGTGATGTTGACGACTCCGTCTGCAACCTTTTCGTAGACCGCAATGTTGTTCTTCTCATCTTCTGTGATCGCGAAAGCACAAGTGCCCCAAATACCGAAGAGAAGGATGACAATAAAAACAGATATTCTTTTTGAAATCATTTTCTAATCCCCCTTTGTTTCTTGGCGCTTTAGCTTTGATTCAATATCAACCCTTAAGTGCTAAGCTACTTAAAGCGTTTTATAATCTCTTCCCTGATCTCTTCGACAGACATTTTCTTATCATATAATCTTCTTGTCAGGAGGGCCTCCTCTTGGCATATTCTTCACCCTGCAGCGTGATTGTCAATAAAACAGTCCAGCAGGTTCTCATGGCCAAAGGCCTCACATTCACAGAAACAGGGCATCTGGGCCAATACTCTGGGAATCTCTTTAGCAATCTGGTAAGCCCGCCTTGTTCTGCTTTTAAAAAGATCCGGATCGAGGGTTTTAGGAAGACCTGTTTTAGGATCTATAGACTTCTCCTTTAGGATTTTGAAGGCTTTTGCATCTGTTTCCTCCCCGGGAGATTTGGGATGCTCACCATTGGCCATGACAAGGGTTGAAGTGAGAATCAGAAGTCCAACGATAGCCAAAAATGTCCTGACCATCCGTCACTCCTTTCTTCTGTTAGTCCTTTGCAACTCAAGGGCTTTAGCCCTGATGCATCAGCACTAAAGGGCTGAGTTACAGACATTATATCCTGGGGAGTCCGGCTTCATCGAACAACCCCTCGAAAAGCGGTCCGCTGAGATAGCGCTCGCCCGCATCAGGTAATATCGTGACGATGGTCTTCCCATCGAATTCTTGAAGCTGCGCAAGCCTTAAAGCCACCGCGATGGCAGCACCACAACTCACACCTGAGAGAATTCCTTCCTCCCGAGCAAGTCGCCTGGCATGCTCGATCGCCTCTTCGCTCGTCACCTGCTCCACCCGATCAACCAGGGAAAGATCGAGTATGTCGGGAATGAAGCCGGCACCGATCCCCTGGATCTTATGCGGGCCTGGCTTTAACTCTTGCCCTGCAAGACGTTGCGTAATGACAGGGCTCTCGGCCGGTTCGACGGCCACACTCAGAATTTTCTTCTTCCTCTCTCGTTTAATATACCTCGAGACGCCGGTAATCGTGCCACCCGTTCCCACTCCTGAGACGAGGACATCGATCCCGCCGTTTGTCTGCTCCCATATCTCAGGCCCTGTGGTCTTGAAATGGATCTCAGGGTTTGCAGGATTCTTAAATTGCTGGGGCATGAAGTACCGGCCTGGGTCAGATCCGGCAATCCGTTCAGCCTCCTCCACCGCCCCCCTCATCCCCTTGGCTCCAGGTGTCAGTATAATGTTTGTACCAAAAATGGCAAGCACCTTTCTTCGTTCCAAGGACATGGTTTCCGGCATGGTAACGTTGAGCTTGTATCCCCGGGCCGCTGCCACAAAGGCTAATGCAATGCCTGTGTTTCCACTTGTCGGTTCGATGATCTCCATGCCGGGTTTGAGGAGTCCCTTCTTTTCCGCATCCCAGATCATACTCGCACCGATCCGGCATTTGACCGAATAGGCAGGGTTTCGGCCTTCGATCTTAGCAAGGATGGTGGCTTT
>JACAEX010000012.1 GCA_013388635.1 Syntrophaceae bacterium | reverse complement strand
TTATATTCATTTAATTTCTGGGCGATGATCCCATAGGCCTCATCCCATGAAATTTTTACAAATTGAGGATCGACTCCGATTCCCTTTTCAGGATTTGTCCTCTTCATAGGAAACTTCAAGCGGTCTGGATCATAAAGCCATTGTATTCCGGAAATTCCTTTTACGCATAAGATCCCCCGGCTGATCTGGTCATCGGGATTTCCCCTCAACTCCACCACCCGCCCATCTCTCACATAAGCTTTCACGGCACACCCGCCACTGCAGACCTGGCAGACGGTGTAAACGATTTTTGTATCAAGCGCCTTTTCCTGTGCAAGGACTTCAAAGGCTCTAAATTGGTCCCCAAATAGCAGTGCAATCGCTCCTGCTCCGCTCAACTTCATAAACTCTCTTCTTGAAACAGCCATAAGAACCTCCTCTTGAAGTTTATTGATTTTTGGTTCAGTTTAAAGAATTTTCTCCGATTCCCCGATGTTTAAAGATATTTAAAAATGAGATGATCTTAGAAGATGGAAGGAAGGTGAATCCAAGAACCATCCTCTAAGATCATCCCTATAAGTTCTTAATGTTTCCAACAATGATGGAATTAATCTTGCAATATGTGTTCCAGGATTTATCATAAAAAAATGTAGTTATTTTAATCAAGTAGAGGACTTATCAAAGAAATAATTAACCTAAGATTTGTTACTATTGTGTAACGTTTAGATGGAAAAGGAACAAATGATTTGATTTTTATGGGAATTCAATATCGTTACGAAAGGGTAACATACGTTACGCAAAGGAAGAAGTTTTTTGCTTGATTATTGGAATTCAAAGTCGGATGGAGGAGGAATTGGATGAAACAAATTTGGATGAGATGGATCCTTTCTATAACTGTTATAGTCATCTGCCTGTTCATTCTATTTCCTCATGTTTCCTCTGTTTCGGTCACAAAAGAGACAAAACAGGAATGGGAGATCTTGAACCCAGAAGGGGTGATCAAAATAGAGGCGATGAAGATCAATCCCCACCCTTCCACGCTGGAAGGTAAGACTGTTATGCTCCGCTGGAATGGAAAGCATAATGGAGATAAATTTCTCCAAAGAGTGGAGGAGTTGCTGAAGGAAAGGGTAAAAGGTGTAAAGGTGATCAAATCTTGGGAAGTGGCTCCTGAAACCGTGGATCCCATTACAGGAAACCAGGAGAGGAGCCAGGAGTTTGCAAAGGCGATTGCGAAATTTAAGCCGGACTTGGTGATCGGTGCCCAATCGGACTGAGGGGCCTGCACCTCATGGCTGGTCGTTGACCAGCTTAACCTTGAAAGAATGGGTATTCCTACCGTTACGATTTCAAGCAGTGAATTTGTGGGCTTGGCCAAAGATACGGCCGTTGGGCAGGGAGCAGCAGATTTAGGCTTTGTCATCGTTCCTCATCCCATGGGGATGATACCCATTGAGGAGATTAGAAAAAAAGCAGACCTGGTTTTCCCTGAAATTTTGAGGATGGCGACGGAATGGAAACCTGAGGCCAAACTGCCTCCAATGAAGCCAGTTTATCCCGCGGGGAGAATGAAATTAAAAGGAACAGTGGAGGAGATCAATCAAATCTTTTTCGAAAAGGGTCTTTCATTGGGTCTTCCGATCCTTCCTCCGACCCCTGAACGTGTCGCAGATATGTTAAAAGGAACGAGTCGAAAACCCGATGATCTGTTAGGGATGGTTCCTCCAAGAATGGGAGCCCTTACCGTGGAACTGGTTTCCATTCATGCCGCCATGGCAGGGTGTAAACCGGAATATATGCCGGTCTTGATTGCCGCATTGGAAGCCCTTCTTGATCCAAGGGCGAATTGGCGGGGATTGACGACGACCACTGCTACCAGCTCTGTGCTGGTGATTGTAAATGGACCGGTCATCTATGAGATTGGATTGGCGTCCCGTCAGGGAGCCGCAGGGTTAGGTCATCATGCGAATGCCTCCATCGGTTATGCCATTAATCTGATCGCTGATATTGTCGGGGGATCGAAACCTCCTTCTCCGGACAAATCCCTCCTTGGGGGGCCTGGAGATTTTGTCTGCTGGATTTTCGGGGAGAATCAGTTAGCCCTTCCACCAGGCTGGGAGCCTTATCATGTGGATAGAGGATTTAAAAAGACGGATAGTGTGGTAACGGTGATGGGTGTTTATCCTCCTGTCGATAATATCGATCACTGGAGTGTCACGCCCGAGGAGCATATCCGATGGTGGACGAATCTCATCACCCCTATGTTAAGCATTGGCGGCCCTTGCTGGATTTCTCAGATGGATCAGCCCCATATCGTAGCCCTGGGCCCTGAGCACGCACAGCTTCTATCGGGTGCAGGCTGGACAAAAGATATTTTCAGAAAAGCCTTCTGGGAAGAAGGACGTATTCCATTTTCTGCATGGCCCAAGGGTTGTCCAAATGTTGATCTGCTGGTGAAGAAGTTTGGCCCGGTGAAAGCAGACACTCCAATACCCATGACCTTAAGACCCGAGGAGCTGCACATCGTGATCGCAGGCGGGGCAGGGAAACATTCCCACTTCTTTGCCCCGTTTCCAGGATGCTTTCCAGTGAGCAAAATTATCAGAAAATGAGACGAGAGGTCACTTTAATCCAGAGGCTTTTAAGATTGTTTGAAGAAACGTTTCGGCCTCTCCGAAACCACCTGACTCCGAATAGATGATTTGGTGTGTTCGATCTTTATTGATTTTAATTGTGATGAAGTAAGGAGTCCTGACTTCTCCCAGCATTTTGTGGATAGCGAAATCCTCATCTGGGAAAAGAGGAAACGGCACCCCATACTTCTCTTTGAAGGCTTTTACTTCGAGGGGTGAATTTCCCGCACCGATTCCTATCAATTTTATCTGGTCTTGAAGCCCGGGTATTTGTTCAATCATTCGATAGAGGGCATTTACCTCCGGGGCAAAGGCCTGGCAGTGAGGGCAGTACAGGCTATAGATCTCTATGATCAGGACCCTGGCCTTTATGTGGAGGATACTGAAAGATCCTCCATCTGAAATACCGAGGTATCTCTTTTCATTAAGATCTTTTGGCACGGGGAGTTTAATTGCCGGAAATAGATCGCCCTTGGCCGGGGGCTTATTGGCTGAGATCGCAGGATGGAGGAAGCATTGAGAAAGGCCAATGACTTCAATTAAGGTGATGAGAAAGGTTGAGACCTTTTTCATGGTAGGCTCCCGATGGTTTACATTCAGCTTAACTGCCTTTTTTGTAACTTTGCAATAAAATTTGAATGGGGAACCCTCCTCAATCTTCTGGTAAGACCGGTGAAAGAGCTATCTTTTCTCTGATCTTCGACTCTTTTGTCGAATTATGAGAAATTTGTCGAAACCATCCTAACCGCTTATTATAAAAGAGAAAGCTCGATTTCGTTCCATTCCCCACCGACATCTTTGTCGAGTAAAATCGAGATACTCCATAGCAGAAACGATCTTCAAGATTTTTCTAACCTGTTGTAACACCATGAGATTTTCCTGATCTGAACATCTCGTGAAGCACCTGGCATGGATGTTGCTCTTTTCCCGGGTAAGCTCAAACTCAATCTTGAGGTTCTTCGATGCCAAGTAAGTCAAAAATCATATTCTCCGTTACAGCTATCTTCCTTATACCGATACTGCTCGGCATAACCCCGCTAAACTTCGTTCAAAAAATTGGCGCCGGATGTCCTTTCTCTCAGGGCAAACAGGCGCTAACATGCAATCCCTGTCCTTTCAACTCTATCCTCTCCCAGGAAGATCACGGGATTGCAAATCTGCCTTTAACGCTCTTTGAGGGCGACTCCGTTGATTTAGGGGCTTTTGAGATTTTGAACTCGAGATCAATTACCTCAAATTGCCTCTTCCGTGTAATACGTCTCCGCTGTTAATTCCCATCCCAAACAATCAGTTTGTCGTCTCACGGCAACGGTAGCGATGCCCGTCTCGGCACTCGGTAACGTTATTGGTGTCAAGGACTTTACATAACCCTTCACCTCTCAACCAAACGGGCCTCCTTACCGCAGCCCTAACCTAAAGAGTCATTTTGTCCTCAGAGGTCAATAAATACACTGAGGAAGCTGAAATCCAGAAGAAAGGAGGTGAATCGATATGAAAAAGAGGAACATCATTGGTGTGGGTCTCGTTTTAGCAGTGGCTTTAATGGCTACGGTGGCCTTTGCTGGAGGGATGGGCCGTGGTTATGGTTGGGGACCGGGATATGGTTATCCTGCCATTCCTAACCTGACCGCGGAACAATCTTCGAAGATTCAGGCTCTCCAGAAGTCCCATCTGGATGAGGTCACTCCGCTCCAGCAGGATCTTCTGAAAAAGAAGACCGAACTGCGGAGCTTGTGGCTGAGCCCAACTCCGGATCAGGCAAAGATTACGGCCCTTCAAAAAGAGATTTTGAATCTCCAATCGAAGATTGCGGAAAAGGGTACGAGTCTGAAGCTTGAAATTCGAAAGGTTCTCACTCCGGAACAGCAAGCTCAACTGTCCGTCTACGGACCAGGCATGGGCCGTGGAATGGGCAAGATGGCTCGCATGGGGCGCTGGTAAGACGGACGGGCGGGGAAGCATCCCCGCCCATTTTCACTTGAACGGTCAACCAATTTTTAAAAGGAGGCAACTTCCATGAGAAAGATAATCGTTATGATGAGTTTGGTCTTAGCAGTGGCGTTGATGGCCTCGGTAGCAATGGCTGGCCCTTGGAGTGGCCGGTTTTATGGCGTGGGGCCGGTAATCCCGAATCTAACTCCTGAGCAGTCCAAAAAGATCTTGGCCCTTCAGCAGGCCCATCTTGAAAAGGTCACCCCGATTCAACAGGAGCTGTATTCAAAGAAATTAGAGCTTAGGCGTCTATGGATCGAGCAGAATCCAGATCAAGCCAAGATCAATGCCTTGCAGAAAGAGATTTTTGACCTTGTGGATAAACTCCAGCAGGAATCCACTAAGCTTAGAGCAGATATCCTCAAGGTGATATCACCTTAACTTTGCTGGGGAAGGGGGGATGATGAACTCTCTGTCCCGCCCTTCCCCCGTAATATGAGAGGTGGGGCCATGAAAACCACAAGAATTCTAATTGTTGAGGATGATGAGTTTTCCAGAGGGGCAATAGAGAAACTCTTACGAAGTTCCGGGTATGGGATTCGATCTTGTGCTAATGGGGGGGATGCGGTTATGTGCCTTAACAAGGAATGTTTCGATATTCTCATTACCGACCTCCATATGCCTGGGATGGATGGCTTTGAGTTGATTCAGAAAGCAAAACTCATTCAGCCTGGAATAAAAACGATCCTGATCACCGGTCTTGTAAACGATGAGACTGAAGAAAAAGCGATAGGGGAAAAGATCGATGGCTTTTTTCACAAACCTATTGCCTGGGGGAGGTTATTCGCCTTTCTTAATACCCTTTCAGGTTCGAAAAGCCATAGGACACCCCTGTTTTTGGAGAGCCCTCATAAGTCAAAAAGAAAGCCCATTCTCAGGGCTATTGCACTGGTATTCGTTTTCTTCGTCCTCATATTCTTTAACCTTCAGTACCCAGGGGCAGAGGAGATTTCTTATGCTCAGTATAGGCCATCGTTCAAGTCGGAAGTGAAAAGGGATTGTTCGAGGTCTTT
Source organism: Syntrophaceae bacterium (assembly GCA_013388635.1). Classification (GTDB taxonomy): domain Bacteria; phylum Desulfobacterota; class BSN033; order BSN033; family UBA1163; genus JACAEX01. The sequence continues at coordinate 3,774 of JACAEX010000012.1, read as the reverse complement.
ATCAACTTTTCTTACAGAGGAACAATTCAATGCCTTAAAGGATATCCAGAATGCTTTTTATGCGGAAACCGCTCCAATCCGAAGGGATCTCATGATTTCAAGTATTGAAATTCGCCAATTAATTTCCGACCCAAGAATAGAGGCGAAGATTCTTCTCGATCGACAGAAGAGGATCCTCCAACTTCAATCAAAGCTTGAGAATCTTTCTCTTTCTTATCAGATGAAGGCACGATCCATTTTCACAAATGAGCAGTTAGACCGACTCCCATGGGATTGCATGCTTGGAATGGGGACAGAATTTGGGATCAATGTGGGAATAGGTAGAGGCCCTCGCAGAGGACCCCGTTGGTAAATAAGAACAGTGTGGCAGGAAATTAAGAGTTCAAGGCCTGCCTAAGAACGGCAAGCAACAGAATCAAGAAAACCACTTAATAGCTTGCAAGAAGGGCAATTTCAAGAAACAATAATGCGAAAGGCCTTATAATCGGGGAGGGTTGAAAATGGCAAAAAATATCTTTTGGACAGGAATGCTGATGGCTCTTGCTTTGACTGGGACAGCTGCGGCTTTCGCTGAGGAAGACCGGGTGGTCCAGGCAGCCATCGACACGTTGAAGTCCTATGTGAGGCTTCCGCCGGGTTCTGAGATCAAGTTTTTGGAGAAAAAAGAGAGTCCTATTTCGGATTTTTATGCGGTCAAGCTCCTCGTTGCCCTTCCCGACAAAGAAATACCTACGATTGTCTATGTGGACAAAGCAGGCGATAAAGTCCTCATCGGAAACCTTTTCGTGAGAGGGGAGAACGTAAGCTTGAAGGAGGCGGGTCCCCCCAAACTGCGAAAAGTTGATAAGGGCCTCCTGGAGATGGAGAAATCTCCTTCTCTCGGAAATAAGGGAGCTAGGGTCACGATTGTTGAGTTTTCAAATTTTCAGTGTTCCTACTGCATGGATTCCTGATCGAGTTTCGTGGGACTGATGAAGCGGTATCCGCAAGATTTTAAGTACATATTCAAGCATTTCCCATTCCAGTCTCAGGGAAAGACCTTTGAGCTTTCGGAGTTTGCAGCCGCTGCCCAGGAAGTGAGTAATGAGGCATTCTGGCTTATCCATGATTTCTTCTTCACGAGAGAAGGCCAGAATGTCGCCAATCTTGACAAAGGGGCTGTAAAACAGAAGGTTGAGCAACTCCTGAAAGGAAAAGGGTATGATCTTAAAATCTTTCAGTCCGCCCTTGAGACAGGCAGGGCAAGAGATAGAGTCCTTGAAGATATGGCTCTGGCAAATAAATTGCGATTGACATCTACTCCCGCAAAGATCGTGAACGGAGACATGATTGTAGGTCTTAGCCCCGATAGCACCTTGGAACGATATTTAGGGAAATAGATAGAATCAATAGGTCCGAAAAGTTTTCTGAAATACGCTCATTTTTCAAGAAAATACAGCGTATTCCCCATTCAGAAAATTATTTTTTTATGCGAACATGTAGGTATCACTTTTAAACCCGGCTCAAGGAGGTGTTTATGAGAACAAAAAGAATCATAGGTTTATTGGTAGTGGCGTTTGTGGTTTTAGTTGCCTCTGTGGCCCTTGCACAACCGTGGAAGGGCTGGCGAGGGAGCGGTGGCTGGGGTATGGGTAATCCTTATCAGAGAAACTACAATCCAGCGACAGTTGAAACAATTTCAGGTGTAGTGGAAAGTGTGAATCAGGTTACACCGGTCAAAGGAATGTCTCCCGGGATCGAGTTAATAGTCAAGACCGATAAGGAAACCATTCCGGTCCATTTGGGCCCTGCTTATTACATTGAAAGACTCGATGTGAAAATCGAGAAAGGTGATAAAGTTGAGGCAAAGGGATCAAGGGCGACCTTCTCTGGCAAACCTGCCATCATTGCGGGTGAGATAAGAAAGGGGGACTCGGTCCTCAAACTCAGGGATGATGCAGGGATCCCAATTTGGTCAGGATGGAGAAGATAGTTTAATTTAAAACGGACCTGCTTTGAGCCGGGTGCAGGCCCCTCTCTTTAAAAGGTGTGGTTTATTTTTGAAAGGAGGAAATGATGGGACTGGTAGTGGCAGAGAATATTAGCAAGGTTTACAGTGTCGTGGCTACAAAGGTAAGCAAAGATTACCAGGCAGGGGAGATTGCGATCAGGGCATTGAATGATGTGAGTTTTGAAATCGAACCCGCCCCCTTTGTCTCCTTTGTCGGCCCCTCGGGAAGTGGTAAGACAACGCTTCTCAATTTGATCGGGTGTCTCGATAAACCCACGGAGGGTAAACTGGAGGTTGCGGGCACCGATGTGTTGCATCTGGACCGGAAGCAGAGCGCTAAGTTCCGGGGGGACAACATCGGTTTCATCTTTCAGGACTTCAATCTCATCCCCGTGCTCACGGTTTATGAAAATATCGAATACCCGTTACTCATGGTCCAGAATATTCGTGGAGGGGAAAGGAAAAAGAGGATCAATGCACTCCTGGAGGCGGTCGGGATGATTGAGCAGAAGGACAAGTATCCTGACCAGATCTCGGGTGGGCAGAAGCAGAGGGTGGCCATTGCAAGAGCGCTGGTGACAAATCCCAAACTGGTCCTGGCCGATGAGCCGACCGCCAACCTCGACCATAAGACCGCATTTCTGGTCCTTGAGTCGATGAAAAAGATGAGAAATGAATTTCAAACTACTTTTATCTTCTCCACCCATGATCAGAAAATTGTGGGCGAAGCGGAGATTATCTACAGTTTGGAGGATGGTGAACTGGTTGGAAAACAGGTTCAAGGAGGGAAAAAAAATGGGTAATTTATTTAAGATCGCCGTTAGGAATCTTCTGAGATATAAGCGAAGGACATTGCTCACAGCTTCCCTTGTGACACTCGGGATTGTCTTTGTTCTTCTCTTTGTCTCTGTGACAGGCTCCTTTAAGAGCATGATGATTGGCCAGATGACCGATTCGATGTTAGGACATCTCCAGGTTCATCGAAAGGGATACCTCGCTTCCATTGATAATCTTCCCCTCAATTTAAACTTGAAAATGCACGCTTATAAGAAATTGGAAGGGATTCTCAATCAACAGCCGGAGATTGAAGCCTTCTCTCCAAGAATCAAATTCGGAGGGATGTTCAGCACCTTTGTGGAGACGACCAACATCAGACTCAACGGAGTCTATCCGGACCGGGAATTAAAAACGGTTCCCCTCCTTCCATCGAGGGTTACGAATGGCGCAAAAAAATCCCTCGAAAAAGGGGAGATCTGGATTCCGGAGCTCATGGCAAAAAGCATGAAGGTCAATATTGGCGATACGGTGGTTATCGTTGCCACGAACCAGGATGGCTCTGTCAACGGAAAGCAGTTCAAAGTGGCGGGGGTCCTCGAAAGCGTGACAGGACCTGGAGGGCGGGATGGTTATATCCATATTGAGGATGCGATGGAAGTTTTAAGAATGGGAGAAATGGAGATAAGTGAAATAGCCATCCGGCTGAAGGATTTCAGCCGTCTCTATGCCTTTACTGAAAAGCTTGAGGTGCTCCTTTCCGGGGAATTGAACAAACAGGGCAGACCCATGTTTGAGGTCCATAACTGGGAAAAACTCTCTCCTTTCTATAATATTGCAAGACTGATTGACATCATGACGTTTTTTATCAAGCTGATGTTGATTGCCGTCGTCCTGATCAGCATCATGAATGTGATGATCATGGCCGTTTATGAGAGGGTCAGGGAGATCGGAACGATTGCCGCCATTGGAACGCTTCCGGGAAAGATTCTTTCGCTCTTCGTCCTGGA
>JACAEX010000036.1 GCA_013388635.1 Syntrophaceae bacterium | reverse complement strand
GAAGATTCAACCTTCCTCCAAACATTCTCCCTTGCTTCAAATTTCACCTCACCCTTCGATACCATCTCCCCAATAGGAAGCAAGTTCTCCCTTGCCTCCACTGAGGCCATCGGAAAACCATTCATCATAACCAGGAAGGAAACACAGACAAAATAGACGAGTAACCTCTGCCAGGCCTTTGCTCTCATAACTCCCTCCTTTCCCCCGACAGGAATAAACACGAAATCCACAGTAACGCCAGAAGAAGCAACTGTCATCATAAGCAAGTTTATTCTGATTTGTCAAGAAATTTTTTAATTAGTGAAAATTTTCTCTTAACCAAAACGGGTTGACTATCTCAACAGAAAATAGGACATAAACCGCAAATATTAAAAAGTATATTGGGTCTGCTTCTGGTTTGAAAACGAAAGCAAATTAATGAGGGAATTCTCTATCTTTCGGCTTAGGAACAAAGATTCAGAGTCTTGGTGGAGGGGCGATTTAAAGTCAAAAGAACGGGCTTCCTCTTTCTTTTCAATCAATTGGATATCCATCACTGGTGAGCTTATTTCAGGCCTCTTCAAAGACCAGTTTCAACCCGTAAAGGAGCTGGGATTTGGTAAAGGGTTTGGGGATGTAGTAGTTGGCCCCCAGTTCATATCCTTTGAACATATCGGAATCTTCGTTCTTGGCGGTGAGAACGATCACCGGAATGTCCTTCGTCTTTGGATTCGATCTCACCTCCTTCAAGACCTCCCATCCGTCCTTGTTGGGCATGAGGATATCGCAGATCAGAAGGTCATAATGATCATGACCCAATTGGTCTAAGGCCTCTGTCCCATCCGTGGCCTCTTGGACCTCGTAACCCCACTTGACGAGGTTGATTCTTAAGAACTTCCGAACGATCTCTTCGTCGTCGACGATCAATACCTTCTTGCTCATGATTCATCCCTCCTGGGGGAGCCCTGAAAAAAACTGGTCAGAGTTCCCTGATTGGAAATTTGATGGTGAAAGTGGTTCCCACCCCTTCTTTACTCTCCACATCGATCGTCCCCTCATACTTGGTGACGATGCGGTAGGCGATGTTCAATCCGAGGCCGGTGCCTTCACCAACCTTTTTCGTGGTGAAAAAGGGATCGAAAATCTTTTTGAGATGTTTCTGTGGAATGCCCATGCCGGTATCGCTCACCTTGACCTCGATGAAATCCTTGACTGACCGTGTGGAGAGGACGATCTCCCCACCCTTGCCATTCATGGCCTGATACGCATTGGTGATCAGATTGGTAAAGACCTGCTGGATTTCACCTGCGTTTGCCTTGATTTTTTCGAGAGGTTGAAACCTCTTCACCACCTCGACCGGAGCAGTTTTGGTCGCCAAAAGCACCATCTTCAAGGACTCCTCAAGGATCTCATTGAGATCCACCAGTCCATATTCCCCGCTCTTGGCTGCCCGGGAGTAGGACCTTAACCCTTTGACGATCTCACTGATCCTCTCACCACAACGGAGGATATCTTTTAAGCAATTCTTGATCTCAGAGGGATCATCCTCTTCCAATCCTATCTCAGCCATACCAATGATCCCGCTGAGGGGATTGTTGATTTCGTGGGCAACACCGGAGGCCAATATCCCAACCCCGGCTAACTTCTCCGATTGGATGAGTTGCTCCTGAAGCCGTTGTTCTTCGGTGACATCCTGGATATATTCGATCACAGAGACGAGATTCCCCTTCTCATCTGAAATGGGATAAGAGGAGATCCGCAGAGTCGCCTCGGGCTCCGGGATCTTCATCATCGAAGAAGCAGGCTCTCCGCTTTCGATCGTGGCCGTGACCGGGCAGTTCTCACAGGGCAGCGACCTCCCGTAATAGGCGTGATAGCACTTCTTACCTACCAATTCCTGGAAGGTGGTATGGTGGTGTTCGATCACCGCCCTGTTGACGCGGAGAATCTGATAATCCGGAGATTGAATCGAAAGCCGGTCCTGAATGCCATCGAAGATGGCCTCGAGATTTCTCTTGCTCTCCCTGATCTTCTTCTCGAGTTTCCTCTGTTCGGTGAGGTCCCGAAAGATGACTTGATGGAACGATTCATCACCCAAATCGATTCGTTTGATGGAGAGATCGACCTCGAGCGGTGTCCCATCTTTTTTGAGGAGTGTGAGGCCGTCTGTTCTGGCTTCTCCCTTCTCCAGAACCTCTTCAAGTAAGGTCAGGGCTTCCTCTCTCTCCTCGGAGCCTACCAGATCGACGAGGCCCTTCTGAATCAGTTCTCCCTTTTCGTAGCCGGTGAGCTGGGTGACCTCGTGATTGACGTCTGCGATGATGAATTGAGGTTCTTTCAGGATGATGATCCCGTCGTTAGCGTTTTCAAAGAGGCCCCGATACTTATCCTCGGAGATGCTGATCACCTGGCGCTTCTCCTCTGTAAATGTCTGAACGAGATACCCGTAGAACACGGTCATGACGAAGACGAAGGGGACACGGAGCAGATTGTTCTCAAACCTCTCTATATTGAGAAGGCCCCAGGAGTAGAGGAGAAATCCGTAGAGCAAGGCGGTAGCCCCTCCGATGACCATCAGCAACTTAAAATTTCGACTCATCGAGGCGAAGATGATGATGAGAAAGAAGACAAGATAGAAGTCTGTGGCCATCCTTTCGGAGAGATACATCCCGAATGAGATGATTCCTGTGTCGAAGAGAAGTAAAGAATAGAAGAACCTTGAATCAAGAAACCAGGTCCTTGGAAAGAAGGTGAGCACGATATTGGACAGGATGTACCCGATGATGAAGAAGTGGCTTAACTGGGGATCGCTCAACCTGCCTTTACTCAAAAGGATGAGGTAGGAGGTCGCAATGATCGAGGTCCACCGGAGGAGCAAAACCAGTTGTTTTCGATTCTGATCTTTCATCGAGATTGGTAAAAAGCAAAAAACATACCATCCCGGCGGATGGAAGGATAATTTCCGGGCGGTGATTCAGAACTATAAGGAATTCCTCTGGTTACAGGCTCACTCACAGGAAATGTTCTGCTCTGATATTAGTGGAAACATACCTGTTCTGCATCCGTTCTTTGACATCCTGTCCAAAATATTTTCAACTGAAAACGGAATTCTGTGAGTTTTAGATCTTACGGATAGATGGAAAATGAGGTGAAATTACAATATAAGGGGAAGCTAAATCTGGTTTATTTCTTGTCGGCCTACCCATTCTATTAGTGAAAGGGACTGGGCGCTATTGGTAGGGAAAGAGAGTACGCGGTGGAGGGTTCGAGCAGTTATTTCTCTTACTCTTAGGTTTATTCGTCTCTCATCTTCTTGGCTACCTCCAATAGTGCCGTTGTATAAAAAATATTATCCAGAATTTTAGAGATGAGGCCTGTGATCTCATCAATTTCTGCTCGAAGGCATTGAGCACTATCTTGGGCCCGTTCCAATGCAAGGTATAGAGAGGGGTCGCTTTTTTTTGTCCTTGTTAAATGCTTCAGCTCCTCTATCTCAACATTCACACGTTCCGCTTTTCGCTTCTTCTCCTTTCTCATTGAAACAAGACGACCCACCTCTTTTCGTGCCCAGATTTTGAAACCCCTCAGATGAACAATTGCCTCGGATTTTCCCCCGGGTATCTCAAACGAGCATAAACCACGCAGAATGTCAACGAGGGCAATCTCAAACCCCTCTGAAGCCAATGAACGGGCTTGGTCGAGGCTGTAGAGGGCGTTCTCCAATCTTCCAATTCTAAATTGCATGTTCTTTTCTGAAAATATGACCGTTTTGTTAACCACTCTAAGTTGTTCGAGGGCGGTTAGCAAAGGTACACGAATCGGAGGTGAAACCATTTCTCCGATCTGCTGGTTCTTCTTTTCCGTGCCATAAAAGATCTGTAAGAATATCTGTATAAATTTGGAAACGAATGTTCTGACCCCATTGGATAGATGTTTGTCTATAAAATCGCCCTTTAAGATTGATGTGACCTTAAATCCGGGTGTGTTACTAAATGTTCCTCTGGCTGCCCGGTTAATGGCCTCCTTACCACTCTCTTCAAGTAACGTTACCACTTGAATCATACTCGCGTTCAAATTCCCATTCATACCAATCCCCCACAGCTGTAAAAAACGCCCTTAAACTAACAGTGCCGCACCTAACTTTTTAAGGTTTTCAGCATGAGTTGTCAACACTTTTTTATTTCTGGGACCTGAAATCAAATTGATCTGCAATTCCATGTCTAACCAGACTTGTTTAACACAGTGTTTTCAATGGATTAGAGGTGTACAGAGGAGCACTACTTCAGAAGTCTCGGATTTTCCTGGCGAGCATCCCCCCACCCTTAGATGAAAGAAGGGGCATAGATTCATTTCAAATCTGTTTACAAATCTGCTGGTTAATTGTAAGATGGTCTTATCAAGATTACCCCCTATTCAGAGAGGAGAGCGATGAACGAAGGAGAGCATACCCTGGCGGTCTTTATCGATTTTGAGAATATCGCCCTTGGATTCAGAGGCAGGAAGGAAAAGCGATTCGACATTCAGAAGGTTTTGGAGCGATTGGTCGAAAAGGGGAAGATCATTGTGAAGAAGGCCTATGCGGACTGGGCTGAGTATGCCGATTACAAGAAGGCCCTTCATGAAGCTGCCATTGAACTGATCGATATCCCAAAGCGTTCGATGAGCGGAAAGAACTCGGCAGACATCCGGCTCTGCGTGGACTCGATCGATCTCTGCTACTCCAAGGAGCACATTGACACCTTTGTCATCGTCTCGGGAGACAGCGACTTCTCCCCTCTTGTCTCCAAACTGAAAGAGAATGGAAAACGGGTGATCGGCCTCGGGATGAAGGATTCGAGCTCCAACCTCCTGATCGACAACTGCGACGAGTTCATCTATTATGAGGATCTGGAGAGGCCTTTGAGCACTCCGCCGAGGATCGAACAGGATCTGCCCGAAAAGAAGAGAGAGGCCTTCCAGCTTTTGGTCGATTCTGTCGTGGCCCTGGTCCGGGAGAATAAGGAGGTCTTGTGGTCTTCCCTGGTCAAAGAGACGATGAAACGGAAGAAGCCCTCCTTCAACGAATCCTACCATGGATACCGGACCTTTAGCGACCTTCTTGAAGATGCAGAAAAGGAGGGCGTCATCCAGCTCCGGACCGATCCACGAAGCGGCACCTACGTCATTGTCGATTTCGGCCGAACAAAGAAGAGGGACCGGGGAGAAGAGGAGAAAAAGAAGGAGCAGAAGAGCCAAAAGTCTCGATGGCGGCCAAGGTCAAGAAGACAAAAGCCACAGCCCTCCGCTCCTTCGGTGGCTGCTTCCGAGCCTGACACGGGAACTGAACCTGTTGCTATGCGACCCGCTTCGCCGGAAACAGAGCCGGTCGTTTAAAGGCGTTTGCTAAGTTCGGTTCGATCGTTGATTTCAAGAAAGGATCAAAACCATTGTCGGTGTCATGCGCTCTTTCCTCATCTCGATCTTGGTCTCCATTCTCTTTTGTGTAACGCTTTACCAAGGAATTTCCTTCGCCTTCCGGGACCTCGGCACACCTGTGAAAGATGCGATCTGCTGGGGGGTTTATGCAGGTCCGGGGAAGACAGGAGTGAAGGACACGATCTACCTCTCCTTCGGACAGTATAAGTCCCCTCTCTTTCTTCTCGCTCTCAATCCGGATACAGGCCAGATGCGGCAATTCAATGGGCCCCTCTCTTCGGAGATGGGATCCTGGGGATTTACCGTGGATCACGAAAATCGAATCTACCTCGGGAGTTATTATCATGCCCATCTCCTGCGCTTTGATCCGAAAACAGAGCAATGGGATGACCTCGGACAACCTGGAGGAGAAAAAGAGTCCTTTATCTGTGCCCTGACGACCGCGCCGGACGGAAAGATCTGGGGAGGGACCTATCCATCGACCAACCTTTTCTCTTTCGATCCAAAAACTGGAAAGAGTGAGAATTTTGGTCGAACGGATCCTGATCAGTTCTACTGCTATCCGACTGCCGGGGATGACGGCATGGTCTACTGTGCGATCCAGTTTGCGAAGAGGGACATCGTCTTGTTCGATCCGGAGAAAAAGACCAGGACCTCCCTGCTTTCTCCGGAAGATCGAAAATCGGGGCGGGTGAGTTTGGTCAAGGGCAAGGACGGAAAGATTTATGCGCAACTTCTTCCGCCGGGCCGATGGTATCGTATTGAAGGAGCAGGGCTGATGGAGGTCTCTGGAAAGGAGGTTCCTTTTCCGGAAAAGGGCCTGCCGGATGGCCGACAGTTCAGCCTCGTGGACGATCGATTTCTTCGGATCCGGAATCCCTTTACAAAGGAAGAGAGAGATTTTCCGATCCAATACAATGCCTCTGGCGCCTATATCTTCGTAGTCGGGCTCGGCCCGGATGGCCGAATCTATGGAAGCAGCATGCTTCCCCTTCGCCTCTTTGTCTATGATCCTAAGGATGGCTCCCTTATAAATCTTGGAAAGGTCCCCCATGCCAATGGAGAAATCTATTCCATGGCACCTCTGGGTGGTAAGCTCTTCTTCTGCTCCTACCCCGGCGCAAGGCTTTCGGTCTACGACCCGGGAAAGCCGCTCCGACCGGGCAGCCGCGAAGATGCCAATCCAAAGGACCTCGGCCCCTTAGGTGGGGAGCAGGATCGGCCCAGGGCCATGATCGCCGGACCCCACGAAAAGATCTATATCGGAAGTTACCCTGACTATGGCCTCCTCGGAGGCGGTCTCACCGTCTATGATCCGAGAAGAGAGGAGAGGAGGGGTTATCGCCACGTGGTGGAGAATCAGAGCATTGCATGCCTGGCTTATATTGAGAAACTGGATCTCATTGGAGCAGGCAGCTCTGTCAGAGGGGGAGGGGGGACGAGGGCCGTTGAGAAAGAGGCAAAGCTCATGCTCTGGGATCCTAAGGAGGAGAAGAAGGTTTTTGAAATCATCCCTGTCGCAGGCGCAAAGACCATCCTTTCCCTTGCCACAACGCTCGACGGGATGCTCTATGGGATCACAGATAACGAGAAGGCCTTTGCCTTCGATCCCGAAAAGAGAGAGGTGATAAAAGTTATGGATCTCGAGTTCAAGGAACCAGCAGAGATTTCCCTTCTCCCTGGACCGGAGGGAAAACTCTATGGGCTTTCAAAGGAAGCGATCTTTTCTATCGATCCGGCCAACCACCAGATCTCCCTTCTGGCAAAACCTCCTGTTCCGATTGATGAGGGGATGGCGATCCTGGGCCGGAAGATCTATTTCGGTTCAGGTTCAAATCTCTGGGAGTTTGAGATCCCTCTCCCCTCTAAACCAAGCGAGTGATCTCCTCTGCCACTTTCGGATATTGGGTTAACATCCTCATATCATGGCCGGGGAAGAGGAGATCGGGCGAGGAGACTTTTGACTTCAACTTATCGTAGGTCCTCATCCAGGCGACCATATCGATGATGAAACAACTCGGAATCTCCTCTTCATAATTTCTGAAGAGATGAGCGCAGTCCGACCCCACGATGGCTGTGCCCCGGGCCGTATTCACAGCGACCGCCTGGAGTCCAGGGGTATGCCCTGGGGCCAGGAGGAGTTCGATCCCCGGAAGGATGACTCGATCTCCGTTGACCAGAACCAATCTTTCCGTTCCTTCGAGTCTGGCAAGATATGAGTTCCCAACAGGATCCGAAAGCATGAGGAAAGGAGGTTTCCTGGCGATGGGATCTTTCACCCAGAAGTTGAACTCCTTTTCCTGAACGTAGAAGGTCGCATTGGGAAAGAGTTCAGCTCCACTGATATGATCGAAATTCATGTGAGTGACGACCACCCTCTTGACCCGGGAGGCTTCGATCCCCATCCTTGCCAGCATCTCCACAGGATCGACATAACCTTTCAGCTTCATCTCGCGGGCCAAAGATGGGCTCATGCCGCAATCCACGACAAAGGGACCCTCATCTCCTTTAACCACCCAGATATAGTAATTGATCTCGATCTCTTTCTCCCAGTCTGTATTCCAGAGAACTTTAGCCACGGGCCGAGAGAACGGTCCTGCATATTTAACGGCGTAGATTTCGTGGATCGGTAATGGGGATGACATCTCGGTCTCCTTGTGCACAAAAATTTATTGTCATCAACGATGCTCGATGGACTCTTTGAATCCCTTTAGCCTCCCCTCCTGTTCTTTCAAAAGGCGGTGAGCCTCCTCGATTGAAGTCGTTTCGAATCGCACCCTGTCACCGGGTTTGAGTTGCGCGGCTTTCATCAAATCCGTGGAGATCACGGTCGCGATCTTTGTATAGCCTCCGGTGACCAGCTCCGACAGGATGATGATCGGTTTTCCATCGCCAGGGACCTGGATCGCGCCTGAGACCAATCCCTCCGAAATGATCGACTCCTCCACATCGGGTCGGCGTTCGATCCCCGGACCCTCCAGCCGGATCCCCATGCGATCACATTGAGGGGTGACCTGATAGGTTGAAGAAGAGAATGTTCTGAAACCCTTTTCCGTAAAATGGTGATCCTGGGGACCAGGGATTACCCTGACAATGGCCTCCTTCTCAAAAGAAGGGATCCAGTCACACGGGAATCGGAGACCGATCCTGTCCAGAGGTTGCGGTTGGTCAACTGTCGAAAGGACATCTCCACGTTGCAACGCCCTTCCCTCAAGCCCGCCAAACCTACCTTTGAGATAGGTAGATCTGCTCCCCATGGTTCTCGGAACGTCAAATCCTCCACTCAGGCAGAGGTAGGCGCGGCAACCTGACCGAACCCTCTTGAATGTGATGACATCGCCCTCTACGAGGAGATGGGCCCTCCACATCTCCAGGGCTTCTCCATTCAACATGGGGAAGAGATCTGCTCCTGTGATGGCGATGACCAACTCTCGAAGCGCCTTCAACTTCAGGCCTGTCAGGGTGATCTCGAGAGATGCCTCGTCCTCCTGGTTTCCTACAAGAAGATTACCCACCCTTAAGGAGAAGGTATCCAGGGCCCCGGACGGCGGAACACCGAACCGACCAAAGCCGTAGCGACCAAGGTCCTGAACGGTGGTCAGAACGCCGGGCTCCAGAACTTCAAAAGCTTCTACTCGCTCCATTCCTTAAATTCCTTCTCGCTGATCGGGTAGAACTGGACAAGATCCCCTGTATGAAGAAGGGCTGGAGGATCCTTTTCCGGATCGAAGAGTTTGACAGGCGTCCGGCCGAGGATCTGCCAGCCGCCCGGGCTCTCCATGGGGTAGATCCCTGTCTGTCTCTGTGCAATCGCCACAGAGCCCGCAGGCACTGAAAGCCTCGGCGTTTTGAGCCGCGGTGTAACCAGTTCCTGGGGAAGCTCCCCCATATAAGGAAAACCTGGCATAAAGCCAATCATATAGATGAAGTAAGGTTTGCTGCAATGAAGTCGGATCACTTCTTCAGGAGAGATCTGATGATACCTGGCCACCCCTTCCAGGTCCGGACCGTAAGGACCTCCGTAAAGGACCGGGACCCGCGTCAACCTGGGCTCTGGGAAGAGACCCTCTTGAAGCCCTTCCTCTATCTTCTCCAATCCCTTTTTCATCTCTTCGATAGAGAGGATCAACGGATTGTACAGGACGAGCAGAGAGCGGTAGGTCGGGATCGTTTCAACGATCCCTTCGATCGAGGCGGCTTCAACGGCCAGGGCCATCCTCCTCACCCTCTCATTGACCTCGGAACTGATCTCGTCCCCGAATTCGAGGAGGAGCGCCCGATCGCCCATCAGATAAAATTGGATCTTGGGATAGAGGACCATAATGCTAAATTCCAGGCACGGAATCCCAACTAATGACCCATCACCAAAGTAATCGATCTTCGAATTTGAATATTGGAAATTTATTTGATTATTGGTGCCTGGGATTTGGTGCTCAAACAATGAAGTGCTTCATCGGTCTTACGTCTACGCCCGATGTCATCAGCCCCTCTCGGATCTTCTTCACCATCTGGACGGCCGAGGGGTTGTCGCCGTGGACACAGAGGGTGTCCGCCTTGAGTTCGATCTCTGTCCCATCGATGGCGACCACCTTTCTCTCCAGGGCCATCTTCAGCGCCCTTTTGGCCACGACTTCGTGATCGTGAATCACCGCCCCTTTCTCTCTTCGGGAGACCAAGGACCCATCGCTCCGGTAGGCCCGATCCGGAAAGGCTTCAAATGCGATCCGGATGCCGTGGCGTTTCCCAATCTCCTGAAGGGGCTCCCTGTTCGAGGAAGCCAGGACGACCAGGATGACCTCTCGATCCACTTTGGCCACTGCCTCTGCAATGGCATCCCATATCTTAGGGTTGGCCACGGCCATGTTGTACAGGGCACCGTGAGGTTTCACGTGCTGAAGCCTTAATCCCTGTGCGGCGGCAAAGGCCTGAAGCGCGCCCATCTGATAGATCACGTCATCCTGAATCTCCTCGAGGGTGGCATCCACATTTCTCCGGCCGAATCCAACCAGATCTGGAAAACCGGGATGGGCCCCCACTTCCACGCCGTACTGTTTTGCCAAGGTGATCGTCTTTCGCATGACGCCAGGATCCCCTCCATGAAACCCACAGGCAATGTTGGCCGAAGTGATCTGAGGGACCACCTCCTCATCGAGCCCCAATTTGTAGACGCCAAAACTCTCCCCGACGTCAGAGTTCATGTCGATCTGGATCTTCCGACTCATATCCCCTCCTCCCATACCATCTGGATAGCCCCTTTGGGGCAGACAGAGGCACAGATGCCACATCCTTTGCAGTAATCTAAATCGATCAGAACCTCTCCGGTCTTTTCATCTCGCGTGATACAGAGATCCGGACAGAGCAGACTGCAGATCTCACAGGACTCGCATTCCCTAAAGCCGAGGCAGCGCTGTGCTTCCCGGAGGGCCTCTTCCCTTTTGAGACCGAATTCCACCGGAGCGAACCCCTCTCTCCGTTTTTTGAGCGGAAGAGTCCTCCGTCTGGGAGTCCTTATCACCTCTTTCTTACATTCCTTGACCATAACTCTCTGCCAAAAAATTCGAAATTCTAATGTCGGGCGAAGCGTCCGTTAAAGACCAATCCGAAACAAATCCGAATAACCAAATTTTCTAAGCACAACTAATGGTTTCATTTTGAATTTTGAATTTTGAATTTTGAATTTCGATCATTTGAGATTGTTTTGAGTTTCGGATTTCGTGCTTCGGATTTATATTCATATCACCGCCCTTATCATAAAAAATTTATGAGAGATACTCGTCAATGGCCTTGGCTCCCTTCTTTCCCGCGGCAATCGCATCGATCGCCCAGCCTGGACCTGTCACCGCATCGCCACCCGCGAAGACACCTCTGATGCTGGTCTCTCCGGTTTCAGGATCAACCCAGATCGTCCCATCTCGGTTGGTCTCAAATCCCTTAGAGGCATTTGGGTCCACCCTTTGACCGACCGCTGCAATGATCGTATCCGCACGAACCCTGAAGTTTGAACCCTCGAGAGCGACGGGGCTTCTCCTTCCAGTCTCGTCCGGTTCACCGAGTCTCATCCTCACACAATCCATTCCAATGACCTTCCTTCCTCTCCCAATAATCTTGACGGGCGAGGCCAAAAAATGGATCTTTATGCCTTCGCGGATCGCCTCGTCCACCTCTTCAGGGATTGCAGGCATCTCCTCTCTTGACCTTCGATAGTAGATCTCGACCGACTCCGAACCCAAGCGGATGGCTGATCGGGCAACATCGAGGGCCACGTTTCCTCCACCGATGACAGCGATCTTCTTCCCGATTTCCACCTTCTTTCCAAGATTGATATCCCTCAAAAATTCCACACCGCGAAGGACGCCCCGAAGTCCTTCGCCCGGGATATTCAATCTCAGACTCCGGTGAGCTCCGATCGAAAGAAAGGCAGCCTGGAAACCCAGTTTCTCAAATCTCCCGGCCTTCCCGTCGAAGTGGAAACGATGGTTTGTCTCCATCTCAACACCTAAAGCCATGATCCCCTCGATCTCCATCTCGAGGACCTCTCTTGGCAATCGAAATCCCGGGATACCGACACGGAGCATACCTCCGAGAAAAGGCAGGGACTCCATGATCGTCACCTCATAGCCGAGAAGTCTCAGATCATTCGCCGCTGCCAGACCCGCTGGCCCGGATCCGATGACCAGAATCCTTTCGCGCCTTTTTCTCCTCGGCCTCCTCAGGACCTTCTCGCCGCTCCGCTCATATTCTGCGACAAACCGCTTGAGGAGCCGGATGGGAATCGGTTGATCCACTTCTCCCCTCAAACAGGCCTCCTCGCAAGGATGGTGGCAGATGAATCCACAGACTGCAGGCAGGGGGTTGACCTCCCGGATCGATTCAAAGGCCTCTCTGAATCTTCCTCTTGCCACCAGAGCCACGTAGCCCCTGGTATCCTGTCCAATGGGACAGGCCTCCTCACAAGGTGGCAAAGGGATCCGTTCCCTGACGGTCCTTCTGCCGATCTTTCCACGATAGAGGGCTCCCCGGAGACTCCTCTCCTCCTTCCGATATTCTGGGATAAGCTCAGCGGGGCAGCCCTGGATACAGACGTCACAGGTGTGACATTTCTCAGCCTGGATGACCGGTCTATGGGTTCTTCCCTCAACCATGGACACGCCTTCCCAATTCTATTCCAATCTGGAGGGCCTTGAGGTTAAGGCTCCGGAATCGTTCGGCCACATGGACGCGGATGGCCTTTTCCATGGCCTTGCGGGAGACGATCTTCGTGATCTCAATGAAGGCACCTAAGAGGACGATATTTGCCACCTGTCTGTTCTTCAGCCTTTTCAGTGCATATTCCGTGGCAGGCACCCCTATCTCGATAAGATGGAGACCCTCCCTCGGCATCACCTGGCCCTGATCAAAGAGGATCAGACCAGATCCCTCCTTCACATCCTCGCAATATAGGTTGTAGGCCCCTTGAGACATAGCCAGCAAAATGTCCGCTTTCGTCAGATGAGGGAAATCAATCGGACCATCAGAAAAGACGATCTCCGATTTGCAATTTGAACCCCTGGCTTGAGCGCCGTACGAATTCGATCCGGCCACGTACTTCCCCTCGATCACTCCGGCCTCGCCCAGAAGGATGCCTGCCAACACAATCCCCTGACCTCCAAATCCGCTCAAACGCACCTGTATGATCGCTGGCATGTGAGAAATTCTCCAGTAATGATCCTCTCGGCCATCTCCTCTTCGCTCAATCCCCTAACCTCCTCCTGCAGGATGCATCGACGGATCAGATCCTGGATCATCTCCTCCGGTCGGTCCAGTAAGTTACGCCTTCCGAACTGGGTCGGACAGGGGGAGAGGACTTCGATGAAAGAGAATCCTTTGTGAAGAAGCGCCTTTTTAATTGAGTTGATCAGGGCCACAGGCTGGGTCACCGCGTAGCGAGCGACATACGTCGCCCCTGCGGCTTCGACCAACTTACAAAGATCAAAAGGACGGTAAGGACTTCCTTCAACGGTCGTGGTCGTCTTGGAGCCTTTGGGCGTGGTCGATGCGACCTGGCCTCCGGTCATCCCATAGATCAGATTGTTCGCACAGATGACCTTGAAATCAATATCTCTCCTCGCCGCATGGATCAGGTGATTTCCCCCTATCGAGGAAAGGTCGCCATCCCCGCTGATGACCATCACGCAGAGATCTGGGTTATAGAGTTTGGCCCCTGTGGCAAAGGCCAGCGCCCTTCCGTGAAGGGTATGGAGGGTATCCCCGTTGAAATGCGGGCTCGGGATCCAGGCGGCACAGCCGATGCCTGAGACAAAGAGCATTTTCTTCATATCCATTTTTGATTCATCAATCGCCCGTAAAATGGCGTTCATCAATATGCCGTGGCCACAACCCGGACAGAAAGGCGTTGTTTTCACACCAGGCCGGATATACTTCTCCATCGCCCTGACCATCTCTTCCCCGTTAAATCCGAAATTCGAATATCAAAATCCGAAACAAATTCGAATCTTCAAAAATCAGATTTCTTAAACTTTTTTGTTTTGAACATTTAAAATTTGTGATCTGGGATCATTTCGAATCGATCCCCTCGGGATTGCTTCGCCCTGATTTCGTGCTTCGAATTTAATCATCAAATTTTTGTTAAAGCTTCCAAAATCGTTCCAGGCTGGATCACCTCTCCATTGGTCTGGCCCAAAGAGATCACATCGCATCGAGCGTATTTCTTCACCTCACCCGCCACCTGACCCTGGTTCATCTCCGGAACGAAGATCCGCTTAACCCTCCTTCCCAGCTCTGCCACAGCCTCCTCTGGAAATGGCCAGAGGGTCTTCAACCTGAGAAGACCAACCCTCGCTCCCTCTTTCCTCAATCGCTTGACGACGTAGAGGCTGGTACGGGCTGTAAATCCGTAAGCGATCAGGGCAGTATCCGAATCCTCTAAGAAGTAGTCTTCTGTTTCAACAATCACTCTGGTACTTTTCAAGATCTTTTGATTGATTCGTTCCACCAGTTTGGCATGGGCCTCTGGGTCGTCAGTCCTTCGAAACCCAAAGGCATCATGGGTGGAGCCGGTCACCAGCAGTCGCTCTCCCTCGCCAAAGGCAGGCATCGGAGGGACGCCATCCTCTTCATCCGTCCCGAAGGGCGCGCCGCCCTTCTCCTTCTTTCTATCCCAGATTTCAATCTTCTCCGGGATCCTGATCGTCTCTCTGAGGTGGCCAACCGCTTCATCTGCCATCACCATCGCAGGAACTCGATACCGCTCGCTTAAATTGAAGGCACGAAGGGTGAGATCGTACATCTCCTGAACAGACCAAGGAGAGAGGGCGATGACCTGATAGTCACCATGGGAACCCCATCTGGCCTGCATGATGTCTCCACTCCCCACCTTCGTCGCTTGGCCAGTACAGGGTCCTGCCCTCTGTACATCGATGATCACACAGGGCGTCTCCGTAAAGGCTGCATATCCGATCGACTCCTGCATTAAGCTGAACCCGGGCCCAGAGGTAGCGGTCATGGCCTTCGCGCCTGCCCAGGAGGCTCCGATCACCGCACAGATGGAGGAGATCTCATCCTCCATCTGAATAAAGACCCCTCGCAATTCGCTCAATCGAAGGGCCATCCGTTCCATGATTTCACTCGAAGGGGTGATGGGGTAGCCTGCATAAAATCGACATCCGGCAGCAATCGCTCCTTCTGCAGCTGCCTCATTACCGGAGAGATAGTGGAGCCCTTTTGGAAAGGTGGTCTTTAGACCTGTGGATCGCATCTCCTAACCGTTTGACCGGCAAGTGCCCCGCAAGCCCCGCCTGGAAGGGCGGGGTGAAGGGGCACAATCCAAATGATAATTCGTTTCCGGGAAGCCCCGCCTGTAAGGGCGGGGAGCTTCACTCAAAAATCACAAAGGTTTCTGAAAAATCTATTCTCGCTCATCGCTTTTTCCGGGTCCTTAAGAAAAATCTTGACAAATATTAAATTAAAAGCGATAAATAAATCAATATGGATAAGAAGGATAGGAGGTGAAAGAGATATGGCGTGCGGAATGAAGCATCCCAAAGCCAAGAAGGCGACCAAGAAGGCCACGTCAAAGAAGAAGTAGGAAGCGCGTTGCCTTTGAGTCGGGTCTATTTTTTTCTTGACAATAGAGCAGATTTTTGGTATCCGTTTTTTTCAATATGTGAGGCTGCAAATCTAATCTTTTCAAATTTTATATATCCATTGAGTGATGAGAGGAAAGGAGGTGAAGGGTAATGAGGAAGTGGGTGAGCATCTTTTTGGCATTGGCGATGTTAGCAGTCTTCTCCATTGGGTGTGCTGGTGTAGG
Organism: Syntrophaceae bacterium; assembly: GCA_013388635.1. Lineage (GTDB taxonomy): Bacteria > Desulfobacterota > BSN033 > BSN033 > UBA1163 > JACAEX01. Next base: position 27,466 of record JACAEX010000036.1, on the reverse strand, counting down.
AAAGGACGCAAAGATCAAATGCCCAAAATGCGGGGCCGTGTTTACAGTGGACGAGGGCTTAGCCGAGATTCAGAAGAAAGGCTACTAATCCTGGTTCATCACGCGGATTGAAGCTGCTCCTGGAGGAAAGAGAAGAATTTGAAAAGGGAAGGGCTCTGCCCTTCCCTTTCTGTTTCTGGCCATTTCAGTTTATCAGATGGAGAACTCAACGGACGTCTTCTCTCTGCTCAGGACAGCTGAAAAAAGGCTACCTCCTAAATATTTCGGGATCAGATCGAAGAGTTCCCGAATGATTTTGTCAGCGCATTCTCTTCCCACCTCTCCCAACACATCGATGGGGATGAAGATATTCTTTGTCTTTTCGGTTGCCTTATCCTTCTCGCACTGACGCCAGACCCAGTTTCGGGTCAGCACCTCCTCATCATCGCAATAGACCAGTTCCCCTTTTGGCACGGTGATCCTCTCTCCCCCGCCCATCGGAACAAATGGCTCCCAGCCCTCGGCAAATCGGAGATGGATGTCGCCCTTTATGGTATCGAGGTCATGGCCTCCCATGGGAACCAGATGTTTCAAAGAGACACTGTTATAGAGATCAACCAGGGGGTTGATCCTCGGAAAGGGATCGCCTTTCAGAACCCTTCGGGCCATGGATTCAATCGAGCTTGGGAACTTGCTTCCTGAAATGCCCAATCTGGAGAAGGCATCTCGCCAGGGCTTGATCCGGGGATGTTCCTGGGCCTTTTCAAAAACAAAGTTTTTCTTCATCTCATCAATGGTCTCGTTGAGAAGGATTTCAATCTCTCGGGAAGGATGAGTATTGTCAACCCCCCTTGCCACAACCATCCCGATGGTGACGTCAGGAAGAATGGTAAACAGCTCCTGCTGAATGGAAAATTGCATCGACTGTCCTCCGGGTGTGGGTTATTGACTCCGCCAACCACGAACGAATGACGGTATATTCTTCAAAGATCAAGATATTCTCTTAGGCTTACTATTCACCTCCATCCTCTCCCCCTTGAGACTGTGTCATAACTTGCCAGGAACTGTTTCTGTTGCCACACAGGAGAGGCGGTCAGGTGACGAAGCCTTAGGCCCAACACCTCTTACTCGCTAAGCTTCTGATTCCCAGACCGATGAAAGGAATCGCATTTTCAAGAAGCCTGATGACCCATAACTTTAAATGACCGCATCCTAAGGTTGAGGAGCCTGACTGCCTCTCCCACCCGGATCAGCCCCCTATCACGATTACGACACAGTCTCCTTGAGGGAGAGGGAAGGGGTGAGGGGATAATTTATTTTCAAGGTAACAGAATTTTCTCAACCGCCGAGGTAGAGACGCCTGACATCTGGATTGTTGAGAAGATCATCTCCCTTCCCCTCATACCGATTCTTTCCCGTTTCAAGGACGTACCCATAATCCGAATATTCCAGAGCCATGGCCGCTTTCTGTTCCACGATGAGGCATGGCAGTCCCGACTTTTTGATTTCGATGATCTTTTCAAATACCGTTTTGACCCATTTCGGTGAGAGGCCGAGAGATGGCTCGTCGAGGAGGAGGAGTCTCGGGTGGGTCATCAAGGCCCTCGCCAGAGAGAGCATCTGTTGCTCGCCTCCGCTCATCTGGTTGGCCTTTCTCTTCCGCCTCTCCATCAACCAGGGGAAGAGGAGATAGACCCGCTCCAAGGCCTTCTCTTTTTCCAGACGGTGCCTCAGGGTCCAGGCGCCCATGTCCAGATGTTCTTGAACGGTCATATCCGGAAAGACGACCCTTCCCTGGGGATTGTAGGCAAGGCCCTTCTCCACGATCTCGTAAGTCGGGTGGTTTGTCACCTCCTCATCGAGAAAGACCACCCTGCCTGAGGAGGCTCTCAGGAGGCCTGCTACCGCCTTCAAGACGGTTGACTTGCCCGCGCCATTGGGACCGATCAATGCAACGATCTCTCCCCTTCTCACGGAGAGAGAGATCCCATGAAGGACCTCCATCTTTCCGTAACCGGAGACCAGGCCTTCAACCGCTAAGATCTTTTTCTCATCTCTCTCCATCATCTGCCAAAATAGTGTTCGAGCAGGTTCTCATCCCTCTCAATCTCGCTGCAACTCCCTTCGGCAATCTTCTGGCCGTAGTTGAGAGCGATCACATTTTCACAGTGGCCGAGGATCACCTTCATATCGTGTTCCACAATGATAAAGGTTTTGCCCTGCTCGTTCAAGCGATGAACCAGTGCCATCAACTCGTTCTGGAGGGTGGGATTGATGCCTGCCGCGGGTTCATCCAGGAGGATGAGCTGGGCATCGAGCATCAGAACCTGGGCGAGCGAGAGGAGTTTCTGCTGGCCGAAGGAGAGATCAGAAGCATAGTCGTCCCTCTTCTCTGATAGCTTCACCAGATGGAGCAGATCCATCGCCTTTTCGATCACCTTTCTCTCCCTTCCCTTTCCCACGACGATGAGATTTTCGAGAAGCGTCATCTTGGGAAAGATCCGGATGATCTGATAGGTTCGGCCCACACCTTTTCGTGCGATCTCGTAAGGTTTCTTTCCGGTGATCTCCTCCCCTCCGAAGTAGATATGCCCCTGATCGGGCTGGAGCACTCCCGTGATGATGTTAAAGAGGGTGGTCTTTCCTGCGCCGTTCGGACCGATCAATCCGGTGATCGATCCGGGCTTCACATCAAAGGAACAATGGTCCAGTGCGAGGACCTCCCCGAATTTCTTCACCACCCCTTCAATCCTCAATATCGGTTCTTTGGTTGACATCTTTTTTATATCTTTCGAATCCTTGGCAGTATCTCCCTCTCTTTCATCCACCCTAACAGGCCCTGAGGAAAGAAGAGGATTAAGACCATCAGAATAGCTCCGAAGACCGACATATAAAGAAGGCTCAGTTCAGCCCAGAGGATTTCGTGGATAAAGGTGAAGAGGGTTGCACCGATCACCGGGCCGAAGACCGTTCCCACGCCGCCAAAGAGGGTCATCACAATCGGGGTCAGGGTGAGGTGGATGCTGAAGGCAAATGAAGGGTCGATATAGTTCTGATAGGTGAAGTGGATCGCACCGGCCAGGCCGACCAGGAAGGCACTGAGAGCGAATGCGATGATCTTGTCGCGCGTGGTGCGGATCCCCAAGGTCTCTGCTGCAAGCTCATCTTCCCGAATCGCGAGCAGACGGAGACCGAATTTGGAAGAGGTGATCTTATAGCAGATCAGCAGGGTGAGCGTTGCGAGAAGAAGGATTGCCCAGTAGAGCGATGAGAGTTTGATCCCGGCCACGAAGGGAACTCCCTTTCCGCCATGGGTGATGGCCGTCAGATATTCGGTACCAAAGAGCTCCCTTGTGCCCTCCGTGAGTGCGACCATGGAGATGGCGAAATAGACTCCCTTGATTCTCAAGAGGATGTATCCGACCCCAATGGAGGCGATGCTCGTCAGCACGGCTCCGATGGGCCAGGCAAAGAGCCATGAGAAGCTGTGATCGGCGATGAGGAGGCTGCTGATGTAGCCGCTCACGCCAATAAACCAGGCCAGGCCGAAATTGGTATAGCCGGTCAATCCAGAAAATAGGTTCCACCCGGAAGCATAGACTGTAAAGATCAGAATGAGGGTCACCAGCGTGATCCAGTAATCTGAAGCGAAAAAAGGGATTGCGATGAGAAAGGCCAAAAGGGCTGCAATCCCGAGATAGGCATGATTCTTCTGTAGAGGGGGTCTTCTCATTTCTTAAACAATCCTGTAGGCTTGAGCAGGAGGATGAGCAAAATAGTCGCAGAAGGAATGATCTGGGCCATCTTGGCACTAAGGTACTGGGTGACCATGGCCTCCAGTATCCCGATGATCAGACCGCCTGCCAGGGCACCGTGAATATTTCCCAGGCCGCCTAAGACGACAATGGCAAAGGCCTTTGAGATGTAGCTCGCTCCCATCTGTGGGAAGATGACCCATTGAAGGCTGATGATCGTTCCAGCTGCGCCAGCCAGGGCGATCCCCATTCCATACGTGAACATCCTCATCTTCATCGTATTGATGCCGCAGACCAGGGCAACCTCTGGATTCTGAGATGTGGCCCGGATCGCCTTCCCCCACTTCGAATATTTTAGAAAGAGGAAGAGGCCTGCGGTGATCCCAACCGCGAGACCGAAGGAGACGGTCTTGCTCTTTGCAAAGACCAGCCCCATCAGGGGGAAGTTGCCGGTCAAATAGGAGACAGAGCGGTACGTATTGGTCCAGAAGAATTGGGCCAGATTCCATATCAGGATGGACATCCCGAAGGTGAGGATCAAGGCTGAAAGTTCGTGCTCTTTGACCAGTCGCTCCGTGATCTTCTTATGGATCCCGACACCCAAAGAGAAGAAGACGGGGATGGAGAGGAGGACAGAGAGCAGGGGATTGAGATGAAGAAGGCTGAATGCCCAGAAGGCAAAATAGGCACCCAACATGACAAACTCACCGTGAGCGATGTTGACGATCCCCACGACGCCCCAGACGAGGGTGAGGCCCATTCCCACCAATGCGTAGACCGACCCCAACATCAATCCCCGGATGAGGATCTCAAGAAAATTCAACATGGCAAAAATCTACTGAGGTAATGAAATGATGGAATATTGGTTAATACAAGAAACATCATTGTTCCATTATTCCAATATTCCATCGCTCCATGTCGGTTTATCATTTGCTCCACCCCGGAAAGGGATAGATCGCTTCAGCCGTCCTCGTCTCTTTCGGATAGACGATCTCTTTGACCATTCCTTCAACAGCTACCTGATTTGGAAGGAGCTTCTTCCCCTCGGCCCTCTGCCACTGGATCAGGTTTGTGGCTTTGCCGATCTGCCAGCCAGAGTCCGGGTGCCCAAGGGGATTGACTTCATACTCTCCGAAGATCGTGGTGGTCTTGATTGAATACAACTTATCCCGTAAAGCCTTCTTGTCCTCAATCGATCCCACCTCTTTGACAGCCCTCTCCAATATCTGTCCTCCAGCAAAACCAGCTGCAGCATGATAGGAGGGTTCGCCTTTATACTCTTTCAGATAAGCCTTATAGAATTCCTGGTTCCCAGGCGTCTTCGTAAAGGGCTCCCAGAACGTCTCACCGGTGACAAAGAGGCCATCGGCCTTCAATGATTTGGCAAAATCGGCAATCGCCGGTCCGACGAGGAATCCGAAGAGTTTTGGCCTTGCATTGATCGCCTTGGCCGCCTTGACCAATCCGATTGAATCAGGAAGGTACCCGCCCCCTAAGATCAGATCAGGTCTCTGGGACCACGCCTTTGACATGATCGGCTCCCAGTCCGCAGTCTCTTTGGGGTAAGCCTCGTCGAGCACGACCTGGATTCCCATCTGCTTTGCCTTGACCACCAGAGGCCTTGTCGCTCCGATCGGGAACGCGGTGTCCGAATAGATGAAGGCAACGGTCTTTGCACCCTTCTCCTTACCGATCTGGAGACATCCGTAAAGATTCTTCCATGCCGGAGGAAGGACGCCGACAAACCACTCTCTCCTCTTGCCTTCCCAGATGACCGGTGCATTGGCCAGAGGGGTGATGATCGGAATTTGATAGGACTCCGCCAGAGGCGCAATCGCATTGGAGACCGCACTTCCATAAGGTCCTAAGATCAGATCAACCTTATCGGAGACGATCAACTTTCGGATCAGCTTAACCGCCTCGCTGGGATCGCTCTTATCGTCGTAGACGATGAACTCCACCGGCCTTCCAAGAAGTCCTGGGCCAGAACATCCTAACTTCTCCACTTCACCAAATGTGCAACCCCTCTCGTTCATAATCTTTCCCCACAGCCTGTATCCACCGATCTCCAACTCTCCTTCACGAGCCCAGGCACCCGTGAGGGAGATGGCGACCCCGATTTTGATCGGGGCTTTCGTCTGAGCAAAGATCGTTTTCCCGCTGAAGCGGCCTGCGCTCAATGCGGCAGCTCCCAGAGCGGCTTTCTTCAAAAAATCCCTCCTGCTGAGCCGATTCTTCTTCATCCCCTTCTTCCTCCTTTTTTAGAATATTGGAACAGACAGAGCGAAGTTATCAGATTCTTATTTTCTTTGTCAAATCATAAGAGAGAGGATCAGAGGAAGTGGTGACTCTTTTTCATCGCCCATTGCTTTAACAGGGTGGGCTGGTTTTTGAAAGAGAGGCATAACGCGTTGAAATGAAGAGATAAGTTTTGAAAAGAAGGGCTCATTTTCCCCTTGACAGGGCGAATGTATTGTATTATATTGTGTTTCAATTTACACGGAGAGAGACCTATTGGGACAGAAAAAGGTTGCCCGAACAATCTATATCCACGATGAACAGCTCGGTGCTTTGAAGAGATTATCTGAGAAGACCAAGGTCCCCCAGTCGGTCTATGTGAGAGAGGCCTTGGACATGCTTCTCGAGAAATACTCCGAACAGCTGAAGTTTGATTTCGCAGAGAGTATGAAAAGATAATTTCTCTTGAGGCACTTAGAGTCCAAAGGCGAGGGATGGGAGATCGGTTCCGACTGGTTTACTTGAAATCGGCAGAGTCTGAAAAGCCAACAATTGAAGATTCCCCTCCTTCCCAGAAATCCCGAGAGGTTTTGAGCGCCGCTCCGTCGGATGAAGCCCTTACGACAGAGATGCTCTCTTATGAGGCCGCTCTGACGCAGGCGAAAAAGGATCTGAGACATCCCGATCCGAGCGTCAGGATTTTAGCGATCCGGTATCTGGAAAAGTTTGAGGCCTCCGTTGCCACATCTCATCTCCAGGGGATGTTGGCCGACCCTGAGCCTGCGGTCAGGGCGAGGGCGATCACCTCCTTGATCAAATTTCAAAATCCAGGCCTCTCTCCTTTATTGAAGAGATGCCTGAAGGACAGGGATCCCGGGGTGAGGCTCGCTGCCCTTAGAGGAATGTTCCAGCTGGGACAAAGGATCGAATTGAACCTCCTCCTCCAGTTCCTGAGCGACGAATCGGCCTGGGTGAGAAGAAAAGTGGCCACGCTCTTGGGATGGGCTCAGCCAGAAGGCGCCTTTCCGATTCTCATGGCGATGTCAAAAGATCAGGATCCGATGGTAAGAAAAGCGGCCCTCGTTTCTCTCACTGTGCTCTATCCCGATGGAAGCGAAGATCGTTTGGTGGAGGCGGCGACCGATTCAGATTTGGAGGTCCGGCAATGGGCCAATCGTAGGCTGGAGAAGACGATGCTGAGACCGTTCAGAACAAGGAGGGCACCCCTTGGGCACCGAACTTAAGGAGAGGTCGTCTATGACGACCCGATCATTGCCGTTGATTCAGAGGGCCCAGATTCTCGGAGATACGGTCTATACGCCGATGAGCTTTGCAAAGCTCCTCGGGATTTCGAAACAGGAGCTTATTGAAAAGGAGGCTCAGGGGATCCTTCCCCCCGCCAAACGGAATGGGCATGAGGGGCGCTACTACAAACCGGAGGATGTGATCAAGTACCGGAGCCTCCTCGGGATCCCTTCTCCCATCAAATCGATCCGGAAACAACTCTTCCTCAACTTCAAGGGTGGAACCGGAAAGAGCACCCTCTCCGCATCCTACGGTTTTCGCCTGGCCCAGAAGGGAATCCGGACGCTCCTGATCGATCTGGATCCCCAGGGACATCTGACCCAGTGCCTGGGCCTCAACAATCAGCAATATCCGAAGACCCTGTTCAATGCATTGATCGAGAAGGAGGATGTCGAGAAGATCATCATCAAGACGGATCTTCCCACCCTGGATGTCATCCCTTCCAATCTGAACCTTTCGCCTGTTGAGCTCTCGCTCTTTTCGATGAACTCAAGGGAGTTTCGATTGAAGAAGCTCCTCGCCACCTTGGAGAAAAATTACGAATTGATCGTCATGGATGCCTCTCCGAGCATCGGGTTGTTGAACCTCAATGCCATCCTTGCATCGAACGACCTGCTCATCCCTGTCCTGGCCGACTTTCTCTCCTATCATGGTCTCAAGATCCTTTTCGAAACCCTCTCCACGATCGAAGAAGATTTCTCTTTTGTCTTTGAGAATATCTTCATCTTCCTGAACCGATACAACGATTCCCATCGCATCTGCAGACGTTCGAAGAAGGCATTGGAGACCCACTATGAGAAGTACCTCCTCGAAACCATGATCCGTCAGGATACAAAGATCGCGGAGGCCACGAGCCAGGGAACCCCGATCTTTCTCTTTGCGCCGTCGTCAAAAGGAGCGACGGATATCGACCGTCTGATCGATGAAATCTTTGGACCGAAAGGAGCCGAGCGTGTCTGATGAGTTCACCAATAACGTGGCACAGAAGTTTCCAAACACGGTAAACCGGGAGACAGTCGAAAAACCCTGGGATGTGACCGACCCCAAAGTGATCTCCCCAGTCAAGAGATTCGGGGAGGAGGCAAAGCGAGACGAGATCGCCGACCGTATCCATACGCTCTATTCTGAGCTTCGTTCCTCTTTAACGGTCCGCTCTGCTCTGGAATTCGATCTTAAGAAGGCCAATCGGATTCTGGAAGAGGTGAACCGGATCAAGGTGGAGGTGGAGAAGATCATCGAGATGTTGAGGGTGATGGAGGAGTATATGAAGGAGCGGATCAAATGACCCCCTCTCTTTTTTATCAGGGGGAGCAGTGTGGGCTGAGCCTTTAAAGGAGGCAAAGGGATGAGGACAAGAATGTTGACGGTCGACGGATTCGAGAAGAGCATTGCCGAAAAGATGCCGAAGATGAAGAAGCTGGAAGAATCGGTGTCTCCGGATCCGGCGGGTGAGGTCCAGGCCCTGCGAGAGGAACAGCCTGAAGGAGTCGGGGAGGTTAAGGCCTTTGAGGGCCATTCCGAGAAGGTGGAGACCTTCGAGCCGAAGAGGTTAGAGAACGAACAGACCGTTGATGTGCTGAGGTTGATCGAGGATCTTCACGGTCAGCTCCTCGCCTCGGCCAGGGCAAAGAGGGCGCTTGAGATCGACCTCCAGTCTCAACAGAAGACCATCCATCAGATGAGCCAGGATAATCAGGAACTGCGCAGGCAGCTGGAAGACCTGAGAAAGGAATTGCAGAGAGTTAAGGAGACCCAGGCCGAGGCGGCTTACCTCAAGGAGGAGAATGAAGACGCCTTGGAGAAGATCGAGAAGCTCCGGCAAGAGCTGAGGGAGGCGAATGAGGCCTTGCTTCAGACGACCCGGGAGAGGGATGAGGCACTGAGCCGAGTTCAGGATCTGAGTCTCCAACTGCAGCAGGCAGAGATCCTTCAGATCAAAGGAAGACTGAAAGAGAGGGAGGCCTCCCATTTCTATGAGGAGAACCAGAGCCTTCAGTCAAAACTGGAGGAGGTCCTGGCCCAGAACATCGAGCTGGAGAGAAGGTGCGAAACCCTGAAGAAATCCTTTGACGAAGTGAGAGAGTCTCTCACGTTCCTGAGAGATTCCTGCAAAAAGGAGTATTACAACCTGTCAGAAACTGCTGAATAAAACCTGCCAAAGCGGATCTTCTATTGACACCCCGGGCTGGATTCGTTATAGTTCCTTCACATCGAGTCTTTGTTAGCTTCTCAGGGGGTTCCAATCTGAAGATCCGGCTGATCGATCCCGCCTATGACGATCCATTCATCGCCCATTCTCCAAAGGTGATCAAGACGATCTGGTTCGCCCGTCTCACCTTGACCACCCTGGCTGCGCTCACCCCTTCCCATATCGACGTGAAGATCACCGATGAGAATGTGGAGCCGATCGACTTTGAAGAGGATGTGGATCTGGTCGGGTTGACGGGGATGGTGATGCATGCCCCAAGGGCTTATGAAATCGCTCGGAGATTTCGGCAGAGGGGCGTCCCGGTCGTCATGGGAGGACCCCATGCCTCAAGTCTTCCCTCGGAGGCGAAGGCACATGTGGACGCGGTCGTTATCGGTGAGGCGGAGAATATCTGGAAGGGGTTGATCGAAGATCTTGAGAAGGGACGCCTGAAACCCTTTTATAAGGCCGATGCCTATTGCACAATGAAAGGGATTCCTCCCCCCAGAATCGATCTCCTTTGCAAAGATGCCTACATGACAGTCAACTGTGTCCAGACGACCCGGGGCTGTCCTCATCAGTGTGATTTCTGTCATGTGACCCATTTTTTTGGAAAGACTTATCGCTGTAGGCCAGTTGAGGAGGTGATCGAAGAGGTTGAGCGTCTGGACGGGGAGTTCATCGTGTTTGTGGATGACAACATCGCTGGCAACCCCCCCTATGCGAAAGAGCTCTTCACCCGTTTAAAACCCCTCAAGAAGAAATGGGCCAGCCAGGCCAGTCTGACCCTCACGCGAAACCCTGAACTTCTGAGACTGGCTGCAGAAAGCGGATGCGTCTCTCTTTTCGTAGGGGTGGAATCCCTCTCCTCAGAAAACCTGAAAGAGGTCCATAAGTCATTTAATCAGGTCGATCGATATGAGGAAGCGATGAGATCCCTCCACGACCACGACATCATGATCCTGGCAGGGTTCATCTTCGGATTGGATCACGATGATGAGGGAGTTTTCGAGAGGACCCTCCGATTCTGCGAAAAGAATCGGATCGAACTGCCCAGTTTCTTCATCCTCACCCCCTTGCCCGGAACCCCGTTATTTCAAAGGATGGAGTCAGAGGGAAGACTTCTGCATAAGGATTGGTCCAAATACAATGGGGCGACGGTCGTCTTCAGGCCGAAGTTAATGACAGAAGAGACGCTTCAGCAGGGATTCAATTGGGTCTGTAAAGAGGGTTATTCCTGGCGCTCCATTTTGAGGAGGGTCTTTCATCCCCAGCAACGGTTCTTCACCCGACTTCTATCCAACCTGGCCTATCGAAGCATTGCCGAGAAAACACCGGAGGGCCAGGTCCCAGGTCTTTCCAAGATGCTCCAGAGGATGAACGATACGATTCCCCTCCAGAACACAAGGGATCTGATCCAGGCAGTAGGGGTGAAGATAGCAGAGAAGAGGCTTCAGATCGAACAGAAGGCAGCCGACACCCTCAAACTCTACTCTGTATACAACGAGCGGCTGAAGACACTGGTCGTCAGGCTGGAGGGATCGATCGATCGGGAGGGGGCCAAGGAGCTGGTGAAGAGGCTTAAGAAAAGTCTCTCCTCAAGGATCGAAAGGGTGATCCTCGATTTTAAAGACGTGGGAGCTTTTTCATCAGAGGCGATGGGGGTTCTGTCCAGAAAAGGCTTCCTTCAGACCGAGGAGGGAGAGCCGTGGCTGGCCATTAACGTGCCCGGGAAGAACTCTTAGCTCCCCGAGCAGGCGATGCGAAGCGGGAAGTCCATCATCTTGAATATCGGCTGGAATATCGACGGGCAGCCTTCTGTCTCCTCCTTCTTGCTTCTCGCTGTTTTCTCTTCTTCTTCACGGAAGGCTTCTCATAGGACCTTCTGAGCTTCAATTCCTTCATGATGCCATCCCTGATCAGCTGGCGCTTCAGGGATTTGATTGCATTCTCAATCTGGTTATCTTGAACCTTGACCTCCAAGGCCTTCTCCTTTAAGTGGGTTTCAATATGGTCGACCAACCTATCGATTTCTCTCCCTTCTTCCCCTGAACTCGCCGCCCCTCTTCTTCTGAGGTCTGGCTTCGTTGACGACCAGGGTTCGATCGATAAGGATCTTCCCATTGAGCTGAGAGAGTGCCTTCTCCACCTCCGGCCTTGACCCCATCTCCACGAAGCCAAACCCTCTCGAGCGTCCCGTGTAGGGATCGATCACGACCTTGGCAGACCGGACCTCACCCACTTCCGAAAAGAGTCTTTTCAAATCGTCCTCGGATGCCCCGACTGGAAGATTGCCCACATAAAGCTTTAAGTTCATCTTCTTTCCTCCTCCAAAAATTTGAAACCCCCAGGACTTTGTAAAGAGCCTCTGGGGGTTCCCAAAAACTTTTTATAAAGTTCAGGTACACTTATTTATGTTCCAAAATTCGCCGTCTGTCAAGTGAAATCTGCGATTCTTATTCCAATTGACCTCTTCAGAATCAACGAATAGAATGGAAGAAAAAAGTCCTGAACATAGAAACGGGCGAGACAGGAGCTCTGGAGTGGAGAGAGCAAATGGATACCGGATCATTAACCCCTTAATTTCCTTGAAAAAGAATAGCGTTCGTGTTAGTTTTCATTCAGAATGATTCAGATGAATCATGTTTTCATGACCTATCCCAACCAGGTCTCTGCCCTCTCGGATATTACCCTGGAGATCTCCCCGGGGGAATTCGTATTCATCGCTGGGCCCAATGGATCAGGCAAGACCACGCTGCTCCGGATCCTCTTCGGTGCGGAGAGGCCGAGCCGCGGAGAGGTCGTGGTCAATGGGATGAAGATCACGGAAAGACGCTTCAATAGGGTCCATTCTTTAAGAAGGACGATGGGGATCGTCTTTCAGGATGTCAAGCTATTGAGGGATCGGTCGGTGAGCGAGAACATCTTCTTTGCCCTGGAAGTCACAGGACATTCTCGTACGGAGGCGAGGCGTAAGACCTGGGAAGTCCTGAGTCGGGTCGGTCTTCAAGAAAGGGGAAGGGATTCGGTCCTCAACCTCTCGTTTGGAGAACAACAGCGGGTGGCTATCGCTCGTGCGTTGATCAATGACCCCCCTCTTCTTCTGGCGGATGAGCCCACAGGAAACCTGGACGCTCAGGTGACCACGGAGGTAATGGAGATATTCACCAGCCTCCATAAAAAGGGGACCACCGTCTTGTTTGCCACCCGAGATATGGATTTAATCCAGCGTTATCCCCATCGGGTGGTCTACCTTTCGGAGGGGAAAACGGTGGATGTCGGGAAAGGGATAGAGAGGTGAGAAGAGGGAAATGATCTCCTTTCTCCACTATGTGGTCCGACGCGCTTTTCAGAACATCCGGAACAACCTCTTTCCAAATCTCACTACGATCGGCATCATCGGGATATCGATCCTCATCTTTTCAACCTTGGCTCTGATTTCTTTGAACGCCAGCGCCTTCCTGAAGATCTGGGAAGAGAAGATCGAGGTGATCGCCTACTTGAGAAAGGGGACTCCGTTGAAGGAAGTGGAGGGCCTCTTGGAGATGGCCCGTCAGATCGAAGGAGTGGAAGGGGTCAAGTATGTCTCTCCTTTTGATGCAATGGCCTTCTTAGAATCGAAGTTGGGGGACCAGAAGAATCTCCTTCACGGAATCTGGCCGACGGTTCTTCCGCCATCCTTTGAAATCCAGTTGAAGAGGGAGTATCGGAACTCCATCAGGATCAGGGAAGTGGTCTTCCGTTTGAAACAGTTTCCCCAGTTCGAGGAAATCCAGTACGGCCAGGAATGGGTGGAGACGTTCTCAGCCCTCGCCCATATCCTCTGGCTCACCCAGTGGATCCTCGGGGGTCTTTTTGTCGTCGGGATTGTCTTCATCACATCCAATATCTTCCGTCTGGGCCTCGCCGCCAGACACGAGGAGGTCGAAATCATGCAATTGGTCGGTGCCAGTCCAGCCTTCATCCGAATTCCCTTTTATCTCGAAGGGCTGCTTCAGGGGCTGCTCGGAGGCGGATTGGCCATCTTCCTCCTTTACTTACTCCACAAGGTATTTTTTCTCCACATCCCTCTCTCGATCCAGGCATGGCTGGCGAGGATCCCGGTCCAGTTCCTGACTCCGACCATGACCTTATGGATTCTCATCGGGGGGATGGGCCTCGGTTTCTTCGGCAGCCTTGTGGCTTCGATGAGGTTTCTAAGGTACAATTAGTGGGACCCCATGAGAAGTTGGAAGTGGATCGCCGTTGGATTTTTTCTAATAGGTTGGATCTCCTTCTCCAACCCCAGCGATCTCTGGCCGGTCGGGAAGGACCAGATCGAGAAAGACCTGAGTCAAAAGAAGAAGGATCTAAAAGATGTCAAGAAAGAGATCTCCCTGACAAAGGAAAAGAAGGAGAGGATTCAGAAGAGAGAGACCTCTGTGCTCGAAAGCCTTCATGCGTTGGAGAGCGAGCTTTATAAAAGAGAGAAAGAGTTAAGGGAGATGGAGGTCCGATTGGCCAGGACGAAGGAGAGACTTCAACAGACGAAAAACCAGATTGCGATCCTGAACCAGGGGATCGAACAGACCAGAGAAGAGCTCTTTTTCAGGCTGATCGCCCTTTATAAGATGGAGAGGGTTGCTCCGGAGAGTTTTCTGCTCGCCTCACAATCCTACCTCGATCTTCTGAAGCTCGATAAATTTCTAAGGGCTGTGATCAACTCCGATGTTCGCCTGATCGATACCTATCGTCATCAGATGAGCCTGAAGTCGAGATACCAAGAGGGGTTGGTCCAGGACCAGCTCCAGTGGGAGCGGAATATCGCCGAGGTGGAGAAGAAGAAGAAGGAGGTCCAACGGGTCAGACGAGGCAAACAGGCCCTGCTGCGCTCGATCCAGAGTCAAAAGGTGGTCTATCAAAGGGTGATTGAAGAACTGGGAGAAAGGGCCAGGCAACTTCAAGCCCTCATCGATAAACTGGAAAGAGAGAGGACTCTTCTTGCGTACGGGACACAGAAATCCGGAACCCTGAAGGGAAGGCTGATCGCACCCGTTCAGGGTAAGGTGATCAGCCGCTTTAAGGAGGGGGAGCAAAACGGGGTTGAGATCAGGGCACAGATAGGAGCTGAGATTCGAGCCGTCCTCTCGGGAAAGGTCCTCTACGCCGACTGGTTTAAAGGGTTTGGGAATATCGTGGTCATCGACCATGGGGATCATACGTTCACGGTTTCCGGCTACGCCTCCGAGTTGTTGAAGAAGGAGGGGGATGCCGTTTCTCAAGGTGAACCCATTGGTCTGGTGGGTGGCGCAGGGTCGCTGAAGGGTCCCTGCCTCTACTTCGAGATTCGCCACCGAGGAAAACCCCAGGATCCGATGGAGTGGTTTTCAAGCCTGGAGAGGAGTGCCCTCTTTTCGGAGGTGAAGCAGAAGGGGAAGAGGTAATCGTCAAGGAGGATCATATGTCAGAGAGGAATGGTGCGAAGCGTCTTAAAATCGGTTTGTTGATGTTGTTGGTCTTCATCGTCGGGGTGACCATTGGGCTGGGCAGGTCTTACAGGGTCTCGGCCCTCTCCAACAGTATTTATGAAGAGCTCAAGGTGTTCACCGATGTGCTCGGCCTCCTTCAGAAGGAGTATGTGGAGGAGAAGAATTCAAAGGACCTGATCCATGGTGCGATCAAGGGGATGCTGGACACCCTGGATCCCCACTCCGCATTCCTCCCTCCCAATATGTACAAGGAGATGCAGGAGGAGACGAAAGGCCGGTTCGAGGGATTGGGGATTGAGATCACGATCAAGGATGGGGTTCTAACCGTTGTCTCACCGATCGAGGACACCCCTGCCTTCAGAGCCGGGATTCTGGCAGGAGATATGATCCTGAAGATCGATGGTGAATCGACGAAGAGTCTGCCCCTGATGGAATGTGTGAAACGGTTGCGAGGACCGAAGGGAACAAAGGTGACCATCACGATCATGCGGGAGGGTTTTACCAAACCTAAGGATTTTACGTTGGTTCGGGAGGTCATCCCCATCCGGAGTGTTCGCCATGAGCTTCTGGAGAAACATTATGGGTACATTCGAGTCTCACAATTCCAGGAGAAGACCGATACTGAATTTGACAAGCATTTGAAGGCATTGGAGGAGGAGAGCAAGGGAGCGCTGAAGGGCCTGATCCTTGATCTGCGAAACAATCCTGGGGGGCTCCTCGATCAGGCGGTTAAGGTGGCTGATCGGTTTCTCGAATCGGGCCTGATCGTCTCCATGGAGGGGAGGAGGGAGGATCAGAAGATGAAGTTCCATGCCCAATCTGCTGGAACGATCCCCGCCTATCCTCTGGTCGTTCTGATCAACAGCGGAAGTGCGAGCGGCGCGGAGATCGTGGCTGGAGCGATTCAAGACCACGGTCGCGGAATTCTCCTCGGGACCCAGACATTCGGGAAAGGATCGGTGCAGACCATCTTTCCTTTGAAAGACGGGTCGGGATTGAGATTGACCACAGCGAGATATCTGACGCCCAATGGTCGTTCCATCCAGGCCAAAGGCATTTCGCCTGACATCGTGGTCAAACCTCTGCAGGGGCAGCTCGAAGAGGAGAAAGTTCCGAAACATCCGGTCGAAAAGGATCTGGAGAGACACCTGATCGATGTTGAGAAGACACCGGCCAAGGAGAAAGAGAAGCCAAAGAAGGAAGAGGCGAAGGAGAAGAAGCCCGTCGATCAACAGCTCGAACGGGCTCTGGAACTCCTTAAGAGCTGGGAGATCTTTAAGAGATTGGCCAAAGAGAAATAATGTTGCTTAGTCTTGTAGGGAACGCATATATGCGTTCCCTACCTTATACCTTAGGGCAAACTGGCTTCCTAGCCCTGGCCTTAACTAAAAACAATTTTCATGGTTCGCGGGTGATAAACTTACCATCTAAGATGATTTTTAAATGGTTGGATCATTGGTGAGCTTACTCAGACAAAGGAGATTAAGGAGTTGGACCAGGTACCTTCTCTGCTTTCTCCTCGGTGTTCTTCTAACCGCAGGTGGATATATCTACCTCACCCGAGAGAAACCTTTCTCCCCCGAAGACTTCTCTAAGAAAGTTTTTCTCGCCGATCAGGTCATCCATGGCCAGCTCTATCAGATCGGCATCTCAAAAAAGGATGTGATCTCTCGCCAATCTGTAGTAAAAAGAGAGGGAGACATGACCTGGGAAGAGTCCCTTCTCAAGATCGTCATTTCGCCATCGCTCTCCCTTCCTCTGATCGAAGAAAATTTCAAGCGAGGCCTCTTTCCTCTGGGCAGGCCCGTTCATGTAAAGTCGGCCCGGACATCTAACTCCCTCCAATTGGAGGTGAAGGTGATGGGACGGATGACTCATCACCTCACGTTCGTCTATGCCAGGCCCCCAGCGCTCGGGATCGGCCTTCGACCCAGGGTCGCTTTTGTGATCGACGACTTAGGAGCGGAGCTCTCCATCTCTCGAGAGGTCCTTCGCTGGGATGTCCCTCTGACCCTCTCCATCCTTCCCTTTACCCCTTATGCCAAAACCATTGCTCTGGAAGCTCAGCAAAGGGGTAAAGAGGTGATCCTCCATCTGCCGATGGAGCCCCACGATTACCCAAAAATCAAACCGGGTCAAGGCGCACTTCTTCAGAAGATGGATGAGAAGGAGCTTCTCCGTCAACTCTCCAGAGATATTGAGGCCGTTCCCCATATCAAAGGGGTGAGCAATCACATGGGTTCACGTCTGATGGAAGATCCTGAGAAGATGAGGATCATCCTCTCGGAATTGAAGAGAAGGGGACTCTTCTTCTTAGACAGTCGGACCACCGCCCAAACCGTCGGTCTCCAAACCGCTAAATCCCTCGGCCTGGCCGCTTTGGAGAGAAATGTCTTCCTTGACAATTCCCAAAACGAAAGCGATATCAAGACAGAACTGGAGCGGCTGGTTCAGATCTCCCTCTCCACAGGGAAGGCGATCGCCATTGGTCACCCCCATCCCTCCACGATCAAATCCCTTAAAGAGATGATCCCCAAGATAAAGGAAAAGGGGATCGACATCGTTCCCCTATCCTCGCTCCTGGAATGATCCTTTGAATCTTGGTCGGTCTCTCATCAAAATCATTGCCAGGAGTGCAGCGATCAAGGCCATGGCCGCGCCAAATGAGAAGGCCCACCTGACGCCTATGGCCTTCCATAGAAACCCCATCACGAGACTGGCTGGCAATGCAGCCATACCGATGAAGAAATGGTAGGCGCCGTAGGCGGTTCCTCGCCTCGACTCTTCGACCAGATCAGCTACCCAGGCCCTCTCCGTCCCTTCTGAAAGCCCGTAGAAGATGCCGTAGATGGAGAATAGGAACCAGATGTGGTAGACCCTCGATGCAAAGGCGAATCCCAGGTAGACCAGACCGTAGATGATCCAGGCGATGATCATCACCCTTTTTCTTCCTATGCGATCCGAGAGGGTACCTCCTGGAACGGAGAAGATGCTTTTTGAGAGATGGAAAAGGAACCATAGGATCGGAATGGATACGACATCGATCCCTAAGTCCTTGGCACGAAGGAGGAGAAAGGCATCGCTCGAATTGCCGAGCGTGAAGAGGGTGATGATGAGAAGAAAAGATTTGAACTTCCTGTCCCACGATTTCAAATGGAGCTTAAAGGCAGGAACCGATGAAGGTTGATTCCCTTTCACATCAGAAACCCCCCGGTAAAAGATCCAGAGGCAGAGGCCTGCTGGAATCGCAGCGAGGATGAAGATCACCCGGAGGTCCTGTGTCAGAGTGGCCATCAGGAAGGAGGTGAGGAGCGGGCCGGTCATGGCTCCGGCATGATCCATCGCCCTCTGGAAACCGAATGCCTTGCCCCTTTCATTTTCAAGGCTGGACTGAGAAAGCAAGGCGTCCCTGGGAGAGGCCCTGACCCCCTTGCCCACCCGATCGAAGAATCGCAGAAAGAGGACATGATAGGCAGAGGTTGCCAGTCCCATGAAGGGTCGGGTGAGGGAGGCAAGGGAGTAGCCGAAGAAGATGATCGCCCTTCTTTTCTGAAAGCGGTCGGAGAACCATCCGGAGAGGAGCTTCAAAAAACTTGAAACGCTCTCAGCAATCCCTTCGATCAGACCGACGAAGACCACCCCTGCGCCCAGGACCTGGGTCAGAAAGAGAGGGAGAAGGGGATAGATCATCTCGCTCGAGATGTCGTTGAACAGACTGACCCAGCCTAAATTCCTCACATTCCTGGAGAGGCCGAGAAAAGATTTTTTTCCCGTTACCATCGCCTGCAGAGATATGAAATTCTTCTACTCTATATTGACTTCTGAGCATTATGCCAATGGAATATTGGAAAAATGGAATGATGGGATTAGAAAAAAATAAGTCGTTAATGAATCTTTACCACGTTTTGTTCATACCCATTATTCCATTATTCCGCTATTCCATCCTTCCAGGGGAATAGATCTTCAGAATCTCACCGATTGCCGGGGTGGAATGGAAGTTTGTTCAAAGGCCCCCGGATGGGAGATCAAACCTCAACGATGCTGAACTGTTCTTGATGGAGCCCGGACCTACCTTTGATCACGATCTTCTTTCTCAGCCTTCGCTCCAGCTCCTCCACCCCAGCCCTCTCCTCTTCATAAAGAAGGGCTGCCACTTCCGGGTTGACCTCCACCATGATATTGTGGCCTCCCACTTCGGAGGAGGTTCGCTCGATCTCCCGAAAGATGTCATAGCAGATCGTGGTCTTCGATTTGACAAGGCCCGCTCCTTCACAGTAAGGACAGGGCTCTCCAAGGACTCGAGAGATGTTCTCACGTGTCCGTTTCCGGGTCATCTCCACCAGGCCAAGCTCGGAGATCTTAAAGATCGTGGTCTTCTGCCGATCCTTCCGGATAGCTTCCTCCAAGGCCTGGTAGACCTTTTCTCGATCTCCCTCCCTCTCCATGTCGATGAAGTCAATGATGATGATCCCTCCGATATTTCGGAGCCTCAACTGGTAGGCGATCTCTTTCGCCGCCTCCAGATTGGTCTTGAGGATCGTATCGGCCAAGTTTCTCTTCCCGACATATCTGCCGGTATTGACATCGATGGCCACGAGCGCCTCGGAATTATCGATGACGATATACCCTCCGGATTTAAGCCAGACCTTTCTGCCAAGGATCTTGTCGATCTCCATCTCAATGCCGTAAGCGTCAAAGATGGGCTCCTTTCTCTCGTACAAGGTGATCTCATATTTCTGCCTGGGCATGTAGGTATTGATAAAGGAGATGATGTTCTCGTACTCCTCTCTGGAGTCGATCGTGATCCGGTTGACCTGAGGCGAGAGGATATCCCGGATGACGCGAAGCACCATCGTCAGATCGGTGTGGATGAGAGAAGGGGCCGCGGAGCTCTCTTTCCTCTTCTGGATGTTATTCCAGAGATGGACGAGAAACTCCATGTCGTTTCGAATCTCGTCAGGTTCTGCTCCTTCGCTTGCCGTCCGGACGATGAAGCCGCCGGAGGAGAGCTTGATGGTCTGGACGATCTCCTTCAATCTTCTCCGCTCTTTCTCATCCTTGATCCTCCTTGAGACGCCGATATGATCGAAAGTGGGCATGAAGACGAGATACCTTCCTGGCAGTGTGATGTTGGAGGTGATGCGGGTTCCTTTGGTGCCGATGGGTTCTTTAGAGACCTGGACCAGAACCTCCTGGCCTTCGGAGAGGAGATCCTCGATCTGTGAAGATGGATTGAAATAGCTCGTCATCTCCTCCCTCTGAAAACCCATCTCCTCGTAATCTTCGATTGCCCCTGAGACGTCCGCAACGTAGAGAAAGGCAGCCTTCTCCAGGCCGATATCGACGAAGGCGGCTTGCATCCCTGGCAGGACCTTCACCACCTTGCCCTTATAGATATTGCCAACAATCCCCCGATCCTTGGTGCGCTCGATATAAAGTTCTGCAAGGATCCTGTCCTCCAAGAGAGCGACCCTTGTCTCATGCGGCCTCACGTTGATGATCAATTCGTTCGCCATAGATCACTCCGATAGGTTAAATCCCAATAATCAAATTCCAAATAATACCCAATAACCAAATTCCAATGACCAAACGTTTCGTTTTGGTGTTTGGGATTTGGAGTGCTATTCGGGGCCTTGACATTTTGTAGTCCCTAAGTTGTGGCTTATTTAAGTTTAATAACTTTGCACTGGGCAAGCGTCTCTCCTTCCAAGCCCAATACAGCCTCGACGATCTCCGAGGGCTTTGCCGCCCTCCTTCCGTCATTTCGGAAGACGAGCCTGATCCCCCAGCCACCGGGCTCACCCCATTCCTGCCCCTTGTCCACGACCTCCATGCTCTCGATCAGAGGCCGGACGTCCACGCTCCTCCTCATTCCTTTCCTCTCCTGGTCGATCACGAGTTCATCCTTTTCCAAAGCCTCTTTGATCTTTATCACGGCGTCCTCTCTTGAAAGAAGATGGTCCAGTGGAATCCAGTAGATCGACCGGTCATGGATGAAGGAAGGCGAAGAAGAGAATGGGACTTCTTCCGCGCCGGTGATCCGGATGCCCTGGGGAAGCGCAGCATTCAATCTCTCCATCACTTCAAGGGGAGTGATCCGACCCTCCAATTCGATATCGACGACCTCCATCAAACTCTCCAGTCCTACCGGCAGCGCAGTGGCGAAGACGATCCTGGGCATTGGGTGAAAGCCCTCGGAATGGCACAGGGGAAGATCAGCCCTTTTGGAGGCCCGGTGAAAGAGATGGGCAAGTTCCAGATGGCTGAGAAACCGAATCTCACCCTTTTTAGTGAATCTCAGGCGGACCTTCTTCTTTATCCCTTTTCTTCGAATCCCTCCCCTGGCCACCTTCTTAGAAGAGGATTGGATTTGGTCACGCAGGCCCTCCTCTAAGCGTAGGGTCCTCCCGTCACAGATCCCGCACCGGCGACAACTCCCTTCTTGACATGGGGGACTGGTCTTCTCCTTCAGACCTCTCTGGTATTCCTCCCAGAGGAATGTCGGTTTGATCCCCGTCTCGATGAAAGACCAGGGAAGAGCCTCCTCGAAATTCCTCTTCCGGGTGTAATGTTCCATCTCCAGGCCTGCTTTTCCAAAGGCCTCCAGCCAGAGGGGGTAATTGAATTGGTCGCTCCAGCCGTCGAACCGGCATCCAAGTCGATGGGCCTCGACCAGAACTCGGGAGAGATTCCGATCGCCTCTCGAGAAGATCGCCTCCAGGAAACTGAGCCGAGGGTCCTGCCACTTGAACCGGAGCCGGTTTCGTCTTGATTCGTCTTTCAGGAAACGGAGCCTCTCCTTTATCTCCTCCAGGGAGATTTGGGACTCCCACTGGAAAGGGGTATGGGGTTTCGGGACGAAGGTCGACACGCTGACGTTGATGTTGGGGTGGATTCGCTGGCGCGCTCCTATCAAGGAGATCCTTTTAGAGAGGTCGATGATCCCCCTCAAATCCTCCTCCGTCTCGGTCGGAAGTCCCAACATGAAGTAGAGCTTGACGTTCTTCCAGCCTTTTGAAAAGAGATCGGCAAGCCCCTGAAGAAGGATCCCCTCATCCATCTCCTTGTTGATCACCCTTCGGAGACGATCGGTTCCAGCCTCCGGCGCAACGGTGAACCCAGTCTTTCTGACCCGTTTCACCTCTTCTGCCAGATGGGCCATCACACTCTCAATCCTTAAAGAGGGAAAGGAGAGGGCCACCTTCTTCGATTCGAAGCGGTCCATCAAAGTGGAGACCAGAGGCCCGATGGAAGAGTAGTCGCCAGCACTGAGGGAGAGAAGAGAGACCTCCTCGTAACCGGTTTGCTTCAGGGAGGCGTTGAGGATCTCGTGAATCGTCCCGGGGCTTCTCTCGCGGTAAGGCCTATGGATGAACCCTGCTTCACAGAAACGGCACCCCCTCTTGCACCCCCTGGCGATCTCGACACCGAGACGGTCATGGACGACCCTCATGTAGGGCACGACCGGGCAGATCGGAAAAGGGGCATGATTGAGATCGGAGACCAGCCTCCTGCGGACCCTATCTCCTTCCTGATGAAAAAGGGGCACATAGACGCCATCGAGTTGAGCGAGCGATTTCAGAAGTTCCTCTCTCCTGCCTCGACTCTCTTTCCACTGGAGTGCGACATCGCAAATTTCGACAACCACTTCCTCGCCGTCTCCGAGGACGATCGCATCGAAGAAGTCTGCAACGGGCGCTGGGTTGAAAGCGGTTGGACCTCCGGCAATGATCAGAGGGAATCGATCATCTCTTTCTTTTGAGAAGAACGGGATACCGGAGAGGTCGAGCATGTTCAGGACGTTGGTGAAAGAGAGTTCGTACTGAAGGGAGAAACCCAGGATATCGAATCGATCGAGAGGAATGGACGATTCGAGCGAGGAGAGAGGGCTCCTCTTCTCCCTTAAGACCCTTTCCATGTCAACCCAGGGGGCAAAAACCCTTTCGCAGGCCACCTCTTTTTTACCATTCAGGATGCTATAAAGGATCTGAATTCCGAGATGGGACATCCCCACCTCATAGGCATCCGGGAAGGCAAGGCAGAATCTGAGTTTTACCTGATCAGGATCTTTTCTGACCGCATTGATCTCCTGACCGAGATACCTCACAGGCCTTGAGACAAGGGAAAGAAACTCTCTCATATGTGGTTAAAAATACTATAACTTTAATATATTGTCAATTTTCTCGGCTCTGGCCTAACCGACATCCGGAAGATTACCAGTTTGACAATCGCTCTGAATTTGTGGTAATGAATATAAAAATCGATCCGTATTCAGGTGGCGAATTGCCATCAGGGAACCCCGTGAGAATCGGGGACGGCCACGCCGCTGTAATCGGAGACGAAACTTGCAAAAAGCCACTGGTCGTCACGACTGGGAAGGCGCAAGGAGTAGGAAGATCCGAGAGCCAGAAAACCTGCCTGAATACGCTTCACAAGAGGTCTTCGGTGGGAGGCCGTGAAGGATAACACGGAGAGAACCCGGCCTTTCCTATGAAGGTCGGGTTTTTTGTTTCGCCTGCTTAAAGCAGAAAGATCAGGTGGGAGAGAGAGCGTTGAGAAGTCGGATCTGGCAGAGGATTGGTAAAGTGGATCTGAAGGTCTTCCTTTCTATCTCGTTGTCCCTCCACCTTGCCGGTCTCTCCGCGCTCGCTCTCTTATTTCCGGAGCTTAAGATCGATCGGTTTCTCCCTCTTCATATCGAAATCTCCCTCCTTCCTCCTGTAGCGCCATCTCTTTCGAGAGAGAAACCTGAGTGGGGGCTTTCCTCTGCCGTTTTGGCAAGGGCGCCGGTGAAGAGAATAGATGAAGAACCCCTTCCCCCTTTGCCCCCGGGTGTGGGAAAAGAGATCCCCGTCGAAGAAAAAGAAGCCCGGCCATTTGAAAATCAGAGGCCGAGGATAGAAAGTAAGGAAGAAGAGAAAGCAGAAAAAGAGTCTGTGAACGCGGCCACGCCAATTACGCTGCCTTCGGATTTGGCTTCCAGCCTTTGGAGCGATGAGAAGACCGCTCCTCTGAGAGAGGCCGTTTCTGAGGCGGAAAATTTTTCCATCCCCTTAGGACATTCCCACCCGGAAAGATCAAGGGATGTGTCAACCCCTGATGCTGCCTCGCATCATGAATCCCGGGCCTCTGTTGAACTGAATCCTCCGCTGAGCAGAGCGGTGATCTTCGTCCAGCCGAGATACGCCGATAATCCAAAGCCCGTTTATCCCCGAGAGGCCAGAAGAAGAGGGTACGAAGGGGAGGTTCTCTTACGGGTGGAGGTCCTGATGGATGGCCGGGTCGGCCGGGTCGAGGTGAAGAGGTCTTCCGGTTATGAAATTCTGGATCGATCTGCCCTGACTGCCGTCAAACAATGGCGATTCATTCCTGCCAACGAAGGGAACGGGTCGGTTTCCTGCTGGGTAAACATTCCGATCAAATTTGCACTTCGATGAAGAAAAAGCTTCGAAGATTCTTTGTGATCCCCCTGCTGTTCTTCTCTCTGTGGCCATCCCTGGCATTTACAGATAGCTTAAGACTTACCGACGAAGTGGGAAGGAAGGTGATCCTTTCCTCCTCCCCTCAGAGGATCATCTCATTGGCGCCCAATATTACGGAGATCCTCTTCGGCCTTGGCCTCGATCAGGAGGTCGTGGGTGTCTCCATCCACTGCAACTTTCCTGAAAAGGCCAGAACCAAGGTTCGAGTGGGAAGCCTCATCAGTCTCGATTTTGAAAGGATCGTTTCCCTCAAACCCGATCTCGTCATCGCCACCGGCGCTGGTAACACAAGGGACATGGTGGAGCGACTGGAGAGATTGGGCCTTCCCACCTACGTCATCTTTCCGAAGAATTTTGACGATGTCCTCAAGAGCATTGACCATCTCGGCAAGGTCGTAGGCCGGGAGAAACAGGCCGCGGGAATCATTCAGGGGATGGAGCGGAGAAGACAGCGAGTGGTTGAACTCATCCGGGGCATCCGCCGACCGAAGATATTTCTCCAGATCGGAGAGATCCCCATGATCACGGTGGGAAGGCAGAGTTTTGGAGACGATCTCATCCGTCTGGCCGGAGGCGAAAATATTGCGGGAGAGGAGAAGGAGATGTATCCCCGGCTGGGGATGGAGGAGATTTTAAAAAGATCTCCAGAGGTGATCGTCATCAGTTCGATGAACCCCAGGGGCGATTATCTGAGGATACTCCGGGAATGGTCACGTTGGAAGATGATCCCCGCGGTCAAGAACGGCCGAGTCCACATCATCGACTCCGATCTGATCGATCGGCCATCACCGAGAATGATTGACGGACTGGAGGAGATCGCGAGGATCCTCCATCCTGAAAGATTTAAGAAATAAGTTTAGAACGTTTGGATCGTTCATCTCGCTGGACGAAAGAACCAAAGGAACTAACGGTCTCAACGGTCTTAACGAATCTAACGAAAGATGAAGATCGTCACCCGTAAAAGAGTCGTGGTCACGTCGATCCTCCTGGGCCTTCTCTTATGCCTGGTCATCCTGATCTCCATTGCGCTGGGGAGTGTGAGGGTGAAACCCCTTCGTTCAATCCTCATCCTCTTCCAATCCGTTCTGGGTTTGAAGGGGGTCGGTACTGAGACAGAGCGGGCGATCATCCTCTCCTTAAGATTACCAAGGGCTTTGCTGGCAGGCCTGGTAGGAGCGGGGCTCTCGGTTTCCGGGGCCATCTTCCAAGCCCTTCTGAGAAATCCCCTGGCCGATCCCTACATTCTTGGAGTCTCCAGCGGCGCTGCACTCGGGGCGGTCGTCGCCATCATGCTCGGTTTGAGCGCCTTCTCCATCGGGCTCCCTCTGGCCTCCTTTCTCGGAGCCCTCCTCACCATCCTCATTGTCTTCAAGTTTGGAAGGCAGGATGGAAAGATCCATCCCAACACGCTCCTTCTCGCAGGTGTGATCACCGGTTCCTTTCTGTCCGCTGTGATCATGTTTTTCATCTCCATCTCCCAGAAGGAGGAGCTTCATACGATCATCTTCTGGCTGATGGGGGATTTCAGTTTTTCCGATTATGAGACGATCAGCGTCATCCTTCCCTATATCTCTTTTGGCTTCGTCATTCTCTACCTCCGGGCCCGGCATCTAAATCTGCTCCTTTCCGGGGAGGAGGATGCCCTCCAGATGGGCGTGGATGTGGAACGGTTGAAACTGATCTCCTATCTCCTCGCCTCCCTGATCACCGCTGCCTCTGTTTCTGTATGCGGTCTGATCGGCTTTGTCGGTCTGATCATCCCCCATTCGGTTCGACTGATCTTCGGGCCGGACCACCGTCTCCTCCTTCCTGCTTCGGCAGGGGTCGGTGCTTCCTTTCTCATCGCCTCGGACACATTGGCCAGGACGCTCCTGGCGCCTGTCGAGTTACCCGTGGGGGTCATCACCGCAGCCTTTGGAGGCCCTTTTTTCATCTATCTCTTGAGGACGCGAAGGGTGGTGAAGACATTATGATCGAGGTAAATGGGATCTCCTTCCGTTATCAGAAAGATTGGGTGCTTCGGGACATCTCTTTTCAAATCGGAAAGGGCGAATTTGTCGGTGTGATCGGTCCCAATGGCTCAGGAAAGACCACCCTTCTGAAGATCCTTTCTCGCCTTCTCTCTCCCCAGCAGGGAGAGGTCCTCTTTGAACTGGTCCCCCTGAGGAGGATGGGTCGGGCAGATATCGCCAAGAGGATTGCTGTGGTGGCTCAGGAAGCCTATTCCCTCTTCCCCTTCAGCGTGGCCGAGATCGTCCTGATGGGGAGGTCCCCTTATCTCGGAGCCTTGATCTTCGAAAGCCGGAGAGATCTTGAGATTGCAGAAAGGGCAATGGAATGGACAGACGTCCTTTCCTTATCCGAGAGGTCTATTGACGAACTCTCAGGTGGAGAGAGGAAGAGGGTCTTTATCGCAAGGGCCCTAGCACAGGAGCCCGAAGTCATTCTCCTCGACGAGCCCACTGCCAATCTGGACATCCATCACCAGATCGAATTCCTGGATCTCATCCTTTCCCTTAATCGGGAGAGGGGGCTGACCATCATCATGGCGACACACGATATAAATGTGGCCTCCGAATTCTGTGATCGCCTGATCCTCCTCCGGAGGGGAGAGATTCATAGAATGGGGGTTCCTCAAGAGGTGATTACAAAGGAGACGATCGAAATGGTCTATGGGTGTGAGGTATGGGTGGATCACCATCCCGTCTCAGGGATGCCCCGGATCAGTCTCCTTAGGGTCAGGTCTTGAAATATAAGTTTAGTCAGTAAAGCGCTGAAGAACCCCGAACCCGTACGCAAAATTTGGGTTGACATTCGATTTTTTCAAATTCCCTCTGTTAGCTAAAATTTAAAAGTGCACACTTTAAGTTTTAAAAGTGCACACCTTTGAGGTCGGTATTTTTAATGCGTTGCACATCGATCAGTTTTCCCTAGCACCAGAATCTGATTTCGGAGATCTCGTTTGTTGAAGGGTAAATGCGTAGATTAACAGTTTTCCCTGGGGTGGCATGGTTCACTTTGAGTTGAAGGTTGTGGATAGAGATTCTTCGG
>JACAEX010000059.1 GCA_013388635.1 Syntrophaceae bacterium | reverse complement strand
CTGTGATCACCACCCTTTTCCTCTCCCTCTTCAAGCCTCATCTCCTTTCGGCGTTGTTTTCGTATTCTTATCGATTGCTGTCCAATTTGTCAAGGCGAATTATGACCAACAATAAAGGTTGACAGGCATCCCTTTTAGAAATATAAATGTTTTTTAAGTCCTCAATCCTCCTTCTGCTCTATCAGGAGATAGAGAGATGCTCGATTCTCTAAAAAGGGGCTTGGTCTTCTTTCCTATGTTTCTTCTCTGTCTTCTGTCTGCCTGCCTTCCGAGCAAGAAGTTGACCGTCGGTGCCACAGCGACGTTATTGGAAGATGTGGCAAGATCTTCCTACAGACAGTCAGACCTGAGAATGATCCGCGAGGGAATGCCAGCCTACTTGATGTTGATGGACGGGATGGTCGAGGCCTGGCCAGAGAATGAGCAGTTATTGATCGCGGCTGCCCAGAGCTATTCCTCCTATGCCTCCATCTTCGTGGAGGATCAGGACGGGGAGTATGCAAAGTCCCTCTTCGGAAAGGCAAGGGACTATGCCCTCCGATCGTTGGAGAGGAGGGGGTTAAAAAAGCCTCTCGAGAGCACCCTTGAGGAGTTCGAGAAGGGCGTGAGGGATCTCGGGAAGAGGGATGTCCCCTACCTCTTCTGGGGTGCTACCTGCTGGGCGAATTGGATCAGGTTGAGTTTAGAGTCGATGGAGGCCTTGGCCCAGCTTCCTAAGGTGGAGGCGATGATGAGGAGGGTTTTGGAGATTGACGAGGGATTCTACTTCGGGGGGCCTCACCTCTTCATGGGGATATGGTTCTCCTCCAGGCCCAAAATCGCAGGAGGAGACCTCAAAAAATCCCGGGAACACTTTCTGAAGGCCCTCGAACTTGGAGAGGGAAAATTCTTGATGGCCTACGTCTATTACGCAGATCATTATGCCCGCCAAGCATTGGACAGGGACCTTTTCACATCGACCCTTCGTAAAGTCTTAGAGACCCCTGCGGAGATCTCACCGGACTTAATTCTTCTCAACACCCTGGCCAAAAAGAAGGCAAAAGAACTCCTGGACCGCGTGGAGGAGTACTTTGAATAGGGGGTGACCATGAACTGTAGCAATGCCACCAAAATCTCAGTGCTCATCTTATCGTTCCTCTTTCTCTTCGATTCATCAGCCATGGCCGCTGAAAGAAATCTCACCATTAAATTGGCAACGCTGGCTCCGGAGGGGAGCTCCTGGATGAAGGCCTTCAACCAATTGAATTCCGAGGTGATGAAGAAGACCGAGAACAGGGTCCAGTTTCGAATCTATCCGGGCGGCGTGCTGGGCGATGAGATGGACATGCTCCGGAAGATGAAGATCGGCCAGATTCAAGGGGCAGCCCTCACCTCAGGAGGGCTCTCTTCCCTTTTTAGGGAGATGGATGTTTTGCAGGTCCCCTTTCTATTCCAGAACTATGAAGAGGTCGATACCGTTCTGAAAAAAATGGATCCCTTCTTCAGGAAGGGTTTTGAGGAGAGCGGCTACATCCTCCTGGGGTGGTCAGAGGCAGGGTTCATCTACTTGATGTCGATCCTTCCGGTCGCCAGTGTGGCCGATCTCAAAAAGGCAAAGGTTTGGATCTGGGAGGAATCACCCATGTCCAAAGCCATCTTCGATGAGGCCGGGGTGAAAGCCATCCCCCTCTCTGTCCCTGATGTCCTGGTCGGTCTCCAGACAGGGCTGGTCGATGTCGTCTATGCCCCTCCCACAGGAGCCATCTCGCTGCAGTGGTTCACAAGGGTAAAATATTTGACCGATGTTCCCCTGGCGTACCTGGCCGGAGGCATTCTGGTGAAGAAGGATACGTTCAGACAGATCTCCCCCTCCTATCAGGATTCTATCATCGAAATCTTTCAACGCCATCTCGATCAGCTCAAGGCCGTCACCCGCAACGAAAACCGGGAGGCGATCAAGGTGATGACGAAGCAAGGGGTGAAGATCATCACGCCCTCAAAAGACCAGGTTGAGGAATTTAAGAGGTTATCCAACAAAGCGATGGGCCATATCAGTGGTCAATCCTTCTCGAGGAAGGTCTGGGAGGATGTGAACTCGCTTCTCGAGGGTCATCGCAAAGGAGGAAGATGATGGACGGATGGGAACGAATCAACGAGAGGATCGATCGGGTGGAGCAGGGTCTTCTCGTCATCCTCTTGAGTTCCATGATCGTGATCGCCTTCCTCCAGATCGTCCTCCGAAACCTCTTCTCCACCGGTCTGAGCTGGGGTGATCCACTGGTCCGAAATCTCGTCCTCTGGGTCGGCTTCATCGGTGCAGCCCTTGCGACAAAGGAGGGGAGGCATATCAACATCGACGTCCTCTCCCGATGGATGCCTCCGCTGGGAAAGCATCTTGCCGATTTTGTGACCCAACTCTTTTCCTTCTTCATCTGCGGTTTTCTCATGTTTGCCGCATCGAAGTTCATCAGAAACGAGGCGCAGATGGGAAACATCACCTTTTTAGGGATACCCGCCTGGATCCCTGAGGCCATCCTCCCGATCGTCTTCGGATTGATGGCCCTCCGATTCGGATTCCATGCGCTCAGGGAAGCGGCCGCGATCCTAAAAGCAGGCAAGAGTTCTGAGCGAGGAGGAAGACCTTGATCCTTCCATTGTCGGTCAGCCTCCTCCTGATGTTCTTCGGTGCACCTCTCTTTGCTGTGATCTGTGGTTTAACCCTGATTCTACTCTTCTCCGTTGGGATCGACTCTTCCGCGCTGATCATCGAGATGTATCGGATGGCCACCACGCCCATCCTCGTCGCCATCCCCCTCTTCACCTTTGCCGGATATCTCCTTTCAGAGAGCGGAGCCCCGAGGAGGTTGATCAGGCTTTCCGATGCGATCTTAGGTTGGTTGCCAGGGGGGCTGTCGATCATCGCCCTGGTCTCCTGCGCCATCTTCACGGCACTGACAGGCGCCACAGGGCTCACGATCATCGCCCTGGGAGGGATCCTCTTCCCCGCGATGTTGAAAGGAGGATACTCTGAAAAGTTCTCCCTCGGATTGCTAACGACCTCCGGGACCCTGGGCCTCCTCTTTCCGCCCAGCCTTCCCTTAATCATCTACGCCATCGTGGCAAAGGTGAGGATCGATCAGCTATTTGTTGCGGGCGTTCTACCCGGCACCCTTCTGGTCATCCTGCTCTCCTCCTACAGCATCTATAAAGCATCGGTAAGCGGTGTCCCTCGCAAGCGTTTCAATCTGATCGAGGTGCTCTCGGCCTTAAAAGGAATGGCTTGGGAACTGCCTCTTCCCATCGTCGTCCTCGGTGGAATCTACAGTGGCTATTTCGCTGTCAGCGAGGCCGCTGCGATCACCGCAGTCTACGTCCTCTTGATCGAGGTGGTCATCTACCAGGACATCAAATGGAGGGAACTGCCGAAGGTGATGCGGAAAAGCATGGTCTTGGTGGGTGGGATCCTGATCATCCTGGGCGCTGCCCTTGGCCTGACCAACTATCTGATCGATGAAGAGGTCCCCATGAAGATCATGGAATTCATCAGGGGCCACATCACCAGCCCCTTCCTCTTTCTGGTGGTCTTGAATCTCTTTCTTCTCGCTGTGGGCTGCATTATGGGCACGTTCTCTGCCCTGATCGTGGTCATTCCCCTTATCCCTCCCATCGCCCAGGCTTATGGAATCGATCCGATCCACATCGGTATCATTACCCTTGCAAACCTGGAGATCGGGGCCTCCATTCCACCGCTGGGCATCAACCTCTTCATCTCGAGCATCCGTTTTGAAAAGACGGTCTTGAGGCTCTACTGGGCCTCCCTTCCCTTCATTGGTGTTCTCCTCTTCGCCCTGGCGATCATCACCTATCTCCCCTGGCTCAGCCTCGCCCTCCTCAAATAGAACACACCGCCCATTGGCTTCTTCCTTTACTTTCGGTTGCAAAAAGTTTGAAAAGGATATAGATTGGGAGCCGTATTTCGCGGTTGATAATTTTGTCCCCAAGGCTGGGTTAATTTCTCCAATTACTATAGCGCAAATAGGCGGATTGCTGACCTAATGAGACCTCAAAATGACTCTTTAAGGAGTTCAAGGTTCCAGTTTTCAGGATAAACATTGCTCCAGCATAAAAAATAATGTTCAACGAAAGAAAGGGAAAATGATGAAAACGCGTAGATCTTCTGCTGACAAACCAAGAGGTGGCCTGTGCGGGAGGACTAAGAATCTCACGAAGACGGAGTGCTGCGGAAATTGGATTTGTGATGATGAACATAAATATATCCTATTTTCCTATGCCAGAAACTGCTGTCACAGAAACCATCGCCGTTACACATTATATAGAAGTAAAGGGGACGTCTCTATTTACTGAACGGAGATAAAGGAGAGGTTAGATGGTGAAGAATAAGAAAAGATGTCTCTTCGTGGCGGTCATGCTTACAGGGTTTTTAAGCTTGACTCCGTATGTTTTAGCTCAAGATAATGAGGATACTCGTCTGACATTACGAGGTCTTCAAGGAGTCTTTCTTTACGTGGGATCACTCGATCCTCAGATAGAAAAGAGCGGGCTGACTAAGGATCAGATCCAAACGGATACAGCGTTAAACCTTAAATCAGCAGGTATCAATGTACTGACAGCGGAAGAATTTCTTAAGGCAAGTGGACACCCTTTTCTTTATGTGGATATGAACATTTCTATCCTCAAAACGCAAATTACGAGATATCTCTTCTATATCAGAGTGGAGCTCAATCAAGAGGTCACCCTGGTCCGAACGCCTGGCACCAAGTTATCTGCTGTCACCTGGTCAACGGGTGGATGGGGCATTGATTTTAGCTCAGACAATATCCGACAGATTGTGAAAACCCAGGTCGATAAATTTATCAATGCCTATTTAGCAGAAAACCCGTAAAAAAACCGCCCATCGGCTTCTTCCTGGTGCTTTGTCTTCCCTTGTTTTTGAAATTTGTATATATTATCAAGGATGCGTCATGATGAGGGAGGATTATGAGAATTGACTGTTATCTCTCTCCAGAATGTGCCTCAGAAGAGGGCTTGCGGGAGAATATCAGAAGGGCCCTGGCCATCGAAAGGATTGAAGCGGAGGTGACTTTTCACAGAATAGATGAGGAGAAGGCTATGGCTCTTGGCGTGACCGGGTCACCTTCAGTCTTCATCAACGGAAAGGAGTTGCAGCCCCAGGGGTCGGTCGGGATTTCCTGAAGGTTGTTCAGAGACGAGTCTGGAAGACTCACCAATGTCCCAACCGTTGAGATCATTCGTGCCGCGATTAGAAAACCTTAGCAATTGAATCCTGGGTTGACGCTCTCTTCTAACCCGTAATCCTCGCTCCCAAGGTTCACACTCGGATCAACATTTGCCGGTGAAGAAGAACAATTTGGGCGTGATTGGTTCGGTCAAATGATGGGCTGACCTCTCCGCAGCGGGTTTTATTCCACTTGGTTCTCATTCCTGAAGAAAGGAGAGGATGGCTGGATTGACCTCTTCGGGCGTTTCCCACATCGGGATATGGCCGCCCTTTTCAATCCTGAGGAACTTCGAGTCCTTGATCGCCTGATGGAGGCCCTCTCCCACATGGAGAGGAAAGATGAGATCCCTCTCACCCCAGATGAGTAGAGTGGGATGATGAATCAGGGAAAGCTGGTCTTTAAGCCTCATGGCTTTTTCTGCATGTTTGAGAGTTGAGTAGAGGACCCATGTGGTCCCTTTGATCCTGGAAATCTGATACTGTCTATCCAATATCTCGGGAGTGATGAGTTTAATATCTGAGACACACTCTAACAGGACCCACCTGATAGAATTCCTGC
The DNA here is from genome assembly GCA_013388635.1 of Syntrophaceae bacterium. Taxonomy (GTDB): domain Bacteria; phylum Desulfobacterota; class BSN033; order BSN033; family UBA1163; genus JACAEX01. Next base: position 33,514 of record JACAEX010000059.1, on the reverse strand, counting down.
TTCGGCTGGCAATGACCAGATAAGGGAGTAAGGGGATGTCTTTGATGGCCACCAACGTTCGGAAGGATTCATTCCTGACCTGCCGGAGGACATCCGGAGGGACGCAATTGATTAAAACGAGTCGATCCACCCGTTGAGGAAAGAAGATCGCCATGGCCCAGGCAATTCCACCGCCCATTGAATTTCCAATCAGGGTGGCCTTTTCAATCCCCAATCGATCCATAAAGTCCTTTAAAAAATGGATATACGTCTCCGGGGTATAAGGAATCTTTGGACGGTCTGAGAAACCGTGGCCGATCAGATCTAAAGCATAAACCCTGTAAGATTGAGAAAGGGGATCGATCTGCTTCTCCCATACCCAGATCCCGGCTCCGTAGCCGTGAAGTAATATTATCGGTTTCCCCTCTCCCTTTACCGTATAAAAAATCGTGTGGCCATTTATGTCAATCGTATTCGGTGTGAGAGAAGGATTCCAGTCGATCCAGGTTGGCCGGACCAGGGGGATGCTGCATCCCCATAAAAATGGCATCATCAAAATAGAGAGAATCCATCGAAAAGGAGGCATCGAATCTCACTACCTTGTAAATCGCTCCGATAAAAATATGGTCATTGGAAATTGGAATTTATTGGGATATTGGTATTTGGAAATCGGTTATTATCTGGTTACCCATCATTCCAAGATTCCCTGTTCGTCGACAGGCATTATTCCATCATTCCATTTTTTGGGGAACGGTTATCACCTCTCCTTCTTCTTCTTGAACATCTTTTCGAACGACTTCAATCCTTCGACGATCCCTCCGATACCTTTTGTCGTCCCCTCAAGAACTGTCTCGCCCACGACCTTGATCGGAATTCCCAGGGTCTCCGCCAGGGAAAGGGCGATCCGTGTGAAGAAGGTCTCCTGAAGGCTGAACTGGGGGTCATCAATATTCCCTTTTACGTGGAACCGGAGTTGAATCCGATTGTCCCTCTGCTTCAAAAGAGAGAGGAGGGCTTTCGCCGGGATCCAAAGGACCGTCCCTTCCTCCTTGATACGGAGATCGATCAGTTCCAACTGACCAGGGGCATCGATCATCTTCTGTTTTACGTCGATCTTCGCCTCCAGGTCGAGTCGGCCCGATTCGATCTCTGCGGAGACCTTCTTTCGATAGTAGGGTTCGAAGGTCTTCACTTCGATCTCCTGAAGCTTGAACCAGGTCGCCATATCCATGGTTCTCAGATCGATCCAGCCTTTTATAGAAAAACTCCCGTCTTTTTCTCTCCCTTTCATCTTCCCTTTCAATTCGATGGGAGAATGGATCGAGAGGAAGGGATACTGAACGTTCTTTATCTCTAAATCGACGTCTCTCAGTCTGATCTGCGGGGGTCTCCCCCCCACCTTTTCATCCTCAAAATCGACCGACCCCTTCTTGATTCGAAACCGATCGATCTTGATGCGAACGGATTCCTTCTCCTTCTTCTCTTTCTTATCCGGAATCTCTCCGGCCTTCTCCTTCTTCCCCATTGCCGTCCAGGGACCGATGAAGTGACCCTCTTGCGATCGATAGAAGATGGCAGAGGGGCCCAAGATCGCACATTCCCGAACCTCCAGTAAGGTCCCTTTCAAAAAAGAGAGGAGAGCAGGATAGATTCTCATCTCCTCAATTGAAAAAAATCTCCTTTTTGAGAGCGGGTCTTCATATCGAATACCTCTGGCGGAGAGGTAGGTCGGTCGGATTTTGATCTCGGCCATCGTGAATCCAGGGCCCACCACTCGCTGAAGCCGAGCCTCGATGAATTTCACGGCATAAAAGGAGACGACGAAGTATCCCCCTATGAAAAAGAGAGCGATGATCCCCACGATGATTAACCACTTCTTCATTCTTTTTACCCCTATATAAATTGCAGAGCGGATAGCGCCAGGCGCACGCTATGCCCTATGCTCTTATTACGGTCTCACAATTAGAGAAGGCTCCGCTGCCTTCCTCTCATAAGCGTCTTTTAAAAAGGCGAAGATCGATTTCACTACAAGCTGCAACAGGAAAGGATTGGGCTGAATTGGATTCAACGGCTTCTGGAGATCGATCGCTACAGCCAGAGAGATCCTCGCCTCTTCCTGCTTTCCCAATTTGAAGAAGATATAGGCCATCTCTTCCAGCCTCCGCTGATAGAGGAGTCTCCGCTCGTCCGTGAAGATCCCGGACAGTGCCTTTTGATAGATTCCCTGAAACCGAGCCTCCTTCTGGGATTGTGTAAGAACGATCTTCGACTCCTCCGCCTCCCACACCTCCTCCGCATAGGGTCGGATCTCTTCCTCAACTCTCCAGCTGGAGATCTCACGCGACAGAAGAAGTTCCCCTCCCCTTTGTAACATCCGGTCATCTTCCGTCAGTTCGTCCGATGGCAAAAGAGCGTAGATCAGAGGTCTCTCATAATCCTTCTTGATTCCCTCGATCTCACTTTTAAAGCGGAGGTAACCGTGAGGGAGAGCCTTCTTCCTCTCAAGGGTCAACTGATAGGCCTTATGAAAAAGGAATCCCGCATAAGAAGGCTCCATCTCAACCAATGGGAATGGACTCTCTTCCTGAACCTCTTTCAGAAATGCCCTGAGCTCTTTCCGCGTCATCTCCCCTCCAGAGAAATCGACAAGGCCTTCTGTATCACTGATCACCCCCTGCATGACGGTCAACCCTCGACCCGCATGGGGAATGGCCAGGAGAAGGAGGCGCTGGCCAAGAAAATCTATCCCTCCACCGAACCCTTTGGGAGATTCTGTCTGTAATGGCCGCAGAACGGAGATCCTCTTTTCCGGAGAGACCTCCTCGACTGCGATCCCCTTAGCCTTCAACCGGTAGAGCGAACGTTTGATCAGTTTCCTGACCCTCTTTTCCGGAGAAACCTGAAGCATGCGATGAAGAACCTTGGCAATCTTCGGATGGGAAATCCTTGTCATCAACTCGACCAATCTCTCACCGGTCTCCCGATCTTTTTCAAAAAGAGGAAAAAGGGCCTCAAGGATCTCATCCTCTGACCTCCCCTGCAAGATGTCGGTCCTGATCTGGTCAATGAGGGATTGAATATCTTCCATCGTATTAGGGTCTCCTTGCGATCGAGGAGATGAGTGTCTGTTGAACCGTCAAGATCATCGTGATCGAAAGATTGATCAGTAGGGTATTCCGGCAGAGACCTTCAAGCCTTTTGGGATCTCGGAAATCCTCCCGCCAGACCCGGATGAGGCTGGAGAGGATGAGGGCCAACGGAAAGGCTGAGAGAAGGATGGGCCAGGCCGGGGTTTGGCCGAAGATCCCCAACACCTTAACAAAAGAGAGAGCGACCAATATGGAGAGCCCCATATAGAGATCGCCCATCCTCTCCTTCCCGAACCGGACTACCAAATTCCTCTTGCCGATCGCCCGGTCCGCCTCTTCATCTGGAAATTCATTGATCAGGATCACATTAAAGATGGAGAGGCCGACGGGGATGGAAAGCAATAAGATCTGGTGGCTGAAGAAGCCTGTAAAGAGATAGAATCCCGTAGCGATCGGCAGCCATCCGTAACAGAACCCGATGAGCATCTCTCCCACCCCGCGGTAAGACCATCGAAAAGGCTTGTTTGAATAGAAAAATCCAGAAGAGATGCCGATCCCTCCAAGGAGGAGGGTCCAGAAACCCGTCTGATATCGCCAATAGATATAGAAACCGGTCAGGACTGCTCCAACCATGGACGCATATCCCAGAAGGGATGAAAACCAAGGAGGGACAAACCCCTTCACCAAAACCCTCGATCCGCCTGAAAACCGATTAAAATCCTGGTTGATCCGATCTCCCTCCAAATCGTTCCGCTCGCCAAGATAATAGGTCATCCACATGATGAGGATGACTGACATCGATGAGAGGAGGTAGAGTCCGAACGGGCCTTTATAACCCCATCGCCAGGCCAGTACAAATCCCAAAATCAATGGAAGGATCCCTACCGAAAGAAATGGAACTCTGGAGAGCCTCCACCATGCAGCCAAGTAAGTGCCCAATTTCTTCAATCCAAATCCTTGTTCCGAACGGAATCAGAATAGATCATCTGAAAGAGCCTATCCCACCTCTTTCGGTATCACCTTAAAGACAAACCCTAAGTCTTCTTCGGGAAAAATCCTGTCCGAATCAAGATTTTTCGGAGCTCCTCCCGGTCCGCTTCTTCCAGGGGCATCAAGGGCGGACGCGGGTCTCCCCCGTAGAGACCGATCATATCCAGGGCAGCTTTAAGCCCAGGGATGCCCCACCTGGCTGTGACCGCATGGTTGCTCTCGATGAGCCTTATCTGCAGATCACGGGCCTCCTTCATCTTTCCAGCCTCGAAAAGCGTCTGCAGGCGGGTGCACTCGTCCGGAAAGATATTGGCCAAGGCCAGCGTCCCGCCAGCCCCGCCGAGGGCAAGGGTCGGATAGAGATAACTGGCCGATCCGGCAAATACGGAAAAACCCTCCGCGGCATTGCGAATGATCTCCGCGATCTGGACGATATTACCACCGCTGTCCTTGATCCCGATGATGTTCGGGTGTTTCGATAGCTCCACAGCGAGTTTGGCGGAGATGTTGACTCCTGTGTTGCGAGGCATGTTGTAGAGGATCACCGGCAGCGGGGAGGCATCGGCCACATCCTGGTAGAATCGCCCCAGTGCCTGCTCGGTCATCTCTCCTTTGTAGTAGTTCGGGGTTACGACGAGCACTGCCTGGGCCCCTGCCTCGGCCGCCACTTTATTCAGGCGGATGGTCTCCACCGTGGACTCGGCGCCGGTCCCTGCGATGACCGGTTTCCTTCCCTTCACATAGCCACAGACAAAACGCATCAGCTCTTCCTTTTCCTCAGGTGAAAGCAGAACGAACTCCCCATTGGAACCCATGACCACGATACCGGTGAGATCGGATCCCAGCCAGAATCTCAAATTCTTCTCCAGTTTGTCATAGGCGATCTTCCCACCTGCGAACGGTGTTGCGATGGGTGCATAAATTCCGTGAAGCTTAAACATCGAGGATACCTCCTTGATGGAAAAAGTCTCAGAAGAGACACCTCGGGTGAACCGGGGTGACTCTTTTTTCATATAACATAACCTCAGGCATTGATCGAATTTCGCATGGCAGGGGTCTCTGCTCTTTCAGAGGCCGTAGATTTCTGAAATTTTCCTCCCCGCCTTTTCGCAACCGGCCTCAGCGTGATCTCCAGGACGGCGGTCGCAACAGGGCGCGGGACAATGACGTTTATTTCACCCCATCGCACCACTCTCTTGCGTTCTGGAACATCCGAATCCAGGGCGATGCCTTCAGCCGATCGTTGAGATCCTTAGGCATCCACGGCCACTGCCACTTCAGAAACGACCGCTCTGGATGGGGCATCATGGCCAGATGCCGTCCATCAGGGGAACAGAGCCCTGCTATCCCATAAGGGGATCCATTCGGATTAAACGGATAGCTCTGTGAAACCTTTCCATCCACCCGGCCTTCATCATCCACAAAGACGATTGGGACAAGTCTCTTGGCGATGATCTCATCCATCAGCCTTGGGTCGGGAAGGTGAAGCCTTCCCTCACCATGAGCCACCCAGATTCCGAGTATGGAATCGGCCATGCCTTTGAACATGATCGCCGGGCTGTCCAAAATCTTGACTGTCACCCACCGGGATTCAAACCGACCGGACAGATTCTGGACGAACCGGGGCTGCTGCCGGTCAGGGATTCCCGTCCAGGGGACCCATCCTAAGAGTGCGAAGAGCTGGCAGCCGTTGCACACCCCCAGAGTAAACGTGTCCGAACGATTGTAAAAATCGTCAAACATCCTTTTCAATCTTTCATTGAATCGGATCGCTGCCGCCCACCCTTTCGCACTCTCCGGGACATCGGCGTAAGAGAACCCTCCGACTGCAACCAGTCCTCTGAAACGTTCCAGCGTCACCCTTCCACGGATCAGATCGGTCATGGTGACATCCCACGGTCTGAAGCCTGCCTGATAGAAGGCAGAGGTCATCTCTCGATCCCCGTTGCTTCCCTCTTCCCTGAGGATCGCTACCTCTAGCTTTTCTCTCGCCTCGAGAAGATGGATTGGCGTTGGCCGGGGGTCAAAAGGGATGATATAGGCCGGACCTTTCCGATCGAAGATATTCTTCCTCTCCTGATCAGCGCACTGGGAGTTCATCTGAAGGCGCTCGATCTGATAGGACGTTTCCTCCCACCACTGGCGAAGGATGCGCATGTCCGATTCAAGGATATCTTGCCCATTATAGGTCACATGGATCTTCTTCTCCTCAATCGTCTCACCGATCAGGGTCGAGCGGAGATGAAAAGAGTCGAGAATCTCCAAAACCCTCCGAACATCTTTGTTGTGACATTCGATCACCGCCCCTAACTCCTCCGCAAAAAACCTCTCAAAGGGTTTCCACGGGCCCTCCATTTCGATCTTCAATCCGCAGTTTCCAGAAAAGGCCATCTCAAGAAGCGTCGTGATCAGGCCTCCATCGCTGATGTCATGTCCTGCGAGAACGAGATTTTCTGAAATCAACTTCTGGATTGCCCGAAAGGCACGTTTAAGCATCTCAGGATCGTCCACGTCCGGAGGATCGTTTCCGATCTGTCCGTAAACCTGCGCCAAGGCCGACCCTCCAAGCCGAGCCTGACCCTTGCTGATATCGATGAAGATCAGCTGGCTCCGCCCTGGGTTTTTGATATCCGGAGTGACCACCCGAGTGATATCAGGCATCGTCGCATAGGCAGAAATCACGAGCTCACGGGGGGATTTCACAACCTCCTCTCCCACACGGGTTGCCATGGAGAGACTGTCCTTTCCTCCATCCACCGCAATCCCCAACTGGATCATCAGATCCCTCATCGCACAGGCCGCATCATAAAGTGCGGCTCCTTCGCCCGGAAGCTTCGGGGCCCACATCCAGTTGGCCGAACACTTGATATCCTCCAATCGACTGATTTGGGCCCATACCATATTGGTCAGCGCCTCTCCAACCGCCATCCGAGCCCCTGCCTTCGGATCGACCAACATCTTAATCGGTTGCTCGCCAATCGAGGTGGCAGCTCCGGTCAATCCGAAATGGCTCTGGGCGATCACCCCCACATCGCCGACCGTTAATTGGAGCGGACCGCAGCATTGTTGTCTTACGATCAACCCCGTCACACTCCGGTCCACCTTGTTGGTCAGGAATCTCTTTGACCCGACCGCCAGATTGCGAAGAACACGGGACAGGGCCTCTTCCACGGACAGGGGATCCGGTAGTTCAAGAGGTTTAAGCAGTGGATCGATCCTTTGGTCCGTGAACGTCTTCTGTGGCATGTTGCCCAGGACCTTTGCGAGATTGAGATTGACCGGCGTCGAACCGTCTCGTTCGTCATGAACCACGAATCGGCCATCTCCGGTCACCTCCCCGAGAATTTCGCAATTGACCTTTTCCCTTTCGCAGATCGACTTGAACTCCTCGATCCTTTCGGGAGGGATCAAGAAGCCACATCGCTCCTGATATTCGGCGATCCAGATCTTAAGCACGGATAGGGTCGGATCTCCAAGTTTAATACGCCTGAGCTCGATTCTGCCTCCGGCCTTCTCGACAAGCTCCTTTAGAACATTGGCAGGGCCGCCCGCCCCTTGATCATGGACGCTGACGATGGGATTGCGATCTCCCATCTCCACGCAAGCTCGAATGACCCGGTTCAGCTTCTGCTCCATCTCCGCATCGCCACGTTGAACCGCATTAAAATCGAGCTCCTCCACATTCTCTCCCTGGAGCTTGCTCGAGGCCGAGCCTCCGCTCACCCCAATGCCATAAGCAGGGCCGCCCACCTGGACAATCAGCATCCCCTTCTTCGCCTCACCCTTCTCGACATGCCTGTCATCGATCTGTCCGATCCCTCCTGTGAACATAATCGGCTTGATCCAGGCCCAGCGCTCTCCGTTCTCAAGCCTCTGGTCAAATGAACGGGTAAAACCTAAAATCACCGGCTCTCCGAACTTATTCCCATAATCGCTTGCGCCATCGCTGGCCCTGATTTCGATGGTGAGAGGAGAGGCTAGATTTGAGAGATAGACAGACCTCTTGTCTTCCCAGGGCAGATCGTAGCCGGGGATGAGTAAGTTGGCGACACAGTATGCCGCTGTCCCGGCCACCACAAGCCCTCCCTTCCCTGTGGCGTGGACATCACGAATTCGTCCGCCCGTGCCGGTTTCCGCGCCCGGGAAAGGAGCGACTCCGGTCGGAAAATTGTGCGTCTCCGCAGTAAAAATGATATGGTAATGGACCCTTTCTTTCTCGAAGGCGGATGGCTTCCCAGGCTTTTCAGGAAGGATCGTCCAGCAGTCATACCCCTGGATCCCGCTTGAATTGTCCTTGAAGGCAATGATGCTGTTGGATGGGTTCGCCCTTAAGGTCGATTTAACGATCTCCAAAAGCGTCTCGGGCATGGCCACGCCGTTGATGATCTGTCTTCCCTTGAAATACCCATGCCGTGAATGCTCGCTGTTGGCGTTGTCCAGGTCCCTGATCTCGACGATCGTGGGATTCCTTCCCTCTTCCTTGACAAAGTAATCGTAGTAGAGATTTCGATCCCACTCATCCATTGCAAGACCCGGGATTTCCAGAAAGGCGCTCAGCCCCTTTTCCTTCAAGGGGACCTCAAAAACAGGTTCTGGCAGGATTTCGGGTTCGAAAGTCTCCAAGGGACGATCATAGAGGCATTCGGTCATTCGATCGTGATGCTCCTGAATGAAACGGTCCTTGTCCACCCCCTCACGAAGGTAGTACCGCCGGGAACGTTCGATGCGCAACACCTTGTCAAGCCCGCAGGTATGACAAATGGCGACGATATTGGTTGAATAGGCGGTCGCAAAATTCATGCGGGGACCGAGCTCCACAACCTCGCATCCCTCAGGCTGAATCGGTTGGGTGGAAATGCTTTCCAACACAAACCCATCGGCCAGGATCTGCCTTAAAATCGAAAGCTCATCGGAACTCAATGGGGCCGACGTCTCCACATTGAAGCAGTATTCCAGATGTTCATCTTTGGGCAAGAAAAAGTGGTACATACCCCCTGCCTTCTCAGTAAAAAAGCCTTTTCGGTGGAACGCCTTTATAAAGGACCTGCCCATCTTCGAGATAAATATGGCGATGAATGACCAGGTTTAAAATGTAACTCTGCCAGGCACGTTCCTTTTCATTCACTCTTTTAGCCAGTGTCTCGGCATCATCGTCAGGCCTGATCAAGACGGGCATCTGAAAGATGATGGGGCCGTGGTCATAGGCGGTCTCGTCAACAAAATGCATGGTCACAGCGCTCTGCTTTATCTCTCCCCGATGATAAGCAGCCATGACGGCTTCGTGCACATGATGTCCATACATCCCTGGCCCTCCAAACCTCGGCAGGGGGCCGGGATGGATATTGACTGTTCTTGCAGGATCGAGCCCCCTTACAAACTTTAACCACCCGGAGCACATCACATAGTCAGCCCGGTATTTTTCAACGAATGAGCGGTACCCTTTGGCATCGAAAGGTCCGGGCCAATGCTCAAAAGGGACCTGAAGTGCGTCCGCCCTTTTACGAACCCCTCCGTGTCGATGGTTTGAGACGACCGCGACGATTTGAGCATCCAGTACTGGCGGATCCGTCCGGGAAAATTCAACCAGTTCCTGAAACCCGGATCCCCCTCCCTTTGCATCACCACTTGCAAAAACTAAGACCCTGATCCTTCCGGCGTTTGGCTCCATCTCAACCTCACCTGCATCATGAGCGATCTGCCTATACGCAGAGTAAATGATTTGTAGAAAAAGTCAACCCTTTCTGTCAGGAGGTGCGGGGTCAGACACAGATACTTAAATATTGGGAATTGCCGGCACAACTTTACTGAATCGGAAGAAATCGAGAAGATTGAAGACCTTCTCAAGAGGGATAAATCGCTCGAAGAGGCATTAAACCGCATGAAAAAAAATCTGGCCAAGGGGAAGGAAAATACCGTGTTTCCGTTACCTGACCAAATTCTTTCACTTTAAGGGTTAGGAATCTACCTTGACACAATAGCACTATGATGCTATGGTATCATCAAGTAATTGGACTACCGCCAGCTACAAGCGGGTGGATTCTCTACCGACTGAAGTCGGCTCCCGAGTGGGACAATAAAGTAGGTTCATCATTATGTCTGGAACGATAGCAACGAATATACGGCTTCCTGAAGATCTCTTGAAGGCCCTCAAGTACAGAGCCATCGAGGAGAAAAAGAGCGTGAACCAGATTATCCGCGAAGCGATCGAGATGTCTCTCGCCGCTGTTCCACAGCCTAAAGAACGCAAAAAGGATCCTTTTGAAGACGTCATCGGAATCGCAAGATCAGGCATCAAAGATGCGTCTTCAAAGCATGACCGCTACCTCTACGGGAGAAAGCGATGAAGTTGTTTGTAGACACGGGGGCATTCATAGCCCTCACAGATGCGGATGATGAAAACCACAAGGCGGCTGCTGACTTTTACAGAAATGCAAAGGAAAAGGGGACGCGGTTTGTCACCACAAACTTCGTTGTCTGCGAGACGATGCATTACCTCAGGGCGAGGGTTTCACATCATATCGCTGTTCTTTTTCGGGAGAACCTGAAGAAAAGCGGCCTCATTGAAATTGTCACAGTCACCCCTTCTATTGAGGACGCGGCTTTTACTATTTTTAAACGATACACCGACAGGGATTTCAGCTTTACAGACTGCACGAGCTTCTCCATCATGAGGTCTCTCAAACTGAAAAACGCCTTCGCCTTTGACAAACACTTTGAACAACTCGAAGGCATCAGCCGCCTGCCCTGAATCTCGCACAATAGTGCCAATCAACGTAAATTAGGTACATGGAAGAAAATTTAGTTAGGGGAAGGAAAAGAAAACACCGTGTTTCCGTTGTCTGGCCCTGAGGTCTGACAAGTTGGATGTTAAACGAGAGAGCCCTGTAGAGACAGTTTTGGGTAGGAAGCTCGGTCAGGTATATTCTGACCTCAGTGGGACAAAAAAAGAGGCGATGACCGCTTGGCCATCGCCTGTCAAGGGGTGAAGGAGGCTGGGATGGAGGAGTTATTTCCTGTTACACCAATCTAAGCAATCGGGCAAAGAAATAAGGCACAAAGAATGCGTTCGTAAATATTAGCGTCCAGGTCGCCACCCGCTTAAAACTGATCTCGATCCTTCTTACGCCGTCCATTTCACAGATGCCGAGGAGTTGATTGCCGTTCACATAATCTTCGAACCTCCTCTTAACAATCCGGATGATGCCAAAACCCATGACGATAAGCGCAAAGATCACAAATAGCTGAATCGATGCCAGGTCTTTTATGATCATGCCCATGTACACTTTCCCTTGCCGTCTTTTAATAGGAGCAAGAGTTGTGCCAAAAATAAATAAAAATACAAACTTATTGAAATTAAGGGAGAATTTGAATTTCGAATAGTTAATAATCTGGTCGGATATCACATAAAATGTAACATTTTTGTAAAAAGTTCAGTGGGATTGCGGAATTTGCGAAGGGACGAGATTTTAGATTTTATGGATAGATCCCTCTCAGTCTTGTGGCCTCCGCCACCCTTCCGATTCCGAGGACGAGCGCAGCCGTCCTCATTGGAATCTTCTTCGAAAGAGAGATTTCCAAAACCTCTTTAAAGCTTCGTTGCATGATACGGGTCAACCGCTCCAGAACCTCCTCTTCGCTCCAGATCAATTCCTGAAGATTCTGAACCCATTCGAAATAGGAGACCGTCACCCCACCCGCATTAGCCAGTATATCAGGGACGATGAAGATCCCTTTATCGTTCAGAATCTCATCTGCCTCTGGGGTCGTTGGCCCATTTGCTCCTTCAACGATAATCCTCGCCTTGATCCGCGGGGCGTTCTCCTCGGTGATCTGATTCTCTATCGCAGCCGGAACCAGGATATCGCAATCCAGCTCCAGTAACTCCTGGTTCGTGATCTCCCTCTCCTCTTGAGTCTCACAGACAAAACATCCATACCTGGCCTTCCGATCCAGGACTCTCTTCACGTCAAGTCCCTTTTCGCTATAGATCGCATTGGAGGAGCAGCTCAAGGCGATCACCTTTGCGCCCAGTCGCTGGAACTGTTCTGCCGCCACTCCCCCGACATTGCCGCAGCCCTGGATTGCGACTCTAATCCCTTCCATACTCTTTTCCAGATGCCTCAACGCCTCAACGGCCGTGATCACCACTCCCCTGCCTGTCGCTTCGAGCCTTCCAAGAGAGCCTCCTAATTCAATGGGCTTACCGGTCACCACACCCGGAACCGAATACCCCTTGAGGATGCTGTAAGTATCCATGATCCAGGCCATCACCTGTGGATTGGTATAGACATCCGGAGCAGGGATATCCTGTTCCGGACCCAACATGCTCGAGATCTCCCATGTGAAGCGCCGCGTCAGATTTTCGATTTCGCACAAGGACATCTGCTTGGGATTGCACTGCACCCCACCCTTCGCCCCTCCAAAGGGAATGTTGACCACTGCCGATTTCCAGGTCATCCACATCGCCAATGCCCTCACCTCATCGAGATCGACATCAGGATGGTACCGGATCCCTCCCTTCGCAGGCCCCCTTGAAACATCGTGCTGAACCCGGTATCCCGTAAAGACCTGGACCGTCCCATCGTCCATCTTGACTGGAAAATGAACGATCAACTCCCTCTTGGTGTGTTTCAGCTTCTCCAACAATCCATGGGCCAAATTTAAGTGCTCTCCAGCAATATCGATCTGCTTCCTCGCCACCTCGAAAGAGTTGATCTTCTCGCCCGGTGCCTTCATCGAAACGGTACCTCCTCTCTCTCGCTTCTTCATCTCTCTGTCGCAGCTTTTTCCTAACTCTTCTATCTCCTTTTTTCAAGCGAAAAGATAGGCTTCGATAACCTGAGGCGATAAGGGCGAACTGACTCATTCTCAGTCTCATCGCAGAGGAAAATTCTGTCGAACCAATCGTCAAGATTGTCGAAGTGGACGGTTGATTGAAATCTAAGAAGAAATCTCGTTCCAGCCGGAAAGACCTCGACAAATCTTTCCTCCTCGAAGAGAGGCCTCTCAAAGAACCTCTTACCAAACCGCTCAAGAAACCTGGCTCCCAAAAAGACTTAATACCTTAAAAAATCAGGGAAAATCAATTTGACACAAAAAATATTATTCCAGGCAGCTGAAACTGGCATGGCTCTTGCGTTTCCTACGCTCAAACAGAACTGAAGGAAAGGAGGTGAGATCGATGAAAAAGACGATGATCGCGCTGGGGTTGGTGACCCTGATCCTCTTTGGTGTCACATACGCCTATGCCCAGGGCCGGGGGGTTGGCCCGGGAGCAAAAGGCGGGCCATGCTGGGAGTCTTCAAACCCGGGAAGATGGTCCACCCTGACTCCAGAGCAGAGGACAAAGCTCCAGGAGTTGCGCCAGAGGCTTAATGAAGAGACCGCTCAATTAAGAGGAGCCATCCTCACCAAAAGAGTGGAGCTCCAATCCCTCTGGACAAACCCAAAGGCTGATCCCAAGGCCATTCTGGATAAGGAGAAGGAACTGAGAGATCTTCAGAATCAGATTAGAGAGAAAGTTCTTCAATCGAAATTGGAAGCTCGCAAGATCCTTTCGCCCGAACAGATTGCTGAATTTGGGGCTACTTGTGGATTGGGCCCTGGCTTTGGTCGGGGTTCCATGATGGGCTACGGCCATGGTAAAGGCTATCATGGTGGTGGCTGGGGAATGTGGCGGTGATCAGAAACCACTGACAAAAAGGGGAAGGAGATGATTTAACCTCCTTCCCCTTTTATTTTAATCTGTCCGACCAGATCGGTCTAAGGGTTGACTTTTCATCCTCCTTCCGATATCTTTTAAAAAGAAGCGAAACGGAGAAGTGATTCAGAACCGGTAATCAGGACGAGGTCTCATCGTGAACTTTAAGGTTTGCCTATATCTCTTCCTTCTGCTTTTGCCGCTCTCTTCTGCCTTTTCACAACCTTCAGGAATGAAGATGGGGCCTGGGATGGGGATGAGACACTGGAGGGCAGCGGATCGGGGATGCCGGGCGTCCGAAATGAACCTCTCTTCCGCGCAGATCAAGGAATTAGAATCAATTCAACAGGCCTACTATCGAGAAACGCAACTTCTCCGGGCTCAGCTCTTCTCAAAACGGCTGGAGCTCCGAGAGATACTGACGAATCCGAATGCAAACACAGAGTCCATCCGTTCAAAATACTCCGAAATCAATGAAATCCAATCCAGATTTGAAGAGAGGGCACTTGAATATCTGATCAAGGTAAGGCATCTTCTCACACCGGAACAACTGAAAACCTGGAATCCGGAGGAGGAGTTTCCCTTCTTCCGCCGGATCATGTCTGGACCTGACTCGACGGGCCCCCGACTGAGAAAGAACCAACCCTCCACGGAGAGATTGAGAGAAGAGTAAGGCCGGGAATTATCTTGTTCAAAAAAGGGAATAAGATTAAACGAACCTTCTCACCCATCTATCTTGCGATCTTCTCCGCGGTCATCCTTATCATCCTCATCATCAATGGCCTCTTAGAAATCAAAAGGACGAGGAACGGATTCTATCGGTTATTGGAAAGGGAAGCCATGGTCCTCATCCAGTCCCTCGAAAAAGATATCCAGGAGGTGATCTCTTCGCTTCAATGGATGGAGAGCCTCCCGGGGAGAGATCTGCCCAGGTCGCCGATTTCGGGAATTCTATTCGGCCTGGAGGAATCCGTAGCAGAATATCTCGTGGGGATCGCCTATCAGCTGGATCGACTCGATAGAGAACGACCTCTCACCCCTTCGGATTTCCAATCCCTCATCGATCAATATCCGATCGCCTCGATTGAGATCGATGACCCGAAGGGAAATCCGATCACGGGCTGGCCCTCTCCAATCCCGTCCTCCGATAGAAAAAGGGTTCTGAAAGACCTGGTTGAAGGGAGACGACTGGTGGTGATCGATCTCTTCGGCAAACCCCTCGCAGAGGAATATCGGTTTTCTGTCGCCGTCTGGCGAAAAGCCGCTCCGGGAATCATTGCTCTTCATCTCAACGGAGAGCAGATGAAAGGCCTCCTTCGCCAATTTGCGGTTCAAAGAGCGGTCTCGGACATCGGTCATAGGGAAGGGATCCTGTATCTCGCTGTTCAGGATGCCAATCTCAACATCCTCAGCCACACCGACCCCGCTCTGATCGGGAAAAAGCAAGAAGATGCCTTTTTGAGAGATTCGCTTCTGAGAACCCAATCCCTTTCTCGCCTTCTCCAAACTCAAAAAGGAGAGGAGGTTTTCGAAGTCCTAAAATCCATCTCCGTGGGAGATCGACCCATGGGGTTGATCCGGGTCGGATACTCTTCAAAAGAGATCGATCCCCTCCTCGGTCAGATCAAGGAGAACGTGGTGCTTTCGATCTTCTTCTTTCTGCTTCTGGGTCTTTTAGCGATCACCCTGATCTGGGTGAATCAGAACCGTCACCTCAGAAGAATGAAGGAGATGGAGGATCGTGTCCATCTGGCGGAACGGCTCTCTTCACTTGGCCACCTGGCTGCTGGGGTGGCCCACGAGATTCGGAACCCTCTCAACGCCATTGCCATGGGCCTCCAGAGGCTGAAAAGGGAATTTCTTCCCCGGGAAGAATCGAAGAGGGAGGAGTATCTCTCCTTTGCAGAGCTGATGTCCAAAGAGATCAGGAGGCTCGACGGGATCATTCAACAATTTCTCAGCCTCTCACGACCTTTCGAACTTAACGTGAAACCTTCCTCCCTCCAAGACCTCCTCAGGAACCTGGTCACCCTCCTTCACGAAGAGGCCTCTTCCCAGGGAATTGAGATTCAATCCGAAATCAGCCCTCGCCTGCCCCTAATTAAAATGGACGATGAGAAGTTGACACAGGCATTGATCAATATTATGAAAAATGGGATTCAGGCGATGGAACGAGGAGGCGTGCTTCGTCTTCAAGCCCACCCCTTTAAAGACCGGGTGGAGATCTCGATCTCGGACTCTGGCCCCGGGATTCCAGAAGACCAGATGGAGAAGATCTTCAATTATTACTATACGACAAAAGAGGATGGGGTGGGGCTGGGACTCCCCATCGCCCATCGGATCATTGAGGCCCATGGCGGCCAGTTGAAAATAGAAAGTCAGGTGGGCGCGGGAACAAGGGTCATGATTACGCTGCCCATCGAATAAGACGTGAGTGCTCTGCGCAGAACGTCAGTCGGATATCTCTATTATGCAGGGGCCAATGGAGAAGGCGAAAATACTGATTGCCGAGGACGAGAAGGCCCAAAGGGATCTTCTGGAGGGCTTTTTGAAAAAGGAAGGTTTCTCTGTCGAGGCTGCCGCCAATGGCCGCGAAGCCCTCCGGAAACTTGAGGAGGCCCTCTTCGATATCGCCCTCATCGATTATAAGATGCCTGAACTTGACGGCCTCCAGACGCTTCGTGAAATCCGGAAGCTCTACCCCGAGCTTCCTGTGGTGATGATGACGGCCTATGGCACCGTGGAGACTGCCGTGGCTTCGATGAAAGAAGGGGCGCTCGACTACCTCACCAAACCCATCGATCTGGATGAACTCCTCCTCATGATCGAGAAAGTGATTGAGAGGTCTGCCCTGATCCGGGAGAATAAAGAGCTGAAAGCCCGCCTCCAGGAGCGCTATGCCTTTACCCATATCATCTATGCAAGTCCAAAGATGGAAGAGGTCATGGGCCTGGTGGCCCGTGTCGCACCCAGCCAGGCCACGGTCCTCATCCGGGGGGAGAGCGGCACAGGAAAGGAGCTGATCGCCAATGCGATTCATTATGCGAGCCCTCGCGCCGAAAAACCCTGGGTGAAGGTCAATTGTGCCGCAATCCCAGAGACCCTCCTCGAAAGTGAGCTCTTCGGCCATGAGAAGGGAGCGTTCACAGGGGCTGCCCAGAGGAGGATCGGTCGGTTCGAGGAGGCTGAGGGGGGTTCCATCTTTCTCGATGAGATTGGGGACCTCTCCCCCGGAACCCAGGTGAAGCTTTTGAGGGTCCTTCAGGAAAAGGAGTTTCAACGCCTGGGATCAAACCTCAGTCTCAGGACCGATGTGAGGGTGATCGCCGCCACTCATCAAGATCTCGAGGAGGCCGTGAAGAAAGGCCTCTTCCGGGAGGATCTCTACTACCGCCTCAATGTGATCTCCGTCCCCCTTCCACCCTTAAGGGAGAGGAAGGAGGATATCCCCCTGCTGATCGACCACTTTTTAAAAAAATATTCGAAAGAGAATCGGAAGTCGATCTCCGATATCTCCAAAGAGGCAAGGGCCTTGCTCCTTCGCTATCCCTACCCGGGAAATGTCAGGGAACTGGAGAACGTGATCGAGCGGGCAGTGGTCCTCTGCCGCGGCGAGGTGATCACGACTCAGGACCTTCCCTTCCATCTGAAAGAGGAAAGGTCTGAAAAGCTGTGGGAACCTTTCAGGAAGGAGAAGACCCTCCCCGAATCTCTGGAGGAGATCGAAAGAGAGGCGATCCTCAAGGCCCTCCATCAATATCAGGGGGTCCAGACAAAGGCTGCTCAGAGCCTCGGCATCAGCGAGAGGGTTCTCCGGTATAAGATCAAGAAGTATCAGATCCGTCTTGATCAGACCAGACCGTTGACGAATGACAAAGATTAAAATTAGGATGAGGGACGAAACCTTTCGAGATCTGAAATCAGAGTTCAGAGGAGTCTGATATGACCTATTACCGTTACCAGTTCTCATTCGGATATGGGCTGACGCCGATCATGAAGAAGCTGATCATTGTCTTGGTCACGGTCTACCTGATCCAAAAACTAACAGAGGTCGGCCTGCCCGAGACCTACCATTACCACCTGGTCTACTACTTTGCCCTTGTCCCTGCCTTCGTCTGGAAGAAATATTTTCTCTGGCAATTGGTTACCTACATCTTTCTTCACGGCGGGCTTTTCCATCTCCTCTTCAATCTTCTTGCCCTCTGGATGTTTGGTGGAGAGTTGGAAAATTATATGGGATCGCGGCGGTTCCTCCGATATTTTCTATTCTGCGGGATCGGTGCGGGGATCTGCACAGTCCTCTTCACCCCGTCGCTCTATCAACGCATCCCAGTGATCGGGGCCTCGGGCGCGATCTACGGCATCCTTTTCGCTTTCGGTTGGCTCTTCCCCAATCGGCCCATCTACCTCTACTTCCTCTTCCCCATCCCCGCCAAATATTTCGTCATCTTCTTCGGTCTGATCGAATTCTTCTCCTCGATCGAAGGCCCTGGAGGAGGCGTTTCCCATCTCACCCATCTCGGGGGGCTGGCCTTCGGTTTTTTCTATATGGCTTATCCCCTGATCCGGCAAAAGATTCGGCGGCAATATTATAAACGGAGGTGGTCTCAAAAAGGGCCTGGGAATAGAGACTATTACCATTAGGAGGTTACTTAGGGGTCAAGGGTCGAGAGAAATCTTATAAAACAGACTCTTCAACCCTTGAGCCCTGGGTCAATGATGATTCTCATCGGTACAAGCGGCTATAATTATCCTCATTGGTGGAATGGGGTCTTCTACCCATCTGATCTCCCTCAGAAAAGGTGGCTCGAATTCTATGCCGAATACTTCGACACGGTAGAGCTCAATGTATCCTTCTATCGGTTGCCCAGAAGGGAGATGTTTGAAGGCTGGTATAAACGAACACCGAAGAGGTTTTCCTTTGCCGTCAAGGGGAGCCGGTTCATCACCCATGTCAAACGATTGAAGGATTGCAGGGAACCCCTCTCCCTTCTTCTGGATCATGCCTCGGCCTTGAAAGAGAAGTTAGGCGCGGTCCTCTGGCAGCTTCCTCCCCGGTTTAAGTTCCAGAAGGAGAGGTTGGAGGAGTTCTGTGTCCTTCTCTCCACGCTTCCCCGTTCGAAGGTCCTTCGCCACGCCTTTGAGTTCAGAGACGAATCCTGGTTCTGCCAAGAGGCATTTCAGATACTGGAGGAATTTGGATTCAGCCTCTGCATCGCACACGGCTCTGGCCTCCCTTTGAAGGAGGTTTTGACATCGGACTTTACCTATCTCCGCTTCCACGGAGGAGAGGTGCTCTATGGCTCTAACTACTCCAACAATGAGTTAAGGGAATGGTCTGAAAAAATCAGGGATTGGAGGAAGAAAGGCAAAACCGTATTTGTCTATTTCAACAATGACGCCTATGGCTTTGCTGTCAAGAACGCCCTCACCCTCAAAAGATTCGTCTCCTCTCATCCCAGCATTTAGGAAGTTCGACCTCTGTTGCGTTCTCCAATCTCTCCAATTGGATCGAAAATGAGTAAGCAGATGGCAAAAAAATAGGCAATCTAAGATCCTGAATTGGAAACAGGCTTTCTAAATCTCCTTTTGCTTTCAACAAGTTAAAAAAGGAAAGGGTATGGTATGGTTCTTGCGTTAGCTTAATACGTTACCTTCTGGAGGAGGATCGATGAAAAAGGATAGAATCGATTTGACTGATTGTGTTGAAGTCAGGATTGTCACCACAGGATATACCCGGCCGGGTGCTCAAAATGCTGAGGCCGAGGTGAACAGGCTCCTCAAAGAGGGATGGATACTGCTCGAAACCTACACCACTTGTTATGGTAATACCCCACCCCTTTCCTCCCAACAAGAAGTTCACTTTGTGCTGGGCAAAAGAGAGAAAGAGCTGGTTCACCAGGAACAGCCTGCGAACGCCTTAAATGCTTAGGTGAGATAAATCTCTTCTGCCAATCGCCTTCCAGCAATGGTTCCAAACACCTTTTACTTTTAGTCGCCTGCTCCACCTTTTCCCGGTCGTTTTAGATTCCCATCTCTTCTCAGTATTGACAAGCCAAGTAGCTCAAATACGGTTTGGGAATTTTTTCCCTTGCAAAATATTCGATCATGTGTTAGAAAATTTCGTTTAAATTATCATGTTTAAAGGGGGAAAAATGGAAAAGAAACGGGGGGCTCGATGTCAACGGTAACGATGAAAGAGCTTCTGGAGGCTGGGGTCCACTTTGGCCATGAGACGAAACGCTGGGATCCGAAGATGAAACCCTTCATCTTCGGTGCGAGGAACGGGATCTACATCATCGATCTCCAGAAGACCGTCCAGCTTTTCAAAGAAGCCTATCAATTCGTCCGGGATACTGTGGCCAGGGGAGAGTATATCCTCTTCGTCGGCACCAAGAAACAGGCCCAGGAGACGATTCAGGAGCAGGCGACTCGGTGTAACATGTTCTATGTGAATCACCGATGGCTGGGAGGAATGTTGACCAATTTTCAGACGATCAAGCGATCGATCGACCGCCTGAAAAAACTCGAGGCCATGAAAAATGAAGAGATTTACAATCTCCTGCCCAAGAAGGAGGCCATGGAATTAGAGAAGGAGAGGAATCGATTGGAGAAATTCCTCGGAGGGATCAAGAACATGGACCGCCTCCCGGGGGCGATTTTTGTGATCGATCCTAAGAAGGAGAAGATAGCGGTCAGGGAGGCTCGAAAGATCGGCATCCCCTCTATCGGGATTGTCGACACGAACTGCAATCCGGAAGAATTAGACCACATCATCCCGGGCAACGATGACGCCATTCGGGCCATCCAGCTCTTCACCACGAAGATCGCGGATGCGGCCATTGAAGGCAGACAGCTCTATGAAAAACAGCTCCAGATGGAGGGGCCAAAAGAGGAGGGGATCACAGCTGCACCAGCCGAACCGCCTGGAGAGGTCTCGAAAGAAATAGAGGAGACAGAAGAAGTGATCGAGGAAATGGAGGAGGAATAGAACGGAATGGACATCTCCATCGAACTGGTAAAAGATCTGAGACAGAGGACAGGAGCTGGGGTGATCGATTGCAAAACCGCCCTTCAGGAGGCCCGTGGGGATATGGAGGCGGCCATCGAATATCTCAGGCGGAAGGGGCTGGCCAGCGCTGCCAAGAAGGCGGGCCGGATCGCCACCGATGGTCTGGTCTCCTCCTACATCCATGCCGGTGGAAAGATGGGAGTTCTGGTGGAGGTCAACTGTGAAACCGATTTCGTCGCCAAGACAGAAGATTTCCAGAACTTCGTAAAGAACATGGCCATGCACATCGCCGCCACAAATCCCCAGTACATCAGAAGGGAAGATGTCCCACCCGAGGTCTTGGAGAGGGAAAGGAGAATCTATCGATCCCAGGCTGCAGACGCGGGGAAACCCGAAAAGGTGATCGATAAGATTGTCGAAGGCAAAATGGAGCGGTTTTATTCCGAGGTGTGCCTCCTGGAACAGACCTATTTCAAGGATGCCGATCTGACGGTCAGGGAGGTCCTGGATGCGATGATCGCCAAGCTCGGAGAGAACATCACCATCCGCCGGTTCGCCCGATTTCAACTGGGCGAAGGACTTCAGCCCAAATCACAACCTGCAGGCTCTCCCTCGACGGAGTAGCCCCGCTGAAGGGGTACGGTTTCAAACAGGGTAAGATCAGGCCGCGGCTTTAATTAAGGTGGGATTGAACCGGGATTTGGAACCGGTCGATTGACAGAGAGACCTTCAACTCCCCATGAAGAGAGCCCGATACAAAAGAATCCTCCTGAAGATCAGCGGCGAGGTTTTGACAGGCGAAGAAGGCTATGGAATTAATTCCAGGGTGATTCGTCAGATCGCCCAGGAGATCAAGGAGGTGAAGGCCCTCGGGGTGGAGGTCGCCATCGTCATCGGCGGGGGCAATCTCTTCCGGGGGCTCGCGGCAAGCGCAAAAGGGATGGACCGCGCCTCAGCCGATTATATGGGGATGTTGGCGACGGTGATCAACGGCCTTGCCTTGCAGGATGCCCTGGAAAAGATCGATGTCCATACCCGAGTTCAAACAGCCATTGAGATGCGGGCGATTGCAGAACCCTATATTCGGCGGCGGGCTATCCGGCACCTCGAGAAGGGTCGGGTCGTCATCTTTGCCGGCGGAACAGGAAACCCTTACTTCACCACCGATACGACCGCTTCCCTTCGGGCGATGGAGATAGGGGCGGATGTGATCCTCAAAGGGACAAAGGTAGACGGCGTCTATGATGCAGATCCTCTGCTCAATAAACGGGCTCGGAAGTATGATGAACTCACCTATCTCGATGTGTTGAGGAAGAGGCTCAAGGTCATGGATGCCACTGCTATCTCCCTCTGCATGGAGGATCAGATCCCTATCATCGTCTTTAACTTGAAGAAAAAAGGCAATATCCGACGGGTCGTGTCCGGAGAGAAAACAGGAACGAAAGTGAGAGGATGAACGATGGAGGAGAAGATCTTTAAAGAGGCGGAGACCAAGATGGAGAAGACCCTTTCCAGCCTGAAGACCGACTTAAACAAGGTGAGGACAGGCAGGGCCTCCCTGGCCCTTTTCGATGACATTCGAATCGATTATTACGGCACGTCCACCCCTCTTCACCAGGTGGCCACGCTGTCTGTCCCCGAGCCCAGGCTGATCACCATCCAGCCTTGGGATACCTCCATCATCGGTGAGATTGAGAAGGCGATCCTCAAATCGGAACTCGGCCTGACGCCAGCAAGTGATGGGAAACTGATTCGTATCACCATTCCACGTCTGACAGAGGAACGCCGAAAAGAGCTGGTCAAGGTGGTAAAGAAGATGTCCGAAGCCGCCAAGGTAGCGATCCGAAACATCCGTCGAGAGGCGAACGACCAACTGAAGGCCCTGGAGAAGAACAAGAAGATCTCTCAGGATCAACTCCGGCAGTGGATCGATAAAATTCAGGTCTCCACAGACAAATCCATTAAAAAAGTGGATGAGATCCTGGCAGCGAAAGAGAAAGAGATCCTTGAAATCTAAGCTCCGAATCCCGATTATAGATCGTGGATCTGAGATCGCAGATGCCGAAACTTGAATTCCGAAATCCGAGTTCTAAAAGGGGGTGATATCGGTGGCCTATGTGATTACGGAAGAGTGTGTGGCGTGCGGGACGTGTGCTGAAGAATGTCCTGCGGAAGCCATTGAAGAGGGCGAGCCTTATGTGATCAACGAGGAGAAATGTACGGAGTGTGGAAACTGTTCGGAGGTATGTCCTGTCGAAGCGATCATAGAAAAATAGAGAGGGAGGAGGAGGGGATGTCTCCTGCCCCTCTCCAGCCCATCTCATCCCCCTTCTCTCCAATCTGATCAATCCTCCCTGATGCCTCATTGAAAATCAATACCTGATATGGTAACGTTAATGCATGACGCAGGTCCCATCATCCCTGCACCATTTGGAAAGATCCTTTGAACGATGAAAGAGATCGATCGCGAAAAGCTCCCTCACCATATTGCGATCATCATGGATGGCAATGGCCGGTGGGCGAAAAAGAAGAACCTCAGCCGGATCAGCGGTCATATCAAGGGCGTCGATGCCGTCAGAGAGGTCGTCACCGCCTGCCGCGAATTGGGGATCAAGGTTCTGACCCTGTACGCCTTTTCCGTTGAGAACTGGAGAAGGCCGAAGGAAGAGGTGACCGCGCTGATGGCTTTGCTCAAGGAATATCTTGTCAAGGAGACCGAGGAGATGATCCGGAACAACATCCGCCTCTCTGCCATTGGCAGATTGGAGGACCTTCCGCTCGATGTCCAGAATACCTTGAGAGAAACCATGAAGAAAACGGGACATTGTGACGGAATGATCCTCAACCTGGCATTGAGTTACGGAGGGCGCTCAGAGATCCTCCATGCGGTCCAGGAGATCCTTTCCGATTACCAAAATGGGAGGGTCAGACCGGAGGAGATTAACGTCCAGCGATTCTCCCAGTATCTGTGGACGCATGGAATCCCAGACCCGGATCTTCTCATCCGGACGAGTGGCGAATTTCGCATCTCCAACTTCCTTCTGTGGCAGATCGCTTACACGGAGCTCTATGTCACCGAGACGCATTGGCCCGATTTTGATCGAAAGGAACTTCTCAAGGCGATCGCAGATTATCAATCCAGGGAGAGGAGGTTTGGGCTGACGAGCGAGCAGCTCAACGGGAGAGAGGAATAAAGTTATGGGTTCGGAGTTCAGAGTTCGGAGTCAAGAACCAGAGCTGACCATTGAACCCTCCGAACAAATTGCTCCAAACTTCTAAGGGCGAGTATGGGAAGTATCGAAAAAAGGAAGATCGTGACAGCGATCGTCATCGTGCCTCCCTTGATCTTTCTCATTGCCATGGGACCGCCCGGTGTCGTGATCTTGATGGTGCTTCTGGCCACCTATTTGGGCCTCTGCGAGTTTTACAAACTGGCCCTTCCGGATTCCATCAGGGTCGAACGATGGATGCCCATCACGCTCGGGTTGATCCTCTCCTTGCTCATCTCACGGGGAGATGTGAGGATCGTCTTCCCTTTTTTTGTTCTTCTCCTCCTCGGCCTCTCCATCCTCTTTATGGTCACTTCAAAAAATCTCTCGTCAGCCATCTCCGGCGTGGGAATCGCATTCTTTGGAATCTTTTATATAGGCTTTCTGCTCTCCCATATCTCCCTGATTCGAAACCTGGCGGACGGAAGGCAATGGGTCCTCTTCCTGATCGCAACAGTTTGGGCAGGCGATATCTCTGCCTTCCTGACAGGCTCCTTCCTCGGAAGGCATAAGCTCTATCCCAAGATCAGTCCGAAGAAAACCTGTGAGGGGCTGGCGGGCGCAATCGGTGGATCTGTCCTTACGGCCCTGGTCTTTACGTCCCTCTTTCTCCCGCGAGTTTCAAAGAGCAGCACCATCTTTCTTGCGATCGGCATCGGGCTTCTGGGCCAGGCAGGAGACTTCACCGAGTCGATGTTAAAGCGAAGTGCCCAGGTCAAGGACTCCGGCTCCCTCATCCCCGGCCATGGAGGCATGCTGGATCGACTGGACAGCTTCCTCTTCTCAGCCCCTTTCCTTCATTACTCCCTCCTCTATCTGATGAAGGAGACCCCATGAAACGTCTGGCCATCCTGGGATCAACCGGCTCGATTGGCGTCAACACCCTGGACATCGTCGGCCAGTTTCCAGAAAGATTCGAGGTCGTGAGTCTCTCCGCCGGTGTCAATATCGAGCTCCTCAAGAAACAGATCCTCCAATTTCGGCCGAAGCTGGTCTCCGTCCTCAATAAAGAATTATCAGAAGCCCTCCGAAGGGAACTCAACGGTATGTCGGTTGAGATCGTTCATGGAGTAGAAGGACTGATTCAGGTGGCCACCCACCCTGAGGTAAATCAGGTGGTCTCTGCCATCGTGGGCGCGGTGGGCCTCATCCCCACCCTTTCGGCGATCAAAACCGGAAAGGCGATTGCCCTGGCCAATAAGGAGTCCCTGGTGATGGCGGGAAAGATTATGATGGAGGAGGCGAGGCGAAACCATGTCCCCATCCTCCCCGTGGACAGCGAACACAGCGCCATCTTTCAGGCCCTGCTTGGCCACCAGAAGGACGAGGTCCGTCGCCTCATCCTCACGGCATCCGGCGGCCCTTTCCTCAACCTTCCCCTGCACAGACTCCGTGATGTGACCGTGAGCGACGCCCTCAATCACCCCCACTGGGAGATGGGGAAAAAGATTACGATCGACTCCGCCTCCCTCATGAACAAGGGTCTGGAAGTGATCGAGGCCCATTGGCTCTTCGATATCCCGGTTGAAAAGATCGTCGTCCAGATCCATCCTCAGAGTGTCGTCCATTCGATGGTGGAATATATTGACGGATCGATCGTTGCCCAGATGGGGATCGCGGATATGCGGATTCCGATCTCCTATGCCCTCTCTTTCCCTCATCGCCTCCCTTTGAAACTTCCCCCCTTAGATCTCTCTCAGGTCGGGGGACTCACCTTCTTCCCCCCGGATGCGGAAAGGTTCCCCTGCCTGCAATTGGCTTATCGCTCCATTGAGATCGGAGAGACCATGCCCGCCATTCTCAACGCGGCCAATGAGATTGCAGTGAACGCCTTCCTGGAGGGATCTCTCAGATTTACGGACGTCCCCGTCCTTCTCCGGAGGGTGATGGAAGACCATGAAGTAAAACCGGTCCGCACGGTCGAAGACATTCTGAAGGCAGACCAGTGGGCCAGGGAAAGATCGAAGGCCATCTTGGAAGGGAGAAAACTGTGCTGACCACGATCATTTCAACGATCATCGTCTTGGGGATCCTCGTCTTCGTCCATGAACTGGGCCACTTCTTACTGGCCAAGAGGTTGGGCGTAGGGGTCCTGAAATTCTCTTTGGGTTTTGGGCCCAAGCTCATTGGAAAGAAGGTCGGAGAAACAGACTACCAGATCGCTGTCTTCCCTCTTGGAGGATTTGTCAAACTGATCGGAGAGAATCCTGAAGAGGAGGTGAAGGAGGAGGATCGCCATCGTTCCTACTCAGCCCAACCGATATGGAAACGGGCGCTGATCGTCAGCGCAGGCCCGTTCTTCAACTTCTTTCTCGCAGCCGTGCTCTTTTCCGGCGTCAACCTTTTTGGTATCCCGTATTACCCCTCCAAGGTGGGAGAGGTGAGCCCAGGGCTGCCAGCTGAGGCCGCGGGTTTGAAAAAAGGGGATGCGATCCTGTCCGTTGACGGAGTGGACGTTTCGAGATGGGAAGAACTCTCCAAGATGATCCGTTCGAGCAAGGGAAAGGAGATTGTGCTTAAGGTGAAGAGGAACGGGGAGATCCTTGAGATCAGAGCAACCCCAAAGCCCTCCACACAAAGAAATATCTTCGGTGAGAGGATCGAAACCTTTGTCATCGGCATCACCCCTTCGGATGAAATCCTCATTCAGAGAGTCGGGCCCTTCGGGGCTATCGGCAAGGGCCTTGCGCAAACAGCGTACGGGATCCAACTGACCGTGGTCACCATCGTGAAGCTGATCGAAAGGGTGATCCCCGCAAAGACGATCGGCGGCCCGATCCTGATCGCCCAGCTGGCCGGAGAACAGGCTAAGAGAGGGCTGTTAAGCCTGATCCTCTTTACAGCCATCCTCAGCATCAACCTCGGGGTCATCAACCTTTTTCCCATACCGGTTCTCGATGGCGGCCATTTCCTATTTCTCGCTCTGGAGGCGGTGCTGCGAAGACCGATCAGCATCAAGAAGATGGAGATTGCCCAGCAGATCGGCCTGATCTTTATCATCCTCCTGATGCTCTTTGCCTTCTATAATGATCTGATCCGGATCTTCTCCCCTGGAGGATTCAGCTTCTGAATCGACCCAGAGTATGGTTAAGATATGACTCATTAATTTCTATCCAGGCAGATTAATGAATCGTAAAAATAACCAAATTTCAAGGACCAATTACCAAAATAATCATCAATACCAAAATTCCAATGACCGAAACAAATTGAGACTTTTATTTGGTTATTTGGATATTGGAGCTTGGAATTTATTTGGAATTTGTGATTTGGTGATTGGAATTTTCAAATGAAAGTTCTGGGCATCGACACCTCGACATCCTGTGGCAGTGTGGGATTGATCGATGACGAATCGATCATCTCTGAATACCTCCTCAATATATCGGTCACCCACTCTGAGAGGCTCCTCGGAGCGATCCAACTCGTTCTTCGAGAAGCTCGTATCGCCGTGGAGGATCTGGACGGATGGGCAATCTCCCTCGGCCCAGGCTCCTTTACGGGGTTGAGAATCGGCGTGAGCACGGTAAAGGGATTGGCCCTTGCCACCCAGAAGCCTGTGGCAGGCGTCCCCACCCTCGACGTTTTAGCCTACCAGGTTTCGTTCACCCCCTATCTGATCTGCCCGATCCTCGACGCAAGAAAAGGAGAGGTCTACACCGCATTTTACCGGTATGAGGGATCAGCCGGTCTCAAAAGAGCATCGGACTATTTGGCGATCAAACCAGAAGACCTCATCAGAAAGATAGAAGAACGAACCATCTTCGTCGGCAGTGGAGTAACCACCTTCGGAGACTATCTCATGAATTCCCTTCCCTCCTTAGCGATCATCCCATCTTCACCGATCCATCTCCCCCATGGTTCGGCCGTAGCCAGGATAGGACTTCAGCTTATCCGGAAAGGAGAATACTTAGACCTTGCCACCTTCGCTCCTCTCTATGTCCGGCCTTCAGAGGCTGAGTTGAAGTTCATTCCCCGCCAAAGCGGAGACAGACCTTCTTGACGGGGGGCTCTGGATTCCAGATGGTTGGCTGCCTCGGAGAGATCTATTAGATTGGAAAGTCTGGGTTGGCTAATTTGACAAACGCCAGAGTTTATATTATGTTTTTTTGATAAAACCAGTTGGAATTTCAATTCCTTAGATTGGGGGCTGGGATGGCAATGAAAGAGGAGGAACTGATCGAGAGGTTGATGAGAGAGAATGAAGATTTCTTGAAGGCGAAACAGGCTCATGCCGAACTCGCCAGGCAACTGGAAGAACTGGAAAAGAAACCCTTTCTCACACCTCCGGAAGAGATCGAGATCAAGATTTTGAAAAAGAAGAAATTGGCCTACAAAGACCAGATGGAAAAGATTCTAATGCAATATCGATAAGGAAACGAAATGAAGTCCGAAATCCGAATATCGAAATCCGAAACAAACCCAAAATTCAAAATTGCAAATTAAGGACTATTCTGGTTTCTTTGGGACATTTGTATTTTGGATATTCGTGCTTGTTTCGAATTTCGGATTTCGTGCTTCGAATTGATTATGAAAAAAACCGGTGCTCAGATCGTTGTCGAATCTTTGAAGAAAGAGGGAGTGGAGACCATCTTCAACTACCCAGGAGGAGCGGTGCTCCCCCTCTTCGACGAACTCCAGGGTGGTCCGTTCCGGCAGATCTTAGTTCGACACGAGCAGGCCGCGGTCCATGCTGCAGATGGGTATGCCCGGGCCACAGGAAAGGTCGGCGTGGCCCTGGTGACCTCCGGACCAGGTGCAACCAATACTGTGACAGGGATCGCCACCGCTTTTATGGACTCCATTCCTATCGTCGTCCTCACCGGTCAGGTGCCCACCCTTCTGATCGGAAACGATGCCTTTCAGGAAGTCGACATTATCGGCATCACAAGGCCCTGCACCAAACATAACTATCTCGTAAAAGATGTGAGCGATTTAGGACGGATCATGAAGGAGGCCTTCTACCTCGCCCGAAGTGGAAGGCCCGGGCCGATCCTTGTCGATCTGCCCAAAGATGTCCTGGTGAACTCCGCGGATTTCAAATATCCGGAAAAGGTCTCTATCCGCGGGTATCAGCCCACCTATGACGGACATCCCGGTCAGGTCCAGAGGGCTGTCAAGGTGATCATGAAATCGAAGAGGCCGGTCCTCTACGCCGGTGGCGGCATCATCTCCTCGAACGCCTCAAAAGAGCTCACCCTTTTGGCGGAGAGGCTGGGCATTCCCGTGACCACAACCTTGATGGGATTGGGTGGCTTCCCCGGAGATCATCCATTATTCTTAGGGATGTTGGGAATGCACGGAACCTATCATGCCAACATGGCGGTGATGGAATCCGATCTCCTGATCGCTGTCGGCGCCCGATTCGACGATCGGGTGACAGGCAGGATTGAATCCTTTGCCCCTCAAGCCAAGATCATCCACATCGATATCGATCCCACATCCATCAGCAAGAGTGTGAAGGTGGATCTTCCCATCGTCGGGGATTGCAAACGTGTCCTCGGGAAGATCCTTTCTCTTCTCGAGGAGGAAGAGATCGGCACCTTCAAAGACGGCCTTCATAGGTGGTGCCAACAGATCGAGAAATGGAAAGGCCTCTACAATATGGAGTACCATCAGGAGGGGAAGATCAAGCCCCAATTCGTCATCGAAAGGATTTGCGATCTGACCAAAGGGGAGGCGATCATCACCACAGAGGTTGGCCAAAACCAGATGTGGACCGCTCAGTACTACCGATTTGTCAAACCGAGGACCCTGCTCACCTCAGGAGGGTTGGGGACGATGGGATATGGATTTCCAGCCGCCATCGGAGCACAGGCCGCCTTCCCGAACAGACTGGTAATCGACATTGCGGGCGACGGGAGTTTCCAGATGAATTCCCAGGAGCTGGCCACAGCGGTCCAGTACCAGCTGCCCGTCAAGGTTGCCATCCTGAACAATGGTTACCTCGGGATGATCAGACAGTGGCAGGAATTCTTCTACGAGAAACGCTACACCTCGTCCTGTCTCGAAGGGGCTTGCCCGGACTTCGTCAAACTCGCAGAGGCATATGGAGCGGTCGGTCTGAAGGTGACCGAACCAGGGGAGGTCGTCCCTGCTCTGAAGAAGGCGTTCTCAATCTCCAGGCCTGTCATCATCGACTTCGTGGTCGACTCGGAGGAGAATGTCTATCCCATGGTGCCAGCGGGAGAACCCCTCAACCAGATGAGACTGGTATAAAAAAACGGAATATTGGAAGAATGGAATAATGGTTTTCATCGAAAGAAATTTTTACCCACTATCCCATTATTCCAACATTCCAGCATTTCAGGAGTTTTTTGATGCGTCACGTCATCACGCTCTTAGTTGAGAACGAATTCGGAGTCCTGGCCCGGATCGCAGGCCTTTTCAGCGGCAGGGGTTTCAACATCGAAAGCCTGGGGGTGGCTGAAACGCTCGACCCCACGGTCTCGACCATGACCATCGTCACCCGCGGAGACGACCAGATCATGGAACAGGTGATGAAGCAGCTCAATAAACTGGTCTCCGTGATCAAGGTGGTGGACCTCATGGACAAGGATTTCGTGGAGAGGGAGATGGTATTGGTCAAGGTTGCGGCCAATGCGGACACCCGGGCTGAAATCCTCAGGATCGCCGAGATCTTCAGGGGGAAGGTGATCGACGTCGGATCCAAAACCTACACGATCGAGGTGACCGGAGATGAGAAGAAGATCGATGCGCTCCTGGCTTTGCTCAAACCCCTCGGGATCAAGGAACTGGTCAGGACCGGTCGTGTGGCCATGCTCAGAGGGAGTAAGGTGACGACGGAGCCCGGAGTTTAAGCTATAAAGATGACACAAAAAGACCAGTGGCCAATCGCCAGAGAGGCGTTTCCTTTCCTCATTCCGAGTGCTGTGTTGACCATTCTCTTTGGAGGCATCGGGTGGAGGGCCTTAACCCTTCTGGGCATTCTCGTAACCCTGTTCATCGCTTTCTTCTTCAGAAACCCCAGAAGAAAGACCCCCCCTCTTGAAAACGCCATCCTCTCTCCGGCCGATGGCAAGATCGTTTATATCGGCGAATGTGAAGAAGACCGTTTTTTGAAGGAAAAAAGTTTGAAAATAAGCATTTTTATGTCTCTCTTTGATGTCCATCTCAATCGGGCACCTGTTTCTGGAACGATTATTGCACGAAAGTATTTCCCAGGGCGATTTCTGCCGGCGAATCTGGAGAAGTCGTCCCTCCTCAACGAACAGAATGCCATGATCCTGGAAACTGAGGACCGGTTTAAAATCCTCCTGATCCAGATTGCAGGCATCGTGGCCAGAAGGATCGTCTGCTATGCCAAGGCAGGCGATCTCTTGAGGAAGGGAGAAATCTTTGGCTTGATCCGTTTTGGATCGAGGGTCGACCTCTACCTCCCGACCCAGGTGAAGCCGGCTGTCAGAATCGGGCAGCATGTCAAGGGAGGGGAGTCGATCATCGGGTTTCGAATATGAAAAGAAAAAGACCACCAATCAAAATGAGGAAAGGGATCTATGTCCTCCCCAATCTCTTTACTACGGGGAACCTATTCTGCGGATTCTGGGCCATCATCTCTGTATTCCAGGAGAGATTTTTCTATGCGGCCGTTGCCATCCTTCTGGCATCGGTCTTCGATGTCCTGGATGGAAAGGTGGCTCGACTCTCGGGTGCCACAAGCAAATTCGGAATCCAGTACGATTCGCTTGCCGACCTCGTCTCCTTTGGGGTTGCGCCGGCTGTCCTTGCCTTCAGCTGGGCTCTCAGACCTTACGGCCGATTCGGTTGGCTGGCGGCGTTCCTCTTCGTCGCCTGCGGAGCCCTGCGGTTGGCCAGATTCAACGTTCAGACTTCCTCTGGAGAAGTTAAATACTTCAAAGGCCTCCCCATCCCTGCAGCCGCTTCGATGATCGCCCTGACGATCCTGCTCTATCTCCGGTTGATCGAGACGGGATTGGTCAAGGACGTCGTCATTCTGGTGATGATCTACATCCTGGCCTTTCTGATGGTCTCGAACATTCGGTACTTCAGCTTTAAAGAATTCGACCTCTCGAGAAGAAAACCTTTTAACATCTTTATCTTCGTCATCCTTTCGATGGTCGTGATCCTGATGGAGCCTGTGATTGTGCTCTTTGGTTTTGTCCTCCTCTATGTCTCCTCAGGCCCGGTCAATATGCTCATGGCGTGGCATCGGAAGAGGACCTTGAGGAGGATGGAGCCCGTTCCCGAGGAGGATCTCCTGGTCCGTGGTTAAGGCAAATTCCCCTTGCCATTGCCGAAATTTTCTTGTAGAGTTACTTTGGATTTGGATTTGGATTTTGAATTTTGGATTTTGAATTTTCGTTTTTCCACAGATTCCCCGGTAGCTCCTGCCTGACGGTAGGCAGGCAACCGGTAGTAGCGCCTGCCTGCCGGTAGGCAGGGGTGGCTGTTAACCATGCGGGAATGGTTCGTTTATGCTCTCCGAAGTCTCAAGGATGGCAATCTTTATATCGGAATTTCAAAAGATCCAGAAAAAAGACTTCGGGCACACAACAGGGGAGCCACAAGCTGCACAAGATCCAGAAGGCCATTTATCTTGATTTTTAAGGAAGGATGTAAATCAATTAGAGAGGCCAGGGAAAAAGAGAAATATTACAAATCAGGCTTCGGGAGAGAAATATTAAAGAATATAGTTTCCCCGGTAGCTCAACCGGTAGTAGCGGGTGGCTGTTAACCACTAGGTTGCAGGTTCGAGTCCTGCCCGGGGAGCCAGCAAACAAAGGGCTCATGCCAAAAGCATGGGCCTTTTTGTTTGCTAAGATTCCCCCTTGCAGGACGAGAAGCGAAGATTCCGCCGACCAGATGGGAGGAAAAGCCACACGAACGTGCTGCGTCAGGAATCCGAAGGGGAGGTTACGCAGGGAGAAACAGAAGCTTTCGACCGTAGTGACCGAGTCCTGCCCGGGGAGCCAGCAAACAAAGGGCCCGTGCCAGAGGCACGGGTCTTTTCGTAAGGGAGAAGGGGACATGCCTCCAAAACCAGGCGGCGGGTGCGGTATTCGGCGAATCGACGAAGTCCCTTCTCCTTTAGGACGCGGAAGGTTCCCCGCGGAAATCAGGGCCACGAACATCCTTCCGATCGAGAACTTGGCGAAGCCCATCACGAGTGAAAGCCAAAATACTTAATTATTTAAGCCTGACCCCAAAAGGATGACCCAAAGCCCTCCGCTCTATTTACCCCACCCACCCTTTGCGGTCGCAGTCGGGCGGCTTCAGCCCGCTTTGCGGTCTTACGCTTGCACCCTTGATGCGCCCGCACCCGTCCGTCCCTCAAGGGGCTCCCTCTTTGGAACATAATCGGAGAGGAAACGGAGCAGGTCTCCCCGTAAAAAGAAAAAGCCCCTGCACCTCAAAAGTAGATGCAGGGGCTTTGATCCGAGCCGCCCAGCCCGGATGATTAGCTCGGCAGGAACGGAGACGGAGGCACTGCCCCGGCGTT
>JACAEX010000022.1 GCA_013388635.1 Syntrophaceae bacterium | reverse complement strand
TCGCTGGTCTTCGAGGCCAGCGACGTCGCAATCCCTTCTTCATCAGGTCAATCCTTCCAACTTGCATTTATGTATGGTAAATCCAAACGGAGGGAGGTGTCGCAATCCCTTCTTCATCAGGTCAATCCTTCCAACTCTTGTTGTATCGTCGCTGGTCTTCGAGGCCAGCGCCGTCGCAATACCTTCTTCATCAGGTCAATCCTTCCAACAGGGACGAACTCCGATTCATCGGGTTTGGCGTCCCTCCGTCGCAATCCCTTCTTCATCAGGTCAATCCTTCCAACACGGAGGGAGGGATATAGAATGACAGAGATTAAGAAGTCGCAATCCCTTCTTCATCAGGTCAATCCTTCCAACTGGGATGGCAAAACTGAGAGGTTAGTGCCAAACCCGGTCGCAATCCCTTCTTCATCAGGTCAATCCTTCCAACGATTGATGTTTACACCTGGAGGAATCTGACGATCAAGTCGCAATCCCTTCTTCATCAGGTCAATCCTTCCAACAGCGGCCCTCCTTTCCAGAGATTATGATTGGAGATTTCAAGTGATCTGCGCAAACCCCTGTGAAAACTTCTTCGACGGGGGGCCAAGCAAGCATATAAGAGAATCGGCCCCTTATCTAACTTCCTTAAATTAATAGTGAATTCCATTTCCCGCATACCCAAATTTCCTAACTAAAATTCCTCTTTGATTTCAATAAACTAAGAACTCCTGTCCTCGAAATAGGGTTGGCGGAAAACCAGTCCCTCAAACGACCAGATATTCTTCATCCTCTTGGAATGCTTCGCCTTTTCCAGAATATTCTACTTCTTTGATGCATTTTTCGCATAAAACATAGTACCTCACGCTATC
Source organism: Syntrophaceae bacterium (assembly GCA_013388635.1). Lineage (GTDB taxonomy): Bacteria > Desulfobacterota > BSN033 > BSN033 > UBA1163 > JACAEX01. The sequence goes on along the minus strand of JACAEX010000022.1, from coordinate 63,026 downwards.
CTCAATGGGCTCAATGACTTCATCAATCCGTTCTTTCATTTTCTCAAAACGTCCCTGATCAAGATTGCATTCAAAGACGCTCTTTAAAACTCTCTCGCCAAAGTCCTTCATTGCCCGCGCAACCTTTGCGAGACGTTTCGGGTCACTAATATCGTAACTTGCCACAATATGTAATATCTCACCCTTCATGGTTCATCGTCCATTGTCCATCGTTATATTATATGAAACTCCTCATCCTCAGAAACCTCACCCCATCCAGAGATTTCTATCTTTTCGAGGCATCCTTTACAAATCTTATAATACCGGACTCTATCTTTTCTTCTATTGATAAGTTTTTCTACGCCTTCCTTTACCTGAAGATAAGTCTTTGGATTAAGATTGCACTCAAAAACACTCTTCTGGACACGATCCCCATAATCTCTTAAAAATTTCATCAACTGTAAGCGTGTCTTATCATCAACAATATCATATGAAATCATTACAAACATTTTAGTCTTCCTTTACCACTCTCTCTCGTCATGTTCATCGTCTTATTTTAAAGGCATGGGTTGATATTCGCTTTCCTCACCTCTCAGATAGCGTGCAAAATGACGCACCTGTTCGCGGATACAATCCCGATACGCAAAATGCTCCCCTGTTAAATGATATTGAACCTTCTGACTCATTTTTCTCTCGTATTGTGTGACGAATTTCCTGAACCCGGATTCTGTGAGGACAACACTCTTTGATTTCTCCTGAGAGGTGGGAATTATTTCATTCTTATTCTCACCGGTCTCTCCTCCGTTTTTTCTTTCCTGAATTAGTTCCTCTCTCACCTCAAAATCTGATTGAGTTAAAGCTTTTAAATTAAATACACTTAGAACAAGTGTATCCACAATAGTTGGCCTCCATTCCTCCATTAAGTCTAAGGCCAGCGAAGGCCTACCGTAATCCATTGAGTGAAGAGATCCAAAATAGGGATCAAACCCGACCAGATTCACTGCAGCGATTACCTGATTCAGGAGGAGGGTATATCCCAAACTGAGCAGTGCGTTAATCGGATCTGTCGGAGGCCTTCTGACCCGGCCAGGAAACTGCAATTCCTCAGGGATAAAGCCTTTCGAAAAACCCTGAAAATAGACGGCGCTTCCCCTTCCCTCATAGCCCCTCACTGTTTCCAGAGAATTGGCTTCATCCACTTTTCCAATGAGATTTCGAATGGCCAGGATTTCGTTCTCAAGCCCTAAACCTTCTCTTTGCCGATTCAGCCTCAATAGCACAGTTCTCAGGTTGGAGAGCTTTCCCTTAACGATCGATTTGGCCGTCTTAAGACAGAAATGATCATCTTCCATCTTACGGAATTGCTCTCTTCTTAAAATAATATTCTTACCGTAGGCACTCTGTAATCTCCCTAAATATCGCCCCTGTCTTGTCATGAAGGCTGTATCAATCCCCTCTTTGAGGAGGTAACGAATGGCAGCAGGGCTAAGAAAGATATTTCCGAAGACGACAATCTGCTCGAGTTTAAAAAGATGAATCGTGTGTGAAACCACGCCCTCCTTCTTGACGAGGAGCCGGCCTCCCTCCTTCGAGACAGTAGCATTTTGTTCCATTAAATAGACGATGCTCATTTTCTAACCTTGAACAATGAATCCTGAACGATGAACTTTTAAAAAACTGCAGCCGATGAAATTAAAATTGAATATTTCTCAGTATCGATTCCAATTCGTTTCTTCTTTTCGTCAGTTCTTCAATTCTCTTATTCAAATCTTGATATTCTTTTAGCACTTCTTCGTGGCCTGGCATTGACAATCTATCTTCTCTGTGAGGTACTAGTCTTGGATCGATATGTAAAAGGGGGTTGGGGTAACCGCCTTCCGGAATGTTGAAATAACAGTTGCAGGGAAGGTAAGCGGTATGGTCGGGCAGAAGCTCTCTGATCTTTGGACAACTGATCGGATTTGACTTCAGCCGGGACGCCAATCGCTCAACCTTTTTGGGCCTGTAGTCAGGACAGGGTTCAAGAAAATGATGGAGAGATCTGAAATTATCCTTCAAGAATCCGAGAGTGAAGAAGATCACTAACTTTTCCTCGTGGCTGAGCATTCTTCCAGATTGGGCCTTGCGGCAGATTTCGTCAATCACCGGACAGCTCTTTATAAGCCTCTTTAAGGGATCGAATTCTATCTGAACCCGTCTATATTTTCGTCTTCCGGCACTGAGGCAGAAACCCTGAGCCTCAGCTCTTCCAATTAGCCGTATTTTCTTTATCCATAAAAGCTGGTCTTCATACGGATCCCCATATTCATTGACGAAGAAGCACCTTCTTGCCGTCCGCCGGTTGAACCCCAGGGGGAGCATAATCGGATGCTCTTCCTGACCGATTCCTTTCCCTTTCACTCCCATAAGCAGAGTTAATGTGGTATCTGAAGGAGGAGCGGGAACTCCGTCAAGTATGGCATTGAGAAACCGGTCCGCCAGCTCCGCAGGAAGAAACTCCTCGAAAAAGAACCAGGCCCTTCGATCCCTTTCACCAGAATCCTCAAGGTAAACAGGGATCCCCATTTCTCGTGATTTCTCCAATATCTTTCGAACATACTGATGAACCTTCTGCTCTAAGAGTGTAAGAAATCCCTCGTTCTTTATATTCTCAAGCACTTTTCTCCAAGGAATGGCAACGTGGACACAGGTAAATTTTAGAGTCCTGTCTCCCCTCAGGGGATAGACACCGTATGTTTCCTCTCCTCTCAAATGTTTGTAAACCTCACCAAATCCAAGGACACCCTTCACAAAGGTATGATTGACTAACCCGGCCTTGCTCAGGTGATAAGTAGCATAACCGAACTCTTTCCCTTTGAAGAGATCAAGGAATAGGTTTATATCATCCTCAGTGAGGTCGAACGGAAAAGCATGAAAGACCGAATCGCCTTCCCTTTTCTTCTCATGAACGGCTAAGGCTGACCCCTTCAACCCTATCTCCTCATAAAGAGAGGCGAGCATCTCTTTAGCTTCAGCATGTTGGGGGAAAAGAGAAACCGTTTTCTGCAAGTGCTTTAAGGTGCGCTCCCAGGCCCCCTTTTCTTGACAGAGAAGGGCGAGACGGAAATGATTATCTGGGTTGTCAGGATCGAGCGCGATCGCCTCTTCGTAAGATTCTCTTGCCTGACGGGACATCCCCAACTCTTCACAAAGGCGGCCCCATTCGAAATGAACCTTTGAGTCTTTGGAAGGAAGCCTCCTTTTAATGGCAACGATCTTCCGAGCCCGCTCCTCATCACCTCCCTCCAGATATGCCTTTGCCAGGGCGATATGGAGGAGGGGGTTGAAGGGGTCAGATCGGATTTGGGATTCGAGGTCTATTAGGTTCATATGTTTTAGGTTCATATGTTTAAAACAGGAAACTCTGGGATATCTTCTTCTTTTGTTCCAGAAAATTTCATTACGGACAGTAATAACTTCTGAAACGAATCTTCACTTACAGCATTAAATCCATGAGCCAAAATGGATTGATTTCTTATATTGAGGATCGGCCTTATCTCCTTTTCGTAGTATTTGAAAAATTCTTGTGCTAATGAGTCTCCTAATTCGTTAAGGAGCTGGTATGATGCAAAGAGTGGGAGCTTTATCTTCTGATCTCTATCATCCCTGTATTTAACAATAAACTCATCCCTTAGTTCTTCAGGAATCTTATCGGCTTTTACATCAGATGTATTAATTTCAAATTCTTCTTTCAATTCTCCTTGGGCCAGAACCTCTATTGCACGATAGAGCCTTGCCACTGCATCATCGAATTTCCTCTCGAGTTCTGCTCTTCTCTTGGCATTGGCAAGAAGGTCAAAAAAATAAAATTTTGGAGACCCTTGAAGATGATCTAAAAAGTTCAGATTCTCGTCAATTTTTTTGGATAGACCTTTGATCTCCTTCTTATCTGAACCAAAGGCATAGGTTGAAATCGTATCTTTACATCTGTAAAGTTTCACTCTCGCGTCCTTATGTTTAAAACAGTCCCATAACTCATAACCCTCTACCATCTCCACCAGTGCTTTAAAAAAGGGTTTTTTCTCTTTCCCGATCCTATCCAAACACTTCTCAAGCACTTCAGCGGCTGAAGCATATCTCGCCTTGTTGAAGAGAATTGACGCCTCTTTTTGGGAAGAGTACGCTATTTCATCCCACGGATTTTCGAGAAACCACATCTTTTCTTTGCCATTCACGACAACCCCAACTCCCCCTTTGGAACGTTCATCTCCTCCTACATAGCTATAACAACAAGAGTTATCTATCGTCGCCAGGGCGAGGGCGACGGACATCGTCTTTGTTCCGCCTGTGTAATCCACACAGACCTCTGAGGGAACAACCTCCCACTTTTCGAGGATATTGGGTAGGTTCTTTTTAAGGACCGAATAGCAATCCGTAAGCAATTCCGCGTTCTGAGTAATGATTAAATCAGAAAAGATGGGTTTGAATAGAAGACAGGGTAGAACCTCTTGTTCGAGCATCTTTTTTGATTCTCTGGAAACAAAGAAACAAACATATTCGGGCTTTGAACTATTCAGGGAATGAATCACAGGAGCAGAAGTTCCACCAACCGAAATAATCATGGCCTTAAATTTTTTGATCATTTGGCCCTCCGAAGAAAATTATTAAGGTATCATAAGTTGCAAAAACTTTTATAACTACAAAAACCAACTTTTGAAAAATGCCAAGGATTTCCGTTGACAAGCCCGTATAACGATACTATAATATTGTATAACTCATCCTAAGGAGGTGTTATGGGGGTTAAAGTCAAAGTCGGCCCCAAGTATCAGGTGGTGATTCCCCAATCCATCCGGAATAAAATTCCCCTTCTCCCCAAGGAGGAAGTCCTTGTGGAAGAGATCAATGGGGCAATCATCATTCTTCCCCATATGAAATCTTTTACTGAATTCATGTTTGGACTGGGAAAAGATGCCTGGAGAGGTATCAATCCCAAATCGTATATAAAAAAAGAGCGGGCCAATTGGAAATGATCCCCTTTCTTAGGCGTCTTAAAGGTCAGAAGATTGCCATCGACACCATGATCTTTATTTATGCCTTTGAGGAGGACCCCGCTCATCTTCCCTTTCTCAGGCCCTTTTTCTCAGCCCTTGAAAAAGGGGAAATGGAGGCTGTAACCAGCACGGTGACAATTACCGAATGCTTGATTCAGCCATACCGACTGAAAAACTTCACCCTTGCTGCTCAATATATGGCACTATTTCGAAACTTTCCCCACCTCTCCGTAATTCCTGTTACAGATGATATAGCTGAGAGGGCTGCCCTGCTGAGGGCCAATCGAAACCTGAAAACTCCAGATGCTTTGCAATTGGCTACCGCCCTCATTTCAGGTTCAAGCTTCTTCTTGACTAACGACGAAAATCTTTCCTCCATCCACGATATCAACGTCATAATCCTCGACCGGATTCCTCTCGATCTTCACACTTGACAGCCACTTTTCCCAACCCCCCAACCTGAAATTATATAAAGAAAAGGCAACTCAAACAGAAATCCTCAAATCCTAATGCCACTTGGTGCTGAAACATCCACTAACTCGTCAAAACCCCTATCGATCATTAACAAACCCCACTACCTCATTTGCATAAACTTTTTTCCGGTCAGCTCGCTTCCCTCCACAATTCATGGAGTTTTTCCCGAAAAATAATGAATCGGTAGGAAAATCTTCTGATCACACTTTTCACACTGAGACACATTGATCTCCCCTTTGAACAGTCTTTCTTTCAGGTTGGGATCCAAAGAAACATTGATACTGTCGTAAAGGAGGACGTTCTGCTTCGTATTGCATTTAGGACACTCCAGCTCCATGGACCGCCGCATCGTCATTGGTTTATCAGATTGATAACTAGCCCCCTAATTAACGAAAAAATCTGGATCGTCACTCGACCTTCTTGACTGACTTCTATCAAAATAAAAAGGCTCATTTTTTCAATGAAATCCACTTAATCATTTCGATTTTCGATCCACAACATTCAAAATTCAAATACCTCTTCGATAGTTATAGATTCTTTAATTTAAACTAACCACTCCCTAATTCGGCAAGTTCTATAAAGTTAACCTGACAAATCCCATAGGGATCTTATCATCGATTCTTTTCCTTGTTCTTGGAGGGCTAACTCTGTAATCTTTTATGCCGAGATCTCTAGCGAGGATCAACAAAGAAGTGGCATAAACTGTTGATCCCTGTCCGAGCCTGAGAAGATAAGGTTGTTTGTCCACATTAACCTCGTCATAATCTGCTACCTTTAGGTAAAAATCATGTACAGTTTCTAATATCTCTTTCTCACTAAACTTAGAACCTACTATTGATAATTCTGTCTCAAATGTCTGACCCTTTTTTATGCCTTCAAAAAGGATAGGAAGTTCACCTCCCCACCTTGCACCTTTAACTCTTGAAAGGTAAATCTCAATTGATTCCTGAGGAGGGTTGCAAGTACTGTCAGAAAGGTTTACCCACTGGCTGAATCTTCCTTTTTTTGAGTCGGGTGAGATGAGTGATAAGGAAAGTTTTAAGAGCTCGTTGTAAGCTTCTCCCTCTTCCCTTCTATTTTGAGGCCGCTTGGTTATGAGTTCATGGATTTTTGTCCTACTTACTCCATAATTATTTTTTAGAACATGCCACATCAGTGCTGAAAGAATGGAGCCTTTTATAGAACTTCCTGGGATAAAGACCCGACCTCCAGTCTTAATAAGAGCTCTTACATTAGTTTGATTGTTTGCTATATAAGATTTTGCCTCACCGCTTATAGGGATTGAATAAAGAGGATACTTTTTCAATAGAGAATGGTCAATAATAGAGCCGATATATCTCTGCCTGCATGCCTCGGATATGAATCGATCCATGTATTTTTTGAATGAGAGATCATGGAAAAGGGCATCCATATTGAGACGGCTGAAAATGTCCAAATTCGTATCGACAAGGTATTCTGAAGGGCTAATGTCTTCTCCTGAGCCAATATGCAATGGGGTTAGAATCTCAATTTTTATTTTCATATTACCTCCAATCTGCATGGTATAGGAAACATATATCCATACCGGTACACTCTATGTGCATTGAATGCATCAGGTGTAACATCCACGATGGTCCCAACTCTTTTTTTATCATTAGGGAAAACGGACCCTTCTATAAACATTCTGATCGAGCGTCTTCTTAGCGATTGTCCCGATGGAGAGTAGATATAGCCTTTTCGATCCCCAAGTTCGTAGAATGCTTTTGCTATACCCGGAATCTCCGGTATTGAGGGATAATACATAGAAATAGAATATACTCCATCATATTCTGCCGTATCAATCCTAATCTCTGAAACCTCAGGTTTGTAGAATAATCCTCTACCATTAGTTCTATTTCCTCCAACGCCCTCTTGGGCCAAAAGATTAAACGCTGCAAGGAGTTTCTCATCAAGACTATTATTCTTAAAATCTATCAACAAGAACAATCCGGCGTCACCCTGATAGGTCACCTGGCCAAAATGAAAGAAATTCTCCCCCGGATGATTTGTCCACCTGCTTAGGCCAACGCGGGGGACATTCTCCATCTTCCATGGAAATATCAATCCCCCATGGTCAAAATAGGGGATAGTTTTTATCTCTCCTTTAATATCATCAAGCCTTTCTCCACAAAGTAATCTCCGCAAACCAATCAATTCTATAAACTGTATCTTTTTTAACTCTTTGTCACTTGGAATTTGATTTTTAGGAACAGGGAAGAAATAGCTCTGCTGCCAGTAGGGAAAGGCAGAACTGATAATGAAGGGCGGATTGCCATCTATGAACCCTTTTAATAGGCTATCTACTTCTCCATACAGCAGCAGATAAGAATGACACAAGGCTGAAAAGATAGTATCAGACGGAATATAGGTTTTACTTCCCTCTTTCCAGTCTTCCCTTTCACCTATGTGGAAAGGTCCTCTAGGCCGCAATTTTATAACAGTGAATATCATAATTAACCCCTAAACAAGCTTGCTCTTGAGTGTTTCAAAGTTTGCGACAAGTTTTGATGGAGTATCCAAGATATCATTAATTTTTCTCTTTGGGTCTAAGTCAATATTCCCTCTTTCATAATCGTCTCTTTTATTCCAATAAACCTCTATATTTTGAAAAGATATTCTGCCATACCCTCTTGAACCCATTCCTCCGAGGTAGTCATGCTCGAGAAGCTCCATCGCGACAAATACCTTTTTAAGCAAATCTTTATCGGGTTCAACAAAGACATTAAATAGAATGAGTCCTCCATCATCTTCAAATTTTGCACCCGCAGGAACCCTTTCAGCCTGTCTGAGGCTACCACCAAGAGCGGTTCCTGTTATTCTATTAATGGCGGTCTCAAATTTAACCTCTGTCCACTTTAATTCTAAATTCTCTTTCATTTCCTCCGTGATGCTTGATTCAACGAGGTAGGCATCACAGACAGTAATACGGGTAAGAGTTGGTTCTCTAAATCTTGCATCACCTAATATTCCCCATATTCTGCACACGGAGCAATTCTTATAATCATTATCAGTTTCACATTGGTGGCCAACTACATTCCCATCTTTGTCCTTTTTATTCCAAAAAGCTGAATTTCCAGACGCCTCTACCCTTTCAATCAGTGACCTCATCTTACCCTTTAGCGATGAGCCAGGAATATAAGGCTTGCCCGCTGGGTCTGTTATTACATTTAGGTCAACACCACCGATTTTAAGTCCACCCATGCTACCACCGATGCGCATGCCAGTCTTAACCTCAATATTGCTTCTTATGATTACTTTACCTAAGAAACCGAGATTTTCCATATCGCCCTCCTTACTTTCCGCCATAATAACGATGATATGCAACTATGGCTTCCACAAAGTTCTTAAAGTTTTTGAAATTTTCTCTATTGGTTATTTTAATTGTAGTGTCAAGCAGCTTTTGGAAATCCTTCACTCTTCCCCCGTGTCTGCCTGCTGCGTAAGCAAGTTTTGGTCTAATTAGATGTAGTGCTGCTTCATCAAACTCTCGCATCCTTTGAAGTTCGTCAAGCACATTTCTTATCTGTGAGGTCGTTAGTTTCTCTGATTCTTTTCGTGCATTAAGATAAGATTTAGCAAGTTCATTTGCATAACTATTTAGTTCCTTAGCATCTCCGCCAAGGATCCTTCTCAGCTTATCCTCATCTACTTGCTGTACACCACCTTCCACTTTTTTTTCTTTTTCTGGCCTTGGCCCTTTAAGATCCTTCATATTAAGCCTCCTTTCTCGTCAAATAGTCAGCCCATCTGGTAGCGATATCCATGTAGGGCATTAAACCAAAATCTGTTATGGTTTTTTTAAGAAGCTCGTTGAGTTCAATTAATTGCCTATCCTCCTCTTTGTAGCCTCTCATTAGTTTTCTAAAGGAATAAAAAATCCTCCATATTCTTGGCATGGAAATCTCTTTTCTTTCTGCTAATTCCTTTTCCTGCCAGCCAGCATATAAAGTCGAGAGAAGGGAGCGAGGAACAGAGCGTTTCTGATAATCTTGAAGGAGTTGTCTTATTTTCTCGGCCATATCGGAGATTTTGTCTAATTCCTGCCAAGGTATGGCCTTATCTAAGAAAGTAATTTTATCTTTTCCACCCGCCTTTGCCTTTTCAACCGCCTCTCGGGCTTCATTGGCTGCCTGATATACCGGAAATTTTTTTGAGGGCGCAATATAAATACCACCCGAAAGTGTCAGATTATGACACGTAAATCTTCTAAAGTCTTCATAAATCTTTCCTGCAATCTCAGGTAAGACTGACCAAGCTCCAAGAATAAAAAGATCATCGCCTCCAGAATAGACCACATAAATCTTGTTCCTAACAGCCCTTGATATTGTGTCAATCCTTGCAGAGAAGTAAAGGGATAACATATAACTAAGCATACACACTCTTGAGATGGTTTTATCATCTCCTAGACCTTCTTTAAAAATCTTTCCCAAATTATCCACATCTGCTCTTAAAATGCCCCACTTTTTTATTCCACACGCATCGTTTGCGATATCCTCAAGGGTCATCACCTCTTCGCCTTTTTTGGGTGTATTAGAAGCAATAAACTTATATCCTCTATAACTTCCAAGAAAATCTGTACAGTTTATAATGAAGGCGTTTTTATCCTTTTCTTCCACAAATGTGTAGGAATAACCTAATGATTCTAAAATGTTTGACCAATCTGTAGGCTTTTTATTAAGAAGTTTAGGGTTTATTGGGATTATCCTTATTGCCTTTTTATTTGCCAAATCTAAGGAGAGCGATACAAAGCTCCTACAAAGGGAACATTGTCCTTCTTTTTCAACTTCCTCACCACACACCTCGCACGCTTTTAACTCACCTCCCATTTCAAAAGGTTCAAAAATCTTAAAAGCATCTTTTTTCGAATCAAGCAAGGAAGAGAATTTTTTTCTTTTGCTTTTAGCTAGGGAATAACCCAATTGATTCCAAATGTCTCCAAAATTCATAAAATCCTGCCATTTTACCCCTTGCCAACCAATTATTAAGGAAAGTGTTCCATTATGGGCATTGAAAAGGATTCTGTCAACCGATTCCCTTATCGTACCTAGCTTTTCTTCTGCTTCCTTCACAAATGGTAAAAGTAGGTTAAAATGTCCACCCCCTAAATATAGGAGATTGGTTTCCGGCAGATTAAAATTTCTAAGAATCATTTGGGCGATACTTTCCGAAAGAAGTTGAATATAAAATGACCTTCCACGAAGCCCTTTTAATGCCTTTTCGGAAGTAACAGAATAGATAAAATCTTGAATACCGGAGACATCCCCCCCAACAAGTAGAAGGCCCGATTCCTTCATCGTTTCGCAATCAATTTTCCAATTTCTTATTGCAGATAAAATTTCATCTATTTTGCCTTCGGGTAATCGTAGATGATATAGACATGCCGTAATTGCTGCTACTGATTTTAAATGGTGGAAAAGGGATAAATCGGGCCTCTCTTTATACGCAGCTGAAGGAATGCAAACAGTATATTTCTCTAAGAGAAATAAAATTTGATTTATAATATTTTTATTCTCTATTCGATCAATTTCTCCTATAAATTGTTTCCATAAGTAATGGTAAGATCGAGGGTCTTCGGTATTTTTAGAAATTGCTTCTTCTGGCTTTTTTGTAGGAAACATTCCGTCAAGAGCAGCATTCAATACACTAATCGGAACATAATAAGGAATGGCCTTGCTATCGCCTAAGGTAATTCTTGAAAATATAGAAATCAGGGGTTCACTTGAAGGATCTCCAAACTCCTCATCAACTTCTCGATCTCTTCTCTCGCCAGAAGCAAGCCAGTCAGCAAGAGTAATGAGTTTTGCAAGGTATTTTTTAACAGGGTCAGGAGCATTTTCTGGCATATGATGGTGCATAGACAACATTTCCAATTCATCATAGCCCTTTAAATAATGTCGAATAAATTTGCCACTATATACAGCATGTTTGTGAGAATATCTATCGCCATAAGCAGTTCGAAATCTTTTACAGCAGACTTGAATCCAGTAATCATCCTCTTTCTCAAGTTTATAGCCTGCCCTTTGATAAAATTTCCCAATATCATGCAAAAGGGCGCCTAAGACGACGGCATGGAATTCTTTTTCGTTAAAACTCATCTTTCCCTCCGGTGTTTAAAACAAATTCAAAATTTAAGATTCAAAACCCAGGATTCAATATTCGGGTTCTGTGAATTCGGTTAAGTTTTTGAATTCGAGGCTTTTGATTTCGGGGAGGGAGGCACCGATGATCCCTTGCATGTCTCCATACATTCGAGTGATATTTGTAATGACTCGCTCGATCTGCTTCTCTCTCTTTGCCCAGATCTTGTTCATGGCCGCCTTTTCGCTTTCCAGATCATTCCTCATCGATAGAAAGGCCTTAACAATAGCTTCTACCTTCTGGCTGAATTCTGAGCCGGAGAGATAACCATACAAGGCTTCCATCTTTTCATGCTTTCCCTCAGCCGCCTTTCGTTCATTGGCCACCTGAATCAGATTGGTTCTCAAAGCTATTGCAAGGCAAGCGACAAGATTAAAGTTGGTCACCCAGACCCCGTCGATCAATTGAAAATGTTCAACCTCTTTGGGCATGGCTGTTGTCACAATGACGGCAATCTCAGCCTTTGCCTCTCGTTGATCCTCTTTTAATTTATCGATCCAACCCTCGTTCCAGCCCTTCGTCCTTTTTGCCTCCCAGATAATGGTCCCGCAATACTGCCCACTTGGATTATGGACTCTTTGGAGCACATCAGCCCCCTTTTTCCCTCTTGAGATGGCTTCAATCTGGTCAATCGGAAAACGATTTCTCAGGATCTCCTCAAGCTCGATCTCCAAAACTTCACCTGTGATTTGGATCGGGCCTTGTTCGGCCCTCCTCTTTAATTCCTCGATCTGTTGGAGCATATCGCTTATCTTCTTTTCCTTTTCCAAATCCTTAAGCCTGTGTTCCTCCAACACCGCCTTTGCCGCTTCCTCCCTGATTCTTTCTCTCTCCTCATCCAGCCTTCGTGACAACTCAAGCTCAAGGCTTTTGTGCCTCTCCTCAAGCTCCCGCCGCTCTTTCCTCAATTGAAGCTCTGCTGTCTGGGATTCCTGTAACCTTCGATCCTTTTCTAACAACTGTTCTTTTAAATCTTTGATTTCAAGGGAGATCGTCTCTTCTGCCCTTTTCTTTGCCTCCTCTTCTATCCTTTTCTTCTCAATATCAACAAGTCTTGAAACCTCTGCTTTAAGCTCCTTCTCTCTTCTCGAGAGGGCTTCTTCTCTCTGGAGAAGGGCTTCTTCCTTCTTTTTGACTCCTATCTCAAACTCTTTTTTAAGTTCCTCCCTGATCTGATGAGAAATGGCCTCAGTTAGGGGAATCTCTTTTCGACAAAAAGGACAGACAATGACTTGATCAGACATAACCATCTCCATAAAAGGTGAATTCAAAATTTAAGATCCAATCACAATCTTGCCTCTCTCCACCCTCACGCCATAACGTTTGCTGCCGTGTTTGCCAATGGGAGTAATGACATAATAAGGGTGAAGCGTTTCGTCTTCAATACTTTCCTTTAAGGTCTTATTGATCTTGCTAATATTCTGCCTCAGGGTATCCTGGTCGATACCCCCCTTCTTTTCCCAGTGTTTTAAGAATTCCTCAACCCTTCCTGAAAAGGGGCCATAGGCCTTTCTGTAATCTTTCACCATTTCATCAAATGCCTTTTTCTTCGAGAGGTCTCCGAGGTACGGAAAACACTCCGTGCATTCAAGGCAATAGGGTCGCTCAGGGACATGGCAACCTTCCAACTTTCGTCTCAACAGGTTTACATAAAGAACCATCTGCATGGGAACCATATCAATTCCCACCTGCCCGATGTAGATCACCTTCTCCGTGAGATTCACTCTGACCGGAGGCTGGACGCAGGCCAGGTCGATCTCGCGCTGCCCTTCTCTGACCAGCTCCCTGAACCCCTTCATATCCAATGGAATTTTTTCCCGGAGTCGGACAAAAGGAAGCTCAGCAAGAGAAATCTCTGCATCATCGGTGTGAAGCCTCTTAACGACTTTTCCATTGGAATCTACGATTTCAAGAATTTTATCTCTTGGGGGTTTGTAATAGAAATCTGCATGAGATTCGAACTCAGGTGTAACGAGGACATGATAGAGTTTATCCCAGGGTCTTCCGAAGAGTTGAAGGGCTGAACCCAAATAAAAAGACATGGTCTTTCGACCTCCCGCAAGAGAACAATGGAGTCTTACGCCGGGATCCTTCGTCCTTTCTCGAATGAAATCTGCGATGAAATCACCCAGCGACTCGTTATGGGAGACCTCTCGAATATCTGTGAGAGGGTTGCCCTCCTCGTCACAAACGACATGAATCGATTCTTTGGTCAGTGGAATTGGCGAAAGGCTAAATTCCTGAGAGAAGGCCCGAAGACGACCTTTTTGAAGAAGTTCCTCTTCGATCCTCTCCTTTCCGCTTGAGGTGGTGAGGATGTGAATTTCATCTGGGAAGATCGGAGGTTGAGTTTCTTGCGTGAGACAATAAAGCGTTTCTGTGATGATCTGAGGGGTCGTTCCCGTAACAAAGATCAGAACTTCGCGATAGGTCTTCACGCTCATGAATCCTATCTTACTTTATTGTTTTAGTTGTGATCAACAAGAGAAATATTTTGGAAATGTTTCCCCATAAAAGATAAATTCAAGATTCAAGATTCAAAATTTTGTATTTTCCTAAGCCAAAGCTGGTGCCTTTTCCTACGTGGATATATTCTCCAAGAATCAGATACGGAACGAAAGGTGATAGCTCACCCTCAAAAACAATGGATCCCATGAAACCACCCATTTTCATCTTTGTCTCCTGGCGATTGGAGTAACGGTCCCAATCGAACCAGGAGAGATTCTCTTTGTGGACTCTTACTTCTTTGGATTTCTCTATTAAACCCTTAAAGTCTAAGTCCAATTCCTGCCCGCAATGGAAATAGGATAGCAGAGAAATCCGTCTGAGGAGATTCCGGAAAAAGATATGAAACTCCAGCTTCGGAGAAAGCCTGCCATCAAATTTCAATCGGGTAGGGGTGATGAAGTTCAGGTGTAAGGTAAAAGGTCACTAACATTCAAAATATTGAAATCATTCTTGAGGGTTTTGTCTTCTCCAGAATAAATTATGTTTTCGCCTTTGACCTTTGGCCTTTCACTTTTGACCTTTTTAAGGTGGTATTTTCCCTTCCCTTTTCCGATCCCTATCCTTCCAAGTTCGTCAAAGGTATAAATGAAGTAAGGAAGGTAATCGATCGATTTACCGATCAATGTTAATTCAAAAGAGAAGGACTCTCCGATTTGATAATCCCTTTTTTCTTCCAGAGGTGGAGTGATGATAAATGGGTGAGGAGCAAAGGGATATTTTCTCATTTTTGAGGAATCTGAAGGAGGGGGGGTTTCAAAAACGTATGAGTAAACACATTTCCCTTTAAGTAAACACGAATCGCAGTCTTTTCCTCTATTGACACAGACCACCTTCTTGAAGGCATGGCCGAATGCACCCCTGAATGTCGACCCTTTATAAGCGGGGAGGGTGATAGGGCTTTCTACCCTAAGGGAAAATGAAAACTTAGCGAACCTGAATTGGCTGAGCGGCCTTTCCATACCTCTCGCCCCCATCCAATGGAAGGGAAGAACCAGGCTTTTGGCCCGAGCTGAAGAGTTGACGATGGACGGCCCGAATCTTTGTTAGATTTAACCAATTTTTTCCAGGAAAGTCCACAAAAATTTTGATCCTTCTTGACTTAGATCAAGGATAAACTCTTGGGAAGGGATTATTCTTTCATCAAAAGATGCTTAGCGCTGTGCGCATAGCGAAAAAAGGAGGATTAAAGATGGCGAGAAGAAAGATTGTCAGGATTGACGAGGAGAAATGCAATGGATGTGGTCTCTGTATCCCGAACTGCGCTGAGGGAGCGCTTCAAATTGTCGATGGGAAAGCGAAACTGCTGAGCGAAAGGTTCTGCGACGGCCTTGGGGCATGTCTCGGCCACTGCCCGCAAGATGCGATCACGATCATTGAGAGAGAGGCTGAAGACTTTGATGAGGAGGCTGTGGAAACCCATCTCCATAAAAAGGAATCTGAACCTAAACCTCAACCTGCTCCATTATTCACCGGCTGCCCTTCCTCAAGGCCGCTTCACTTTAACGTTCCCAAGGCCACCGGAGAACGTGCCTCCACCCCTTCGATTTCGATGCTCTCCCAATGGCCTGTCCAATTAAAATTGGTGCCGGTCAATGCACCCTATTTTCAGGATGCAGATCTCCTGGTGATAGCCGATTGTGTGCCTTTTGCCTATGCCAACCTCCACCAGGACTTCCTCAAAGGCAAGGCCGTGGTTATGGGCTGTCCCAAGCTGGACGATATCCGATACTATAAGGAGAAATTGACAGAGATCTTTAAGACAAATTCGATCAAAAGCATCACTGTTGCGTATATGGAGGTGCCCTGCTGTTTCGGCCTGGTCAGGGTGACAGAGGAGGCCATCAGAGGATCAGGGAAGGACTTTCCTCTTAGGAAAGTGAAGATTGGAATTCGAGGGGAGATCAAACCAGAGGAAGAGGCGGAGGTTCCCCGTCATCTGCGGCCATCGGCTTCCCATCTTTAGGAGAGGCTTGAGAAGCAGAGGGCAAAGCCCCTGCTTCCCGAAATGAGAAGGAA
Organism: Syntrophaceae bacterium; assembly: GCA_013388635.1. Taxonomy (GTDB): domain Bacteria; phylum Desulfobacterota; class BSN033; order BSN033; family UBA1163; genus JACAEX01. Next base: position 46,863 of record JACAEX010000022.1, on the reverse strand, counting down.
TGGGTTCAACTCTTTCTTGACGTTTTGGTCATGAAATGGCTGATCAACTGTTCGAGCCTCTTACTTCCACATTTAGGGCATTTCGCCTTGTTTCCCTCATGTTCCTTTATGCTGAGCATGACAGAAAACTCCTTGTTGCATTTGAGACATCGGTAGTCATAACTTGGCATCCCGTCTCCCCCCTTTCTCTCTTATTCACGAATTCCGATGCCGCAAACAGAATGGAAGTAACTCCTCAAAGGGGTATAAAGAACCACCTGGTAACTGATGAGAAGCCATCCTCATCAAGGCTTAATATAAAGATTTGGAGCTCCTCTGTCAAGTCGGTTGACCAGTCCATTTCTTTATCCGCCAGACGGCAAGAGGGCCGAGCAGCACTCCTATCCCCAGCGACATGAATGCCCATCCCCAATTCGGAACATATCCCAATCGATCCAGAGCGCCCGCGGGGTTGGTGATGTCGAGAATATATCCAAATGCGATGGGAGAGAGAGAGGCCGCTCCCCAGCCTAAAAGGGATTGAAGGGCCATGGTCCTGCCCAAACCTGCTGGATGGGCCAATTCGGTCACCCCTGTGGAGAGGACAGAGGATTCTCCTGTGACCAGAAAGCCATAGAGGATGGAGAGTGTCAGGACCAGTCCAAAGGGAAAAGTCCTTGTCCACCCGATCAGGAAGGAGAGGAGCCCGCTCCCCAGCATGATGACAATGACCGTGTTCACCCTTCCAAACCTGTCGGAAACCATCCCGCCCAGTACATTGGAGATCGCTCCCACCAGCGTGACCACGCCAGCAATCGCTGCGCTGAGGCTGACCGCCCTTGAAAAATCGACCTGAGCGGTCAGGAGACAGGCTGTGAGAAAGGCCACCATCCAGCCTCTCATCCCAAATAACTCCCACATATGGGCCACATAACCGCCGATCATCATCAGGACAGGACGATTTTGCAAAACCTCACGAAGAGGGACCTTCCTGATCTCCTCCTGCCTTGCCCATCTGATCTCCCCCAACCGGAAAAAAGCAATCGCCCCTCCTGAGATCGGGCCTAAAGAGGTGATGAAGAAGGCCCATCTCCATGAGAGAAGAGAGTGGATGAAACCGGTCAGAAACAGGGAAAGGGAGACACCGAGGCTGAACGTACCCACATAGATCCCGACCGCCCTCCCTCTTTTATGGGAGGGAAATTTTTCCGAAACCATCCTGAGCCCCGGCATGTAAGTCCCGGCAAATCCGATCCCCATCAAGGTTCTCAAGATCCATGCCGAATAGAAGCCTTCTGCCCATAGCGAGAAGAGAATTCCGGAGATCCCTGACCAGAAGGCAGTGAGGACATAGATATACCTTGGATTGACATAATCGGTGAGAGAGGTGAGGAAGACGACCGAAAGGATGTAACCGATCTGATAGGAGGAGTATATCCAGCCTGCCTGGCTGTTGGTCAGAGCCCACTCTTTTTGGAGGATGGGGAGGAGGGCGGAATAGCTGGAGAAGACGAGCATCGTCCCGATCTCGCTCAGGGAGATCCAGATCAGCCATCGACGTCGGTCATCCACGTCCATTCCCAACCCTTTTCTGGCTTAACCTCAACCTCCTCTGTTTGAGCATTTCGATCTCTCTCTGTTGATCGGGTGAGGCGCTCTCCAATGCCTTCTCCACATAGGCGATCGCAGTCTCAAAATTCCTTAGCCGGTGTTCATGGTATTTTGCCAGCTCGATGTAAGGAAAGAGGTCTTTTTGGTAAGGCCAGCTCACCATCTCCTCCCAGAGGGATCGAGCCCTTTCAACCTGGCCTGTCTTCTTGAAGGCCATGGAGAGCCACCTCATCACCTCCCAGGTGAGGGTCTCATCACACCGTTTCAATGCGATTTCAAAACAGGAGATGGCCTTTCCTGGATCGCCATGCTCCCAGAAGAGCCTTCCCAGTGCAAAGTGCTCCACACCCTTTCTCGGTCGGGCCGCCTGCGGATCGTGGTAAACGAGATGAATCCTTCCGGCCAGCGCCACCATGGTAAGGATATCCATCTGGTTATGGTAAAAAACCCGGTGGATCTTGCTGGCATCACCAGTCCGGAGATACTCAAAATAGAGGTATGGGATCCATTCCGATGGGACATCATCCATCCTCTCCATGCCCAGGAGCTGCGATTCGAGCGTGATCAGCCGACAGTTGTCATAGGCACCCTTCCAGATCCTCCTCGAGGGATAGAGGAGATCAAAGTTTGGCATCTCCCTGATCCTCGAAGAGAGACGGGAGAGGATGAATCGGGTCTCGAGCAGCGGGATGTCATAATATCTTCCATTAAAAGTGACCAGGAACTGAAAGGATTCAATGACGTCCCTCACCAGAGAGAGGCAAACCCTCTCCTCCGAATAGTCCCTGATGAAGAACTGATGGACAAGAAAGCCGTCTCCTTCGAAGAAACCCAACCCGATCATAAAGGCAAGCGTTCCGGTCCCTCCGGCCAGTCCTGTCGTCTCTGTGTCGAGAAAAAGCGCCCTACGAAGATCCAGTTCCCTGAGCCGCTCGTCCCTTGAAAGGAGATGGGCGGGATAAGTGGGGATACCAAGGATCTCGGCCAGGCTCATCTCCCCATATCGAAAGTGGGGAGGAAAGGATTCCTTCACCTGAAAGACCTCTCCTTCAGGGGTTGAGATGATCTCTCCCTTGACCAGATCTTCAATCGGAAGGGCCATCTTCTTTCGATAAATCTTCTTTGGTTCGAAGAGCCGATCCAGTCTCTGCCGCAGATCACCGCCTCCCTCAATAGCGGGGGTAGTTCTGGAAACCGAGGTCAGCCGATTGAGCCGTTCTTTGAGATCCATCACAAACTGCCCCAAATTCGAAATTCTAATATCGAAATCCGAATTCCATAATTCGAATTTTTATTATTTTATAATCTCCCTCAAAAGTGCCAGTGCCACTTCTTTTGGTTTCTCTCCGACCCCTTTTGTGGGCCCCACGCAGGAGGGGCAGCCATTACGGCATTCACATCTGGAGATCAGTCTCATCGTCTTCTCAAGGAGCAGTGGAGTATCGTCGAAAAGCTGGTGGCTGAACCCCATCCCTCCAGGGTAGTTATCGTAGAGGAAGAGCGTGGGTTCAAAGAGACCCATCTTTTCCGGGGGGATCTCTTCCGGTGAATTGAACGAAGCGTAGAGGCCCTTGGAATCCCTTGTGAGCCGGAGGAACCACTTCGCCCCCCGATCTCCCACACAACGGCTGAGATCATGGGGATCGCACATCAGATGGAGGGCTGCCATGGAATGAAGCGCATAGCCAAGCCCCAGCACACCCTCGATCACCTCCAGACGATCAAAGGGTAGCCGCTCCACCAGATCCTTTCTAAAGGTGATCCAGTAAGAGGTGGTATGGAACTGAAGATCAGGCAGCTCGATCTTTCCATACCCTAAGTTTTCAAGCGTATAGAATTTGATCTTCTTATACCCGACCACGCGCGTGGCCACCTTCACCTCGCCATGTTCAGAGACGATACCCTCTCCCTCCCGCCTCTCAAAACCCTCTAAGATGGAGACATCGGTGTAGTCGATCGCATCGGTATAATAGTCTCCCTGGGCCTTTTTGACATAAGCCCTCCGGTTAGGGTAGTCCAGCTTCTCCACAGTGTAGGCCTCTGATTCGCAGAGGTAGACCGCTCCCTCGTAGAGGGTCGTATGGGCACTGGTGAAATCGACCTCTGCAATCACTTCTCCTTTTCTCCTCGTCGTATCGACGACGACGAAGTTCTCTTCGGAGGTCGATCGAAGGCTCACCTTCTCCGCCGGATAGGCATCGCGGGTCCAATGCCAGGTCTGGCCCACATGACGGAGCGCCCCTCTCTCTTCGAGGTACCTCAACATCTCGGTCAGATCTTCCCTGCCAAATCGTTCCCCGTCCTGAAAGGGGAGCTCAAAGGCAGCACACTGGATATGGCTGAGCAGAATGAGAAGGTTGTCCGGGTTGACCAATCCGTGTTCAGGTGACCGTCCGAAGAAGTAGTCCGGGTTTTCGATGATGAACTGATCAAGGGGCTGGCTCCGGGCAATCAGAATGGCCAGCGATTTGCCTGAGCGTCTTCCCACCCGACCAGCCTGCTGATAAGTGCTTGCAACGGTGCCTGGATAGCCTGCGATCAGACAGACCTCCAGATCTCCAATGTCAATCCCGAGTTCAAGGGCATTGGTGGAGACGACGGCCTTGACCTCCTTCTCCCTTAGCCCCTTCTCGATCTCCCTCCGAAGATCGGGAAGATAGCCTCCGCGATAGCCCCGTATCTTTCCTCTGTCCTCCAATCTCTTTTCAAACCGGTCCTTCAAATACTTGGTCAGGATCTCCACGTTGAGCCGGCTGGTGGCAAAGAGAATGGTCTGAATCCCCTTCTCAATGAAGGGCGAGGCCAACCTCCTGGCCGCATGGATCGGGCTACTACGGATGCCCAACTCCTTATTGACCACCGGCGGATTGTAGAAGATGAAGATCTTCTCCGAAGATGGGGCCCCGTTCTGATCGATCAAGAAGACCTCCCTCTCCAACAGCCTCTCGGCCAGCTCCTTGGGGTTGGCAATCGTCGCAGAGCAGCAGATGAACTGGGGGTTTGATCCATAGAAACGGCAGATCCGATTGAACCGCCTCAGGACATTCGTCATATGAGAGCCGAAGACGCCCCGGTAGGTGTGAAGTTCGTCGATCACCACAAATCTCAGATTCTGGAAGAAGGTCACCCACTTCGTATGATGGGGAAGGATGCCCGTATGAAGCATGTCGGGGTTCGTGATCACAATATCGCCCTGCGTGCGAATGGCCTGCCTCGCATCCGGAGGCGTATCCCCATCATAGGTAAAGGTGGCTATTCGTTTCTCCATCCCCTGGATCAAACTCTGGAGCTCGAACATCTGATCCTGGGAAAGGGCCTTTGTGGGAAAGAGATAAAAGGCCTTGGAGGAGGGTTTGTTCAATTTTAGGTTGAGAACCGGAAGATTATAGCAGAGGGTCTTCCCCGAGGCAGTAGGGGTCACCACCACCACATCCCTCCCTTTGTGGATTGCCTCAAGGGCTTCGGCCTGGTGAGAGTAGAGGCGCTCGATCCCCTTCCCTTTTAACACCTCCTTTAAAAGGGGATGGATGAAGTCTGGAAAGGGACGATACTCTCCCTCTCGCTCTTTAAAAACCCTGAGATCGGTAATACAGGGAGAGATGGAGCGTGACCGTTTCCAGGATTGAATGATCTCCTCGATCGACATAAACAGTTCGGTGTTCGGAGTAAAGTCCGCTCTGAATTTTTATATTTGCGATTCTCCCGTTTTCCTGATACTAATAGATTTAGAAAGGAGAAGCAATATGAATCTGTTCACGAATAAGGAACTGCTCACTGCCGCGAGAAAAGGCGGATATGCGGTAGGCGCCTTTAACATCAATAATCTGGAGATCCTTCAGGCCATCGTCTCAGCCGCTGAGTCAGAGAAGTCTCCGGCGATCATCGCTGTTTCAGAGGGAGCGATCCAGTACGCTGGATTGCCATATATCGTCTCCATGGTCCAGATTGCTGCCCGATATGCTTCAGTCCCTTTATCCCTCCATCTCGATCACGGAAGAGATCTGAAAGTCATTCAGTCATGCATCGAGCATGGCTTTACCTCTGTGATGATCGATGGCTCTCATCTTCCGTTCGACGAGAATACTGCGGTCACCAGAAAGGTGGTCGAGATGGCCAGGGAGAAGGGCACCTCTGTAGAGGGAGAGCTCGGCAGGTTGAAGGGGATTGAGGACAAAGTCTCTGTAACCGGCCAGGAGGCCTTTCTTACCGATCCCGGGTCCGCAGAGGAGTTTGTAAAAAAGACAGGCGTCGATGCCCTCGCCATTGCCATCGGGACATCCCACGGTGCTTACAAATTCAAAGGGGAGGCCAGGCTCGACTTCGAACGCTTAAGAGAGATTGCTGCAAGAGTGGAGATCCCATTAGTCCTTCACGGTGCCTCCGGTGTCCCAAGGCCCATTCTTGAAAAGGCAGAGCGTTTCGGCGCCAAACTTTCCGGGGCAAAGGGGATCCCCGACGAGGCCATTCAGAAGGCGATTTCGCTCGGCATATGTAAGATCAATATCGACACCGATCTCAGGCTCAGTTTTGTCAGCGCCCTCAGGGAAATTCTTTCGACGAAACCCGAGGAGTTCGATCCTCGAAAGATTTTGGGCCCCGGCCGCGAAGCGATTAAGGAGACCGTCCAGTCTAAGATGAGGCTATTTGGGAGTTCGGGAAAGGCTGGCTAATCTCCCTCTCCCTTTAATCTCTCTTAAACCAACCCTTGACCCTCTCTTTCCAAACCAGGACACGTTGGTAATGTTCGGGATAACGCTCTTCGAGATATTTTAAGAAACGCTTAACCCGTTCACTTCGAGAAGAGAGGATGGCCAGTCCAATCATAATGAAGAGTATTCCCTGGAGCAGGGGAAGGAAGAGGCCGAGGATGCCAAGCCCGATAAAGACCCAGCCGAGGATGAGCAGCCCTATCTGTTTTAACTGATTCATGTTCAAACGATCCGCGTAGGGGATGTAACGGAAGGATTGGAAAATATCGTCTTTCTAATATTACAATTGAGCAATAAAATCAATATGAATATTCTATCCTATCTTTCGTCTAATAATAGGTGAAGGCGCAGTGAATCCCGAGGAGGCGGATCTGATCTCCCGATGCAAACAGGGAGACCAGGAGGCATTGAAGGAAATATTCGATCAGTACCATAAGCCTGTCTACCGGATCGCCTACGGGGTGGTACGGGAGAGAGAAGAAGCTCTTGATATCGTTCAAGAAGTCTTTATCAAGCTCTATCGCTCCATCCGGGATTTTCAGGGGAGGTCGAAATTCTACACCTATCTTTATCGAATGACCATGAACACCGCCATTGACCACTCCCGGAATATGGAGAAGTTCCGGCTTTCAAGCCTTGAGGAAGAAGGCGCGTTCCAACCCTCGGACAGAGTGGAAGAAAGACCGGATAGTATCCTCATGCATAAAGAGTCGGAGCAAAGGGTGAGGGCCAGCCTGGAGAAACTCCCGAGGGATCAGAGAATGGCCCTCATCTTCAGGGAGGTGGAAGGTCTCTCCTACCAGGAAATCGCAGAGGCAATGGGATGCTCCATCGGAACGGTGATGTCTCGCCTGCACTATGCGAGAAAACGAATCCAGGAATTGTTAAAGGATGAGGTAGGGGAAGAGGGAGAATGATGAAGGAGGCCTGTTCTGCTATATCAACCCTATTGGAAAGATATTTTGACCAGGAGGTGACCGATGAGGAGAGGTCCCTGGTCGAGTCTCATCTTTCCGAGTGCCATGCCTGTCAGGATCGGCTGGCGACAATGGAGAAGCTCAGGAATTTAGTCAAGGCTCCGGTTGAAGAAGCCCTGAAGAAAGAGGACTTTCAATCGACCTGGGAGAGGATCGAGAGGGGGATCCATTCGGCAAGGAAGCCTGCCTTTTGGGAGAGTTTGGGATCGTGGTTTCCAACCCTTCCCCACCTTCAAAAAAGGGTATGGGTTCCGGCGCTGGCGGCTGCGGTCATTCTTCTCGCCATCACTCTCCCTCTGCTTTTCAAAAAAACCCCTTCCCATCCAAGTCTATCTGTAGTACAATATGTTGAAAGCCAAACGTATAATGTGATGGTCTATGAGCCAGAAAAGACAAAAGTGACAGTCATCTGGCTCTTCGAGGGATCTGAAACGGAGAGACCTTCCTCGTGAGAAGAATTCATCTTGTTCCCATCCTATTAATTTTCTGTTTTGTCTCGACTTCAATCGCTCTCGCCGAGGTTCAGGTCCGATTGAGGGTGATCCGGGCTTCAAATGTTGGACAGGGTATAGATCCCTCATTAAAGGACATTCACAAAGAACTGGGATCTCTTTTCAACTTTACATCCTATCATCTCCTCAGGGATGAAATCCTCCATCTCTCTTCTAACCGGCCTGTTTCGATCTCAGCCCGGGAAGGAAGGACATCCATCGAGACCACGTTGGTTGGACTCCAGAGGGGTGTTGCGGAACTAAGGATAAGGGTGGTACGTGAGGGAAAGGATATCCTGAACACCCAGGTCAGGCTTTCCTCCGGCAGGACGGTCTTGATCGGGGGGCCAAGACTCCAGGATGGTGTGATCATCTATGCCCTTTCCGGCAATTTCTAATCCTCCTTAAAGATAAGCGACCCTGTTTGTCCTTCATCTCCATTCCTTATTAAAAAAGCCCGTCGCCTTGAATAAATCCCTTGCTTGCTCCGTCTAAAAAAGTGGAAATCGAAAGAACTGTCCGAGAGGAGGGATTGGATATGTGGAAGAAATTGATCTCAGTAGCTCTGGTCTTCACTTTGGTCTCTCTCTTCGCTGCGGCCTCTGCCGAGGCAGGGGCAAAGCAACGCAATATGTGGAAGGGAGCAGGAATTGCCCTCGGAGCGGTTGCCCTGGGAGCAATGGCCCATAAGCTCTACACCCATACCCATCCAGCCCCGCCACCTCAGGTCGTTTACTATCCACCTCCTGAGCCCCACTACTGCCCTCCGCCCCCTGAATATGTTCCTGGCCACTGGGAGATTATTCGGGAATGGGTTCCGGGAACATGGGAAAGGGTCTGGGTTCCGGGTCATTACGATAGCTGCGGTAACTGGGTGGCAGGACATTATGAGGACCGCCAGACCCCTGGCCGCTATGTGGAGAGAAGGGTTTGGGTTGAGGGATACCATCGGTGTAACTGAATCTCAGTAAAGAAATTTGCACCCCACCAGGCCACTGCTTGCGTGGGGTGCTCTCCGCAGCCGGAAAATCATCTTCCCTGTCTTCTTACCACATGGATGGCAGTAGCTTTGAAAGAGGCCTTGACTTCCTTACCCTCGGTCAATGAAAGATTTCTTAGAGATTGATTCGTCACGTAGGCCACGAGAGGAAATCCGCACTGGAGTTGAACCTTATGATAGAATCCTAATGGAGTGATCCGCACAACCCTCCCGAGAAAGACATTTCTGGCGCTTGTGATTTCATGAGAAGAGGGGCTTGACAGGGTGACGTTTTCCGGACGTATACAGAGGGTAACCACCTCCTCCAGCAGGGCATCACCAATGGCCTCGACCTCCTGTCCTGAAATCGAAACAGAAAAGGTCCCGCCGTCGCTCCTCACCACCTTCCCGGTGAGGACGGTCTCCACCCCAACAAAAGAGGCCACAAACTCATCAACCGGTTGATTCATCACCTCTTCTGGAGGACCGATCTGGAGAATCTTTCCTCTGTTCATGACAGCCATTCGATCTGAAAGTCTTAAGGCCTCTAACCTGTCGTGAGTGGCAAAGATCGTTGTCGTTCGGGTTCGTCTCAAGATACGTTCCAAATCTTCGATAAGAGATTCACGACTGGGAGGGTCAAGAGAGGCAAAGGGTTCATCGAGGAGAAGGATCTCAGGTTGGATGGCAAAGGCTCGGGCAAGGCTTGTCCGTTGTGCTTCCCCGGTGGAAAGCGTTCGGGCAGAGCGATGGCTCAGATGGCTGATCCCAAATCGATCTAAATTTTCCTCCACGATATGACGGACCTCTTCTTTCTTCATCCTCCTTATCTTTAATCCTGAGGCCACATTATTAAAAACCGTGGTATCGAAGAGGAGCGGTTCCTGAAAGACCATGGCAAGTTTTCTTCGGTATTCAAAAACAGGGCAATTCGAATTGACTACTTCTCCCCTAAAAAGAATTTCACCCTGAAAGGGTTTCAATAGATAAGAGAGGGTCTGCAATAAGGTCGTCTTCCCTGCTCCGTTTGGCCCGATCAGCGAAAGCGTCTCCCCCTGCTGTATGGAGAGAAATGGGATACTTAATATCAGCACCCCTCCCCTTTCCACCTCAAGATCCTTTGCTTCCAATATTGGAACCAATTGGTTTATCGTGCATCGTGCATTGTGCATCGTTTCATCTCGGCCTCTCCCTCTGCTGGATCTGAGTGAGGATCAAATTGATGATATAGGCCAGCAGGAGAAGGATGATCCCCAGGGCGATTGCCATGTCGAAGTTTCCACGGCTCGTCTCCATAACGGTCGCCGTCGTCAGGACCCGTGAATAACCTTTGATATTTCCACCCACCATCATGGAGGCACCGACCTCGGAGATCACCCCACCGAATCCGGCCATGACCGCAGCCAAAAGCGGAAGCTTTGCCTCTTTGATCAGGATCCAGACCATCTGGAGACGAGTAGCACCGAGGCTTAGAATCTGGAGCTGAAGCCTTTTGGGAAGTTGCTGAATAGCCGCCAAAGTAATACCCATCACAATAGGGGTGGCGATGATAGCTTGGGCGAGGATCATGGCTATCGGGGTGTAGAGGATTCCGAAAAAACCAAGGGGGCCATTCCGCCATAAAAAGATGGTGACGAAAAGGCCGACCACCACCGGCGGAAGTCCCATTCCTGTATTGATCAGACTTACGAAAAACCTTTTCCCCCGAAATTCTGACAGAGCGACGATTGTCCCGATGGAAATCCCGATCAATAGGCTGATGAGGGTCGCCGTTCCAGAAACTTTGATAGAAAGAAGCGTGACCCCCCTCACCTCGGGATCCAAGGTCAATAAGAGCCAAAGAGCCTTTTTTATTCCCTCCAGAATGAGATCCATCTATCCTCAATTTCGAAATTCGAATATCGAAATCCGAAAAAGAGAATCTCGTCATTGCGAGGATCGAAGCGACGTGGCAATCTCAAGATCTCCCTCGCTTCAATCGGCACAAGAATTGCGTCACTTCATTCGCAATGACAGTCTCTGGGTTTTGGCCATTCGTATTTTGAACATTCGTGCTTGTTTCGAACTTCGGATTTCGTGCTTCGGATTTATCTCCCGAGTTCTTCTTCCTTCTTTCCTGCGTCTGGGAAGAAGAGAGGAGATCCAAACTTATCCACTCCAAATGTCTTGATAATTCCCTGCGTCTCCCTTGAGACCATAAAATTGGCAAAGGCCCTCGCCCCGGCAGCATTCACTTTGGGCCATCTGGCAGGATTGATCTCGATGACATGGTAGGCGTTAAGAAGAATGGCATCTCCTTCCACGAGGATACTGAGCTCGAGGTTCTTCTTCAAAGCCAGATAGGTCCCCCGATCAGCAAGGGTGTACCCCTTTTTTTCAGCAGCCACGTTTAAGGTCTGACCCATTCCAAGCCCGGTCTGCTGATACCACTTTTCTCCTTCGGGATTGATCCCAGATCTCTTCCAAATATCCATTTCCTTTACATGGGTGCCTGATTTATCTGCCCTCGATAAAAACAATGCCTTTGCTGAGGCGATCCTTTTAAAGGACTCGGAGGCTGATCTTAATCCCTTAACTTTAGCTGGATCTTCTGAAGGACCAACGATGACAAAATCGTTATGCATAACAAGCCTTCGATTGATTCCACAGCCCTCAGCCACAAATTTCTTTTCCGCGGCAGGCGAATGGACCAGAAGTAGATCAGCCTCCCCCCTCTGCCCCAGGACCATCGCCTGACCTGAACCCACCGCGATCGTCTTGACAAAATAACCCGTTTTCTTTTCAAAAATAGGGATTAAAACTTCAAATAGCCCTGAATCCTGTGTGCTCGTCGTGGTCCCAAGGACAATCGTCTTTTGTTGGGCTCCTACCGATGTCTTCCCATGAAGAAATAACAGGGAAATGACCCCCAATAGGGTAACCCACCTATTGATCTTCATATCCATCCTCGTTATCGATCCTTTGAATAAAGGATTTTACCAGAATTCCTAAAATCGTAGATCCCCAACCCCTCGACTCTCCTTCGAAACTCTGATGAGTTGAGAATCTCAATAAAGGCCTGTACCCCCTTGTTAAAGAAGGTCGGTTGGTCGAGGATCATATCAAAGCTCTCCCGTGTGATAGGTAGGAATGAAAGGCCGAGGAGTTTGGAAACGGCAATGGTCGCAATGCCGACGTCCGCCTCTTTTGAGAGGATGGAGAGGCCCACTTCAAAATGGGTGTACACCTCCCTTTCATACCCATTGATCTTGGAGGCCGGGATCTGCAACCTCTTCAGATGATAGTCCAGAAGCAACCTGGTGCCCGACCCTTTCTGTCGATTGATGAATCTGATCCCTTTCTGAGTCAAATCTTCGAATTCGTGGATGCGGAGAGGGTTCTTAGGAGCGACCACAAATCCGAGGTCTCGCTGAAACAGGTTGACCACCACAGGCTTGACATCGGGAAGATAGATCGGGAGAAATGGGGTGTTATATTCCCCGCTCTTCGGATCGAAGAGGTGGGACCAGGCAATATCGGTATAGCCCATGTTCAAGGCCTTGAGTCCCTCCGTGCTCCCTATGTTCGCAGAAAAGAGATAAAACTCAGGATATGATTTCCTCATATAGGTCTGAAGCATGTCAAGGATGGGGTCATTGCTGCCGGATGCGAGAAGTGCCCCTTCGATCTTTTTGCTTTTCTCCTTGGCCTGCTCAAGGCCTCCCTTCGCATTCGATTCGATCCACTCATCGATCAATCGCTTCGGAAAGACCCACTTCCCGGTGACCCGGGTCGATGGAATTCTCTTCGATCTGATGAGCGCATAGACCTGTTTCTCATGGATCCCGAGATACTTCGCCACCTCTTTTGTATTCATCATCTCAGACATAGATCCTCCTGAGGAGAGTTCCGCCTGCTTATATTAAAGGAGATTTTAGAGAATGTCAAGCAAAAATATTACTAAGAATTACTTTTTATTACCTTTTACTCCATATTATTACCCTTTCCTCGGAGCACATGGCGCGACCTTAAGGCTTGCCAACCGGCAAAGGGCAATGGTCTTTTTGTCTCTCGGAAATGTGCAATCAGATCAGCCGGAAGGATGTTCGATGAAGGCATCCCGGAGGAGTTTGCTCTGTCTGGTAAAGGCCTGACGTGGATTTTTTGTATCCTTCATTAATGAGATCTCTTGTGTGATCAGCCTTGTGACGTTCAGAATGTAAGTCTCTGGTTTCTTGGCTTCCCGCTGATAAAGGGGGTGCTGCTGATTGATATAAATGACCGTCCCCTCTGTGAAGGATTCCGGACCATCCTCTCCGAAATCATCGACGCAGACAGAGACGCCCGTCTCTCCAAACTTCATCCTCTGAACAACGGCATTGGGGGTGAGACGTTTGACCTTTGGTGATTTTTTTCTCGGTTTCTTCTTCGTGATGGGTGGCTGACCTTCTTCGCCCTCTCTTCTCTCCCCAGCAGGCTGAAGTTCTCTCTCCTCTTTTTGATCCAATTTCTTTGGGACGACACCTGCGCCCCCCATCCCTTCGCCTTCACCAGCTAATGGAATGGCGCCGAAAGGAGAGAGATCCGGATTTAGGGCCAGCGCCCGGTGAACCCTTTGAAGGGCTTCCTTCAGTGCCTTACTGGTTCTTCGTTTCTCTTTACGGCTGGCCAATCTTTTAAGAATGTCATCCACTTCCTGAATGAGCTTTGTCATTACCTTTTGGAAGGCTTGATATTGAGGACTATCCTGAACAAACCCTGAACGATCTGTGGTGACCGGCAGAAAATCGGCATGCACCTCCCCGAATTCTGGAAAGGGTCTTTCCCCAATGTTCTAAACCGAAAAATTTCCTCTTAACGGTGACCTGCTTCACTTTGACTTCGATCCCCAATTCAACAGGAGAAGCGGTCGAGGAGGGCAATATGATGATCTCTCCATGGACAGGGCCAAATTCCGTCCCTTCAAGGAAGGGAATCCGGTGCCCGCTCAGACTTCTCGGAGTGATCCTTACTCCGTTCAACCTGACCACAAAATTGGACGCCTTTAAAGGGGTCCCCTCCACAATCTTTCGCATGACCTCTTCTGGTTCAAATGCTTTGGTCAATCGGAGGAGGGTAACGGTTGTCCCGTCCCCTCTCTCTTTATCCGGTGGAAGGATTTGGAGTGGGAGATTCCACTGATCGCCTTCTTTTTCCCATTCCTTTTTGTCGAAGGTCACCTTGGCTGCAAAGTCACCTTTCTGGGTGTGGACCTCAAAGCATTCACAGGCTGCGAGACTGGCAAACTTCCCGATGCCGAACTGACCGATCAGGTCTCGATGGAAAACAGGCGACTTCGCTTTGCTGATCTTCTCTGGAGAACCGATATTAAAGTATTGTTTTAGCCCTTCGCGATCCATTCCTGTGCCGTTGTCCCTGACCTCGATGAATTCATCGGTCATTTTGATATGGACCTCAGTCGCATCGGCGTCGTAAGCATTGTTGACCAGCTCCCGGATGAGTTCAATGCTCTCCGAATAGAGCCTTTCCCCAATCGTGATCAGATGACTTTTATCTACGGTGACAGGAAGGTATTCCATATTATATGGATCCGGATTCGCCATCCTTTATTTTTCACTGCTCCGAACGATCTAACTTAAATCTCTTTTAAATTCCTGGTCAAGGATTTTTGAGTTTCAGGAGTTTCAATGGAAGTTGAGCTCGTTTGTGCCCAGATGAAAGCTTAGCGAATATGTCTCCCCCTCGTACGTTTAGAGGTTTTTAAGCACATTGTAAAGCTTACCCTGTCGGATTCAAGGCGACTGCCGAACAGATGGCAATTCGCAACGAGGCATGTTCTAAATTTCTGAAATCAATTAAAGCAGGATAAAAGATTGCAGGTTATTCAAATCTTCCTAACGAGAATGGCCAATTCAAAGTTGGTTCAAACCCTTCTTGAACATAAAAGCCTGAGAAATCGACTTTGAGGTATTCTCGCCTTTTCCCTGAGTACTTGAGGGGGACAGTTCAAAATCTGGAAGGAACTCTCAGACCATCAAATAAAACACAAAAGAAATTATGCTCTTGAGTTACATTTATATCATAAATTGAGAATTAGGTTAAGTTAGGGGCTTGGAATTCTTATTTTGTTAATCAGGCTTTGATTTATTGGAAACCTTTCATCGCAAGTCTGCCATAAATCAACATGGTAGCTATCCTTTTTCTGGGAATGGTAAAGAATCACGCCAACACCATGACTCTTTACCACCTCAACGGCTGGGATATAATCACTATCCCCGGCTAACAGAATAATGTTCGAAACCTGTTTCGTAGCTGCCAAGTTAACCATGTCAATACTCAACAGGGTATCAATACCCTTTTGTTCAAAAATCTTCTTCCCATCATTAGTCATCCCCCTATAAGCTAACTTACCGAGCCTAACACAAAAACGGGGCAACCTTCTTAAATAGGAAAAGAATCTCTCCTTTCTTGCAAATCGTTGAGATTCTTCCTCGGTGGGGGGACTGCTCTGGTACGGCAGACAGTTGTAATAATAAGTTCTTAAGAGTTCTCTCCCTTCTACAAGGACCGCAATAAGTTTTGAGAAATCAATCGGCACTTCTCCAAATTCATTCTTTATGATTTTTTCGAAATAGCCTCCATCAATGAAAACCCCTGTTCTCATCTTTCCGTGCTCTGTTCCTACTAAGCCTCAAAAAAATTAAACCCCCTTATCGCTCAAAAGAGAAACAAGGGGGACGGATTAAAACCTTCTCGTCTTCCAATGAAAACGAGAAGGGAAAATTTACGAACAGCTTTTTACAAAAAAATTTGCCAGATGTCAAGCTTTTTCTTAATTCAAATATAGCAAATAGTATACCAGAAATCAAGCTTTTCGTAACTATTTGAATATATTCATAAATATTTTTGGGTACACCCAGAGATCCATCAGATTTCTGCAATTTTTTACTCCTTCATGCCACAAAGTTACCCTCCTACCTACTTCCCCTCGAATAAAATAGACGCTTTGTTGGCACTGGGATGAATTGGCATTGGATAAACCTGGTGGTCCCAACGGGATTCGAACCCGTGTTTTCGACGTGAGAGGCCGATGTCCTAGGCCACTAGACGATGGGACCCCTTTATGGATGAAATCTCAATAACCAAACTCCAAATCTCAAATGACCATCGTTGAAACCCCGGTCATTATATGGATACTGGAAATTTGGGTTTGGCCCTTATTCTATCGTGCTTAGGTTAACTCACATCTTGCTGAAAATCAAGAATTTAGTACTATGCAGGGATGTCCGTGCACCTTGTTTTCAAAACCGATAAGGTTTATACTATGCAATGACAGGAGTCCCCATACGGCACTGAAACCGAGAAGCTAACTCTATGATCCCGATTCGAGACGCCATTCGTTCCAAAAATTTTCCGATCATCAACAGCCTCCTCATCGGCCTTAATGCCATTGCGTTTTTATGGCAACTCTCACAGGCTCCCAATTTAGAAGAGATCTTCTTTCTCTTCGGTATCGTCCCTGTCCGGTACTCCGATCCCAGCCTTTCGGCTCAGTTTACCGCATTCCAGCAGCTTCTTCCCTTCCTGACCTCGATGTTTCTCCATGGGGGATTTCTTCATATCCTCGGAAACATGTGGTTCCTTTACATCTTCGGGGATAATATCGAAGACAGGCTTGGCCATCTCCGATACCTTTTCTTCTATCTGCTCACCGGCATCGCCGCGGGTCTGATCCATCTTTTGACCAACTGGAATTCCAGGATCCCTACCATTGGAGCAAGCGGAGCGATTTCAGGGGTCATGGGAGCCTACCTCCTGCTTTACCCTCGGGCGAGAATCTTGACGTTGATACCGATCTTTCTTTTTCTCCAATTCGTGGAGCTTCCAGCCTTCATCTTTCTCGGGTACTGGTTTCTCATCCAGCTGGTATCCGCAGGTCTCACCCCGAGCAACGTGGGCGGCATTGCGTTCTGGGCCCATATCGGCGGATTTGTCGCTGGTTTTATCTTTGTCAAAATATTCGACGTCATTCCGAGAGCAGGGATCGATGGCAGCCTCCGCCGGTTTACAGAAAGGCATAAGACCCCCAGGATTCACGCCCTCTCACCCCAGTATCTCCCGGACGAACTGGACACCTATGGAGTGATCACACTCACCCCGAAAGAAGCCAAATATGGCACCCGCAAACTGGTCTCCATCCCCCAAGGATTGAGAAGGAGAACACTGATCGTCACCGTGCCGCCGGGGATCGACAATGGCACCCGTCTACGGTTGAAAGGATTGGGTCAAAGAGATAACGCTGGGAACCGAGGCGATCTCTTCCTCGAAGTTCAAGTCCTGGATCAGGGGTTGAGGTTGTTATAACCGCCGGAGATCAGAATTATCCTCATTGCTCATCACGGCGAAGCAGCGACTTTACGGCTTCTCCCCGGAACCATCCTAATCTTTCTTGGGGCTACCCACCAGAGGTTAAGACAGGCGACAATGGTAAAGATGATCATAATCATAAATAAAGGGATGTAAGTGCCTGTCCAGTCATGGATAAAACCCGCAAACCATGCTCCAAAGGCTCCGCCAATCCCAACGAAGATCATCAGGGATCCGAAGATCCCGCCATAGGCGTGTCCCTCGAAAAGATCTGCTGTGATCAGGGGTGGAAGGGCCGCTGTAACCGCATATCCCATACCGAAACAGAGAGCATAAGAGTACGGCAGGAAAGAGAGCGGAAAGAAACTGAACAGGATAAGGGCAACCATGCTCAATATGGAGAACGTAATGCCCATGGTGTAAGTGATCTCCCTTCCGATCCTGTCCGACAGCGCTGCCCAAAGGATTTTGCTACCAAGGCTCACAATTCCAACAATTCCAACCAGATAGGAGGCAAACAGGGCCTCAAGACCACGGTCCACAAAAAAGGCCACCTGGTGCGTGAAGATCGACTGGGTGATGGAATTGCCGAGGAAAAAGGAGAGGCCGAGAAGCCAAAACTTTTTCGTGCTAAGGGCTTGCCGGATGGTCCAGGACCGGGAAGTCCAGGTCTCATCAACGACCAAACGATCCTTACGGATGGGACCAGACTCCTTCTCTTCGCCAGACCGAAACAGGGATGTCTTTGGTGGTCTCTTTAAGAATCCCATTGCCATCGAAATCACGACAAGCGGCACAAAGATGGCCACAATCCGGTAAGCCATTCGCCACCCCACCCGGTCAATGAGATACTGGACAGCGGGAACACAAACCAGGATCCCCACCCCTATTCCAGAAGAGATGATTCCAGTAGCCAAACCTCTCTTCTCTTTAAACCAGAGTTGGATAAGCGTAATATTGGGAACCCAACCGGAAGCGCCCAGCCCCATCGCTGTGATCACACCGAAAAAGAGATAGAGTTGCCACCAGGATTGAGTCAGGCTGCAGAGGATAAGACCTCCTCCCAGGAGGAAAGCACCTCCGATGATCACCTTCCGGGGACCGGCAGAATAGACCATGTTACCCACGAAAGGACTGATGCTGCTGCTGACGATGATAAACAGCGAAAAGGCACCAGCACCGACTGATCGGCTCCAACCAAACTCCTTCAGAAGAGCGACGAAGAAGACGGAATAGGCATACCATATCCCGTAAACAAGGGCTAAGGTGACGAAGCTGAACCCTATGATATTCCAGTGAAAAAAAGAGTCTTTTTCAGGCTTCATGAAAGATTGGTCCGCCTGCTGAAGAAAATTATTAGAGGATAAAAAGATTGTCAACCGAAAAATTGTTCTGCGCAACAAAGTAGAATTCCTCTTAAAATGAGGTTGAAAAGGGCAGCCAAACTTGTTAACTTTGATGAGGTGTTTCGCCGAGACCTTGTTAGGGTCCATTCGTCCACAAAAGACATTCCGGAAGAAAGGAAGAAGAGAATGGAAAAGTACTCGATCATCGATAAGGTGCGAAGAGAGGGACGATCGATCCTTACCGAATTTGAGTCCAAAAGACTTCTCAAACAGGTAGGCATCCCTGTCGTAGAGACCAGACTGGCGAGAACAAAAAATGAAGCGGTCTTGCTCAGCAAGAGGATCGGCTTTCCTGTGGCCCTAAAGATCGCCTCCCCGGATGTGATTCACAAAACCGACTCCGATGGGGTGAAGCTCGCCCTATCCAATCTTGTCCAGGTCAGAGCCGCCTACACCCAGATTATGGAGAGTGTTCGTCAGAAGTATCCCGATGCAGCCGTCCACGGTGTCTCTGTACAAAAAATGCTCCCTCCGGCGACCGAAGTGATCATCGGCGCCACCAAAGATCCTCAATTCGGACCGGTGATCATGTTTGGCCTTGGAGGGATCTTTGTTGAGGTCCTCAAAGATGTCTCTTTCAGGATCATCCCTGTCGACCGGACCGATGCCGAGGAGATGATCAGAGAGATAAAGAGCTATTCCCTTCTCCAAGGATATCGGGGAAAAGAGCCCGCGAATATTGCCGCCTTGGTCGAAACGATCCTCAAGATATCGAACTGGGTAAATGAAAACCCCCAGATCAAAGAGATCGATCTGAATCCGGTCTTCGCCTATAAAGATCGGGCTGTCGCAGTCGATGCAAGGATCGTCCTTGAGGATGAGGGGTAACGTGATTTATCCCTTTCTTTCGACCTTGAGGGAAACGGTATTATAGCGATCCGGACACTCCACTTCAATGACATCCTTATCCCACCAGGGATATTTTCCGCCGAACTGCATCACTGAGAGATAAGGGAAGATATCGTGATAAAAGAAACCACAGAGTCCACCCGAATCGTAGCAGCTCAATTCAAATCTTTGACCCACCTGGTGATTCGCATGACACCTCCCCTTCGCCCTTGTCACCGTACCCATAAACTTGGCCTCGATCTTTTCTTCTTCCATATGCCTCCCTCCCTGAATCTCTGGATCCAGCACCTCTTATCCTGCTACTGAATCACCTCCAAACTTTATTCCCTGCTACGCGCACAGTCCCTAAGACCCAAAGATATGATACTCCTTCCACAACTTGCAATCAATTCTTAGACCATCGGCAAATACAGGGAGATTGAAAGAGCAAGCCGCTTATGGTAAGAATAAGATGAAGGGAATTTGAGGATATGACTCAAAAGGATTCTCCTCCTGCAACCGATTTTATTCGAGAGATCATCGAAGAGGATCTGAAGACAAACAAACACGGAGGGCGTGTGGCAACACGCTTCCCTCCTGAGCCCAATGGTTATCTCCATATCGGACATGCCAAATCGATCTGCCTCAATTTCGGCATTGCTGCACAGTACCATGGCACCTGCAATTTACGGATGGATGATACGGATCCCAGCGGTGAATCCCTGGAATACGTCGAATCGATCATCCAGGACGTCCGCTGGCTGGGGTTCGACTGGCAGGACAGGCTCTTCTATGCCTCGGACTATTTTGAGCAACTCTACGAATTTGCAATCCAGTTGATCAAAAAAGGCAAAGCCTATGTCTGCAGCCTGAGCGCAGATGAGATCAGGGAGTACCGTGGCACCCTGACCGAGCCCGGCAAGGAGAGTCCGTATCGGAACCGCTCCGTTGAGGAAAACCTGGATCTCTTTTCGCGGATGCGAGCCGGTGAATTTGAGGATGGTGCCCATGTCCTTCGTGCCAAAATCGATATGGCCTCACCCAACATCACCATGCGGGATCCGATCCTCTACCGGATCAAGCGGGCACACCACTATCGAACGGGGACACGATGGTGCATCTATCCGATGTACGACTTTGCCCATTGCCTTTCGGATTCCATTGAAAAGGTCACCCATTCGATATGCACGCTGGAGTTTGAAAATAACCGCCCCTTATATGATTGGATCCTGGATCAGCTGGATGTGGACTGTCACCCCCAGCAGATCGAATTCGCTCGTCTCAACCTCAGCTATACGATCCTCAGTAAGCGACGGCTGATCGAACTGGTGCGAAAAGGGTATGTCACAGGGTGGGACGATCCACGCATGCCGACCATCGCAGGAATGAGGAGAAGGGGCTATACACCCGAGGCGATCCGTAACTTCTGTGTTAGGATCGGGGTGGCCAAGAATGAAAACACCGTGGATATGTCTCTTCTTGAACATTGCGTCCGCGAGGATTTGAATGAACGCGCCCCACGTGTGATGGCCGTGCTGAGACCTCTTCGTCTGATCATCGACAACTATCCTGAAGGCCAGGTGGAGGAGATCGAATGCCCGAACCATCCGCAGAACCCTGACATGGGATCGCGGAGGCTCCCCTTCTCGAAGGTACTCTACATCGAACAGGATGACTTCCTCGAAAAACCGCCGAAAAAATACTACCGTCTCGCTCCTGGTCGGGAGGTGCGATTGCGATACGCCTACATCGTAAAATGTGTGGGGGTGGTTAAGGACGAAAAGACCGGGGAAGTGAAAGAGGTGCACTGTACCTGTGATCCAGAGACACGCAATGGCCCACTTCCAGACGGACACAAAGTGGAAGGGGTCATCCACTGGGTATCAGCGGACCATTCGGTTCCTGCTGAAGTAAGATTATATGATCGACTCTTTCGGGTTCCCGATCCAACCGCGGAGAGAGATGACTTTACAAAATACCTGAATCCGAGATCTCTGGAAACCCTCGCCTCATGCCGGGTGGAGTCCGGTCTGAAAGGGGCGGCACCGGGGAGTAGATACCAGTTCGAAAGGCTTGGCTACTTCTGCGTCGATGCGAAAGACTCTTCTTCCAACAAACTTGTGTTCAATCGGATCGTCTCCCTCCGCGACTCCTGGGCCAAAATCGCCAACCAGCAGCAGAAGAATGAATAGGTGAGGTCTTGCGCACTGCTCTTGCTAAAAAATGGCTGGGGGATGAGGATTCGAACCTCAATTCACGGAGTCAGAGTCCGAAAATAGCAATTTTTCTAACCCCTTGATTGTTCGCCTGGTTTCTCCTAAGTTGTTAAAAATATTGGCTAAAATTCATTTCCATCTAGTTAAGTTTTTTCCATCTATTTCGTTTTTTTTGGCTTATTTTTAGCACAAATTTAGCACAATGATCTATGGAGGCCAAGGCCTGATAGGTTGTCTTGAAGTTTAACCTAAATAAAACTTGACTTTTAAATAGGTTGAACTTATTATTACAATAAAAAGAAGTCTGGTCGCCAATGGAAAGAATTTTTAAAAGAACTGTCATGGATGAGATCAATAAGTACGTGGATAGCGATGACGTTATTGTTCTCCACGGAGCGCGACAGGTGGGGAAGACCTGCATTCTCCGCTACCTTCAAGACCAGTTAAAAAAACAGGGCAAGACCACCTATTTCATTGACCTCGAAGATTCCCGTTATGTAAGAATTCTTGATGCAGGGGTTGACGCCTTCTTAAAACACCTTGAGGAAGAGGGAATCACTTCCTCCGGCGGAGACGGAAAATGTTTTGTCCTGGTCGATGAAATCCAGTACCTCGCAGATCCATCCTCTTTCTTGAAGTTGGTGGCAGACCACCATAAGCGTATAAAGCTTATCGTTTCAGGGTCATCAAGTTTTGCTATAAAGACGAAATTCAAAGACGCGCTTGTCGGCAGAACAGTAAATTTTGAAATTTTTACTCTCTCGTTCAAGGAATTCCTTCTCTTCCAGGAATATCATTTCGAGGAAGGCAAGGTATACACCGGAAAGAAAAGAGATGAACTCAGAGATAAGTTCAGAGAGTACGTCCTTTATGGAGGGTATCCCAAGATTGTCCTGACACCTGAGGTGGATAAAAAGGAGAAATATTTGCAGCAAATTATAGACACCTACGTGAAGAAGGATATCAGGGACCTCGCCAGCGTAAAAGACATCGATAAGTTTAATAAGCTACTTGAAGCCCTTGCCAGCCAGAGTGGCCAGTTACTCAACATGAGCGAGCTTTCCAATACAACCCGAATTGCGACTCAGACAATAGAGCGATATCTCTTTATGCTGGAAAACACCTATATCCTGAGGTTGGTGAGACCTTTCAGCAGAAACATCCGTTCAGAACTCTTTAAGCTACCCAAAATATACTTTTACGATTCGGGACTCATGCAGATGCTTTGGCTGAAAGGTTTACAGAGGGAGATTATCGGTCAGGCCTTTGAGACGGGGGTTTTTTCGGAATTGGTAAAGAAATATGGGAGAGAAAGTGTCTTTTATTGGCGAACAAAAGACAAGAAGGAGATCGATTTTATTTTGAAAGTGAGAGACGATCTCATCCCCATCGAGGTGAAGCTCAATTATGAGCAGTTTAATCCGACGGCCATCAGATACTTCAACGAACACTACGGCATCAATAATTACAAGGTCGTGGGCCTGAACGGGATACAGAAAGACAGACACTGCGTCTATCCCTGGGATGCATGACCGTAAAATATTCTCCCCCTCTTCCCAGGCGGTCAAGTCATGAGCGTCAACAAAAAAACTACAGGAATGGAGATTGGGAAGAAACAATGATGGACTGTAGGAAAACCTTTGAAGCAGCATATCAGGGACAGAAGTAGCCTCGGTCATCTGCTCCCATATTTTGGGAATTATTGTTTAGTGGAGATCGCTCCCAAAATGATCAATGCTTACAAGAACAGGAGATATGAAGAGAAGGCTTCTCCCGGGACCATCAACAGGGAACTGACTTTGATGAAACGATGCGGTCTTAATGCTGGACAGGAAAGAGAAAAAAATTAGCACAAATTTAGCACAATGAGCGATGATGAAATTGGGCATGATGCCTAACTTATTGAAATCATTTGGCTGGGGGATGAGGATTCGAACCTCAATTCACGGAGTCAGAGTCCGTTGTCCTACCATTGAACGATCCCCCAACCCTCTGACCATATCCAAATCCGAAATTCTAAATTCAAAACGAATCCGAATGACCAAAATCCTAAACTAATGTTTTGGAACAGTTACTAAGGAGTCCATCATTGACAAGACATAACGTCATTCCCGCGAAGGCGGGAACCCAGAAAAAAAGACTGGATTCCTGGCCAAGCCAGGAATGACAAAGCAAGGCGAGTGTCTATACAATTATGGACCGATTAGTAATATCAAAATTTTTGGCATGGTTTAGAATTTCGTGTTTCGGATTTCGAACTTTAAAGATATATTACCACTAATGAGCTTCTTTTTCAATCTCCGATGATTCTCTTCTTTAGAGTATTCAGAACGCCCTGCAAAGGGATCTCTTCCTGTGACTTGGTCTCCATATTTCGAAGCACTGCTCTCCCCCGCTTAAACTCCTCTTCTCCGAAGATCAGGACGTAACGAGCCTTCAACTTATCGGCCCTTCGCATCTGGCTTTTCAGGCTCTTCCCCTCGTAGTCCAACTCCGCTCGAATCCCCTCAAGGTGGAGTTGACTGACGATCCGATAAGCCTCTTTAAGGGCCTCATCTCCTAAGGCAGCAACGAAGAGTGAAGGATTCTGTACAAACCCTTTGCCCGCTGGCAACAAGGAGACCAGCCTCTCCATGCCGACAGCGAAACCAATTCCCGGAATATCGAGACCCCCAATCTCCTGGAAGAGATTATCATACCGGCCTCCACCGGTCACCGCATTCTGGGAGCCTAACTGATAGGAGATCACCTCAAAGGCAGTCCTCGTGTAATAATCCAGACCCCTCACCATCCTGGGGTTTAGGATGAATGAGAGACCTGCCATGGCAAGGTATTCCTTCACTCTATCAAAATGTTTACGACACTGCTCGCAGATATAGTCGGTCACTTTCGGAGCGCCGGCGATGGCCTCTTGACAGCTCTCAACCTTACAGTCGAGGATGCGAAGGGGATTGGTCTCAAGCCTTCTCTGACAATCTTCACAGAGTCGAAACGACCGCTTCGTCAAGAATCCTTTCAGTTCTTCCCGGTACCTGGGACGACATTCCCGGCAGCCCAGGGAATTGATCTGGAGTTCAAGCCTTTCCAGCCCGACCCTTCTGAGAAAATGGATGAGCATGTGGATGACCTCGGCATCCACCATTGGGTTATCCACCCCGAAGACCTCTGCATCGATCTGGTAGAACTGGCGGTAGCGGCCCTTCTGGGGTCTCTCATAACGGAACATCGGACCGATGCAATAGAGCTTCGCCACCGGATCAAAGGAGTGGAGCTGATGTTCCAGATAGGCCCGCGCCATCGAGGCTGTGGCTTCGGGACGAAGAGTCAAAGAGTTGCCGCTCCGGTCGGTAAAGGTATACATCTCCTTCTCAACGATGTCCGTAGCTTCACCGATGCCTCGAGCGAAAAGCTCTGTCCGTTCGAGAATGGGGATGCGGATCTCCGAGAAACCAAACCCCTCAAATACCTCTCGGGCCGTATTCTCAACGAACTGCCACTTCCCAATCTCACCCGGAAGAATATCGTTGAAACCGCGAATCGCCTTGATCTCCGTCATACGATCCTTGATCCCCCTCACCTCCATCCTCTCCCATCAGGGGCTGTGTCGTAATTAGGCAGAAACTGGTTCCGCTCCAACACGGGACAGGCGGTCAGGTGACGAAGCTTTAGGGCGGAAACCTCTTATTCGCTCAGCTTCTGAGTCGCAAGCCGATGAAAAGAATCGCATTTTCAAAAAGGCCGATGACCCATAACCTTAAATGACCGCATCCTAACGCTGAGAAGCCTGACTGCCTGTCCGACCCACTTCTTCCCCCTATCGTCATTATGACACGGTCTCCCAGGGGAGAGGAGGTCTTTGGAGGTTATTTTCTAGGCAATGTATCTTATCCCGGATAAAAAGTCAAAACAGGATGAACGTGGGAAGGCTATTGGAAGACGGGGGTTGGGATCAGGTGAGTTTCGAGAAGTCGGCGACCCTGAGGAAGAGTTTCCCGATCTCATCGAGAAGAGCCAGCCGATTATTGCGTATCGCCTCATCTTCGACCATGACCATAACCTTGTCAAAGAATTCATCGATCGGCTCTTTGAGTCGAAGCATCTCCCTGATAGCAGCATCGTAGATCGGATCATTTGATAGATAAGAAGTCACGCTTCCCTCTACTTCCACAAATGATTGGTAAAGGTTGTGCTCAGCAGGTTCAGAAAATAGGCGAACTTGAATCGTTCCTCGGGGAGGAGACTCCTTCAAGATATTTACCGCCCGTTTGAAGGCAATCACTACGGACATGAGATCCGGCAACCCTCTTGCCCGATTCAGGGCATCGATACGCCTCTGAACGTCGAGCAAATCATCAAAAGAAACAGAAAGCACCGCTTCGATCACGTCCAGGGGATAGCCTCTATCCAGCAAAAGATGTTGGTAGCGGACCCTGAAGAATTCCAATACCTCCCTCTCCACATCGGAGAAAGGACGTTCCATCTTCTCCTTCAACAGTCCTCCGCTCTCCTGGATCAAACCGGTTAACGAGAGTGAATACCCTTTTTCGAGGATGATCCGGATGATCCCTAATGCCTGGCGTCTCAGGCCAAAGGGGTCGGCTGTTCCAGTGGGGACGAGACCGATTCCAAAGGAGCCTACAATGGTATCCATCTTGTCAGCGATGCTGATGATGTCTCCGATCGGACCGGAAGGTAACCGGTCGCCTGCAAAACCGGGTAGGTAATGTTCGTAGATCGCTTCAGCCACCTCAGGTCTCTCTCCTGAAAGTCGTGCATACTCCCTTCCCACGATCCCCTGGAGCTTTGGAAATTCACCGACCATCCCGGTTACCAGATCTGCCTTGCATAAGAAGGACGCCCTCTCAACCGATGAACGGAGCCCCGGATCAATTCGTTCACAGATGAACAGGGCCAGTTGCCTAAAACGGGTCATCTTTTCATAAGAAGTCCCTAACTTTGCCTGAAAGACCACGTGCTTTAACTCTTCCACCCTTTTCTCCAGGGGGACCTTCAAATCCTCCCGGAAGAAATAGGCGGCATCCGAGAGTCTTGCCTTGAGGACCCTCTCATTTCCCTTGATAACTACCTTCCGATCCTTCGGGATGATATTGCTGACGAAGACGAAGTAGGGGAGCAACTTTTGAGATTCATCCACAACCGGAAAATACCTCTGATGCTCCTTCATCGAGTGGATCAGGACCTCGCCGGGGAGCGAGAGAAATTCCTCATCAAACCTCCCGCACATGGCAACCGGATATTCCACCAGAAAGTTGACCTCATCGAGGAGCTCCTCGTCTCTGACAAACCTTCCAGAAACAGAAGCCGCCTCCCGAACCATCTCCTCCTCAATCCGCTTTCTGCGCTCCACCGGGTCGACGATGACAAAGGCTTCCCTCATCCTGCGGAGATAGGAGTTGAAATCGTTCACCCGAACCGGACCGGCATGCATAAATCGATGGCCAAAGGTCACGTCTCCGCTCCGGATATTGCCAATTTCAAAAGGTATCGGAACGCCTCCGAAGAGAGCCAAGATCCAGTGAATCGGCCTCGCGAAACGAACGGGAATGTCTGCCCAACGCATCGACTTCTGGAAGGGAATGGAAAGGATCACCTTGGGGAGAACGGAAGGAAGAAGTTCGGGAGTCGGCCTCCCTAACTCTTTCTTCAGAGCGCAGATATATTCTCCTTTTTCTGTTTGAACGACCTCCAGGGATTCGAGGGGGACCGATTGGCTCTTTGCAAAACCAATGGCTGCTTGGGTGGGATTCCCTTTTGAGTCGAAAGCAGCCCGCTTCGGGGGGCCTATCCTCCTGATCTCCTCGTCTCTCTGCCTTTCCGAAACCGACTGGATGTAAAGGACGAGCCGTCTTGGAGTCCCAAGGGTCTTCACCCCATCGAAATCGATCCGGTTTGCCTCAAGCTCTCTTTGGATGAGGCTCGCAAAATCGTTCAGGGCCTGGGGAACAAAGCCTGCCGGGATCTCCTCTGTCCCGATCTCCAGAAGAAGCTCTTTTATCTCGCTTCTACCTTTCACCTTTCACCTCTGGCCTTCTTCAACAGCGGAAACCCCATCTCCTCTCTCTGCTTAAGGTACCCCTCCGCACACAGTCTTGCCAAGGTCCGAACTCTCAATATGTATCCCACTCTCTCGGTCACGCTGATCGCACCTCGGGCATCAAGCAGGTTGAAGATATGGGATGTCTTTAGACAGTAATCATAAGCGGGGAGGATCAACCCCTTTTCCTTCAGGGCCTTGGCCTCTTTCTCATACATATCGAAGAGACGAAAGAGCATCTCTACGTCGGCCTCTTCGAAATTGTACCGAGAAAATTCAACCTCGCTCCGGTGGTGAATATCGCCGTACTTCACCCCTTCAGTCCATTCCAGATCGAAGACATTATCCACACCCTGAAGATACATGGCGATCCTTTCGATCCCATACGTCAATTCCACAGGGATCGGATTGAGTTCGATCCCTCCGGCTTGCTGAAAGTAGGTGAACTGGGTGATCTCCATCCCATCGAGCCAGACCTCCCATCCCAACCCCCATGCACCGAGGGTGGGAGACTCCCAATCGTCTTCGACGAATCGGATGTCATGGCTCAGCGGATCGATGCCCAAGGACTTCAGGCTGTTGAGGTAGACCTCCTGGATATCGAGCGGAGAGGGTTTGACGATCACCTGATACTGATAGTAATGTTGAAGTCGATTGGGATTCTCCCCGTATCGACCATCGGTCGGCCGACGGGAAGGCTCCACATACGCAACCCGCCAGGGCTCAGGGCCCAAAACACGGAGAAAGGTAGCTGGATGGAATGTGCCCGCGCCCACCTCAGTATCGTAGGGCTGTTGAATGACGCAGCCCTGATCTGCCCAAAACCTCTCCAGTGAAAAAATCAGGTCTTGAAAATTCATGCTCCCTCATCTATCATGTTTAAGTCTGATATGTCAACTCCATGGTTCGTCGCAAATCCGAAAATCGAATATCAAAACAAATCCAAATTTCTAACCGATTAGGTCTTAATCGTTCCCAGAGCCTTTAGCGACTTCAATTCCTTCCCCAAGTGGTAGGTAATAAATTTTGTGAGAACCTCTCGGCTCTCTGACAAGGCCTGAGCGGTGAACTTGAATCTGCGGATCTTCTCCAGATCCATCTGAGAAATCCGTTCGATTAAACGGGCCGTCCCTAAGGAAAAAGGGATGACGCTGTTCAATGCGCTCGAGCAGGATTCGCAGACCGAGGCCCCTCTTTCAAGGGAGAAAAAAAGGGACGGGGTCTCCCTCAGCTCTCTCCAGTCCCTTTTGCAAAGGTTACACCTCTTCACATTGGGCTGATAGCCAAACAAGGAGAGCATCCGGATCTCAAACATCCTCAGATGCTCCTCTTGAGGCTCCATCTCTTCGAGGGCCGACAAGAAAAAGAGGAGGAGATCAAACGCCTCGGAATTCGCCTCTCGCTCTCCAGCCATCTCATTCACCAATTCCAGATAGTAGTTCCCGTAGAGGATCTTTTTGAGATCTTCCCTGATTCTCGGGAAGCTGTGGAGGAGATCGCAATTATCGGCTCTGACCAGGCCCATCCCTTCACGATCGAAAAAGATGAGACGGATATGAGAAAAGAGATCGAGGGCGTTTTGAAATCGCCTCCTGCTCCTCCTCGCCCCTTTTGCGATCGCTTTGATCTTTCCGAAATCCTTGGTGAGGAAGGTGACGATTTTGTCCGACTCTCCATAGGGGTAACACCGGATCACAATCGCGTTGGTCGTGTAGAGGGGCATCGGTTACCGTTATGATCGTTAAGATCGTTTATGACGAACTCAACGGAATTAACGTTTCTGAGCCGGGGGCGGGGAGGATTCCTGCATCCTCAGCACCTCTGTCCCCGGTGGAATGGAAAAATGGAAGAGGCTTTCCGGGAGGCCCACATTCGTCCTGATGTCGATGAACCTCGTGCGTGTCACGTTACCCAGACCGTCAAAGACGTCGGCCTGAAGCACGGAGTAGGTCTTTTTATCGACCGTTAAAATCAATTTTGACAGAGCGGCGTCCGGCTCTTTCGGAACCAGTTCCAGGATAAAGTTCTCCTCTCTCTCGGAGAGAGATTCGTTAAGATTGAGAAGCTTGAAATCACGGCGCAAGTCCCCTTCCCCGGATAAGAAGGCAAGGGGGGCCTTTTCCTTTAAAATCTTTGAAACCTCGGATACGAAGACCTGGTTCTCCTCGGGTTGATAGTACCAGAGGCGGTGTCCATCGGAAATGAGCTTCTGGTTGGGAACACGATAGTCCCATCGCATCATCCCCTTCCTCTTGAAATAGACCTTGCCCTCTCCTCGTTGAGGCTTTTTCATCACCTTACCGATATACTCCTGGACAAAGGTGGCCTCCAAATCGTGAGTCGCTTCGTATCGCCTCTGGATCTCCGACAGAACAGATTCTCCGCTTGCTCCAAAGGCCCCCTGGCCGAGGACCAGACCCAATAGAATCAGGGCCATCCCGCTCATTAAAGAGATTCTTTTCACGTCCGCCTCCCTCTTCCACAATTCCTGATCTACTCTATTTTTTTAATGAGAACCTCTCTCGGTTTAATCCCATCTGAAGGTCCTACGACCCCTTCTTCTTCCATCTTTTCGATGATGCGAGCGGCTCGATTATAGCCGATCCGAAATCGCCTCTGGATAAGCGAGATGGAGGCCTGGCCGGTCTCAGCCACAAAGGCGACCGCCTCATCATACTTCTCATCATATTCCTCTTCGCCAGAGGCCTCTTTTTCCTTCTTCACTTCCTCGAGAATAGAGGGGTCATAGGAAGGCTTTCCCTGCTTCTTTAAGAATTCAACGACCCGCTTGATCTCCGCGCTTGAGACGAACGCGCCATGGACCCGTATCAGCTTCGAGCTTCCAGGGGGGAGGAAGAGCATATCGCCAGATCCAAGAAGATGCTCCGCCCCAATCGTGTCCAAGATGGTCCGGGAGTCGACTTTCGATGTCACCTGAAAAGAGATTCGAGCAGGGAAGTTCGCTTTGATGATCCCTGTCAGCACATCGACCGAGGGCCTCTGGGTCGCCAGTATCAGATGAATCCCGACCGCCCTGGCCATCTGAGCCAGGCGGGTGATGTATTCCTCTACCTCTCTGGAAGAGATCATCATCAGATCGGCCAATTCATCGATCACCACCACGATGTAGGGGAGCCTCTCCATCGGTTCAGACAGTTCTTCTCCGGTTCCTTCTAAGGTGTCGCCCTTCCGTTTGTAGACCTTCCCTTTCTCCTTTAACTCCTTCTCCATCTTCTGGTGGTAATGCTCAATATTCCTCACCCCCCTTTCGGCGAGGACGCTGTACCTCCGCTCCATCTCGTCCACCAACCACTTCAGAGCAACTGCAGCCTTCTTGGGATTGGTAACCACGGGCAGAAGCAGATGAGGGATGCCCTCATAATCCGAGAGCTCGAGCATCTTGGGGTCGATCATGAGAAATCGCACCTCATCCGGAGTGGCCTTGAAGAGAATGCTGCAGATCATCGAATTGATCGAGACGCTCTTCCCGGAGCCTGTGGATCCTGCGACCAGGAGATGGGGCATTCTTGCCAGATCGACGGTGAACGGTTCGCCTGAAATATCCTTCCCGAGGCCGAAGGAGAGCTTCGATTTGGAGGCTCGAAATGCGTCGGAATCGATGATCTCCTTTAGAAAGACCGTCTCCCTATTGGCATTAGGGACCTCGATCCCCACCACCGCCTTACCGGGAATGGGAGCCACGATCCGGATCGAGAGAGCGCTCAATGCCAGCGCCAGGTCATCCGCCAGGTTGACGATCCGGCTGACCTTCACCCCGGGAGCCGGCTCAAATTCATAGACGGTGATGACCGGACCTGGCCTCACTTCGACGACGCGGCCTTCCACGCCATAGTCTGAGAGCTTCTTCTCTAAGATGCGCGAGTTCATGATCAAACTTTCTCGGTCGATCTTCTGTCTCTTCTCCAAATCGGCCTCGAGCAGAGAGATCGGCGGGAGCTGAAAGGCCTTCCTCGGCTGCAGGAATTCGAAGGAGACCTGTTCAACGATCTCCTCCTTTTTTACAGAGAGAGAGGGGGCCTCTACAACCACCGGAGGTGCTATCTCTTTTGCCTCTTCCTTCTCCTGTTTTCGCTTCCCCAGCTTTTTTGCCCTCTCACCGCGCTCCTTCCTTAGCACCTTGAGGGTACCCACCTTCTCCCAGAGGCGTCCAACCCAGCTCACAGAATGATGGACAACGGAGATGAACGAGAGGCCTGTTCCCAGGATGAAAGAGAGGATCAAAATCACCACTAAGAGAACGGTTGCACCGGGGACATTGAAATATCGAACCAGGTATCTTGAAAGAACCTCTCCGAGAATTCCACCCACCAGCATATCCTGATGGGAGAGAGGAATCGGCTTCAACCATAAACCGGAAAGTGAAGACATGGCCAGAATCATCGCCACCCAGCCTGCCATCTTCAAGGAGAGGAGTCTCACCTCCCATCCAAAAATGAAACACCAGGCATAGAGGCCCAAGAAGAGAGGAACCAGGTATGAGGAAAATCCAAACCCCAGGAAGAGAAGGCTGGAAAGGTAGGCCCCCACAACCCCCATCCAGTTATGGATGGTCTTCAACCTCGGAGAAGTATGGGAAAAGAAAGAAGGGTCAGCCGGGGCGTAGGAGAGCAGGCTCAGGAAGAGAAAGACCGCCAGCGCGATCAACAGGATCCCTACGATCTCATGCACCAATCTCTCCTTGAAGGAATCCTCTCTCACGATGCTTCCTCGCCTACTCTTCAGAAATCGACCTAAAATTCTGAGCGATGGTCTCTCTCACCTTCTCCATTAAAGACGCCCGCTCCTTTAACGAGTAATTGCGGGTTTCGATGGGATCGCCGACCCGAACCCTGATCTCCCCAGGGACTGCTTTCAATCTGCCCTTTGGCATGACCTCTCGGCTTCCATGGATGGCAATGGGGACGATGGGTGCCCGGGACTTAATCGCCAAGGTGAAACCGCCTTTTTTAAAGGGTTGGATCGAACCGTCAGGGCTCCTCGAACCCTCGGGAAAGACCACGACCGACATTCCATCTCGAATCTTTTGAGCCGCCTCGTTCATCGCCTCCACGGTCTTGCGCGTCCCTTCCCGGTCGATGCTGATATACCCTGCAGCAGCCATCGTCCAGCCGAAAAAGGGAATGGAGAAAAGCTCTTTCTTGGCCAGCCATTTGAATTGGAAAGGAAGATAACCCAAGAGGACAAAGATGTCGTAACTCCCCTGGTGGTTTGACATGAAGATGTAAGGGCCTTCTCCTTTTAGGCGATCCATCCCCTCTAACCTCACCCTCACCCCATTCGCCAGAAGGGCAGCTTTGCCCCAAAGCCTTGCGTAATGATGGACCGCCCTTCCCTTTCGATCAAAGGGATAGGTGACGAATGCAAGAAAACCTAAAACCAACGTAGCCACCACAATACAAAACCATACAAAGATCGTCCTTGCCATAAAGTAAATTCCAATAACCAAATCCCAAACTCCAAACAATCCCCAATATCCAAATCCCGGAAGCGTAAATTGAAATTACTTTCAGGTTTTGGTCATTGAGACCTTTGGTCATTACTTGGCGCTTGGTGCCTGGAATTTGGTTATTTTCAAATTCTCTTCTCCAGTTCCTTGAGAATCCCTTTTACCTCTTCTCTGATCTTCTCATCCATATCATAAGGAGACCTTCCCTCCCGGTCAGCCTGGAGGACCTTTGGGTTGAAGCTCATATGGCCCAAGACCGGAAAATTGGAAAGGTTCTCCTCGATGATCCTTCTGTCCCCTTCGGAGCTGACCTTGTTTCCAACGATCAACATATTTCTGATCCGCAAGTCCTCGCCCAGTTTCTTGATCTGTCTCGCCGTATTGATCGCCCTCTGCCCAGGCTCCACGACGATGATCAGCGCATCCACATACCCTGTGCTTCCCCTTCCCAGGTGCTCCAGCCCCGCCTCCATATCGATGATCAGAACCTCCTCGCGCTGAACCAGAAGATGCCGCACCAGGTTTTTCAGAAGAACGTTTTCTGGGCAGAAACAGCCTCCGCCGCCCTGGGGGATGGATCCTAACAGCAGAAGCCTCACGCCCTGATAGGTCACGCCCAACTCTTCAGGGAGGTCATCCACCTTGGGATTGAGCTTGAACAGTGAGCCAAAGGTCCCCTTTTTTGCACCTGTCCTCTCCTCGATCAAAGAGGTCATCGATGCAATGGGCGAAAGCCTAGCCAGCGCCTCCTTGGAAAATCCGATCGCCGAGGCCAGGTTGGAATCCGGATCTGCATCGATCGCGAGGACCTTCCTGCCCTGATCCGCAAGAATCCGGGCCATCACTCCTGCGAGTGTGGTCTTGCCCACGCCCCCTTTCCCTGAAATGGCGATCTTCATAATTTATAATCATATCCAAAAAAAGAGCAAATGTCTAATCCGAGATTGCACCGAAATTCCAATTCAGAAAAAAGGCCGAGATTGATAAAAATGATATTCTAAACCACCGGAACCTATCGGCCCAAAGCGCCATTTATTTTTTGGATTCCTGAATCATTTTTAGGTTAGCAGGATGAAAACAGCTTGACAAGCGCTCCGTTTTTGGTATTAAACTTCCCGGAGGAGGCTCGGGCCTGATGAAGGTGAGGGATATTTTTAACAGAATTCACTTTGTCAGTGCGATCCTGGCCTGCGTCTTCTTAGCTTTTCAACTCATGATCATCTCGGTCAATGTGATATTGAGATACGGCTTTAGTTCAGGTATCTCCTGGACAGAAGAGATCTCGAGCAATGTGCTCATGACGGCCTTCACCTTTCTAAGTATGGCTATCGGGGTAAAGCTCGACTCCCATATCCATGTCAATCTTATTCCCAAACGAGCCCCTCAATGGATCACAACGATCCTGTTGAGGCTGAAATATCTGATCCTGTCGGTCATTGGTTTTGTCCTTTTATACTACGGCATCCTGCTCATCATGGGGATCAAAGGCAGCATCGCCTCCATCCCCAGTCTACCTGCCTCCCTTCAATTTATCATGATCCCTCTGGCCGGTCTTTTGATCCTGTACGACTCGCTCATGGATCTTCTCGGTTTTGAGAAGGAGGATCATTATCTCGACCAAAAATTCATGAGCGTGGGGGAGAAACATGATCGTTGACCATACAGGGATCACCCTTCTGTTGGCCACGTTCGGAGTCTTGGTTTTACTTCGGGTGCCCATCACCTTCTGCCTGGCCATCTCGGCCATCGTCACGGGTATCTATTTGAATGTTCCCTTGGAGGCGATCGTGAAGGTCATGGCAGATGGCGTGATGAATTTTTCCCTTCTCGCGATTCCCTTCTTCATCATCATGGGTGAGATCATGAACGAAGGGGGCATCTCCCAGAGGCTGGTCAACTTAGCCAATCTCCTGGTGGGGAGGCTTCCGGGCGGGCTGGCCATGGTCAATGTGATGGACAGCATGTTTTTCGGCGGGATCTCGGGTTCTGCTGTGGCGGATGTCTCTTCCCTAGGCTCCATCGTCATCCCCATGATGAAGAAACAAGGCTATGATGATGAATTTGCCGTTGGGCTTACGGTCTGTTCTGCCTGTCAGGGGATCATCATCCCGCCCAGCCACAATATGATCATCTATGCCTTTGCCGTTGGGAGCGCTTCGCAATTGGCAGGTGGAACACTGCTGGTGGTCTCTGTGGGCAAGCTCTTCTTAGGAGGTTATCTCCCCGGAATCCTGATGGGCATCACGATGCTGATCATCTCCCTCGTGATTGCGATCAGGAGGAAATACCCGAGAGGCAAGGGTTATACCTTAAAAGAAGGTCTGTTCATCCTTTTAGATGGGGCCCTCGCCATGTTCACTGCATTGATTGTGGTGGGCGGGGTGATCATCGGCATTTTTACAGCCACCGAGGCTGCAGCCTTTGCCGTCATCTACGCCTTCATTGTCACCTTCTTCATCTACCGAGATGCCCCTTTGATCAGATTTGTGAAGATACTCTATTCCTCGCTCAAAACCCTGGCCATAGTCATGAGCCTGATCGCTGCTGCAAGTGCCTATGGGTATTTACTCTCCCGTTTGCAGGTTCCGAGACTGACGACAGAATTCCTCCTCTCCATCACGGACAACTATTACTTGCTTCTCCTGTTGATCAATTTCATGCTCCTTGCCCTGGGATGCATCATGGACATGGCGCCCCTTATCCTCATCTGCACGCCCATCCTCTTTCCCGTCTTAGTTTTAAAGATGGGGATGGATCCGGTCCATTTCGGCATCATGCTCCTTTTGAACCTCTCCATCGGGCTCTGCACGCCTCCCGTAGGTTCCGCCCTCTTTGTAGGAAGTGCGGTCGGGAAGATCCCAATCGAGAGGGCATCAAAAGGCTGTATTCCTTTCTACATCTCGATGCTGATCACCCTCATGCTGGTCACCTACATCCCTGCCATCACCCTCTTTCTGCCCAACCTGCTCATGCCTGGAAAATGACCCCAGATATCGCAAGGCGAAGAGAGAAAAAAAGAGGCAAGGGCCCGGAGCCTCTTGCCTCCTCTGCGATCCGCTTTCAAAAATGGGATTTACTTGACCTCCCTGATCTTCTTCGCAACTGCTAAGATCTCGGCCGGTTGCTTGTCATAGAGGGGTTTCATGGCATCCATAAATTTCTTCTTCTCTGCCGGGCTCACTTCCGTAATCACACTCCCCTTTTCGCGGACCGCCTTTTCAGCCACCTTTTCAAAGTCATTCCACAGTTTAATCTGGTATGGCACGGCATCCTGATGGGCCTTGATGATGAGGGCACGGTCCTCTTTCGACAGCTTGTCGAAGACCTTCTTGCTCCCAAGGGTAATCTCAGGGACTCGTGTGTGTTCATCCACGATAAAGTACTTGGCCACTTCGTAATGGCTGGTGGAGAGATAGCTCGGCCAGTTGTTCTCTGCCCCGTCGATCACGCCGGTCTTAAGTGCAGAATAGACCTCCCCAAAGGGCAAGGGTGCGGCCACAGCGCCGAGGGCCTCGATCATCCCCACCATCAACGGAGCCTGTTGAACCCGAATTTTCATCCCTTTGAGATCGCTGACGGTCTTCACCTGTCTTTTGGTATAGAAATTTCGGGAGCCGGCTTCAAACCATCCGGTGCCGATAAAATTGGAGGCCTCCAGTTTCTTCAGGATCTCCGCCCCGATCGGGCCGTTCAGGACCTTCCACATGTGATCGGAATTCCGGTAGAGATAGGGGAGCTGAAGCGCATCGAGGTCTCTCACATAGGCAGAGGCTGCAGAGACACTCACACGGGTCATCTCAACAGCCCCTAACTGGACCTGCTCGATCACCGCCCTTTCCTCGCCCAGCTGTTTGCTGTGATAGATCTCAATGACGATCCTGCCATTGCTTCGTTCCTTGACCAGCCTCGCAAATTCATAGAGACCTTTCGTCGTAGGATAATCCTGTGCATGGGTTTCCCCTACCCTCATGACCATGGGGCCAGCAGAGGCCTTTGATGACAAAAAAACGGTGAAAGGAAAAATGGCAAACAATCCGATCAGAAAAGCAGTCAGACCCTTCTTCATACGAACCTCCTTTGGTTAACATGGATGACCTATTTTATGCCCCATGTTATGCCTTGATCGATCGGATGTCAAGAGGCAAATTTGCTTGACAAACTGTGACATTATGGTAAAGTTGTGGCCGTGGAAGGACCAACCCGAGCAGTCGAAAACCCGTGGAGATCATCTTCAATAGCAATGGAGAAAAGAATGAAGATGGAACACGTTGCCCTCAATGTGGCTGATCCCATTGCCATGGCATCCTGGTATCGGGAACACCTGGGATTCGAGATCGCAAAGGGAATGACCACCCCTCCGTACACCCACTTCCTGAGAGAGGCTACCGGCCTGATGATGATCGAAATCTATCACAACCCGCCGGATCAGGTTCCCTCCTACGCCGAGATGGATCCCCTCCTGCTCCATCTCGCTTTTGTCTCAAAGGACCCGGAGGCAGACAAATCGAGATTGCTCGAAGCAGGCGCCACTCTGGTCAAGGATGAGCAACTTGCCGATGGCTCCCGGCTGGCGATGTTGCGCGACCCGTGGGGGCTCCCCATTCAGCTGTGCAGGCGAAGTGCTCCGCTCCTGAAATTCAAATAAGTCTCGGTTCCAGAAGAAGCATTAAAAAAGAAAAGGCCGGTGCAGATTCCACCGGCCTTTCAATCCAGACCATCTAAATTCCGATGAGCAGTTTTATGTCATGCTCAGGACCCGCGTATCGAGCCACAGGCCGAACAATGGGTTGCGTGGGGGAACATCCATCTCATGGACCTCACCTCCTTCCCATAAGGTAATGATAAGTCTGGTCTTCATTCCTGTCAAGCATTTCGAAGGATTGACATTCCCTGTGGATATGGTAAATTGCTCTTTGGAGTCCAAGGGGAGGCCTACTTTACAAAGAAAGGAGGAGTAAAAAGATGGAAAGACATTTTCTCAGACGGCATATTCTCTGGATCGTTGCACTCGGTGTCATCTTTTCTTTCCTTGGGCCGGGCCTTGAGATGGCCTTTTCGAAGCCCAAGCTCGTTGTCTGGTGGAACAAGGGTTATTACAAAGAGGAAGATGCAGGCATGCAAAAGCTGGCTACGGAGTTTGCTCAGTTCAACAATGTCGATGTGGACCTCACCTTCACCATTCAGGATGACCTGGGTCCAAAGATCATCAGTGCCCTGATCGCCCGGCGGGTGCCTGATGTGGCTTTCTGTTTCTTCACGGATTGGCAGATCGCGCCCAAATTTGCGTGGGAGGGAAGATTGTCTGATGTCTCCGATGTCATTAACGATCTGAAGCCCCGCTACCTGGAATCGCATCTCAAGACCGGATGGCTTTATAACAACGTTGAGAAGAAGTGGAGTTACTACTCCATCCCCATTGAGGCACAGGCGCTGGGCACCCACTACTGGAAGGATCTCGTGAAGGAGGCCGGCTTCGATCCTGATCCCAAGAAGATCCCGATGAAGTGGGATGAACACTGGGCATTCTGGAAGAAGGTGCAGGATAACCTCCGGAAGAAGGATCCTGCCAAGTACGGTAAGGTTTATGGGATCGGCATGACCTCTTCCAGCCGTGCCACCGACACCTTCTACAACTTCGAACAGTATCTGCTCGCCTTTCGAGGAGAGATTTTATCACCCGATGGGAAGGTGATAGCCGGAGAGCCTAAGAATCGCGAGGCCATCGTCAAGACATTGGCTTTCTTTACCAGCATCTATAACGAAGGTTATGTGCCCACGGATGCCTTGACCTGGACGGACGGCGACAACAACGCCAACTTCCACAACAAGACAGTCGTGATGACGCCCAATCCTTCCATCTCGATCCCGGGCGCCCATTTCTTCACCAACAAAGACAATTACTACAATAAGATTGGAACCATCCTGCAGCCTGCTGCTCCGGATGGAAAGGGTTACCCCTACCTCGTCTCTGTGAAGTCCGTCATCATCCCGAAGGATGCGAAGGAGCAGGTATTGGCCAGAAAATTCATCAGGTATGTCTTGGGGCCCAAACATTTCACCGAGTATGTCAAGGCGTCGAACGGCCGCTGGTTCCCGTCCTTCAAGGATGTGGCAGCAGATCCCTTCTTCCACGATCCAAAAGATCCGCACATTCCAGTGGTCACCGATCAGTTCCTGAAGAACCCTACACGCGCCTTCTACTATAGCCACCATCCCGCCTACTCCCAGGTTTACACAGAGAATGTGTGGGGAAAGGCGATCTCCAGAGTGGTGACGGAGAAATGGACAAACGAGAAGGCAGCGGATGAGGCAATAAGCCGAATCCAGACAATCTTTGCTGGCTGGAAGTAAGGGAAGAACATTTTCGGGGAACCCCGAATGCGGGTGGGAGACCCGGGCCCTTCCACCCGCTCTATTTTGGATTCTATGGCAGAGATTCTACCTGTAGCCATGCCTTCACCTACCGTCGTCCGCAGGGAACACTGGAGCCGGAAGACCAGCCTTGGGTTGCTCTTCTGCTCTCCATTGATCCTCATCTTTCTCGTTCTCGTCATCACTCCCATGCTGTACGAGGTTTATCTGGGGTTGGACCGGACGATCTACCCTGCCATCTTTTCAGATCCGATCTTCATCCAGACCATTTTCAATACCATCATCTTTGTGGGCGTGGCGGTGAACGTCAAGATGTTCCTGGCTCTGGTGCTTTCAGCTCTCTTCTGCGTGGAGCACTGGGCGATCCGGGTCCTGGGTGGTCTCTTTCTGCTCCCCTGGGCCATTCCTTCCTTGCCCGGCATATTCTCATTTCGGTGGATGCTGAACGGGCAATGGGGAATTATAAACAAGATCCTGATCGATTTTGGATTGGAGGGCTATCCCTGGTTGGTCCGGCGTCCGACCGCATTGGCGGCTGCTATTATCTACCACATCTGGAAGTACCTTCCCTTCTGGACGCTGATCTTCGTGGCAGGACGACGAAGCATTCCCAGGGAGCTTTATGAAGCCTCGGATATTGACGGAGCGAGACCTCTTCAGAAATTTCGATACGTCACCTTCCCTATGCTCCAGAATCTCTACCTGATTTGCAGTCTTTTGTCCATGGTCTTCACACTGGGAGACTTTGTGATCATCAAGCTCATGACAGGCGGGGCTCCAGGCGATTCGACTCACGTCCTTGCAACCCTGGCATACCGGTACACGTTTCAGATGGGCAAAATTGATTGGGGAGTTGGGGTCTTCACCACGGCACTGCCCGTGACGCTCCTTTTCATTTTCATCCTGATCCGAAAGGTGAAGTAGGAGTCTACCAGATGCGTCTACGAGGCTTGCGAAAAATTCTTTTCTTTGGTCTGTGTGGCCTCATTGCTGTCTGGACCATCTTTCCCGTCTACTATATGTCGTTGCTTTCCTTGACACCCTGGGAGGATCTGTTCAAGCCCAAGCTCTATGTGAACAGCCCTACCCTGGAAAATTACACCCAGACGCTCCAGCAGAGCAACTACTTCGTCAGCCAATTCTGGACCCAGCTCTACAACAGCGTGGCCATCGCCCTGCTGACCACAGCAGCAGTCCTCATCGTGGGAACTCTGGGAAGCTTTGCGCTGGCCAGGATCCGATTTCGTGGAAGCCGCTTTATCTCCGGCATGGCCCTCTTCACCTACATCATTCCCTCTTCCTTCCTCTCCATCCCCTTCTTCAAACTGATGGCAGACTATGACCTGATTGGAACGAAGCTCTCGGTGATCCTGGTTATGATTACATTCACCTCACCCTATGCCGTCTGGATCCTCTGGGATTATGGGAAGACCGTACCATCGCAGATCGATGAGGCCGCAGCCATAGACGGAGCAGGATCCTGGCAGCTTTTCTTCCACATCTACTTGCCGCTCATCCTCCCGGCCATTGTGGCCATTGCGACCTATGCTTTCCTTTATTCCTGGAATGAATACCTCTATGCCGTGCTCTTCCTATCAGGCGAGACCAACATCACCATCCCCGTGGCCATGGGAAACTTCTTGGCCACGGATGATGCGCCTTGGAATCTTTTGATGGCGGAGTCTGTCCTCTACTCCATTCCGCCTGTCATCCTTTATTACTGCTTTCGACGCCATCTGCTGACCGGGCTCGTCACAGGGGCCGTGAAATAGAGGCTGCGATTTGAAGGGTTTCTGATGAATTCCTGGTTCGGCCCAAAATTTATGCTTCTTAGGAGGTTTGGACAAAATGAAGAAGGATAAGTACACACTTCTCTTGGTCGACGACGAGGAATATATTCTCCGGATCCTCCAACGGGTCTTGGGGGAGGAGAAGCGTTTTGAGATCATTACCGCTACCAGTGGTCAGGAGGCATTAGAGAAGATCCCTCCGAACGGAATCGATATGGTGATCTCTGACCAGCGCATGCCCGGGATGTCCGGGATCGAGCTGCTGACCCAGATCAAGCAACGGTATCCGGATTCCATCCGAATCCTCTTAAGCGGCTTTACTGACATCGATGTCCTGATCGGAGCGATCAATGAGGGGGAGGTATGCCGGTTTATTTCCAAGCCGTGGAAAAACGAAGAGTTGAAAAAGATCATCTACACTACGCTGGAACAGAGGGAAGAAATTGCAATTGTCAGAGAGGTGATCGCGAAGATGCGTCAGGCCATCGATCGGGCAAACCATTTGACCTTTGAATCCTACCAGGAAGGAAACAACGTCTGCATGAGAGTCAATGCAGAGGGATCGCTCATCTCCGGAGAGGCCCTTTCCGAAATATTGACCCTTTTTCTGAAAACAGTCTTTGAGAAAACCTACGATAAAGAAGTGGACCTGGAGCTCCAGCTGATGGGTGGAGTGATTGCCAAGCAGAAAGGGAAAGTGACCTTGACCATTGACATAGGCAAAGGAATCAATTTGATCATCGAACTTCCTGAGCTGCCGGCAAGAATCGACCCATGAGTTGACAAAGGGGGTTCGGCTGGGGCACATTTTAATCCTAATCCATCTCAGGGACAGAGGAGTTCGCCATGAAATTAAGAGGTTATGCCGGTAGGCTTTTATATGTCGACCTGTCAAATTCCAGAGTCCGTGTTGAGGATCTGAACGAAGAATGGGCTCGCCAGTTCGTCGGCGGGAGTGGTCTGGGAGCAAAATTTCTGTATGAAATGAGCGATGAGAGGACAAGCCCTCTCGCTCCGGAGAATCCGCTGATCTTCATGACCGGCCCGTTTACAGGAACGTCTGTTCCGCTGAGCGGAAGGCACGCGGTGGTTTGCAGGTCTCCTCTTACGGGCATCTTTGGCGAATCGGATGTGGGCGGGAGCTGGGGCGCCAACCTGAAAAGGGCCGGGTTCGATGGGATCATCATCACCGGCAGATCTGAAAAGCCGGTCTACCTCTGGCTTCACGACGGGAGATGGGAGATCCGAGATGCCTCCCACCTCTGGGGAAAAGATACCTATGAGATCGATCCCGTTCTGAGGGGGGAGACCCACGAAAAGGCCGTGGTGAGCACCATCGGTCAGGCAGGAGAAAACCTGGTCCCGCTCGCTGCCATTCTGACAGATGGTAAGGACGCGCGGGCTGCTGGCCGCTGTGGAATGGGAGCGGTGATGGGTTCAAAGAACCTGAAGGCCATCGTCGTTTACGGAACCGGAAATGTCTCTGTCCACGACCCGGAGAGCGTGGCCCGGCTGCCGAAGGAGTTCGCTCCCCTGATCAATAAGAATGCAGAGAACTTCAGAAAATATGGGACCTCGGGCGGACTCTCCGCCTTTGAGGCCATGGGCACACTTCCTCTCCAGAACTGGAAATTTGTTGGAAGATGGGAGGAGTCTGCAGAAAAGATCAATGGCTTTACGATGTCTGAAACGGTCTTGACCGGCCGATACTACTGCGACGCCTGCATCCTGGGCTGCGGAAGAAAGGTGAAGGTGGAGAAAGGTCCCTATGCGGGCGTGGACGGTGCAGGCCCAGAATACGAAACCCTGGCCCTGCTCGGAAGCAGCTGTCTGGTCGATGATCTGGAGGCCCTCTGTTTCGCCAACGAACTCTGCAACCGCTTCGGCCTCGACACGATCTCAACCGGAGGGGCGATTGCCTTTGGCATGGAAGCCTATGAGAAGGGTTTGATCGATCGAGAGGATACCGGTGGCATCGAGCTTCGGTGGGGAAGCGCTGAGGCATTGATCGGGATGATCAAGATGATCGCCCAGAAGAAAGGGGCCGGAGAAATTCTTGGGAAGGGAGTAAAAAAGGCCTCTGAAGAGATAGGAAAGAATTCTGTGGAATTCGCCATGCACGTCAAAGGTCTCGAACTGCCTGCCCATGATCCGAGAGGATATAACGCAGGGGCTGTGGCGTTTGCAACCTCAGCAAGAGGAGCCTGCCACCTTTCCGGCCTCAGCCATACCTTCGAGAGGGTGTTAAAAGCCCCTGAGATCGGGATCCCGGAGCCCCTTGACCGATTCAAGGTCGAGGGCAAAGCAGCCCTTGCCGCCAAGACTCAAAACGTGATGGGAATGATGGACTCCCTCAAACTTTGCAAGTTCATCCTTTTCGGAGGGGTGACGCTCACCGACATCGTGAAATGGTATCGGGACGTGACAGGGGCGGAGATGACGATCGAGGAGTTTATGAAGACCGGAGACCGGATCTTCAATCTGAAGAGGCTGTATAACGTGAGGTTAGGGATCAGTAGAAAAGACGACTTCCTCCCCTTCCGTTCCCTGACGTTTAAGCGGATTGGAAAGGGCCTGACGCCCAATCTTCCTCCCCTCGGTCAGATGCTCGGCGAATACTACGAGTATCGAGGCTGGTCTGAAGAGGGCATCCCCACTCCTGAAAAATTAAGGGAGCTGGGGCTGTCGAGGTAAAGGCCGAAATCCGGTGACCGGCCGGTTCAGTCCTTCGGGTCCGCCTCTTCTTCAGCGATCATACCGTGCACATTGTAAGAAGGTGGAGTCCCCCTCTTTTCCGCGGAGATCCTGATCTCTCGATAGTCGGGTTTGGATTCCCGGTTATGAGCGATGAGCACCCTGAGCACATCCCACCCGATCTTATTCTGTTCCGCCATTTCAGTGATCTCCTCCAGGGCGGTCCGATTATCATAAGGTCCGGATCGATAAGGCCTGGGCTTGATCAGTGCATCGTAAATGTCACTCACGGCGACGATCTCTACCATGGGATCGTCGAGCGGAACGGCTCGAGGATATCCTGATCGATCTCTCCTCTCATGATGGTCTAAGGCTACCTTGGATCCGAGGTGCTCGGTCCTTTTGGAGTAATAACTGAGCAGCACATAGCCTGCCGCGGCGTGATGTTCAATAAAACTATGCTCCGCCCTGGTCAGAGGTGTGGTCTTTTTCAGAATGGGCAGAGGCACACAGATCTTGCCGATGTCATGGGTGGGGCCAGTGGCTGAGAGTCGGATACACTCCTGGTGATCAGGGATCAGATCCTTTGCCAGAAGGGTGGACAGGGCAAAGACCGTGAGCACATGGGAGTAGGTGTGGAAGTCATACTTCTTGAAATAGTCCAGCGATTGCAAAATGGGCATCGAAAGAGAAACGTTTTCCATGACCTGGAGGAGGTCATCGATCTGGCCCTTGGCTGAGAAGACCGTCCGGTAAGGAGGGGCGCTGAGAAAATTTAAGCAGTCCTCCTTGACCGTACCGTACGAAAGAAGCGGAGCGCTTGGATAGGGATAAGCCGTGTTGGAATCGATCACACCATCCAACGCTTCTTCAGTCATCAAGGTCCCCGCAGGGAAGAGTACCTGATTGG
Source organism: Syntrophaceae bacterium (assembly GCA_013388635.1). GTDB lineage: Bacteria > Desulfobacterota > BSN033 > BSN033 > UBA1163 > JACAEX01. Next base: position 2,033 of record JACAEX010000022.1, on the reverse strand, counting down.
AGAGTGTGGAGATCGGATGCCGGAGTATCAATTTCGTCTTCATGATCCACCCGGTTGAGAGAGGTCTAACGTTTCGGACTCAATCCTTTCCCTTCTTCTTGAGGAGGCCGAGAAGATCGGACTCCCTGGAGGTCCTGGCATCCCCTCGTTCCTTTTCGATCTCAGGCATGAGTTCCTGTCTCTTCCACTCCTTCTCTCGAATTAGGTGCCTGTCAATCCAGTGGTCCAGGGCCTTCACATCAAAAAGGACCCGGCCTCCGATCTTGAGATAGGGAAGTTTCTTCAGCGAGGCCAATCGGTAGATGGTATCCGTGGAGAGGCTCAGATACTGGCCCGCCTCTTTGGCGGTGATCAACCTCCTGAGCTCAGGGATCTTCTTCATCCGTTCGTCCATTCTTTCGAAATACTTCTCAGCCAGCAGGTCGGCCAATAGATCGAGGAACTCTTTAACCGGGGGTCGGATCTCTTCGTGTGCCATCTCTCCTCACCGTTCTTTCTCTCTGATCGCTTCCTGGATCTTCTTCAGGAGGGCAATGTTTTCCGTGTGGCCGGTCAGTCGGGCCATCACCCTGCCCCGAACCGGCCGATTGAGGAGATAGAAATCGCCGATCAGGTCTAATATCTTATGCCGGACAAATTCATCCGAGAACCGAAGTTCGGTGTTCACGATCTTCTCATCGTCGAGCAGGATGAAGTTGTGAAGCCTCCCTCCTCCTCCCATCCCCATCCTCTCGAGCATCTCCACATCTTTCAGAAAACCAAATGTCCTCGCCGGCGCAATCTGATCCCTGAAGACCTTCTCATTCTCTAAGGCAAAGGCAAAACCCTGCTGTCCGATCGGGGGAGGATAGTCGAGAAAAAAGTAGATTAAAAAGAGATCGGCAGGTTCAACCACCAGCGATTTGTTCCCATGAACCACCTCCAGCCGTTGATCGATGACGAGCTCTTCAAGGCTCTCCTCCTGCTCCTCCACCCCTGCCTCTTCGATCACCTTACAAAACTCCAATGCTGACCCATCCATCACCGGAATCTCTTCGATCATCTTGACCATCAAATTCGTAATGCGATAGGCATGGAGCACGGCCATAAGGTGTTCGATCGTTCTGGCGACCGCTCTCCCCTTCCTCAGGGAGGTGGCAAATTCCGTCGTCTGGACATAGTCGAGATGGGCAGGGACGACCTCGTCCGATGAGATGTTGCCGAACAGGATCCCGCTGTTGGGAGGAAGGGGCTGGAGGAGAAGTCCTGTCTTCATACCGGAATGAAGGCCTGTTCCGTAAAGCACCATGCTCCGTTTAAGGGTCCGCTGGTGCAGCAAAGTGCTCTCCTTCTTCTTTGAGGTCCTTTGGGACAGGGAGATCGCTTCCCGCAGAGAGGTGAAAGGAGGACCGGTCAATTCGTTCAACGGAACGGACCTCGTTGTGAAGGCAGAATCTTCGACGACGATCTCCTCAGACCGCTGAGCCGATAGCAACTCCTGTTGACGATCGATCGCCCGGCGGACCGTCATGAGGAGAACGTCAAGGGAGAGAGGTTTCTCAATGAAATCGAAGGCTCCCAATTTCACAGCGGTCATCGCTGTGGAAATCGTGGCGTGGCCTGAAATCATGATCACCTGACAGTCCGGAGCAATCCATTTGAGCCTTTTCAACACCTCGATGCCGTCGATCCCTGGCATCCAGATATCGACCAGGGCGACATCCGGCTCCTCTCGCTGAAAGACCCCGATCGCCTCCTCCCCGCTTCGCGCGGTGGCGACCCGATACCCTTCATCCTCCAGAACGCCCGCAATCGATTGAAGCACCCTTTCTTCATCATCGACAACGAGGATCTTTTTCTCCATGAAATGTCCCTTCAGGTTGTTCCGTCTAAAGTTCCTTTATCACAACCTCGCCAAACAATCAACCACTTTTATTGGAATGTCATTTAAGAATTAAAAGTGCACCGTTTTTATGGATTTAAAGTTTAAAAGTGCACACCTTGGTTTTTCGATCGGTTTAAGCAATTTTAGAAGTTCGTCGTCGGCTTTGTGG
>JACAEX010000011.1 GCA_013388635.1 Syntrophaceae bacterium | reverse complement strand
GCGACTGGTGAGTATGGGGCCTTCCCTGCCCCTTAGAATAGCTCTTTTGTGTCATATAATGGAACAGCATTCCGTAGATTATCTCATAGAGCTGAACATGTCAAGAAAAAAATTCTCCCCGGGGTTAACGAGTTGACAACACCTTCGAAAAAGTAATAATGGTTTAGAGGGGAAAGATTCGAGCCTAACAGTCAGAGATCGGAGATCCGAGTGGAGGGCCAGCCGAGGATCGCTGTGGGGATTGTGGATCGAAAGACCAGGGTCGAGGGCCATCTGGAAAACGACTTTCAAGGGAATGGCTTTGGCCCTGTGTCAGGCCGGTTTTCAGCAAGGGCTGATGCTGGCGCGATCGTGCTCTCTGATCGCAACCATCTCGAGATCTGCCGCTCTCCGACAATCAGGCTCACACCGATTGGAGATTCGATCTTCAGACTTTTCCACGTCAAAATCGGAAACCGCTTTCACTGGGAGAGGATGGAGGATCAGACCTTCCATGGAGACCTGATCCTCAAATTGCGGGATGACGGAACGATCGTCGCCATCAATGAGATTTCCCTGGAGGATTATCTCGCAAGCGTGATCTCCTCAGAGATGAACCCGTCCGCTCCCATCGAATTTCTCAAGACCCAGGCCATTGTGGCGCGAAGCTGGCTGCTCGCGTTGATGGAGCAGAAGAAGGGTACAGCAAAGAGATCGAAATCGGTGGAGGAGGCCGGAGGAGAGATCACCCGCTGGTATGACCGGGAGGGCCACGACCTCTTCGACGTCTGTGCTGATGACCACTGCCAGCGCTACCAGGGCATTACGAAGATATCCGAACAGGCGGAGGAGGCGCTCAGAAGAACCCGGGGGATGGTGATCACCTACCAGGGACAAATCTGCGATGCACGCTATTCCAAGGCCTGCGGAGGACTGACCGAAGAGTTCGAAACAGCCTGGGATAACCACCGGCTCCCCTACTTGACAAGTATTTCAGACTCACTGTTCTCTCATTGTCCGATCAAGAATGAACAGGAGGCTTCAGCCTGGATCCTTTCAGAGCCAGAGGCCTACTGTCATGTAAGAGACCAGGATCTTCTCGAGAAGATCCTTCCCGACCTGGACCGCCATACAAGAAACTTCTTCCGCTGGAGGGTCGAATATTCCCGGGCGGAACTGGAGGAGATCCTCAAAGAGAAATCGGGCCTTGACTTCGGGAAACTCCGCGAGATCGTTCCCCTTCAGCGCGGTCCCTCAGGCCGGATCTTCCGATTGAAGATCATCGGATCGAAGAGAAGCATGGTCGTTGGAAAGGAGCTCGAAATACGGCGCTGGCTCTCCTGGAGTCACCTCTACAGCAGTGCATTTGTTGTGAAGGCTGAAGAAGGACGATTTGTCTTTCACGGAGCAGGCTGGGGACATGGTGTGGGACTCTGCCAGATCGGCGCCGCCGCCATGGCAGCCCATGGATTTTCAGCGGAGGAGATCCTGAGACACTATTTTCAGGGAGTGGAAGTAAAGAAGATATATTGAGAAACAGCATGGCACAGGCGTCGTAGAATATGAACACACAGAAATCGACATCGCGAAATCCATGGCTCTGGGTCCCTTCTCTCTATGTGGCTGAAGGAATCCCTTACATCATGGTCATGACGGTTTCGGTCGTCCTTTACAAGCGCCTCGGGATCTCAAACACAGACATCGCCCTTTATACAAGCTGGCTCTACCTCCCCTGGGTGATCAAACCCCTCTGGAGTCCTTTTGTCGACCTGTTCAGGACGAAGCGCTACTGGATCGTCCTGATGCAACTCCTGATCGCCCTGTCACTGGCCTGCATTGCCTTCACCATTCCAGCCAGCCGGTTCTTTCAGTACACCCTTGCCTTCTTCTGGCTGATGGCCTTTGGCTCGGCCACCCATGACACGGCGGCCGATGGTTTCTACATGCTTGGGCTCTCCGAGCATCAACAAGCTGCTTTCGTTGGAGTTCGAACGACCTTCTACCGGATCGCCACGATCGCGGCCAAAGGCGGGCTTGTCGTCCTTGCCGGTCTTCTCGAAGCAAGCGGCCATCCTGTCCCTGCCGCCTGGTCCACTGCCCTCTTCTTAGCTGCAGCTCTCTTCGCCGGCCTCTGGCTTTACCACTCTCTTCTTCTTCCCTACCCACCGGCAGACCACCCCGCTCCCCGAGATCCTTCGGTCTCTCTCACGAACGAATTTCTCCACATCTTCAGCCTCTTCTTCAGAAGGAAAGAGATCGTGGCCATTCTTGCCTTCCTCTTCTTCTACCGGTTTGCGGAGACCCAGATTGTCAAGATCCTCGCACCCTTTCTGCTCGATCCCACATCAAAAGGCGGGCTGGGACTGACCACCTCAGAGGTGGGGATCATCTACGGCACCGTGGGAGTGATTTCGCTCATGCTGGGAGGACTTCTCGGCGGTTATGTGATTTCGAGGAAGGGCCTCAAGTTCTGGATCTGGATCATGGTCTGCGCTGTTCATCTGCCGGATCTCGTCTACGTCTACCTCTCACAGGCCATGCCCGGCAACCTCCTCCTGATCAACCTCTGCATTGCCCTGGAGCAATTCGGTTACGGCTTCGGCTTTACGGCCTACACGATGTTCATGATCATGGTTTCCGAGGGCGAATATAGAACGGTCCACTATGCGATCTCCACAGGGATCATGGCCCTGGGCATGATGCTGCCTGCCATGGCGAGCGGCTGGCTCCAGGAGCAGCTTGGCTATCAGAACTACTTCATCTGGGTGATGGCCGCAACCATCCCCGGGTTCATCGTAACCGGCGTCGTAAAGATCGACCCGGATTTCGGGAAAAAGAGGGAGATGAGGTGAGGGAGCAATAGCGAGGCAGGAAGAAGTGTCAGGGAAGAAACGACGATTCAAGACGGCCTTCATCCTCGGTGCAGGGCTGGGGACGAGGCTTCGGCCTCTGACAGAGAGATGGCCAAAGCCTCTCCTGGAGATCGGAGGCCGGCCGATCATCACCTACGCGATGGACCAGCTCCTGAAGGTCGGTGTCGACCGTTTCATCGTGAACACCCATCACTGCCCGGAGGCCTACTCTGAAAGGTTTCCGGAAAGGCGATGGCGCGGGGCATCGATTACGTTCCGCCACGAACCGGTTCTTCTCGATACGGCAGGGGGTCTGAAGAATATTGAGGATCTCCTCGCCGAGGACGAGGCGATCCTCTGCTACAACGGCGATGTGATGGCTGACCTCCCTCTCTCAAAACTGATTGAGGCCCATGAGCAGAAGCGACCGGAGGTGACGCTTCTGCTTCGAAGCAGCGGCCCTCTTCTCAACGTAAGCCTCAACGAGGCGGGTGAGGTCTGCGATCTCAGACACATCCTCGGAAACCCGGGGGTTCAGACCTACCAGTTCGCCGGCATCTATGCTCTGGAGACCTCGATCCTCCATTTTCTTGAAGCCGGAAAGATCGAATCGATCATCCCCCTCTTCATCCGAAGAATCAAGGAGAGACCGGGATCGATCCGAGGGATCGTGATCGATGAAGGCGAGTGGCATGACATCGGCTCCATCGAAGCCTACGAAAAAATCGCAAAGCGCATAGGGTATGTTATTACACCCTGGTAAAGTATCGGTTCTATATTCTGGATTAAGAATCTCAGATTAATGATTCCGCAATCCGAATTCAAAAATCCCGGATATGAAGAGAGGATCACCTTTGTGCGGGAGACCCTCGAGCTTTCAGAGTCTGTCCCGATAGAGCTTTCTCCCATTGAGGGAAGAGGGTCGGATCGGACCTTCTTCAGGTTGAAATGGAACCGGAACGATTCAGCCATCCTAATCGATTACGATCCCAGGCGTGTGGAGAACACCTACTATGCCGGCGTTGCGGCATTTCTCCGTCATATCGACGTCCCTGTACCCCGGATGATCCGCCACGATCCAGTTAGATGTCTGATCCTCATGGAAGACCTCGGTGAGAGAGACCTCTTCTCTCTCAGAGAAGTGCCATGGAAGACCCGGCAGGATCTTTATCAGAAGACGCTTGCGATCGTTCATCGGCTCCACTCCTTTCCCGAGAGGGATTTTCCCTCTGGACAGGTGAGGCTGATGGAGGGCTTTGGTCCTGATCTCTACCGATGGGAGAGGGACTATTTCAAAGAGAACTTTATCAAGGCCTTCTGCGGCATCGAGCTCGAGCCTTCCTTCGAGAGGGAGATCGAGGAAGAGCTTTCCGGTCTTGCGGAGCGACTTTCGACAACGAGGCGCTCCCTCGTTCACCGCGATCTCCAATCCCAAAATGTGATGGTCCGTGGCGGGGAACCCTTTCTCATCGACTTCCAGGGGATGCGGTTTGGAAGCCCATTCTACGACCTGGGCTCTCTCCTCTGCGATCCGTATGTCGAGTTCGGGGACGATCAGAGGATGGAACTGCTTCTCTATTATTACGGGCTTTCGAAAAGGGGTCTAACCTGGAAGGAGTTTCAGAAAATCTTCTGGGAGGCTTCGGCCCAGCGACTGATGCAGGCCCTCGGCGCATATGGATTTCTGGGTCTTCGGAAAGGGCTTAAAACCTATCTCGATCACATCCCCTCCGGACTCCGTAATCTTCACCTCGCAACCGGCCATGCCGGTTCCCTTCCCTGCCTTTGGCAGCTCTGCGCGGCATGTGAGAAGGCGATTGAGCGAAGGAGCTGACAGGAGATTTTGAATGGAGCCTCTGACCGTGGTCATTCCTTACAGCCCGGATCCCTTCTTTGAGAAGACCGTCCTTTCCCTGGCGAAATCAGATCCGGTTGAACACGTCGTGATCGTCAGCCAGGAGCCGACCGATACCAAGATCGATGGATGTCGTCTTCTCCTCGCCGGTCCCATGGTGTCCCAAGAAACACTCAGCCTGATTCTTGGCGAGGTCCGGACGAAGTACCTTCTCCTTATACCGGAGGTCCGACAGATTTCGATTGGGTCTGAAGCCCTCGAGAAAATGGTGGGAGGGTTGGAGTCCACGAGGGCAGGCCTGGTCTATTCGGATTTCTATGACGAGAACAAGGACGGTAAGACCCTTCATCCCCTGAATGATTATCAGCCGGGCAGCGTTCGCGACGATTTTGACTTCGGAGCCGTGATCCTCTTCTCGATCCCTGCCCTTCGAAAGACGCAGAAAGAATATGGTCTCATACCCGGAACTAAATTTTCGGGCCTCTACGACCTCCGCCTGAAGCTCTCCATCGATCACTCCTTGTCTCATCTGAAGGAACCACTCTATTCCGTGGCCTGGACGAACCATGTCCGGAGTGGTGAAAATCTATTCGATTATGTCGATCCCCGTCATCAACCCATCCAGAAGGAGATGGAGGCCGTCTTCACCGATTACCTGAAGAAGATCGGGGCCTATCTACCTTCCGATCACCTGAAGAAGGTTGAAGAGACGCCGGATGCTTTTCCAGTGGAGGCCTCTGTGATCATCCCCGTTCGGAACCGGAAGGAGACGATTGCCGAGGCTGTAAAAAGCGCCCTGTCTCAGGAGACCGATTTTCCATTCAACGTCATCGTCGTTGACAACCACTCGACAGACGGGACAACGGCCATCCTTTCTGACCTCGCCAGGCAACACCCGAGACTGAGGTACATCGTCCCGAGGAGGACCGACCTTGGAATCGGTGGTTGCTGGAACGAAGGCCTCCGGCACAAAGACTGTGGCCGCTATGCGGTACAGCTCGATTCGGACGATCTTTACAGCAGCTCCCAGACCCTGCAGAAGATGGTCGACCTGCTTCGGCAGGGCCATTACGCCATGGTGATCGGCTCCTATACGCTGGTCGATTTCACGCTGACCGAAATTCCCCCGGGTCTGATCGACCATCGCGAATGGACCGATGACAATGGCCACAACAATGCCCTGCGCATCAACGGTCTGGGGGCCCCGCGGGCATTTAACACCCGCCTGATGCGAAAAATTCGATTTCCCAATGTGAGCTACGGTGAGGACTATGCCGCAGCGCTCAGAATTTGTCGGGAGTACCGGATCGGACGGATCTACGAAAGCCTCTATCTCTGCCGGCGCTGGCCGGGCAACACGGATGCAGCTCCCAGCCTGCGAGAGATAAACCGAAACAACGCCTTCAAGGACAAGATCCGGACGACGGAAATTCTCGCCCGGAAAAAGATAGCAAAGGGCATAGGACAGAGAGCAGGGGATGGCCGACAACCATGAGAACCGTCATTCGGCCGTGGCAGAAGAGCGATCTACCGTCCATCCGAAGGATAATCTGGGAGTCCTGGATCTCCACCTACTCGAGCTTCATCCCTGAAATTGACCTCAGGTCCCATTTCGAGACTCACTACAGAGAAACCTCTCTCCTCCGTCTGTTCGATGATCCGTTCACACAGGGCCTGGTTGCAGAGGCCGATGATCGGATCGCCGGGTTCGCCCGACTCTATTTCAACCGTGATGAAAATCATCTCTATGTCTCCTCCTTATATCTTCTTCCTCAGTTTCAGGGGCAGGAGATCGGGAGAGCTCTTCTCAAAGCGGCAGAGAGGCATGCCGCAGAAAAGGGCCTCGACGAAATCTGGATTGGCGTCATGGTCAAAAACCGGCCCGGCCTCCTCTTTTACAGGAAGGCGGGCTTTGTCTTTGTCCAGGAAGGACCCTTCACCATGGGGAAGACAACCGTAAGCCACCTGATCGGCTACAAGAAATTGGGAAGGAGCATCCTGATCAACCAGAAGGTTTATAGCACCTTTGATGGAGGAGAGGGTCTCTCCGGACTCTGTCTCAAACTCTTGGCCGAACAGAAAGAGACATGGTCTGATCTCCGAAGGGGTTGTGAATCTCTGAAAGAGGTCAGGGAACGGGACTTATCTTGCGCAGGATTTTGTGTCCGCCTCCAGTACAACCCCGGAAGGATTAAAAGCAGTACGGCGACTGTCTCAGGAAAAGATATGAACGAACGCCGATGCTTCCTCTGCCTCGATCATCTCCCCGAAGGCCAAAAAGGAATCCTTTACCGAGGCGATTACCTGATCCTCTGCAATCCCATGCCTGTTTTTCCTTTCCATTTCACCATCTCCCATCTTGACCACCGCGCTCAGGCGATAGCTGAACCTGTCGATCTCTTTCTCCGGTTGATGGCCGATTTCGGCCCTGGCTGGATCCTCCTCTACAACGGACCGAAGTGCGGTGCTTCTGCACCCGATCACCTCCATTTTCAGGCGGCGCCGTCAGGAGAGATGCCAATCGAAAAACAGGTCCGGGAGGAGAAAAGACTCTCCATGCTAAGAAAGGTTGACCATGCCCTGTGCTACCGTGTGAAGGATCTGGGACGTGAGGTCATCATCCTCGAAGGAGATGAAGCCACGGTTGTCGAAAGGGCTTTTAGAGACTTTTTGAATGCCCTGAAAAAGGTCCTTCTTACGGACGAGGAGCCTATGATCAATATCGCCGGCTTATACGAGGAGAGGAGGTGGCGTCTCCTCATCTTTCCCCGGCGGAAACACCGTCCCGAGGTCTTTTTCAGAGAAGGTGATGCCCGGATTCTGGTCAGCCCGGGAGCGATCGATATGGGAGGCCTCCTGATCACCCCTCTGGAGAAAGACTTCATCAGGCTCGATGCAGCCCAGGTGGAGAGCATCTACCGGGAGGTATCCATGGAAGAAAAGACCGTAGAACAGGTGATCGAGGCCATGGAAGAACTGAAAGGGAATTAAGAAACCCTGGCCACCATGATGCCGGAGCGAGCGCGGCTCTTCATCAGATACCGCTGGAGTGTCTCCTTAGAAAGGAGAACCTTGCCTTCCCTGCTCGAGGCGTGAAGAAGGTGAACCCGGTTCTTCACCCTTGCCGCAAGCCCCACGTGTTGAATATCGAGGCCCTTTCTATTGGTTGTGATGGCGATGAGATCGCCATCACGGATACGATCTTCCAGATGTCTCACGTCCTCCTTCGGGATGAAGAATAACGATCTTCTCGTGATCGCTTTTTCAACAGACCCCATCTTTCGAAGCTCCGCTCCCTTTTTAAGCTGAGGGTAGAGATCCTGATTTGACGTCATGAAGTGTATCTCCTTCCGGAAGGGTCTGCCTCCGATCTTCCTTGTCACATCCCTGACCACGCCTTTTTTCTGGTTATCAAAAATCCAGTCTGAAAAATAGTGAAGCCGGGAGGAGTAGCCCTGCAGCCTGCCCCCTCGGTAGCGTACCTTCTCGATCAAATGACGAAAGTCTTCAAAAGATCTTTCCCCGGACCTTACCCAGCCAGCAGAAGGCCCTCCAACGCCTGGCCGGGATGTCCCCCCGCTGGGAAGTGAAGTAGGATGCCGCAAGCTTTGTAGGTGGGGCTCCGTAAGCCATGTCAGAGCGACCACGTTTTCGACAAATGTGACGCAGTCAAACCCTCTCAGGTTGACCGTGACCTGCTCGTCATCCTTTGATTCGAGCGTGCCGGCCACATAAGGGGTCCCGAGGAAGAACCTGCCGATCTCGAGCATCGCCTCGCCAGGGAATGTTCGAGAAAGCCTCTTCTTTTTCAGAAAACTGATCAGCCTTTTAAAAATCCTGCGGTCCTCTGCCTGACGATCCAAAGCCCTCTCCTCTTTCCTTCGACACCTTCGCCTACAATCCCAGCAGGGAGAAGTGCAACCCTTTGACCACTTCTGCCATCCTCTCAAAATCCAGGGTATCGATCGTATCGGTCTCCTGATGGTAATTCTTATTCCTGAAGAAGGAGGTGTCTGTAATCATCACAGCCCTGTACCCATGGTGCCAGAAGGAGTAGTTATCCGAAAGGTTAATCCCTCCCAGGTATTCCGGCGCGGTTAATGACCTCGAATCCATCTCCGAATATCTTCTCATCCCTTTCTTGAAAAAAGAGACGTATCTGGATGAGCGAAAGTTTCCCACGACCCCGATAAAATCTGCCCTTTTGGGATAGAAAAGGCGCATGCCCGGAAGCGGGTAGTTCTGAATCAACTCCCTGCTGAAAAATCCGATCATCTCCAGAGAGAGCATCACCTCAACCGAGACCTCCTGCTCTCTCAGATGTCTTGCGTAAACCATGCTCCCCATGTTGTACGAACCAAAGCAGGGAGGCTCCTCGTTGACGAAGGCGACAAAGCAGAACCGTCTTCTGCCCGGGTTTCTCTGTTGTAACCTCGCCAGCTCCACCAGGGCAGCCACACCAGAGGCGTTATCATCAGCGCCCGGCGTTCCAGGAACAGTGTCATAATGGGCACCGACGATCACCATCGGGCTGTCGGTCCCGGTCTTTTCCGCAATCAGATTCGAAACGTTTTGACCGTAACAGGAATATGTCTGACGCTCCACGGCATATCCATAACCCGTAAAAACCGATTCGATATAATCCGCAGTTCTGCCGAGGGAGCCCTCCTTCCATAAGTGCCGCTCCCCGATGGTCACGGAGAGATATTCCACATGCTTATGGAGATTCTCTACGAGCCTCTGTTTCTGAAACGTCTCCAACTCCTTGACCATAGCTGCCGATTTAACTCCCATGACCTCAACGAAATAGAAGATAAGCTCTCGAATGAGTTCGCAGTGACAGGTATAGCAGACTTTTTTATCCTCTGAAGCGAAGACAAAGATACCAAACTTCAGGAATATCTTCCTGTCAGGAAGAATTGGCCGAGCATGGCAGCTCCCAAGAGGGAGGATTGATCCTGGTAGCGATATTCGAAGTCCCCTGTCCAGCGTCTTTTCACGTCCAGAAAACCTCTGATCTTTGCCCCACCTCCTGTGGTCATCACCGTGCGACCCAGTTTCACCAGCCCGGCCACCTCTTTTAAATGCTCTCCGTGGTACAGGGCATTGCCTCTGATCATCGCAAGAAGCATCTTCTCCCGGGTAGTCTCAAGCGTCAGGCCGGAGAAGCTCGCTGTCAGCTGTTCCAGACTGTACCGGCAACCCTGCAGGAAAGGTACATAGTTAGGAAGATCAGCCTCCAGACGATCAGGATCCTCGCTTCCAAAGAAGCTATCCAAAACAGACGGGACATATTCGTTATAAAATTGATCCTGGCTCATTTCGCGGCAGAAGACGGAATGGAACCAGTCCAGGGCCATCCCGCCGGTGTTGAGAACAAAGAAGGTGACCCACCGGCCTGGAATGACGTGACACCGCACATTGAAATTTCTCGAACTGACGGGCCGATCGACACAGACATTGGTGATCTCGCAGGTCCCACAGATGTTATTGATATCGCCCGGGGAGGTGAATCCTCCGGACAGGGCAGCGATCACAGCGTCGTTTCCACCGCATAAGACATCGCAGTCTTCGGGCAACCCTAACTCTCTGGCCACTTCGGGCAGGATTCTTCCCGCCCTGTGGTAGGACTGCATCAAGGGTGGAAGCTTGCTCTCCGGTATCTCGGCCAGGGCAAGGACATCTCTGTTCCAGGTGAGATCATGGCGGGCGGTATTGTAAAGTCCGGTGATCGAGGTCGTTGAAGGATCGATCGCCCACTCCCCGGTGAAGCGTTTCACCATATAGGTATTGCAGTGGCCAAACCTCGAACAGGCGTCCCAGATCTCGGGCTGGTTCTCCCTGATCCAGAGGATCGAACAGAGGGAAGAACCTCCGGAGACCGGAAGGTTACACGTCTCACGGAGGAACTTCTCCTCCCCTACCCTTTCCCGAATCTCCCGGGCCTGCTTGTGGGAACGGCCATCGAGCATAAGGATGGCAGGCCCGAGCGCCCTCCCCTTTTCGTCCATCGGGACAAGACCCGGCGTGGTCACGGAGAAGGAGATGACGCCCACAGAGGAAAGAAAATCTCTCAATTCCGCGCAGGAATCCTGAAGGGCCCACCACCACTTCTCAGGTTCGATGTCCGCCTTTCCATGATCGTAGAGATGGATCTGGTAGTTTCTCGAAGTCTCGCACCTCTTCTCCAGATCCGGACCGAAGACCCCGATCTTGAAAGCCGTCGTCCCGACGTCAATGGCTAAGATATCTCTCATCGTTCAAATCACCTCTCTTTGAATGCGATCGCCCGGACGATCTGAGAGAAGGCGAGGGGCAACATCGCAAAATAGACCCTGGTCAGGCCCACACAAAAAAACCGATGATCAAAGCAACGACCTCTGTCTGGTAAACTCTTTCAGGCGCTGCACGTACGACCTGCCTTCAGGAGCATCCTCTGATAGAAGACATCGCACCATTGGTCCTCATCCCGAGCGGAAGGTGGTCGAACTCTACATCGAAATCCTCTCCTGCCCTCCTTCACCCTCTTCCTTTACTGAAGCATTTCTATATCGACCCAGTCGGTTTGTCAACACTCTTCATCCTCCATCTTTTCTTATGGCAGAATTTCAACGACTGGCAATCCCTTACTCCTCCGTGGAAACTTCCACGATCGGGCGGGGATGTTTCCGCCCGATGGCAGCCTTTTCCCCCGTTTCAATGACGCATTACAACGGCTGATATTTTTTTCTTGACCTTTATAAGGCCTTTACTTTATACTTGCATCCTCAAAAGGGTTCTTCAAAAATTCATCTCTAAAAGGAGGAAAAAGATATGGCTGGAAGAAAACCCCTTACCAAATCCCAGATCGTGAGTCACTTTGCCAAGAAATTTGATCTCAAGAAGAAGGTCGCCGGTTCGATCATCGATGAAATCGCAGCCCTGGCCATTGCCGAGACGAAAAAGGCAGGATCCTTCATCCTTCCGGGCATCGGCAAGCTCGTCATCTCCAATCGCAAGGCGCGCATGGGCTTCAACCCCGCAACCGGTGAACAGATCAAGATCCCTGCCAAGCGCGTGGTGAAGATGCGTCTTGCCAAGGCCTGCAAGGATGCGATCATCCCCAAGAAGTAGGTCTTCCATACAGCGACGCCGAAGAAGGGGCGGACTTCTCCTGACGAGCCTGCCCCGCTCCTTCTCTTTGTCCGGTCTCCCACAGATCAGAACCGCCCTTTGAGTTGAAGATATCGAACGAAGAGCCCCGGTCTAAAAGCGAACCCCCGCCAAAGGACGTCAGTCTGCGTGCCTTCAACGCCCCCTTGAAAACCGTGCAGAAAGAGGATGATGAATGTACCCCTCGATGCCTGCCCTCAAACCGAAAAGGCATTGCAAATAACTCTTGACCTTCGGATGGACGTTATGATATTAGGTTGTCATAACATTTGACCGGTGTCCGATGAAACTATGACCAAGAGGCCATCTCGTATGACACTCGATCAGGGCCCAACCCCTCTCTACTTTCAGCTTAAGAATATCCTGAAATCCAAAATCCTCTCCAAGGAGCTGAAAGGAAATGGACGCCTCCCCTCAGAGGCAGAGCTCTGCGACGAGTATAATGTCAGCCGGGCAACCGTACGTCAGGCCCTTTCCGAATTGATCAAGGAAGGACTGATCTATCGGGATCGGGGGAGGGGGACGTTTGTGACGGATGGAGCGGGGTTGAGACGGCTATCGTTAAAGGGAACGATTGAAAACCTAATCGCTGCGGGAGAGGGGAGCCGGATCAGAATCCTATCCTACCAAGAGATCCCTCCTCTCCCTGAGGTCGCCAAATCCCTCCAGATGGGGATGAACCAGAAGGTCTTTCAGCTGGAACTCGTTCGCTTCTCCCAGAAAAGACCTTTCGGTTACTCTCTCCTCTACTTCCCTCCGCGTTTAGGCAAGACGATCTCCCCGGACGAATTGAGCGAAACCACCGAAATCATCACCTTTGTTGAAACGAAGATGAAGACCAAGGTCAACCGTGCCAATCAAACCATAGACGTTGGATTGGCGGACAGAGGGGTGGCGGAAAATCTCTCCATCAAACCCAGAACGCCCCTCCTGATCATCAAACGGGATTACTACGCCAGGGACGGGTCTCCGATGTTCGTCAGCATCACTCATTTCAGACCCGATCTCTACAAGTATCGAATCGAGCTGACGAGAAGTTGAATCTTCCAAACCCTTTGCCCGAGGATTTCATTGATTGAAACGGAGCCTCAACCATTGAACGCCACCGAAAACGTTCTCCCCGGATGCCTATCAAAAAGAGGGCCTGCCCTATCTCCCCGGCTACTTTCAATCAATCGTCAGAGGACGGAGGAAACCCCATGATCAAGCTGCCAGAAGACAAAGTCATCATCACCGTCGCCCAGACAGGAGCGTGGCCACTGGTGACGAAGACCTTAAATCCCAATCTCCCAGAGCAGCCCGAGGAGATCGCGGAATCCGCCTATGCGTGCTATCAGGAGGGCGCTGCCATCTGCCACATTCACGCCAGGGACAGAGAGGGTAGGTCGACCGGCACCAAAGAGGTATTTCAGGAGATCCATGACCGGATCCGTTCAAGGTGCAACCTCATCATTCAGGATTCAACAGGAGGGGGGCCGAACCTCACGTTTGAACAGCGCATCGAATGCCTCCATGCCAGACCCGAGATGGCCTCTCTCAATATGGGCAGTTTAATGCGGGTCTCAGGCCAATACAAGGGTATCCCTTTTTCGAATCTGAGGGAGGAGATTGAAATCTATGTGACCCGGATGAAGGAGATGGGGGTCAAACCCGAGATGGAGGTTTATAGCCATGCCATGTTCCGGGAGGTTGAAAATCTGATCAGGAAGGGTCTGGTGGAAAAACCCTACTACATCAACCTCGTTTTGGGGATGACCTATCAGGGCGCGCTGGACGCAACCCCGAAGTATCTCAATTCCCTGATCGACTTTCTTCCTGAGGAGGCGATATTCAACGTCACGGCTGTGGGGGCTGCACAACTCCCTCTTACCACCATGGGCATGATCCTGGGGGGATGCATCAGGGTTGGGATGGAGGACAATCTCTATTATCGCAAAGGCGAGCTGGCCAAAAGCAATGCGCAATTGGTAGCCCGGGCAGTGAGGATCGCCCGAGAATTGAATAAGGAACCGGCGACTCCGGACGAGGCAAGAAAGATATTAGGGCTCAAAATCTCATAAAGGGGGAAACGATGACGACCAAGATCTACGACCTATCGATGCCGTTTGGAGCGGATACCCCGTTGTGGCCATTCCCTGGGCCGAGGCAAGACCTCATCTTTCAGAGAGTGGAATATCTCGGCCGATTCCACAAGAGGAGTGTTGTCTATACTGGGACATTCCATGCAGGCACTCACATCGATGCTCCCAGTCATGTATTGCATCCTTCAGAGGGCGGGGTCATGCTTGATAAAATCCCTTTGGAAAACTGCTATGGCAAAGGGGTTGTGGTGGATTTCCGGCATATGAAGAAATGGCATATCATCGACTCGAAGGATCTTGAAGGCGCAACACCAGAGATCGAACCAGGGGACTTCGTCGTTTTCAATACGGGGTGGCACAAGTTCTGGCGATTCGACAACTATCAATACTACAACCATTATCCCGGATTGGGCCCAGATGGAGCCGAATGGCTGGTGAAAAAGAAGGTGAAGGGAGTGGCTGGCACATGGGGAGCTACGGACAGTCCATTGTGGCACTATCCTCTCTCCCAGACCATGCCCTGGCTCGATAGGGAATACAGGAAGGAAACCGGGAGAGACCCGGATCAGGACTTCCCGGACTACGAACCCTGCCACCGAATTCTTTTGAGAAATGGCATTGTGACCATTGAGAATGCAGGCGGGGACATCGACCTATTGACGGGAAGGCGTTGCACGATCGCCGCCTTTCCCTTCCGATGTGAATTGGCGGACGGCGGCATGGTCCGTCTGGTGGGGATCGTAGAGGAATAGATCCGAACCGTAGAAAAAGGAGGCATGGGAATATGACCGATATGTTCCGATTGGATGGTAAGGTTGCTGTGGTGATCGGAGGGGCAGGAGGAATTGGTGAGATCATGGCCCTCGGCTTAGCCGGCCAGGGAGCCAAGGTGGTTGTGGCCAGCCGGAACATCGAAAAGTTGGAGGCCGTCGCTCAAAAGATTCGATCGGAGACGAAATCGGAGGCAGCCGCCTTTCAGGTCGATATTACGGACAAAGGAAGTGTGACCCAACTGGCAAGACAGGTCGTGGCAAGATTTGGAACGGTCGATATCCTGGTCAATTCCCAAGGTGCAAATCTAAAAAGGCCAGCGGTGGACTTCCCGGTAGAGGATTGGGACCACATGTTCAATGTCAATGTGAAAGGGACCATGCTCTCCTGCAGTGAATTTGGAAAGATCATGATCGAGAAGAGGAGGGGGAAGATCATCAACCTCTCGTCAGTCAGAGGCATAAGGGCCACCCTCTGGGGTGGGAACGAGGGGTACAGTGCAACGAAGGGTGCTGTGGACATGATCACCAGGTCATTGGCCTCTGAGTGGGCACCCTATCACATCAACGTAAATGCGATCGCCCCTTCATTAATCTACACAGAATTGGCCGCGGTCACCCTGCAGGATCCGGAACGCCTTCAAAAATACCTTGCCAACGTCCCGTTGAAACGTGTCGGCCAGCCTCAGGATCTGGTGGGGGTCTGTATCTTTTTGGCCTCAGCCGCCTCAGACTTTATCACGGGTCAGATCATCTACCTTGATGGAGGGCTGACCGCTATTGGTTAAAGGCTAAATCGGCTGAAAAACCGATTGACCGCAGAGGAGAAGAATGAAGCCAGGGATCAAGAAGATTGCCGTGATAGGAGCTGGGATCATGGGCCATGGCATCGCCCAGTCGTTTGCCCAGGCCGGTTATCAGGTATCGCTGATGGATATTGCTCAACCATCTTTAGACAGGGCCCTATCCCTGATCGAATCCAGCTTGGCAACCCTGGCCCAGGAGGAGGTCATCGATCGGAAGGCAATTCCAACGATCCTTGGAAGGATCACCCCCACCCGGTCCATAGAGCAGGCGGCCGATGATGCCGATATTGCGATCGAGGCCGTGGTGGAAGAGAAAGATGTCAAGAAAAAGGTCTTTGCGCAGTTGGACACCCACTGCCCACCGAGAACAATCCTGGCAAGCAATACCACCTTTCTCAACATCTTCGATTTTGTGGAAACATCCCGGCCGGACAAGGTCCTCATCGCGCACTGGTATGCCCCTCCACAGATCATTCCCCTGGTCGATCTGGTGAAGGGGCCCGAGACCGATCAAACCAGCATTGAATTGATGGCTAAGGTCTTGAGGGATATGGGCAAGAGGCCCGCGGTGTTTAAGAAATATGTCTCTGGCTATGTGGTCAGCCGTCTCCAGTTTGCATTCCAGAGGGAGGTCCACTTCCTTCTTGACCATGATTACCTATCTCCCGAGGAGTTGGACGAGGCAGCGAAGTGGGGGCTTGCCCTCCGGATGATGGTGGTGGGAGTGGTTCAGCGATTCGATTTTGGGGGTTTGGATTTGAGCGCCCGGAATCTGGAGAGGCCTTCTTTCCTGCCCACCCCATTGGAGTACAAGCCGAAGAAGATATTTGAGCTGGTCAAACAGGGATACCTGGGTGTAAAAACAGGAAGAGGATTCTACGACTACAAAGGCCGAACAGAAGAAGAGGTGTATAGAGAAAGAGACATCAAGTTGATCAAGATGCTTAAGGCGTTAAAAACCATATAGGAGGGACGAAAAAGATTTTAAATGGATGCTCAGATCCATGCGACTTTATCCTCTCTTCATTCAAGGCATATCCAGGGAATTTTTGCACAAAATGTTGATGACGCGAGTCGGAGGATCATGAATCTGATTCCTCAGGATGCAGTGGTGGGAATGGGAGACTCCACCACGACGAAGCAGCTCGGCATCTCAAAGGCCCTGAAGGAGAGAGGGATCAGAGTTTTGGATCCTTTTGAACCGAAGGGGTCCGAGATGAGCCCGCACGAGGCCCTGCAATGGCATAAGGATATGCTAAAAAAGGCAACGGTCAGCGACCTCTTTCTCACAGGGACGAATGCGATCACTCAGGATGGCAGACTGGTCAATGTGGACGCTGTGGGAAATAGGGTTTCAGGGATGTTCTGGGGACACCCGACCTCCGTCATCGTAGTGGGAAGGAATAAGATTGTCAAAGATCTGGATGAGGCCTTTTACCGAATCAGAAAGGTGATCGCGCCCAATCACGTTCGAATCAGGTCGGTGGAATTGGGGGGAAGAGATTCTAAAACGCCATGTGCCGTAACCGGTGAGTGCAGCGACTGCAGGGCCCCGGACAGGATATGCAATATTTTTACCATTATCGAGGGGAGGCCTCTTTTTACCGAGCTCCATGTCGTGATCGTGGATCAAGATCTGGGATTGGGCTGGGATCCTTCCTGGCCAAAAGACCGAATTGAGCGGATTTTGGAAAACTATAAAAGGTTTGTTTGGATCCCGATCGGCCCTGAGAGGGGCCCCACGGGTCAACGACCTTGATGAGATAAAGAAAAGAGAGGAGATCAAAATGAGCATGGAAGACCTCTACAAACAATTTCCGGATGTCCACCCGAATATCGTCTTAAAGACTGAGGTTCTAAGGCAGGGGTTGAGGATATCTGACAGGGCACAGCAGGAGTTCAATCGAAGGGACGATATCCTCTGGAGAGGCTTCCATGTCTTCTCTTACGATTCTGACAGACCGAAGATGTATAAGGACAAGATTCCGATGGGCTTTCATCTCTCAGATGGATGCCCTGTCCAAATCAGAACCAATGCTAACTCCCCTTATTTACTTGACTTTGTGGATGGCCATTTCCTGTTATCTGAAAACGGTGAGATCATGGCTCAGGGGATCTACTTCGACCCCAAACCGAAGTGGTATGATATGAAATTTGAGAACGGTATTCCATTGCCTGTAATAGTTCAAGGATTTTCTGGGGAGTACATGTTTATCACGATCAACAGGTATTGCGAGCTTTGGAACACAGGGGATCAGTGTCTTTTCTGTGACATCAATGCCTTTTTCAAGGCTCAAATGTCCTGGGAAGAAGAGGACATCGTAGCTCGGCTGGAACCGAATACGCTGGCCGAAGCCTTAAAGATAGCGATCGAGGTAGATCCCCGCTATCGCTTAGCCGTGGTTATAACCGGAGGCACGATATTGGGGAAATACCGCGGTCAAACCGAATTGGATTTTTACTGTTCCCGCCTAAACGCGATCAGAGAAAAATTGCAGGTGTGGATTCCATCGACCTTTCAAATCGATCCCCAGGATGACGAGGGATGGAAAAAGCTTCGCGAGACCGGGATCGGAAGCGTCCAGCCCAATATCGAGGTCTGGGACAGGGACCTGTTCGGCTGGATATGCCCGGGCAAAAGCAAGTTGATCGGACGTGATGAATGGATCAAAAGGACCCTTCGGGCGGTCGATTTTTGGGGTCGGGGTCTGGTCCAGCCCAATTTCGTCATCGGCGTCGAAATGGCACAACCTCACGGATTTAAAGATGTGAGCGCCGCGGTCAAGTCCACGGCTGAGGGATGGGACTTTCTGATGCGGCACGGCGTGCTCCCGAGATATAATCAATGGACGATTGAAAGCGGATCCGCCTTTGCCAGACAGCAGAGACCTCCGCTCGAATACTTTATTGAAGTTCAAAAGGCCTATACAGAGCTGAGGTGGAAGTATAAGTTCGATCCTCCTTTTCCATCAACGTTCAGCCGTAGCGCCTACCTGCTCTGCTGTCTGCAAGACTTTGAGTACTATCACGGTACTGGCATCCTCTCAAAGAAAAAACAGGATGAGATGTTCGCCGCAGGTCGAAAACCCGCTGGCGAGGCCTGAGAGATGGTTGCGAGACAGGGGACGTTCCATCCCCTTATCGTTTGGCCAGTCGTGTGAAGGAGGTGATCGAGGCACGGTAGAGGTCAATAGGGAAAGGGATGACGGATGAGGATTCAAGCATGAGGTGAAACGACTTAAAAATGGCATCTGCAAGGAGGTGGCCTATGAAAAAGAAAGGAGTGTCAGCCTTACTGGGAACGATATGCTTAATCGGCTTATTCCTGGCCCTGTCTTTCGCCACGGCTAAACCTGGCCTGGCCCAGGTTAAGGAGAGCTCGATCAAGTTACGCTGTTATTATCATGCCTCACCTGTCGGTGGACAGGCCGAGTTCTATAAGGCATGGATTAAGAAGGTCGGGGAGGCAACCAAAGGAAGGCTTGAGATCGTCTTCTATCCAGGAGCGAGTTTAGGCCCTCCCATGGAGGCCTATAAGATGATCGCGTCCGGTGCGGTGGACATGGGTTGTGTCATCGTCGGCTTCTACCCGGGGCGTTTTCCACTTACCGATGTGGTTCAACTTCCCTTCTTGGGCCTACCCAGTGCTGTCGTCGGGAGTCGGGTTTACTGGGATCTTTACGAAAGGTTCCCGGAATTCAGGAAGGAATACCAGGATGTAAAGGTCCTCA
The DNA here is from genome assembly GCA_013388635.1 of Syntrophaceae bacterium. Taxonomy (GTDB): domain Bacteria; phylum Desulfobacterota; class BSN033; order BSN033; family UBA1163; genus JACAEX01. The sequence continues at coordinate 40,511 of JACAEX010000011.1, read as the reverse complement.
TCCTTTACACAGATGCCCCTACGCCCATCGGCTCGAACAAGGCGATCCGTAAGGCCGAAGATGTAAAGGGTTTGAAGATCAGGGCCCTGGCCGGAAGCCCTACTGAAATGATCAAGGCACTGGGCGGAAGTCCGGTGCTCATGCCACCAGGCGAGATCTACACCTCCATGGAGAGAAAGGTCATCGATGGGTGGATGATCAGCTGGGAGGCTGTCATCGGCCATCGACTCCAGGAGGTCAGCAAATATTTTACGACCGCGAACATGTACCAGCCCGCACTCACCTTCCTGATGAACGAAGGGGCCTGGAAGAAACTGCCACCCGATATCCAGAAGATCGTCGAGGAGCATAGCGGCGCCGCGGGCGCGGAATTCTTCGGCAAGGAGTTCGATCGCTTCAACAAGGAGGGGATTGAGATCGTCCGTAAAATGAAAGGCAAAGAGATCATCCCCCTCTCTCCGGAACAGGTGGAGAAATGGAGGGCCATCTGCAAGCCCATCTGGGATAAATGGGTCGCAGAGATGGAGGCGAAGGGACTGCCGGGGAAAGCGGTCCTAGGCGAGGCACAGAAATTGGTGGCTAAATACACCAAACAATACCATCCGTAACCTCTGGGTTAAAAAATGATCAATCCATCGAAACTCACCCCGCTGGCCACGGGAGTCCGACATCTGTGCCGGAGGATCTTCCTCTTAGGAGGTGTCAGCTCTATGCTAGCCATGATCCTCCTGATCCTTTATGATGTCGGGATGCGTAACCTTTTCAACAAACCACTGATGAGCAGTTACGAGCTTGTCGTGTTCCTGATGGCGATCGTGGTGTTTACCTCCCTGCCCTATACCCAGAGTGAAAGGAACATCGTTAAAATAGAACTCCTGGTTTATCGACTACCCAAAAAGGCCCAGGCATTTTTTGAGATTGCCACCACCCTTCTGAGCCTGGGCCTTTTCCTCCTGATCACCTGGAGAAATATCGTACGTTCCATTGAACTTCGCCATGAGCACCTTACCTCTCCAATCCTCTATATTCCTGTTTACCCTTTTTATCTCGTGGTTGCCTTCGGATCGGCTTTGATCTCTCTGGTTCTGTTTGTGGAGATTCTTGAATCCTTGAACCGCTGGGCTGGTGGAGAATAAGCCATGGATCTATTCCTCATATCATTGATTGGCCTCGTGATCCTCTTCCTCCTCCTGTTCTCAGGAATGCCCATTGGCTTTGGAATGGCCCTCATCGGCTTCTGCGGTGCTGTCTACATCATGAATGCAGGTGCAGGGTTCAATGTCCTCGGGATCTTTCCCTATCAATATTCCGCTTCTTACAATTTTGCCGTCATCCCCCTGTTTGTGCTCATGGGAGAGATTGCATTCCGTTCAGGATTCGGCAGAGATCTCTATGCCAGCGTCCATAAAGTCCTGGCAGGCCTTCCTGGAAGTCTGGCCATGGCGACTGTGGGCGCCTGTGCCTTCTTCGGAGCGATCTGCGGGTCGAGCACGGCCACGGCAGCCACCATGGCCTCTGTAGCCCTCCCTGAAATGAAAAAATTCAAATATAACATGAGGCTGGCGACAGGCACGATTGCAAGCGGGGGGACCCTGGGCATTCTGATCCCACCCAGTATCATATTTGTCCTTTACGGAATCATGACCGAGCAGTCCATCGGCAAACTCTTCATGGCAGGCTTCTTACCGGGAGTGCTTGAAGCCGTTCTCTACATGGTGACGATTTCCATTCTCGTTAAAATCCATCCGGATTGGGCACCTCCCGCGCCTCGAACGGCCGTAAAGGAGAGGATCCTGGCGCTTCGAAATACCTGGCCTGTCTTTGTTCTCTTTATCGTTGTGGTCGGCGGGATTTATGCTGGGATCTTTACACCTACGGAGGCCTCCGCAGTCGGCGTTTTAGGAGCTTACCTCATCATGCTCTGGAGAAGGCAATTTACCAGGCAGAATTTTATCGCTTCCCTGCTCAGTTCAGGAAGGACGACCGGGATGATCTTCTCCATCCTGATCGGGGCAATGATCATGAATTATTGGCTGGGGATCTCTGAATTACCGATGAGAGCGGCTGAATTGGTAGGCAATCTCCCCCTTCCCCCCCTGGCTATCCTGGGATCCATCCTCCTCATCTACATCTTTCTCGGGTGCATTATGGATTCCATGCCAATGATCTTACTGACCACTCCCATCTTTTATCCCATCATCGTCAAGATGGGTTTTGACCCTATATGGTTCGGTGTGCTGGTGGTCAGGGTAGTTGAAATAGGCCTGATCACCCCTCCGATCGGTCTCAATGTCTTCATCATCCGAGGAATCGCTCAGGACATCCCGACGTTCGAAATATTCAAAGGCGTGATGCCTTTCTTTCTGTCTGACATCGTCTGCGTCATCTTGCTGGTTGCTTTCCCCCAGATCTCTCTATTTCTCCCATCTCTCATGGGATGAAAAGGGATTAAATCGTTCAGGAGGAATGGAAGTCAGGGTATGGCAGGGATTGAGGAAGCATTCGTAAACTTTCTTTTGAATACGAAGTTTGACGACTTACCCGAAGAAGCACGAACAACTGCTGAGAATATGTTTCTCACCATCATGGGGACAACGATTGCCGGGGCAACGCTTGAGGGAGTGGATGCCTTGAGAGATCAGATCAAGCATTGGGGCGGAAGGGAGGAAGCGACCATCCTTCTCTGGGGGGATCGGGTCCCAGCCCATCATGCCGCCCTTTTGAATAGTTATATGGCCCGTGCACTGGACTGTGACGATGGGATTCGGCCTGGAATGCATGTGGGCGCTTCTGCCGTTCCTGCTGCCCTATCAGCTTCAGAGATGGCTGGAGGTTGCAGTGGCAAAGAATTGTTAACCAGTCTCGTCCTGGGAGGAGAGATCGCTGATCGAATCAACCTTGTCTCAAAATATGATGGTTTCGATCCCACTGGGATCTGCAGTATATTTGCCGCAACGGCGATCGCCTGCAGAATCCTCTCCTTGGACAGGGAAAAGACATGGCATGCCCTCTCCATTGCCTTCAATCGGTCCGGAGGAAGCTTCCAGAGCAATATCGAGGGATCCCTATCTGTCAGGTTGATCCAGGGCTTTGTTGCGGAGGGGGCCATTCTGTCCGCTCAATTGGCCAATAGGGGCTTTACAGGGCCGAAGGCCTTTCTTGAGGGAACCTATGGCTATTTTCACCTTTACGCTAAAGATCGGTATGATATCCCCATGGTGATCGGGGATCTCGGAAGGCGATTCGAATTCTGTAAAACCATGTTCAAGAAGTATCCAAGCTGTGGGGATACGATCTCGAGCACCGAGGCCATGTTGGAGCTTGTCAGAGAACACGACATCAGGCCTGATGATGTTTCACAGATCGATATCAAGGTGACGCCTTATGCCTATAAACTGGTGGGAGGGCCTTTTCAAATAGGCCAGAATCCAAGAGTGAATGCCCAGTTCAGCATCCGGTATTGCGTGGCGAACGCCCTTCTCAGAAGAGGCTCCAGATTGGAACACTTCGAGGAAGCGATGGTCCGGGATCCAAAGATTATGGAGATCGTCCAAAAGGTTCATGTTGAAGCAGATCCTCTCCTTGAGGAACGGGACGAGACTGCTGTGGAGATGAGGGTGCTCGCCAAAAGTGGAGCCGAATACAGAAAGAGGATAGATGTCGCCGCAGGATTTGCTGAACGGCCCTTAACCAGAGAGGAAATCCTCGAGCGATTCTGGAATTGTATAGACTATGCCAAAAAACCGCTCCCGAAAAGGAAGGTGGAGAAGCTGGTCTCGATGCTTCAAAAACTTGAAGAGCTGGAGGACATCCGGAGCTTGATCCCTCTGATGCTCTGGTAGATCGATTTTGAACGAGCCTGTCTAATTCCGGGGAGGAGAAGATGGAGGAGAGGAAAGCCGGACCAATGGAAGGGTTGTTTCTCATCATAGACCATGCAAATCCGAAGGGTTTAAAACACTGGACCGAAGAACTCGAGCGGAGAAGGATCCCTGCTGTGATTCAAACCAACGAGCGCATGCTGACCGACAATGGCGAGATGATAGGAAACCTTTCGATCAAAGGTTTTGAGATCTGCGGTGCCTACAATGAAAAACCCTTCTGGAATGAACCATATAGTTTTCAATATGAAACGATGAGTCGCATAAAAGACGAGGTGGAAGCCTGTACGGGCAAGCCCATGCGCATCTTCGGCTCAAAGTACTCCGCCTACGATGAAACCACATTGAGGGTTGCTGAGAAACTTGGAATTCCATATATATTTGGCCGGGGTGCCCTGGGAGCAAGGGCCGCGGTATTTAAACCAGAAGAGTATGGGGTCATCATCGTTTCCGTCAGCAATGTACCCTGGATGCAGGTGGGAACCGGTTCGTTATGTGATCAATCCTTATGGAGCAGAGGGGCGACTCCGGAAGATCTAAAAGGTATCCTATTCAGGCTAAAGGAGGATCGGATCGTCCTGGTGGCTCAGACCCATCTGAGCGGGGTCAAACTCCGCTGGTGGAAGGTCTATCAGGAATTCCTGGACAGCCGCAGGATAGCCTGGAGAACTCTGGATGAATTCACCAGAAATCCTGTTTTGTTACCCAACTCAAAAATCCCGATCAATACCGAAGTCAAATACTTAACTCCTCAACCGAAGATCCCCTTAGAGGAAGAACCCGACTATCCGTTCCATGAGGGATAGGATTTTCATAAAATAGGAAGATCAAAAGGAGGAAAAGATGAAGAAGCTAAAATTTTACAATCTCTCTCAACCCATTGAGATGGGGATCCCGCTCTGGCCCTGGGTAGGGCAGATGCAGGACCTGATCATCGAGCGGATGTTGTATCACGAACGGGATGGGAAACAGTCCGCGGTATTCCACTGCAAGATGCATACCTCCACCCACATGGATGCGCCTTTTCATATCATGGGCACGGGCAAAGGCATTGACGAGATCCCTCTGTCCAGCTGCTTTGGAACCGGAGTGGTCGTCGATATGCGCTACAAGAAGAAGTGGGAGATCATCGGCCCTGAGGATTTCGAAAAGGCAAGACCAAAGATCCAAAAGGGCGACTGGGTGATCGTCAACACCGGTTGGCATCACAAATGGAACGACCACTACGCTTACATTAACTACTACCCTGGCCTTTACAAAGAAGGGGCTGAATGGCTGGTTGAGAGAGGGATCAAAGGCTTCGGGATCACAGGCGGTGCCCTGGATAGTCCACTTGCCCATGCCCCCCTCTCCAAGATCATGCCCTGGCTCGATGCGGAATATAAGAGAGAGACCGGAGAGGATCCCGAGGAGAAGTGGCCTTTATATGAGCCGGCCCATTACCTTTTGCTTGGCAACCTGATCCCCGGGATTGAAAATGTCGGTGGCGAAGTGGATAAGGTGACGGGCAAACGGGTGACCATTGCTGCCTTCCCGCTCAACTGGATCCATGGAGATGGGTCAATGGTCAGGGTAGTAGCCATTGAGGGACTCAATCTTTAATGCCATCCTATGAAGAATGCCATCGCCGAGCGATGGAATATTGATTCGTAGCCAGGGCATGGTTTTCTGCGAAGGCGGGTAAGAAGAAGAGACAACACCCGGTTTTGTCTTGACAACCCCAACCCTTTTGTATATAGATGTAGATAAATTTTCATGGCATCCGGTTTATGTCCAATCTCTCCAAAACCTAAATGGTTTGAGGCTTCCCTGATCTCCTTCAGGGACGCTGATCGGTTTGAATTCAGTTGGAGAAAACACGAAAAGAAAGGAGGGATGCGACCAGTCTCTTTGATTGTCGGCAGATGAGGTAATGGGACCCACTTTAACCCTGACCTTCAGAAAGGAGGAAGGACGATGAGCTCTAAGGAAATTTCCCGAAGGAAATTCTTCGAGCAAGTGGCAAAGTACTGCGGCGCTGGAGTCGCTGCTCTGGGCCTGATGGGGCCAGGTCGAGCTCATGGAGTTCCTGATCTGGATGTCCCTGCTCACGAAGGCGTCTGGAGGATGCGGGACAGCCAGCTGATGCAATTCGGGGAGTTCAGGAAGAACGCCCCTCTTCCGGAAGACTATTTTTTGAAAAAACCTGAGCAATTTATCAACGATGGAAAGCCGGTCAACTGGTCCCACCTCCACGAGAACTGGTATGCCGAAGGGGGTAAATCCCTGCTCGGAATGATCATGGCAACCCCCCTGGATAAGGACTTGAAGGGAGATATCAAGAAGGTGGTCAGATTGATCGGAGGATTTGGAAAGTCGCTCAAAAAAACGGACAGGATCCTGATCAAACCCAACATGAATACGGCTGACCCCTGGCCCGGAGGTGGGACAGACCCCGAGTTCCTGGAGGCCTTGATCACCGTTCTCAAAGATGAAGGATATGAGAATCTGACTGTGGCTGATACCTGCGGCCCCTGGGGGCCGACCGACCGGGTGATTAAGAAGGTCGGCTACGATAGCGTGTGCAGCCGCACCAAGACCACTCTCAAGAACTGGGAGAAGTTCAAGTGGATGAATATCCGCAATGCCAAGGCGGAGTTCCTCGGCAAGTTCGGAGGCGGCGATGGCACAGTCGGTTATCCCGAGGATCTGAGAAATTACGACAAGATCATCTACACCCCGGTGATGAAGACCCACTTCCTCGGCGGGATTACGATGAGCCTGAAACTCTCTGTCGGACTTCTTCACCGAGCTGACCGAGGAGCCCAGCTCCATACCTTCAACCACATCTTCGTCGCCCCTGCCGCGGCCGAGATCAATCTGCCGATCCGGCCGGATCTGATCATCATGGACGGTCGAAGGTCCTTTATCAGCGGCGGCCCCTCCCATGGCGAACAGGTCAAGCCTGGGATGATCCTTGCTTCTGGAGACCAGGTGGCCAATGATGTGATGGGAATAAAGATCCTTCAGGAATGGTATCCCAACATGGCTCAAAACAAGATCGGCATGTATGCCTGGTACCAGAAACAGATCCTCCAGGCCGTTAAGGTCGGAGTGGGATATGCAAAAAAGGATGACGACATCAAGCTCGTCTTAGGCTGACCTGCCATCCCGAATCCCCCCTTCCTGAAGGAAGGGGGGATTCTTCAAAAAATGGAACCGTGGGGAGTGAATCATGGACAGAGGTAGCATGGATAAGGGTATGTTTGCATTCGTCTCCTTCATTCTTCTCGTCATCACGCTTATTCCAGCAAGTGATTCTTGGTCTCAGAAGGCAGACCCAACCATTGTCGATTTCAAACTTCAGCCCCTCTACCGGGCTGCCATGCTGACCTGGAAAACAAAATCCCAATTTAAAGCCGGAAGCTCCGTCCAGATCCTCCGGGCGGACACCTTTGAAGAAGGTCCTTACCAGGAGGTGGCGATCGTTCCCCTGACCCCTGATAAGAACAGTTATGAGTATGTCGATAAGAGCATGGGGAGCGAATCGAAATACTACTACAAGCTCGTCATTAAAGAAACCGGCGAATCCTTTGGCCCCCTTCCCACAAGGCCCTACTTCTCGCCTCCGGCCACCCGATTGCAGCCACCCTTTCGATCTGAGAGCTCGGTATAAATGACCAGAGAAGTTGAACGAAGAACGGTGCTGAAGGGTTTCACGCTCGGGGCGATCGGTCTCGCAAGCATCACCACCATCGGGAAATTTCTCCAAATCCTTACGTTCCCCAATGGTCAGAAGGTCGCTCTGGCCAAGGCGGTCATCCTCGCAGATCGGTCCCTCTGTTCAGGATGCCGCATCTGTGAGATCGTCTGCGCCAATTTCAACAGCGAAGGAAGAAATTCTGCCTCTCTGTCACGGATCATCTTGGAAAAAGAGTACCTCCGGGGAGAGTATCAACCAAAGGTATGCCACCAGTGTGCAGACCCTCCCTGTCTGAAGGCCTGTCCTGTAACAGCCCTGCAAATAGAACGACAAAAAGGCACTGATGCCCGCATCATTGATGAAAGGGTTTGTATTGGTTGCCGGAGATGTGTCGAGGCCTGCAGCCAGTATTTCAAGCCCTCCCGACCGAGGTTCGATGAAGAGAAAAAGAGGACGATCAAATGCCACCTCTGCTTCGGAGAACCTCAATGTGTCAAGTTCTGCCCCCTCGGAGTCCTTCGCCTGGAGCGATCAGAGAGGGGGCTGCTGGTCGGCTATCCTGTGATCAAAGAGGACTGAGATGAGGAAACCGGGTGGATGGGTTGGGAGGATCCTCAGGGTTGACCTGACCGACCGAAGGATTTCAGAGGTCTCAACTTTTGACTATGTGCCAAAATTTTTAGGAGGCCGTGGCCTCGGAGCGAAGATCTGTTGGGATGAGGTGCCGCCAGAGGTTGGGGCCTTCGATCCAGAAAACCGCCTGATCTTCGCAACCGGCCCTCTCCAGGGCACTCTGGCGCCCACCTCTGGAAGGTTCATGGTCCTTGGAAAATCTCCCCAGGCCGCTCCTACTGAATCCTTCTGCCGCTCTGGTGTTGGAGGCCACTGGGCTCCGGAATTGAAATGGGCTGGCTACGATGCCCTGATCATTCAGGGAAGGGCCTCGAATCCGGTCTACCTCTGGATCACCGATAAAAGGGCGGAGATCCTCGACGCCAGCCGTCTCTGGGGCCTGGATACCTACCAGGCCCAGAGGGCGATCTGGAAGCTTCACGGGAATAAGACCCGGGTGATGGTCATTGGAAGGGCTGGTGAGAATCGAAGCCGTATCGCCTCCATCCTGACCGACTCTGGAGATGCCTCAGGCCAGGGAGGGTTCGGTGGTGTCATGGGTTCAAAGAATCTGAAGGCCATAGCCGTTCGAGGCACTGGTTCGGTCACTGTGGCCAGGCCAAAGGAACTGATGGAGATCACCGCAACCATTCATAAGCTCTTCTCCCGAAAATCGCTTCGCTCCAACCCCTATGAGCCTGAAGAAAGGGGGTTCAAATATAACATCTGGGGCGGAGGTTACGGCAGGGGAAGCCTCTCCCTTCTTCCGGGCGAGCTCCTCGACCTCTGTCATGACCCCTCTTCCCAATACTCACAGACCCCGGATGGCTGTTTCGCCTGTCCGGTCTCGTGCCGGTCTCATGTGAAGGGACCTGACATCACCCACGGCGTAGCCTTCTGCGCCCAATCCTATATGTACTTGGAGTCCATGATCCATCAGCCTGAAAAAGGGTATAGTAAAATCACCTGGCAGGCTGGCAAGCTGGCAGACCTCTATGGAATCAATGCCTACGAATTGATGGCGATCATCCCCTGGCTCTCAGATTGTTACAGGGAGAAACTGATTACAGAGGAGCAGACCGGCCTGCCTCTCAAGGAGATCGGATCCTGGAACTTTATCTCCAGGCTTTTGCACAAGATAGCCGAGCGCGAGGGCTTTGGTGACATCCTGGCCGAGGGAGGACAGCGAGCCGCTGCCAAGCTTGGAGGGAAGGCCGAGAAACTGTCGTGGCTCTATTATCCCCGTGCGGGGAAGTTCGGGGGTTTTCGAGAACATTGGGTCTACTTAGGGGGGTTCCCAACAGGATATGCGGTTCCGCCCCTGGCCTTGATGTGGGCCCTCGACAACCGGGACGCCTTGGTCTCGCACAGCTTCATCTCCATGCTCTGGGGAGCGGCCTTCACCGTTGGCCAAAACGCACTGACCGCTGTTCCAGAAAAGATCATCCCTGTTCTGAAACCCGTGATGAAGGCGGTCTATGGTTCGGAGAAGGCTGCCGAGTTCATTCAGCCGGATGGGAAGAGCCTTGATTGGACATGGGCTGCTCCTATTGTAAAGCGGTATTATGAACATTCCATGCTCAAGGACAGCTACATTGTATGCGACATTCTTTTCCCCTACCTTTTCAATGCCAACTCGGCAGACCATGTGGGTGACACAACGCTTGAATCGAAACTCTTCTCTGCGGTGACCGGTTTGGAGATGAACGAGGAGGAGTCCTACCAAAAGGCTGAGATGCTCTGCACCCTCGAAAGGGCCCTGGCAGTGAGAGACGGCCGGACGCGAAAGGACGATATTCTCCACGACCTCTATTTCGAAAAAGAGGATGCAGGAGGGCGAAGATACCATCGGGAGGATCTGGAGCGATCCAAGAGCCAATATTATCGGCTCATGGGATGGGACCCCAGAACAGGCACTCCTACAGGAACCACATTGGAACGCCTGGGTTTGAAAGAGGTGGCAGAAGGTTTGAAAAGGAGGAGGTCTTGACCGGCGAATCCACCTCCTTTCCTGGCTTGACCATGGCGGATTATAATCTTTTCCGTCTCGACGACCGGATCTTCTGGGCTCTCCTGATCTCCGGATTGATCTTTTGCATTGTTCACGCCAGCCGGAGGGCTTTTCGTCAACCCCTTCCCACCGATCTTCCTAAAGGCCGAGCCATTCCCTCCTCTCCAAAAGAGGAAGTGGAGCGCTACACCCTCTTCCAGAGGATCTTTCACTGGGTCAACAGCATCGCGGTGATGATCCTGATCGTCTCTGGATGGATGATCTACCAACCCAAAAAACTTCCTCTTCTTGAAGGAACGCCTTCTCGATGGTTCTTCTGGCATTCCTGGGGAGCTAGCCTCCTTCTGGTGGGAATCGCCTCTCACATCATCTATGAGAGCTTCATCGCCAACCGGCCCAACCCCATGGTGATCGATCGAACGGAGATGAAGCGGCTTCTCCTTATCCTTAAGAACTTCTTCGGTCTTTCCGGGGCCTATCCATCCACTTCAAAATACCATCCGGGGCAGATATTCTTTCACTGGGCAGTGACAGGAAATCTCTTTCTCATCATCCTGACCGGATCTCTGATCTGGAAGCCTCTTCGGGAGCTTCTTCCTCTTTCCCTCTTCGGCATCGGCTGGGACTTCATCTTTTACGGTCGCCTTCTCCACGGCTTCTTCTCAGCCACGCTGATCGCCGGCCTCATCGGCCACATCTATTTTGCCCTCTTCATCAAGAAAAACTGGGGGGAGACCAGATCCATGATCACGGGCAGGGTTTAACTCAGCCAAATCGGCCCTCTCCTTCTTCCCGTCCGGGTCAATCGGTCAGCCATTTCGGAAGTTCGGACACCTTCTTTCCCGCAAACTTACAGGCATACCGACATAGTTCGCACGTCCCCTTAAATCCCTTTATGACGGGTTCGCCCTTGATCGATTCGACAATTGAGATCGCCTTTTTCACATTCGCCTCTTCTCCCTTGATCACCAAAACCACTGCACCAGCCGACTCCCCGATGCCTCCGGAGGCGACATGTTTGGCCTCTACGTTGGCCAATATCTTAAACGCCTCAATCTCTGTCACGACGATCCCATTAGGAATGCAATACATCCCGAAATCGGCTCCCATCGAATAATCGAGGGTCTTGGCTCCTGTCCAGGCCGAGGCCTCTTTGACCGAGGCGACCAGCTTCTCCAGCCCCACAGGGAAGATGTATTTCAATCCCTGAGAGGTCACGGTTCCGATCGAGGCTGCAACCGTCCCACCATCGAAACCCGAAGTGATCACCCCCACGTTTCCTTCAGGATCGACGGCATTGGCGCCCTTGATCAGAACGGTCTCGATATGAAAGTCCTGTAATGCCTCGGGGATCGTCTTCGAGGACAACTCTCCCTTATGAAGGACGATCGGAAAGGGGATTCGCTTATCCGCATCGGTAACACAGAGGAGTCTATGCGTATTGGTGCCCGCCGTAAATCGTTGGGGTTCAATCTCCTTCCTTCCGAGGAGCTCCTGGGCGATATAGCCGTTCGTTGTGCCACCGCAGAGGATGATGTAGGCCTTCTTCTTTGCAATCCTGATCTCCTCCATCTGCACCACAGCCTTTGCAATCAATCTTCTCGATTCCGACGGGATCAGAGTAAATGCCGCTTTCATCGCACACCTCCTATCTCAGCTTTTCTTCGCCTCCGCAATGAGAAAAATTGAGTTTTTGGCTACGTATATCCAAAGCAACCGGTCTTGTCAAGATGAATCGACTTCATGGAGTAATCCCTTGCTCCTCCGTGGAAACTTCCCAGAATCGGGCGGGGATGTCCCCGCCCGATGGCGGTTTTCCTCCGCGCCTCGGTGACGCATCACCCTCGGGATCGGTTACAATTTGACAAAGAGGACTTCTATCGTCAATAATGGTTCATCCCGTGGAGAGGAGGGGAGGGGTATGTCGACTGTCCTGGTGACCGGAGGAGCTGGCTTCATCGGATCCCATCTCTGCGAGCGCCTTCTGAGAGAGGGACACCGCACGATCTGCTTCGACAACTTCGACAACTTCTACGACCCGGAGATCAAAATCAGAAATGTGAAAGGGATGGTTGAAAAATTTCCAGGACGGTTCGAGCTCATCACCGGTGATATTCGAAACGACCAACATCTCCGCGAGGTCTTCAAAAAAGAGAGGATCGACTGGATCGTTCACCTGGCTGCGAGGGCCGGGGTGAGGCCTTCGCTCACAGATCCTCTCCTTTACCAGGATGTCAACATCAGGGGCACGATCGTCCTCCTGGAAGCCTGCAAAGAGAATCAGGTCAGGGATTTCATCTTCGCCTCTTCCTCCTCTGTCTATGGAGAGAATCAAAGCGTCCCTTTTTCTGAAGAGGATCTCCATCTCCAACCGATCTCACCCTACGGCGTGACCAAGCGAGCTGGAGAGCTCCTCTGTTATGCCTACCATCATCTCTACGGGATGAACATCGCCTGTCTCCGGATCTTTACAGCCTATGGCCCGAGACAGAGGCCGGAGATGGCGATCCACAAATTCACCCGATTGATCGATCAAGGCGAAGCCATTCCTGTTTACGGAGACGGTTCCTCTCGAAGGGACTATACCTATATCGACGATCTGATCGAGGGGATCCTCGCGACCCTTCGTCACCACAGAGGTTTTGAGATTTATAATCTCGGCGAGGCCCAGACCATCTCCCTTAGGGATCTGATCGCCTCGATCGAGGAGGTCTTTGGCAAAAAGGCCCATCTCCAGATTCTAAGGGCTCAACCCGGAGATGTCTCCGTCACCTATGCCGATATCACGAAGGCAAAGCGGCTGCTGGGATACCATCCCAGGGTGACTTTAAAGGAAGGGATTAAGCGATTTGTCGAATGGTACAAAGAAGAAAAGAGGCGAACGTGCTGAAGGAATGCTTAGGGTTCTAATTTCAAATGTCAACATTCAAACGCTAAATCAAAAATTCAAATATCAAAATTTAAGATTTTGGATTTTGGAATTTGGCTTTCCTCTTTCTTACCTGGTTCCTCTCATAGATGATCTTCAGACCTTTTAGAGTCAAAAACTCATTGACCTCCTCAATGGTCTCTGATTCGCCTGCGATCAGCCTCGCCAGACCGCCCGTGCCGATCACCTTTGGATTGGACCGCATCTCATGCTTCATCCGTCTGACAATTTCATCGACCAACCCCACATATCCAAAAAAGATCCCGGACTGCATACTGTGAATCGTATTCTTCCCGATGACCCTTTTCGGCTTGAGGATCTCCACCCGGGGAAGCTTGGAGGTCTGCTGAAATAATGCCTCGGCAGAGATCCCGATGCCTGGAGCGATCGCGCCTCCGATATATTCTCCCTTTGATGAAATATAATCGAAGGTGGTCGCCGTGCCAAAATCGACGACGATCAAACATCTCCTGTACTGCTCGAAAGCAGCAATCGCATTCACAATCCGGTCTGCTCCTACCTCTGAGGGGTTATCGTAGAGGATCGGCATCCCGGTCTTGATCCCTGGCCCGACGATCAGGGGCTCGACATGGAAATATCGCTTCGCCATCTCCTGCAACATATCGAGGACCGGAGGAACGACCGAGGAGATGATCAGCCCTTCCACGTCTTTCGTGTCGATCCTGTCGAAGAGGAAGAGATCCCTAAAGAGAATCCCCCACTCATCTGCGGTCCTCTCCCTCTCGGTTCCGATGCGCCAATGATCGACCAGGACATCCCCATCATAGATCCCCAGAACCGTATTGGTATTCCCCACATCGATCACAAGTAGCATAAGACCTCCTGTTTCGGAATGGAGAGCGTTGAGAGTGGCAGGTCGTTCCACTCTCTGCCTCCATTCTCAACTATCCACGTTCTCCTTTCGAGGATATTCCACATCTCCTGCCAAAATTCTCTTCCGTTTCCCATCCTCCGTCTCTAAGATCAAGGCCCCATCTGAATCGACGTCGACTGCCACGCCGATCAGGCGTTCTCCAAATGAGGTGATGTTGACCCTTCGGCCCTGAATCCCCGCCTTCTCTCTCCACACCTCCAGAATGGCGTCTCCTCCTTCTCTCAAGAAGGTTTCATACCAGCGCTCCACCTCCTCCAACAGGCACCGGAGAAAGGCCTTCCTTGAAACAGCCTCTCCCATCTCCTCTTTCAAAGAGGTGGCAACGCCCCGGATCTCCCTGGAGAACCTCCTTCTCTCCATGTTGAGGTTTACGCCAATACCCAAAACCACGAAATGGATGCGGTCCATCTCCGAACGGATCTCGTTGAGCAGTCCTGCTACCTTTCGACCCCTCAGGAGAATATCGTTAGGCCACTTGATCAGGGGATGAAGACCCGAATACTTCTGGATCGCCTCCCCCGTGGCTACGGCTGCCATCAGAGTGAGAAGGGAGGCCTTCTGGGGCGGAATCATGGGCCGGAGGATGATGGAGAGATAGAGGTTTACGAGCGGCGGAGAGAACCACTGCCGTCCCAGCCTTCCTCTGCCTCCGGTCTGTGATTCAGCAAGGACCACCTCCCCTTCCTCAGCTCCCTGGAGGCCTAATTCATAGGCCTTTGAATTTGTTGAATCGACGGTATGAAAATAATGGATTTTCCTGCCCAGCCATCTCGTCCTGAGAAGAGGTTTCACTTCCGCGGGGGTGAGCAGATCCGGTGCTCGAACCAGCCGATATCCTGACCGTCTCAGCCCCTCAATCTCATACCCCAGGTCCCTCAGACCTCTCACCCTCTTCCAGACCGCAGTTCGGGTCACCTTCAACCGACGGCTGATCTCCTCTCCCGAAAGAAAGGCCGAAGGCCGCTCCCTCAAGAGCTGAAGAATGGCTTCATCTATGGGAGGTTTCGGATCACGAGTCACAATTCACGAATCACGATTAACCGATCACCTTGTCATAATGGGAGAATTGCATGGAGAAGGTCCCCCGGCCCTGGGTCAGCGATCTCAGGTCGGTCGAGTAGCCAAACATCCGGGTCAGGGGCGAGAGGGCTTTGATGATCGTGACCTTCCCCTTCGGGGTGATCGCCTCCACCGAGCTCTTCCTCGCCTTCAGATCGCCGACCACCTCGCCCATGAACTCCTCGGGAACGATGATATTCACCTCCATCATCGGTTCCAGCAGAACGGGCTGTGCCTTTCTACAGGCCTCCCTTAGTGCATTCGATGCAGCGATCTTCAGGCCCAAGAGAGAGGGCTGATTGGGATCCACGACCGCCTTTAATAGCGCGACACGAAGATCGGTCAGGGGGTAACCCAGGACCACTCCCACCGCGCACGATTCCCTGATCCCCTCTTCGACAGAGAGGACGCCTTCCTGGTTGAGGGCTCCCACCGGCAGCTCCGAATGAAACTCGATCCCCTTTCCCCTGCCATTGGGTGAAACCCGAAGGAAAACCTCTGCCATGTGTTTCACGTCCTCCATCTCTTTCATGAACTTGGCTGAGGCCTCTGCCTCCTTTTCCACTGTCTCTCGATAGACGACCTGGGGACGGCCCACATTGACTTCGAGATGGTACTCCAGGAGCAGGCGGTTCACCAGCACATCCAGATGAAGCTCTCCCATTCCGGAGATGATCGTCTGACCGGTATCCTCGTCGAATTTGACCTGAAAGGTCGGGTCCTCATCGCTCAGCTTCTGGAGCGATTCGACCAGCCTCTCCTGATCCCGGTTGGTCCTGGGCTCAACCGCCACGGACATCACCGGTTTATAAAAGTCGATCGGTTCGAGGAGGATCGGATGAAGAGGATCGCAGAGGGTGTCGCCTGTGGTCGTCTCCTTCAGTCCCATGACGGCCACGATCTCCCCTGCCTTTGCTTCCTCCATCCTTGTCCGCTGGTTCGCATGCATCTGAAAGATCCTCGATATCTTCTCGCCTCTGTTCAACCGGGGGTTCAGAACCTCCTCTCCAACCCTGAGGATCCCTGAATATATCCGGAGGTAGACCAACCTCCTTCCCTGATCCATCATCACCTTGAAGGCCAGGGCGGTAAAAGGCTCCGCATCGTCAGCCTTCCGTCTCACCCTCTCCCCTGTCTTCGGGTGTGTGCCTTCCACCGGAGGGATGTCCAGAGGGGAAGGAAGGTAGTCCACAATCGCATCGATCAGGGGCTGAATCCCCTGGTTTCTCAGTGCGGCGCCGCACAAGACCGGTACGGCCTTCATCGAGATCGTACCCTTTCTTAGGGCTGCCTTCAATTCAGATTCGGAGATCCCTTCTCCGTTCAGATACTTCTCCGTCAAATCGTCATCCATCTCCGCAATCGACTCCACCAGCTTCGAGCGATAGCGGACCGCCTCCTCCATAAATTCATCGGGGATGGAAATCTCCTTGAGATCCACGCCGAGGCTATGTTCATCCCAAACCACTCCCTTTAAACGCATGAGGTCGATCACACCGATAAATCGATCCTCTGCTCCCATGGGAATCTGGGTGATCACAGGATTGGCTCCAAGCCGTTCGACCATCATCTTCACCGTGTCGAAAAAATTTGCTCCGATCCGATCCATCTTGTTGACAAAGGCAAGCTTCGGAACCCCATACTTGTCTGCCTGATGCCACACCGTCTCCGATTGGGGCTCCACTCCCTCCACAGCGCTGAAGATGGCGATGGCTCCATCCAGGACACGGAGCGACCGTTCCACTTCGATGGTGAAGTCCACATGGCCTGGCGTGTCGATGATATGAATGGTGTTTCCCTTCCACTCCACCGTCGTCACGGCTGAGGTGATGGTGATCCCTCTCTCCTGCTCCTGCTGCATCCAGTCCATCACCGTCGTGCCCTCGTCGACCTCGCCCATGCGGTGGATCTTCTTTGTGTAGAAGAGGACCCTCTCGGTGACGGTCGTCTTCCCGGCATCGATATGTGCCATGAACCCAATGTTCCGGGTCCGGATCAGTCTCTTCTCGCCAGCCATCGCTCGCTCTTAATCTTCTGCCCGATTCCTAAGTCTTCTGGGCGACCACTAAACCTTCAACACAAACTTTAACCCAAAAATCTGTATCTTGGCCATACTAAAGGGATTTTTTCGGAATGTCAACCCTCCGTGAATTGCTCTAATTTTTTCTTGACAACTCCGGTCGGATGTGTTTTATATATACGCAAGGTAAGGCCATGGGAAGATTTTTTAGCTTTTATTTCTTTTATTTTTATTTCGGCAGGGGTCACCCTTAGAGCCGATCCCTATATGGGATGAGGAGCCATGGGTGACCTGATCAGCCCCATGGCTTTTTTATTCTAAGGGCCATAGGGGCAACCCTATGGCCTTTTTTTTGGCAATCTGCCCAATCCGACCAAAATCGAAAACTAAGAAGAGTGAGAAAGGAGATTAGAAGAAAATGGCTATTTCAAAGAGGGTGAAGGAGTCCTTGAACGGCGCCTCGTGGGTGAGAAGGATGTTTGAGGAAGGGGAGGAATTAAAGAAGATTCATGGCGAGGAGAATGTCTTCGACTTCTCCCTTGGCAACCCGAACCTGGAACCTCCTGCCTCCTTGAAGAAGGCTCTTAAAGACCTTGCCGATAACCCCATCGCCGGGATGCACCGCTATATGCCGAACAGCGGGTACAGCGAAACAAGGAGAGCCATCGCCCAGTATCTCGCAGAGGAGTCCGGGCTTCCCTTTGAGGAGAAGCATGTGGTCATGACAGTCGGAGCAGCGGGCGGACTCAATGTAATCTTAAAGGCTATCTTAGACGAAGGGGATGAGGTGATCGTCCCATCACCCTATTTTATGGAGTTCAAATTTTACATCGAGAACAATGGCGGCCGTATCCGGCTCGTACCGACCCGGGAAGACTTCTCTTTAGACCTGACCGAGATCGAAAGGGCAACTGGAGAGAAGACCAAGGCCGTTTTGATCAACTTTCCCAACAATCCAACCGGGGTGATCTACGATGATTCGTCCCTTAAAAGGTTGGGCGAGATCCTGAAGATGAAAAACCGTGAGCTGAAAAAGACCCTTTACCTCATTACGGATGAGGCCTACAGGCGAATCGTCTATGATCACGTTGAGCCTCCGATCATTTTTCACCACTATCCCCATACACTCCGGGTGACTTCCCATTCCAAAGACCTCTCCCTTCCCGGAGAGAGAATCGGTTATGTCGCAGTCAGTCCGCTCTGCGAAGGAACTGATGAGCTGATTTCAGCCCTCGTTTTTGCCAACCGGATCCTTGGCTTTGTCAATGCCCCGGCACTGATGCAGAGGCTGGTTGCACCCCTCCAGAGGAATTCGGTCAATATCAAGGATTATGAGGAGAAACGCAACCTCTTCTACGACTCTCTGACAGCCTTCGGCTACCAGGTTGTCAAACCTCAAGGTGCCTTCTACCTCTTTCCAAAGGCCCCGATTGAGGATGACCTGGCCTTTGTAAAAGAGCTCCAATCGAAACGTATCCTGACCGTCCCGGGCAGGGGTTTCGGTAAACCGGGTTACTTCAGGATTGCTTACTGCGTTGAAAAGAAGGTCATCGAAGGAGCGCTCCCCGGCTTCAAAGAGGTGGGCGAAAAGTATGGGATGCGTCCCAGATAGAATTCTCTTTCTGGGATGGAAATCCATCTGAAAATATGGTCAAGGGGCGTAGCCTCAGGCTGCCCTGGGAACGTGTACAGTTCTAAATACCCGAGTTGCCGTTAATTGTCACCTGTGGACAATCATTTTCACCTCTCGAAAGACCCATTTTTTTATCAAATCCTTAACGTTAAGCACTCAAAAATCCCATCTTAATATGACAAAATGTCCTGTCTCCTCTCTCAAGGGCCAGACTTTTTCTACATGCCGGTTCGGCCTCTTTGTGGTCAATATGCCGTTTTCTCACATGAATCTTGAGCTGTCTGAGAAGTTCACCCATCTCAATTCTTTCCCCTCTCTAAATTGGACTGTCCTTGAATCAGGTTCATATTCTCCTGCCTCCTTTAGTCAGAAAGCCAGTTAAAAATTTACAGGACTAACCTCCATCAAGGAGATTTGGCAAAAAGGGCGATTACATAATAATTTCAGTATGTTATTTGTTTACAAGGAGTAAATCTTAGAATTGGCAAAAAAGTTGCTTAATGGTTTCAAAAGAGTTCCATAGATATTATACGCAATGGAAGAGGGAGGTGGTATCAAAGCCCTCCCCTCTGTCTGAGTCTCCCATGGGAGGGATCAGGCCTATGGTCAAGAGTCGGTCTTCTCGGAGGCTGGATCTTCAGCTTTTTCTTCGATACTTGACCAGAATCCAAGGCACATTCTTAGATCTTCCTCCGGGCTCCGGTCAAACCCAGCCACTGATCGTTCTCTTTCTTATCGCCATCATAGGAATAACCGCTCTCATTTCCCTCGGCCTCCTCGCCCTGGTCAAAAGGGATACCTCCGTCGGAATTATCGATCTGACTCTGGCGTCCATACTCATTGCAAACCTCTTTCATGCTCGACGGTACAGGCATTACACGTTCAACATCTACCTGGGCATCTGGCTCACAGGCCTGCTCTTCGTCTACCTCTTCGTCACCGGTGGGGTCAACCGGAGCGGTGCATTTATCTGGTATTACACCTTTCCCCTGATCGCATCTTTTGTCCTCGGCTCCAAAAGAGGGGCAGTGGCAAGCGCTCTGATGCTCGTACCCGTCATCGGCCTCTTCCTGATGAGAAACCCTCCTCCCCCCTTCATCAATTACAGTTTCGATTTTAAAGTGAGGTTCCTCTCCTCCTTTCTGGTGGTCTTTATCTTTTCCTACCTCTTCGAATACTCGCGAGAGAAGAATCGGGACAAACTTCAAAGATCGTACCATGACTTAGAAAAACGAGTTGAGGAGCGGACCTCGGCCCTACAAAAAGCGATTCATTCTCTTCAAAAGGAGATCAGCGAGCGCCGTCAGATAGAGGAGGCGCTCCGGCAGAGCGAAGACCGCTATCGAGACGTGGTGGAATCCAGTCACTACCTGATCTGCACCCACGATCTCCAAGGCCAAATTCTCTCCGTGAACCAAGAGGGAGCCCGTCTGCTGGGCTATGAGCAGAAAGACCTCCTCAATAAGAGTGTCCGCGACTTTCTGGCCCCCGAGTTCAGGGATGAGTTCGATACGTACCTGGAGACGGTCCAGAAGCAAGGTTTTGCCAAAGGCTTGATGCTGCTTCAGACAGCCACAGGCGAAAAACGCGTTTGGGAATATAATAACACCCTCAGAACAGAAGGCGTTGCCTCGCCCATTGTACGGGCCATGGCCCACGATGTGACCGAGCGTATTGAGGCGGCGAAGGCCGTGAAAAGGCTGTCTCAAGAAAATACGATCATGGCAGAGATTGGACAAATCATCAGCTCAACCCTGAACATTGAAGAAGTTTATGACCGTTTTGTTGAAAAAGTACGCAACCTCATTCCTTTCGACAGGATCTCAATCAACACCATCAATCTTGAGGAACAGATAGCCACCGCTGCCTATAGCGCTGGAATGAATGTGCCTGGCCGTCAAAAGGGAAGTACGTTCCCTTTAGTCGGAACCCTTTCGAGAGAGACCGCTCGAACTCGAACAGGTCTGCTCATCCAGGGAGAAAACCTCCAGGGGATCGCAGACCGGTTTCCCGCGCTCTCTTCCAGTTTTCAGGCGGGACTTCGATCTACGATATCGGTTCCTCTGATTTCAAAAGATCAGGTGATCGGCGTTCTTATTATTCAATCGGCAAAGCCCAATGCTTATACGGATTTGGATCTGAAGCTGGCCGAAAGAGTGGGCAATCAGATCGCTGGTGCGATTGCCAATGCCCAGCTCTTTGCTGAACGCAAACGGGCAGAGGAGACAGTGACCCGACTCTCACAGGAGCATGCCTTCGTGGCAAAGATTGGCCGGATTATTAGCTCAACGTTAAACATCAACGAGGTGTACGAGCAGTTCTGCGAGGAAGTGCGAAAGGTGATCCCCTTCGATCGGATTGTGGTCACCATCATCGATCATGAAAAAGACGTATTCTACGATGAATATGTTCTCGGGGTTGACGTTCTAGGCCGCAGGCTTGGGGACGTCGTCCCCCTGGCAGGCTCACTGACTGAAGAGGTCGTGCGGACGCAAGCCACCCAGCTCGTCCATATAGAGGACAGAGCTGAATTGGCAGTCAGGTTCCCGGGTCTCTTGCCCGCTTTCGATGCTGGACTGCGGTCCTTTATGGCTGTTCCCCTGATCTCCAAGGATCAGGTGGTTGGAACCCTCCACATGTTCTCGCTCAGGTCCAGAGTCTATACAGAGGCAGATAAGAACCTTGTCGAGAGTATCGGCAATCAGATTGCCGGGGCGATTGCGAATGCTCGACTTTTCACCGAACGTAAGAACGCGGAGGAAGCCGTCCGTGCTGAGAAACAGAGATTCCAAATTCTATCGGACAGCGCCCCCTTTGGGATTGTAGTCATTGATAAAGCTGGTACTTTCAAATATATCAATCCTAAGTTTAGAGAAATATTTGGCTATGATTTAACCGATGCTCCCGATGGAAGAACCTGGTTCAGGAAAGCGTTCCCCGATCCCACCTATAGACATCGCGTCATCTCCGCCTGGATTAATGACTTAGGAAGATTCAGACCAGGGGAAAAAACATCCAAGATTTTTACAGTAACTTGTAAAGATGGAACGGAAAAGATCGCCAATTTTACCCCTGTGAAATTAGAAACCGGTGAGTACTTCATGACTTGTGAAGATATCACTGATCGTAAGCGTGCAGAAGAGGCTCTGCGCCAAAGCGAGGAGAGATTCAGAGAACTCTTCGACCATGCGCCTGTTGGGTATCACGAATTTGACATTGAGGGACGGATCACAAACGTAAACCTGACAGATCTCGAAATGCTCGGATATACCCAAGAAGAGATGCTCGGGCATTACATATGGGAGTTCAGCGTCGATTCGGAAACAGTTCGCAGAGAGGTTCTGGAGAAGTTGAAGGGGTTAAGAGCGCCGGGCCAGAACATCGAGCGCGTTTATCGCCGAAAGGACGGAAGTATCCTCCCGGTCCTGATCCAGGACCGTCTCATCCTGGATGAGCAGGGAAAGATCACTGGCATCCGTTCGATCATTCAGGACATTACCGAGCGCAAGCGTGCAGAGGAAAAACTGAAGGAGAGCGAGGAGAGGTTCCGGGAACTGGCAGAGAACATTCGCGAGGTCTTCTACATAGCCGAACAGGATACCCACCAGCTATCTTATGTCAGCCCTGCCTATGAAGAGATCTGGGGCCGTACCTGTCAAAGCCTTTACGAAGATCCAAAATCCTTCTGGGATAGTATCCACCCGGAGGATCGAAATCGCGTGAGGGAGTCTTTGACCGGGAAGGGACAGGTGGAGGAGGTCTACCGGATCGTGCGACCCGATGGATCGACCCGCTGGATAAAAGACCGCTCCTTTCCAATTTATAATGGCTCAGGAAAGGTGCAGCGTATTGTCGGAATTGCAGCGGATATCACAGACCTTAAGCTCGGAGAGGAAAGGATGAAATATCTGAGCCTCCATGATCCCCTGACCGGGCTTTATAACCGTATCTATTTCGAGGAGGAGATGAGCCGGATAGAAAAAACACGCTACGACTCGGTAGGGATCGTCTCGTGTGATGTGGACGGGCTCAAACTGGTGAACGACACCTTAGGACACGAACAGGGGGACCACCTGCTTGTAGCGGCTGCCAAGGTGATCCGACAATCCTTCCGCGAAGGAGATCTGGTGGCCAGGATCGGAGGGGATGAGTTTTGCGTCGTGCTTCCAAACACGACTGAAGCCGACATTGAAAAAGCATGCGAAAGGATTCACGAGGCTGTAGCCAGATACAACGCGGACCACCGGGAGCTCCCCCTGAGCATCTCCATCGGATCCGCTGTTAAAAAGGGAGCCCAGGAAAACCTGAAGGACCTTTTTAGAGAAGCTGATAATGACATGTACCGGAAGAAGCTCTATCGTACCCACGACGTCCGCAGCACGATGTTTAAGACCCTGATCAATACGCTGAGCGCAAGGAACCTGATGACTGAGAAGCATGCGATTCGCCTGGAGAAGCTATTAGCCAGTATGGCGGACCTCCTCGGCCTCTCAGAATCGACCACCTCTGACCTATTCCTCCTGGCCAAATTCCATGACATCGGCGAAGTGGCGATCTCCGATTCCATCCTCTTCAAGCAGGGTCCGCTCACCTCTGAGGAGTGGACGGAGATAAAGCGTCATTGTGAGATCGGCTATCGGATTGCGTTATCCACCCCTGACCTCATTCCCATTGCAGAGCTGATCCTCAAACACCACGAGTGGTGGAACGGTCGGGGTTATCCTCTCGGGATCAAAGGAGAGGAAATCCCCATCGAGTGTCGTTTGTTCGCTATCGTCGATGCCTACGAATCGATGACGAGCGGTCGACCTTACCGAACGCCATTCTCCCACGGACAGGCCGTTGCCGAACTCCTAAACCATTCTGGGAAACAGTTTGACCCCAAACTTTTGAGGAAGTTCCTGAACATGCTGGAAACCCCTCCCCCTGAACTGGGGTTCAACTCTCCTCTCCAAGTTTGAAAACAAAACGTCAGGCAAAGAGCTTGTGCCTCTTATAGCGGAGATAATGCTCCGCGATAAAATTCAATGGCTTCTTGGCCTTCTCGAAATCCTCGTGGAGGGTCCAGAATATTTCCGATAATTCAAGCTCTCTCGCAGAGCGATGTTCCGCAGCCAGCTTATAGAACCTTCTCCCCTCCTTCTCATACTCCTCAGGACTGATCCTCGCCCTTCCCCGGATCTGAGGCCTGACCTGTCCTGAGAAAGGATAACGGAATTCCCTCTCTGCATAATCCGGGAAGATCCCCAGAATAAAGAGACAGATATCCGCAATCCTTTTGTAAAAACCCATCCGGTGCTCATCCTCCACCACATCACACAGACTCATCAGGCTGAACATATCAAGATCGTTGAATCGGATCTTCTCCCACACCCCCCTGCTTGACTCGAAGGTGATCGTGTAGGTCTCAACCCGCGTAAAAGATGAAAGCATATCAGCCAGATAGTCCAACAGGTACTTCCTCTTCAGGAAATCCACCACGTCCTTCGTATCAAAGACCGGAATTTTCATCGTGCCCGTCTTTTCAATCGTGAAGCCCTTCCCTCTCAAATCATCGGCCACCTTCCTGAGGAGGATCTCAAAGAAGAGCGCAGGAGAGATCTTTAGAAAGACCTCTTCATCATCGATCAATCTCCTGAAGATCTTTTCGTCGCTGATGAACGAATTCCTGAAATCCTCATCCTCCCTGAGGATCGTCTTCAGCCTCACCTTATCCACGACCTCAGGGTGAGCGGTCTCAATCAGGAAATCCAGATCACCATCGGACAACCTTAAGATATTTATCCTCTGCAGAGCCATCTTCCCTAACTCCCTCCCCAAAAATCATGGAAGCTTCTGCTTTAATTTTAAATCTCACGGTGAAGGTTGGCAATACCCCGAAGGCTGACGAATCCTTTTTAATTTGATTCCATCGCTTTTATCGTTATAATCTATCTAAATGCTCAGAAACCGCTGGCCTTTTCCGGAAGCCCGGTTCTCAACCTGCGGACAGGGCTTCTTGCGATGGATTTGAATAAAATACTCAGGGTAAGAATCCCTTATGCCTTCTAAAAGGTTGCCCCCTTCACCCATCCCCATTCTGATCTTCATCCTATCCTGCGCTCTCTTTTGGGGATATGCTCCCTGGGTTACGATTGCTTCGGAACGGCTCCCCAATGTGTCTCCTGAGATGGAAAACCCTGAGTACTGGATTAAAAAGATTGAGAACCCCGTCCGCATCCTATTGACACCCGAAGAGATCCAAAAGATGAACGAAGAGAACGTGAAGAGACAAGATCTCTTTCTTTGCAAGGTAAAAGAGCTAAAAGAGGAATGGACCGGTGAGGAGATCCTCGCCCTCATGGATGAGGACTGGCAGGGATTTGGCAGAACAGAGGAGATCCGGTATGGTCGAAAGGGATCCCCTCTTGAAGATAACTTCTGGAATGCGCTGAAAGGAAATTTGAACCGGGAATCGCTGAAAGAGAGGAACCGGATGCCTTTTGGCTTGATCGTCAAGAGGACAGATATCCGCGTCTTTCCCACCGAAGAGCCCTCTATGACCACGCCTGGGAATCACGACTTCGACCGGTTTCAGCACTCTTCCATCTCCCCTGGAGCCCTGGTCGGTATCTACCACTTCAGCAGAGACAAGCTCTGGGCCTATATCCAGTGTGCCTTTATCCGGGGATGGGTACGGACGAGGGATCTGGCCATTGCGAAAGAGAGAAGACAAGCCACGGACTACGAAGAGAGAAAGGAACGCCTGCTCATCACCGGGAATTTTGTGAACGTCTTCGGCGATCCATCCCTTCATCAACCCCTTTTCCCAGTCCAGATGGGAACATCCTTCCCCACCCTCGCCTCTCTAAAGGAATCTGCGAGGAGTGGCCCGAGCTATGTCATCCAGATTCCCATACGGGAGGCTGATGGAGGGCTGGCATTCCGAGAGGGATACATTCGCAAAGATGAAGATGTCTACCACGGCTTTCTCCCTTATCACCAGGCAAATCTGGCCCGCCAGGCTTTCAAAATGCTCCATCAGCCTTATGGTTGGGGCGAGATGGCCGGTGCCCGAGACTGCTCGAGATTCATCATGGACCTCTTCGCCACCTTCGGAATCCTGATGCCCCGCAATTCAAAACTCCAGGCGAGGGTCGGGATCGGTCTGGGCCAGGTGGAGGGAATGTCCGCAAAGGAGAAGGAGCGGGTTTTGGATAGAGCCATTCCCCTGGCCACCATCGTCCGCCTCCCCGGTCATATCATGCTTTACCTCGGAAAAGAGAAAGGAAGGCACTACGTCATCCATAACATCTATGGCTACCAGAAGGCAGGATGGTTCGGCCCGGCAATGAAAAAGATTGCAAAGGTCGTCGTTTCAGATCTGAGCCTCGGAAGATCAGGACCTTATCAATCCCTGCTCCATCGCATCACCGACATCCAGATGATCGCCTCCGGATCGGAACTGCACAGAAAACTCCCATAACCCGTTGAGCGGTTGAGGAGATCGGGAGTAATGCGTCACTGAGGCGTGGCGAAATGCGGCCATCGGGCGGGAACATCCCCGCCCGATCCTGGGAAGTTTCCACGGAGGGGTGAGAGATCACGATCGGGAAAGGAATTCTCCTTGACAATTGGTGGAAAACGGATAAAATTCCTTAGATTTCATCAGGTGGAAAAGTTTTGAAAGCACTGGTGACAGGAGGGACGGGGTTCATCGGAAGCCACCTGGTCGAAGCTCTGCTCCATCGAGGGGTTCAGGTCCGATGCCTCGTCCGTAAGAGAAGCGATTTAAGCTGGTTAGAGGGGCTTCCGGTGGAGATGGTTCATGGTGACTGCCATGACAGGGTTTCCTTAGCTGAAGCTGTGAAGGGCGTCGATCAGGTCTTCCATCTTGCAGGGGTCACGAAGGCGATTGAGGAAAAGACCTATTTTGAGGTCAACGCCCTGGGGACCGAGAACCTGATTCATGCCTGCCTCGAAAACAATCCTCACCTCCAGAAATTCGTCTACCTCTCGAGCCAGGCGGCAGCCGGGCCTTGCCAAAACGGAGGAAGAAAAAAGGAGTCGGATCGATGCGAACCGGTCTCCGCATATGGTCATAGCAAACGGATGGCGGAGGAATTTGCCCTGGCCCATGCCCATGAGATCCCGCTTCTCATACTCCGACCCTGTGCCGTTTATGGACCCAGGGACAGAGACATCTATGCCTTTTTCAAACTCCTCTCCAAGAGGGTCAAACCCTGTCTCCTCGGCGGGGAGCAACACATCAGCCTCTGTTATGTCCAGGACATCATCCAGGCCATCCTCTTGGCCTCTGAGACCGAGGAATCGAACGGCAGGATATTCTTCCTCTCCGATGGGCAGGATTACCGATTGGACGAGGTCGGGGATATCTTTGCCGAGGCCATGGGAGTTAACCCCCTTTGCATCCGCGTCCCGGAATGGATGATCTTTGGAATCGCCTCTTTCTCGGAATACATCTCCAGGATTTCAGGCAAACCCCCTCTCCTCAATAGGGGAAAGGTGGAGGAGATGATCCAAAAAAACTGGGTCTGCGACATCACCCAGGCTCGGACTCTGCTCGGTTTCAGACCTCAATACTCACTTTCCGAAGGAGCCAAATTAACCTACGAATGGTACAGAAAAGAGAAGTGGTTATAGAAGGAAACGAGGTGCCACATGGACGTCTTTGAGAAATGTTCAAAAATCCGCGAACAGACCGAAGGATTAAGGACGAGCGGCCACTACTTCTTCTTTAGAAAGATCGAAACGCCCCAGGACTCAGAGGTGCTGGTCGATGGAAGGCGGGTGATCATGGTCGGGTCCAATAACTATCTCGGACTGACAAACCATCCAAGGGTGAAGGAGGCAGCCATCCGGGCGATTGAAAAGTTTGGCAGCGGGTGTGCAGGGTCTCGATTCCTCAATGGAAACCTGGAGATCCACGAGGAGCTGGAGATAAAGCTGGCGCGATTCTTTCGAAAAGAGGCGGCCATCGTCTTCGCCACTGGCTATCAAACCAACTTAGGAGCGATCTCTGCCCTTGTGGGTCGAAACGATGTCGCCATCATTGACAAATACGATCATGCCAGCATCATCGACGGTTGTCGCCTCTCTTTTGGACAGGTGAAGAAATTTCGCCATAATGACATGAACGATCTGGAGAGGATCCTCGAAAGCGTCGTTGAAAAAGGGAAGCTGATCATCGTCGATGGGGTCTTCAGCATGGAGGGGGATATCGCGGATCTCCCTTCCATTGTCAAACTGGCCAAGGCCTATGGCGCCAGGGTGATGGTGGACGACGCCCATGCGGTGGGCGTTCTCGGAGAGGGAGGAAGGGGGACAGCAGAACATTTCGCCCTGGAAGATCAGGTCGATCTCATCATGGGAACCTACAGCAAGTCCCTTGCTGCGATCGGGGGGTTTGTCGCCGGATCGAGAGAGGTGATCGATTTCATCAAACACACAGGACGTTCGATGATCTTCAGCGCAAGCCTTCCCCCGGCGCTGGTCGCCTCGGTCAGCGCCGCCCTGGATATCATCGAAGAGGAACCCCAGCTGAGGATTCAACTCTGGAAGAACACCCACAAGATGCTCCAGGGCTATAAAGCACTGGGTTACGACACCGGCACCAGTGAAACGCCCATCATTCCGATCATCATCAAAGACAGCATAAAGGTTTACGAGATGTGTAAGCGACTCTTCGAAAAAGGTGTCTTTGTCAATCCCGTGGTCACGCCTGCAGTCCCTCCCGGCAGGGAACTGCTCAGAACCAGTTATATGGCCACCCATACCGAGGAACAGCTCGATCGGGTCTTGGACGCCTTCGAAAAAGTGGGAAAACAGATGGGATTGATCTGACAGAAACCGATGGGGATGACAGGACGGGAAATTCAAATCGAAGAGATAAAGGACAGACGAGATCTCATGGCCTTTATCCGATTTCCCTGGGAGATCTACAAGGGAGATCGGTACTGGGTCCCTCCTCTGATCAAAGACCAGCTCTCAAAGTTCAGCCCGGCGCACCCCTTCCGATCTCATTCGGAGATGATCCTCCTGATGGCCTATGAAGAAGGCCGGGCCGTGGGAAGGATCGCCGGGATCATCGATCATAATTACGTCACCTATCATCACGAGAAGACCGGATTCTTCGGATTCTTCGAATCGATCGCTGACCCCGGTGTTGCCGGAGCACTTCTATCCACGGTCGGAAACTGGCTGAGGGAACATGGGATGGAAAAGATGCTCGGACCGATGAACCCCTCCACCAATGACGAATGCGGCCTTCTGATCGAAGGGTTTGACTCCCCGCCCTCTCTCTTGATGCCCTATAATCCTCGCTACTACCCTTCTTTATTGGAAGGGTTTGGGTTGAAGAAGGCCATGGATCTGTATGCCTATCTGCTGGAAGAATCCTCATTCCATCTGGACCGTCTGAACCGGATCACCGAGAGGTTGAGGAGAGATGAACCCAGGCTTCATATCCGGCCGATCCATCCCCGCCATCTTGAAGAGGATGCAAAGATCATCCAGGAGATCTTAAACCAGGCCTGGAGCAGGAATTGGGGGTTTGTTCCCGTGACCGATGAGGAGATCAACCTTATGGCAAAAGAGTTTAAACCCCTGGTCGTTCCTGATTTGATCCTCTTTGCCTATTGGGGCGAGGAGCCTGTTGGCTTCTCTGTCGCCCTTCCAGACTATAATGAGGTCCTCAAACACCTAAATGGAAAATTAGGGATATTCGGTGCGATTAAGTTCCTCTACTATTCGAGAAAGATTAAAAAGATCCGTGTCATATTCCTCGGCGTCAAGGATGCCTTTCGTAAGAAAGGGGTGGAGGGACTCCTCTATATTGAAACGTTCAGAAACGCGATTAGAAAGGGTTACCATCAGGCCGAATGCTCATGGATACTTGAAAACAATCCCCTGATGCAGCATGGGATTGAGGCAATGGGAGGAAAAAGGTATAAGACCTATCGGATTTACGAGGTTTCCCTTTGAATGAATAAGATCGATGAATTGTCAATGGTGGGGTTACACCATTTTGGGATGCCCCAATTTTTTCATTTTTTCTCCCACCACCGGTAAAGGCGTGGGGCGATGATCAGACATCCTGCCGCAAAGCCGGCGCCTACGAAGAGATCGATCACGTAATGATATCTCAGGTAGACCGTGGAGAGGATCAGAGCGGAAACGATCGGGAGGAGGATGTAGAAAAGGGATCGCTCGTATCGCCTGGCCAGCCATAAGACCATCAGGGCGATCTGGGTATGGCCGCTGGGCATGCAATCCCGTTTGTTATGCTCCAGGGCGTTCAACACGTCCCTGACAAAATCGGTGATCACGCTTGCCTCCAGGGGAACGGATTGAAAGGAGGTCAGGGTGTATCGAGGCCCGATCGCCGGAGAGAGGATATAACCGATAAACGATAGGTAGTAACCGAAGGCCAGGGTGAACACCGAGAGATGAAATGTCTCCATTCGGCCCTTGAGATAGAGGGTGACGATGAGGATGACCGGAAGGAAGTAGTAACTGATGTAGGCCAAAGACATCAGGTCTGTGAACCAGGGGACGATCCATCGCTCCATCCAGACCGTGGGATGGACGCCAAAGATAAAGAGATCGATCTGGATCAACCAGCGATCGATGTCGGGCCGAAGATACTGGATCAGGTCCCCGAGCGACTCATAAATAAGAATGACAAACAAGATGGGAGAAAAAGGATAAAATGACGCGCTGACCCTTCCCATCCCATGGGCCCCCCTTGATAGTTTTAATCCGAAGAGAACGCCCATCAAGATCACATAGCGAAGGATCAGAGAATGCCAGAGGGGAATTTGACCCTTAAAGATGAGGGTGAGAAGGATCAGCCCGATAAGAAAAATAGCGGTCAACCCTTCTGTGGGTGCAATCCGTCTCATAGGTGAAGAATTCTTATAACAAAGGAAGCCAAAAATCAAGCCATGGTCTTTTTGAATCTCTGAGAGGCGAGGAGGAAGAGAGATGCGATATTCCCAATACTTGCTTCCCACCCTGAAGGAGACCCCCTCGGAGGCGGAGGTCCCCAGCCATCAACTGATGTTCCGGGCAGGGATGATCCGAAAGCTGACCTCGGGGATCTACTCCTATCTCCCTTTCGGTCTACGGGCGATTCGAAAGGTGGAGGCGATCATCCGGGAGGAGATGAACCGAGCAGGTGCGCTGGAGGTCCTTCTCCCTTTTGTCCAACCTGCCGAGATCTGGCAGGAGAGCCATCGGTGGGAGGCCTACGGAAAGGAACTGGTGAGGTTCAAGGATCGACACAATCGTGACTGCTGTTTGGGCCCCACCCATGAGGAGGTGATGACCGACATTGCCCGGAGGGAGATCCGGTCCTATCGTCAGATGCCGCTCAATCTCTACCAGATCCAGACAAAATTCAGGGATGAAATCCGGCCCCGCTTCGGGGTGATGCGGGCTCGGGAATTCATCATGAAGGATGCCTACAGTTTCGACGTCGATGAGAAGGGAGAGGAGGAAAGCTACCGGAAGATGGTCGATGCCTACACTCGCATCTTCACCCGATGTGGGTTAACGTTTAAGGTCGTAGAGGCGGAGTCCGGACTGATCGGAGGGACCTATTCCCATGAGTTTATGGTTCTGGCGGAAACCGGTGAGGAAACGATCGTCAGCTGCACCTCCTGTTCCTATGCCGCCAATATCGAAAGGGCAGATTTCAAAAGACCCCAGGAGAAAGGCCGTATTTCCAAAAAAGGAGAACTCAAACCGCTTCAGAAGGTCTCCACACCGGGTCAGCGAACCGTGGAAGAGGTCACCCGTTTCCTTCAGGTCGAGCCCAGGGATCTGATCAAAACCCTTATCTTTGAAACCGACAAGGGCTGCGTGGCCGGCCTGGTTCGGGGAGACCATGAGATCAATGAAAGGAAGTTAAAAGCCATCCTGGGCACGGAGAATATCCAGCTGGCCGCAGAGGAGACGGTCGAAGAGATCACGCATGCACCCAAAGGGTTCGCCGGCCCTGTCGGCCTTTCGATCCCGATCCTGGCCGATCTCGATATTGAGGAGATGGTCAACTTCGTCACCGGTGCGAACGAAGGAGATGCTCATCTCATCCACGTCAACCTCAACAGGGATTTCAAGGTGTCCCGATTCGTCGACCTTCGAAAATTTTCTCCGGGAGACCTCTGCCCTCTCTGCGGTAAAGAGACGAGGATCGATAAGGGGATCGAAGTGGGTCATACCTTTAAGCTCGGAACCAAATATAGCAAAGCCATGGGAGCGACCTATCTGGACGAAAAAGGAAGGGAGAAGGAGATCGTCATGGGATGCTATGGGATCGGGGTTGGAAGGACGGTCGCCGCTGCCATTGAGCAGTCCTATGACCAGAACGGGATCATCTTTCCCATGCCCATTGCCCCGTTCCAGGTCCTCCTCCTTCCGGTCAATCTCAAGGTCGATCTCCTCCGGCAGACGGCAGAACAACTCTACCGAAACTTACTGGAAGAAGGAGTGGAAGTCCTCTACGACGATCGGGAAGAGACCCCGGGAGTAAAATTCAAAGACGCCGATCTGATCGGGATCCCCTTGAGGGTGACCCTGGGTGAGAAAAACCTGGAAAAGGGGTTGGTGGAGATCAAAAAGAGGAGGACAGGCGAGATCGCCCTGGTGAAAAAAGAAGAGACGGTATCGAAGCTCAAAGAGATGATCGCTCAGGAGATGAGAGGCGCAACTCCGAATCGCTCCTGAATCACACGTCTAAAACGCGGGCGGTAAATCAACTCAAATGCCTCCTCTTTCTCGGGAAAAAGGTGGCAGGCTGCCCTTTTCACATCCTCCACGATCCTCAGCGCCTCCACGACCGAGAGGTCATCCTGTTGAATGGAGAGGAGCGACAGGTCGACCAGGAACCGGAGGAAACGGATCCTTCTGTTCTCCTCCCTCAACTCCTTCTCCATCATCATCTTCCCCGGCTCTTTCAACATCACGCTCCCTCTTCGCCGATGAGAATTCTGAGGACGGTATTGGCCTGGTGGTGGGCAACGATCCCAACCCTGGGTGCCATCAACCCCACTCCGGGTCGGGCTGCGGTCTTCTGATCTCCTACGATAAAGATCCTCGAGGAGAATCGGGTCGTTCTGATCTCATTATTCTCCCCATAGCCTGCCACCCCTGAGGCGGCAACAATATACTTGTCAGGCATCTTCTCCGAGACCGCATTGATCAGCATGGCCTTCTCTTCAGCCCGGTCAAAGGCCTCGACCACGACAGCGGCCTCCTTAAAAATCCTTTCCACATTGTCTTGATCCAACCTCTCATTCCAGGCCTGGATCCTGACATAGGGGTTGATCTTATAGATGCTCTCTCGGAGGGCCTCCACCTTGGGCATCCCGATCTGATCGATGAAATATTGCTGGCGGTTCAGGTTGGACGGCTCCACCACATCGAAATCGACCAGGATGAGAGTTCCCACACCCACGCGGGCCAGGGCGATCGCAACGGTCGATCCGAGACCTCCTAACCCAGCAATCCCCACGATCGACCGTTTGATCTTCTGATGAATCCCTGGAGTATGTCTGGCCAGCATCAGGCATTCAAACTCTTCTGAGGAAGGGGTTTCCCCTTTCCGGATCAGAACGACCTCATCTCCCTCTTTCAGGGAACAATCCGATGTTAACGGGAAACCGTTATAGATCATCACATCGGCGTCAGGTTTGAACTCTTTTCTGACCTGCAAAAGGGTGAAATCGGATGGAACCGAGACCTCTTTCTCATTCACCTTGATTTGGATTACGGGGGAGTTCTTTTCGTTCACGATGATCAGATTAATGGATGCAGATCCTATTGTCAATAGCTTCGGTTTTGGTTGACTTTTGGGGGTCTTGATGTTATGAAAAAAATATTCTTTTTATTCGTTAGGTTAGCGGCTTCATGCAAAAGGGAATGAACTTATCCGCAAGACCGACGGTCGCCGAGATCGATCTCGGATCGCTCGAGTTTAACTATCGCCAGCTCAGAAGAAGAATCCCCAAAGAAGTGAAGATTCTCGCCGTGGTGAAGGCGGATGCCTATGGTCACGGAGCGGTTCCGATCTCCCGAAGATTGGAAAGATTGGGTGTGGAATATCTTGGTGTTGCCATCTCCGATGAAGGAGTGGAGTTGAGAAAAGGTGGAGTAAAGGTTCCAATTCTCATCTTGGGCGGAATTTATGACGGGGATGCAGATCAGGTCTTGAAATACGATCTGACCCCAGTGGTATTTCAGAAGGAGTCCCTGAGGTCGCTGACGCGAGCTGCTGAACGATGGCGAAAGAGATTGAGGGTTCACCTGAAGGTCGATACTGGCATGGGAAGACTGGGCGTGCCTCTCGACCTCTGGCCCGATCTCTTAAGGGAGTTGAGAAGATTTCCAAAAATTGAAATAGAGGGGATCCTTTCCCACTTCTCCATGGCCGATGAGGACGAGGCTTTTACAGCAACCCAATGGCGCGAGTTTCAAAAAGCCGTGGCCATAGCCAAAGAGATGGGGATCTCGTGTAAGTACCTCCATATGGCGAGCAGTGCCATCCTGACCGCGTTCCCTTCTTACTCAGGGAATCTGGTCAGGCCCGGCATCATGCTTTACGGTTCCTACCCCTCCCCGAGATTTAAAAACCTCATCCAGCTCAGGCCTGTCATGGCCCTCAAAACCTGCATCCATTTTCTGAAACAGGTCCCTGCCGGAGCGAGGATCAGTTATGGAGGAACTTTCGTAACGAAGAGGACCAGTCTCATCGCAACCCTTCCCATCGGATATGCGGACGGATATAGTCGCCACCTCTCCAATCAGGGAGAGGTGTTGATTCGAGGTCAGAGGGCACCGGTCGTGGGCAGGGTCTGTATGGACTTTGTCATGGTCGATGTGACCGATGTTCCAAATGTTTCCATAGGAGACGAAGCAGTTCTGATGGGAAGGCAGAAGAAGGAACAGATCACAGCAGAAGAGATTGCGGAGGAGATCCATTCCATCCCTTACGAAATATTTTGCTTGATCGGGAAGAGGGTTCCGAGGATCTATAAAGAATGACCAAATTTCAAAAATTTAATATTTTTTGGTGATTGAGAAATTGGAGCTTGTTTGGGATTCGGTCATTGGAATTTCATGATGATTCAGCTTGCATTCTCTTTTTTATAGGTGGCCTCTGTGAGTTTATTTAGCGGGATCGGGAACTCTTCGATACGGTTTGTGGAGGAAGCAGGAAGGATCATGATCCTCTTCGTACAAACCATGAGCTGGATCTTTCGGCCTCCCATGCAGGGCAGGGAGGTCTTGAAACAGATGGAGGAGGTTGGGGTCCGATCCTTTCCGGTGGTCATTATCACAGCCGCCTTCACCGGCATGGTCTTAGCGCTGCAGAGTTTTACAGGGTTCAAACGGTTCAATGCGGAAAGCATGGTGGGAACGGTGGTGGCCCTGTCCATGACGCGGGAATTGGGTCCTGTGCTCACCGGCTTGATGGTCTCCGGCCGGGTAGGTTCAGCCATGGCCGCTGAGCTCGGCACGATGCGGGTGACCGAGCAGATCGATGCCCTTTATACCCTGGCGACCAACCCGATCAAATACCTGATCGTCCCGAGATTTCTGGCGGCTACGGTCATGCTCCCCATCCTGGTCGTCTTTGCCGATATCATCGGTATACTCGGAGGCTATCTGGTCAGCGTCCAGATCCTCGGGACAAACCCCACGCTTTACATCCGGAAGACATGGGACTATCTGGAGTTCAACGACCTCTATAGCGGACTGGTAAAAGCAATCTTTTTCGGAATGATCGTGGCAACGATCAGTTGTCATCAGGGTTTCTCCACAGAAGGTGGGGCAGAAGGAGTTGGCCGCGCCACCACCAAGGCGGTCGTCACCTCATCGCTCACGATCCTGATCTCAAATTACTTTATTACGGCAATTCTGTTTTAATCCCCCTTTTCAAAAGCGGGCTGCAGGGGACATATGGCCGAGGATGGATAAGGAATTTCCAATCAAGATTCGTGTGGTAAATCTCCACAAATCCTTTGGAGGAAATCGTGTCCTCCGCGGGTGCGACCTGGAAGTAAGGCAAGGGGAGAGCATGGTGGTGATCGGAGGAAGCGGTTCGGGAAAGACCGTCCTGATCAAATGCATCATCGGCCTGATCCGACCGGATGAGGGAGAGATCTATGTCGACGGGTTGGAGATCACCCAGTTGAAAGAACGGGAGATGAATGAAGTCCGGAAGAAGTTCGGGATGCTCTTCCAGGGAGGGGCCCTCTTTGACTCATTGAGAGTCTGGGAGAACGTGGGCTTTGGCCTTGTGCAACATACTCAGCTCAGCGAAGAGGAGATCCGCAAGATCGCCACTGAGAAGCTGAGGCTTGTGGGATTGAAGGATATCGAGGACCGCATGCCTGCGGAATTGAGCGGGGGGATGAGAAAAAGGGTGAGCCTGGCCCGGGCCATCGCCATGGAGCCGGAGATCCTGCTCTACGACGAGCCGACGACAGGGATCGACCCCATCATGGCCGATGCCATTAATGATCTGATCATCCAGATGAGGGAGAAGCTGAACGTCACCTCCATTGCGATCACGCATGATATGAAAAGCGCCTATAAGATAGCGGATCGGATCGCGATGCTCTACCAGGGAAAGATCATTGAGGTTGGGACGCCGCATGAGATCAAGGGCTCTCCGAATCCGATCGTCCAGCAATTCGTTCAGGGAAAGTCTGAAGGTCCCATTCAAATTCTTTAGCTTTATTTTGGATTTTGGATTTTGAATCTTGAATTTTGAATTTCTTAACTTAACGAGGAGGTGACTCGAAATGAGGAATAAGCGTTCTGAGACGTTGGTCGGTATCTTTGTCGTCCTCGGAATCGCCCTTCTGATCCTGATGACCCTGAAAATCGAGAAATTTCAGATCGGAAAAGACAGGGGTTACCTGGGCCACATCTATTTCGACACGGCCTCAGGTCTGGATCGAAACTCGGCGGTCAAGGTCTCTGGAGTCCATGTCGGCAATGTGGAAAGAATATCGCTGGAAAAGGGAATGGCAAAGGTCACCGTGCGTGTCCCCTCAGATGTCGTTCTTTACCAAGACGCCAAAGCCTATCTCAAATCGGAGGGGTTTCTGGGCGAGAGGTATGTGGAGATCTCTCCAGGAACAGCGGGCTCTCCGAAACTGGAGCCCAACGGCATCATTGCCCAGGGAGAACCCCCGGTCGACATGGAACAGGTCCTTTCAAAAATGGGGGCCATCCGGGAGGACATCAGGGATGTGACAAAGCCTCTCGGAGATGTGCTCAAGGCAGTGGATGTGAAGAAGGTGGAGGGCGTGATCGACAATCTGAACCGATTTTCAGGACAGTTAACAGGGATTGCTACAGAGTCGAAGGAGACGATTGAGAAGATAAGGAAAGGGGAAGGAACCCTGGGAAAATTGATCGCGGACGAAGCGATTTACCAGGAGGCGAAAAAGACCGTTGAGGTTGCGAAGGAGGCAGCGGAGTCCGTTAAGAAGACTGTGGACAGCTTAAAGAATGTGTCCGAGAAGATCGAACGGGGTGAAGGAACCTTAGGGAAGGTCGTCAACGACGATTCCCTCTACCAGGAGGCAAGGAAGGCGGTTGAAACGTTGAAAAATGTCTCCGAGAAGATCGAGCGAGGAGAAGGAACCCTGGGCAAACTGATCCATGATGAGTCTCTATACCAGGGGGTTAAGGAGACGGTCGAATCCGCAAAAGGGACGATGCAATCGGCGAACGAGGCTTTTCAATCTGTAAAGCAAATCGCAGAAAAAATAGAGAAGGGAGAGGGCACCCTCGGCAAGCTGGTCCAGGATGATACATTGATGAAGGAGGCGGAAAAGACGTTAAAGAAGGTTCAAAAAACTGCTGAAGGCGTTCAGGAACAGACCCCCATCACCGTCCTGGGGACCATTATCGGGATATTCTTTTAGGTCAGACTCTCTTCACTCACCCTTCATCCTGAAGGCAGGATGGAGGTGAGGACGGAATCACCATGGCGGGTCAAAGGATACTCTTTCCATCCATTGCTTTGGTAGTCTTATCCCTCATCCCTTTCTGTTCCATGGCAGAGGTCGGGCCGACCACGATCAACTTCTGGCCACTCTTTCAGTACACCTCTGATCGGACGGAAGGGGTGAAGGAGGTAAATGTGCTGGGACCTCTCCTATTATGGAGAAAAGAAGCCCGCCAAAAGCAGTGGGCAATCCGTCCTCTCCTTTACTGGACAGGGGATGGGGCCGAGCCTCTTGATAGGTTAGAATTCCTCTATCCATTGGGAAAGTATCAGATGAAAGAGGGTGAAAAGAAGGGTTACTTATTTCCGCTCTCAGTCTATAAGGAGGAGATCTTCGACGGGAAGAAGAAGTGGGACTTCCAATTCTTCCCTTTCTTCACAGGGGAGACCGAGGGAGGAAAAAATTATTCAGGCGTCTTTCCCCTTTTTGGCACCCTGCTAGACAGGTACGGCAAGGATGAGATCCGGTTCTATTTATGGCCCCTCTATTCCCGATCGATCTCCGAGGGCGTCTCTACGACAAACCTGCTCTGGCCATTCTTTTCATCGACCGAGGGGGAGAGGAAGAGGGGCGAGCGGTTCTGGCCCATTTACGGCCGAAAGGAGGAGGTCGGGGTCTCTGATAAGGAATTCTTCCTCTGGCCGATCTTCATAAGAGAGAGGAAAGGGATCGACACCGATGATCCCGTTGACGAGAGGATGATCTTTCCGCTCTATAGGGTGAAGGAGTCGAAGCATTTCGAGAGCAAGACCTTTCTCTGGCCATTCTTCTCCCATACGATCGACCGGGCCACCGGCTTTGAACAGTGGGATCTCCCCTGGCCGATCTTCCAGACGCTCAAGGGGGAGGATTTGAAGGGGATGAGGATCTTCCCGCTCTACGGTTATAAGGAGAAGGGGGACGAGATGAGGAGAGGTTTTCTTCTCTATCCTCTCTACCAGTGGGAAGAAGATCGCAAAGATGATGTTTACGAGAGAACCATCCGGATCCTTCTCCTCAGTCGAATCCGGAAAGGGAAAGAGAGCCAGGCCGCGGAAAAAGAACGTTCCATCCGGATCTGGCCTTTCTTCGACTATGAGAAAGACGCAATCGGCCAGGAGAAGCTCTCCATCCTCTACCTCCTCCCTTTTAAAGAGGAAGGCCTGGAGAGAAACCTTTTTCCGCTCTTTCGAATATTTCGTTGGGAGAAAGATCCGAAAAGGGGGACCTCGACCGATCTCCTCTGGGGGTTTTACAAAAGGGTGAAGAGAGAGGAGACAGACTCATGGGAAATTGCACATCTGATCGGCATGAAAAGGGAAAGGGATCGCAAGGCGATCTCTCTCTTTAAAGGTCTGTTTCTCTACAAGAGCGACGGGAAGGAGGCCAACCTCAGGCTTTTCTACCTTCCATTCCGCCTGAGATGGTCTTATGGCAATGCGGAGCCGCCTCCTCAACAATGAGGCGATCTCCAATCTCTGTCAAGGAGTTCATGAATGGGCAACCAAAGGAGAATCGGTATATTGGGGACAGGTTCGTTTCTTCCGGAGAGAATTCTTTCCAATTTCGATCTGGAAAAGATCCTCAATACCAACGACGAATGGATTTACAAAAGAACAGGGATTAAAGAGCGGAGGATTGCAGCACCGGACGTCAACGCCTCGGATCTCGCCAAGGAGGCCTCCCTGAGGGCGATGGAAATGGCAGGGATAGAGGTCGAGGAGATCGACCTCATCATCATGACCACGATGACGCCCGACACCGCCTGCCCTTCCGGGGCCAACTGGCTGGAAGCAAAATTGGGGGCGGAAAGAGCGGTCTCGTTCGATGTGACCGCGGCGTGCAGCGGATTTGTCTTCGGTCTCTCCGTTGCAGAACAGTATCTAAAGGCCGGCACTTACAAGACCGCGCTGGTCGCATCCGTGGAGATCATGAGCCGGACTCTCGATTGGACAGACCGGGAGAGCTGTATCCTCTGGGGCGATGGAGCAGGATCAGCCATTCTTCGAGCTTATGATGATCCCCCTGGCTCCGGACCCCTCATCCATAAAGGGAAGGAGATCGGTGAAGTCCTCTCCATCCATATTCACACCGATGGCGCAAATGGGGAAAATCTCCTTCTCCCCGGAGGCGGATCGAAAACCACGCCCATCTCCTATGAAAGCGTCGATAAGAAACTCCACACCCTGAGGATGATCAGGGCCAATGAATCGGTCCGGGTGGCAGTGAAACGATTTGCCGAGGCCGCGGAAGAGGCAGCCTCTTTCAATGGGGTCTCCCTTGATGGTGTGAAATGGATCATCCCTCATCAGGCCAATGCCCGCATGCTTCAACAGGTTGCCAAACGACTCAATGTGCCCATGGGGAAGGTCTATCTCACCATTGAGAAGTATGGGAATATCTCTTCCGCAACCATCCCGATCGCTCTCGACGAAGCAGTCCGGAACGGCTCAATCGAGAAGGGAGATTTGGTGATCCTCACCGCCTTTGGCGGGGGATTGACCTGGGCCAGCAGCCTGATCCGATGGTAAAAAGGACGACACAACCTCTCGGGGGAGAGGGGTGAAATTTGGAACTTGGTTATTGGAATTTACTAAGGAGTCCATAATTGACAAGACATAACGTCATTCCCGCGAAGGCGGGAGTCCAGGCTCCGTCCCTGTGTAGGCAGGGAACCAGGAACGTGTAAAACTGGGTTCCTGTTTTCACAGGAAACCCTGGATTCCTGGTCAAGCCAGGAATGACAAAGCAAGGCGAGTGTCTATACAATGATGGACCGATT
>JACAEX010000021.1 GCA_013388635.1 Syntrophaceae bacterium | reverse complement strand
CCTATGAAGAGGACAAATCCTGAAAAGGGAATCGGAGTCGATCCTCAATTTGTAAAAATTTCATGGGATGAGGCCTATGGGATCATCGCCCAGAAATTAAATGAATATAAAGAGAAATTTGGCCCTGAATCCATAGCCTTTATCATGAGGCCTCAGGATTTTGCTAAGCGCCTTGCCAAGGCCATTGGAACACCAAACTACATCTCACATCACACTACCTGTTATACAACTCATGAAGTGGTATGGGGAGCAATGGTAACGGGCAAAGGAAGACCCTGGACAACGGACTATGCCAATGCGAAGTATATTCTCTCCTTTGGATGGGATATGCCCGGCAAAGCCAAAAATATGCAGACTCAACACTTCCTTGCCGCCATCGACAA
Source organism: Syntrophaceae bacterium (assembly GCA_013388635.1). Taxonomy (GTDB): domain Bacteria; phylum Desulfobacterota; class BSN033; order BSN033; family UBA1163; genus JACAEX01. The sequence goes on along the minus strand of JACAEX010000021.1, from coordinate 19,582 downwards.
AGGGGCAAAGGTCACCGTCCTTGATCCGAGGTATACGGTGACTGCCTCTAAGGCAAATCTCTGGATCCCAATTAAACCAGGAACAGATCTCGCCTTTGCCCTTGCCATGATCAATGTAATCATCACCCAGAATCTCTATGATAAGCAGTTTGTTAAAGATTATACGGTTGGATTTGATGAAGTAAGGGAATTCATTAAACCCTACACCCCTCAATGGGCTTCAAAAATAACGGAGGTCCCAGCGGCCACCATAGAAAAAGTTGCAAAAGAATTTGCGGGAAATAAACCCGCAGTCATTGCAACACACAAGCGGGATGCAGCCGGACCCAACTATGCCAATTCCTGGCGTCTTTCCCACGCTCAGGTGATCCTGATGGCCCTCGTTGGAAGCATAGACCGGCTTGGTGGCCCCATCATGGAAAGGATGCCGAAATTCCCTCCGCTTGATTCCGTGTTTCCACCACCTCCCTATCCAAAGCCCAAGGCCCCTCGAATCGACGGGATGGATAAATTTCCACTTCTTTTGAAAACGGGGAAAGGCTCCTTTGGAACGTTTCAAAATGGCGTTCTTGAAGGGAAACCCTACCCGATTAAAGCAGCAATTATAAGGAAACATAATATCTTTGCCTTTCCTGATGCACCTAAAATGGTCGAGGCTTTAAAGAAAATCGAATTTATTGTGGCAATGGACATCCATCCTTCTGAGATGATCCAGATGGCCGATATTGTTCTCCCTGACCACCATTATCTTGAAGGAAGTGCTGTCAGCGGCCGACAATATTTTGGTCTCTATCCTCAGATTGCCATTCAACAACCTGTGATCAAGCCCCTTTACGATACGAAAGGTTTCAGAAATATTATGATTGACATTGGAAAGGCCATGGGGTTTGGAGATTATTTTAAGGATGTTTCTCCGGGAGGATACGACGACGCCGCTCTAAAAGCAAATGGGTATTCGATGGAGGAGTTAAAGAAATCACCCAATGGCCTTCTGGGCGAATCCAAACCTTTCGTCCCCAAGACGGAGTTTGGTACTCCTTCAAAGAAAATCGAACTCTATGCCTCTGAACTGAAAAAACATGGCTATGATCCTCTCCCTGCTTGGAAGGAAAAGGCGGTCAAACCGTCTAAAGATTATCCATTCTATTTTGTGACGACTCGACCTTCGGTTTTCATCCACTCCACACTCCAGAACCTTGAATATAACATCCAGGTGTATCCAGAAAACCAATGCTTCATCAACACAGAGACGGCAAGGAAACTTGGCGTGAAGAATGGTGAATATGTGATCGTTGAATCACCGATTAACAAGATCAAGGTGAAGGCCAAGGTGACAGAAGGCATCCGGCCTGATACGGTCTGTGTGGATCATGGGTTTGGTCACTGGAGCAAAGGGATGACTAAGGCTTATGGCAAGGGGTCGAACGAGGGAGATATCATCCCGGCCCGAAAGGTCCAGGACATGCTCGATTTCAATGACCCATCCATGTCGGACAACATGAATGATCTCTGTGTGAAAGTCTATAAGGCATAAGAAAGAAGATGAATCGTTCGATGGCTCGAAGCACCATTTACAACACTCTTTCACTCTGTTTTACCTATCCGGATGAGAAGGTTTGCTCCTGGATTCTGGAAGGGAAATGGACCGAGGAGATAAAGGAGGCCCTGAAACTGTTAATGGAGACGGGTTTTGAGAAACATCTTCAGTCCCTCAAAGACTTTCTTACAAGAGAAAGGGAAAATGTTTCTCTCGATCTTGCCCGGGAGTACACTCGGCTTTTCATCAATGCCTTTCCCCATGTGGTAGCCCCTCCTTACGGGTCTGTTTATATGGAGAAAGACGGGCTGGTCTTTGGGAAATTTACAGCGGAGGTGTTGCGCTTCTATCATGAAACCGGTTTTACCCTCAAAGAAGACCTCCATGACCTTCCCGACCATATTGCCCATGAACTGGAATTCATGGGAATTCTGACAAGTCAGGAGGCCCAGGCCTCCGGAACTGAGAAAGTTAAACTGGAAGAGACCCAGATGAATTTTCTTTCCCGATTTCTCCTTCCGTGGGTCCCTTCCTTCTGTCAGAAAGTTCTGGAACAGAGCCGATCAGATTTCTATCGAATTCTGGCGGAGATGACCAGAGAATTCATTCAGATAGAAAAAAATTATTTAGGGGTTCCTGAAGAGATGAACTCTCAAAAGAGCATCGAAGCTGAAATCAGAGGAGGTTAAAAATGGCAAAACGATATGTGATGATCATCGATCTCAAGCGGTGTGCGGGGTGCAATGCCTGCACGGTTGCCTGCAAACAGGAATGGAAAGATAAGGTGCCCCCAGGGGAATTTCGATCCAAGATCAAAGAGATCGAAAGCGGAAAATACCCCCATGTCTCAGTCGTCTATCGTCGAACCGCATGCATGCACTGTGCGGATGCCCCCTGTGTGAAGGCCTGCCCGGTTGAACCGGTAAAAGCCTCGCGCAAGACAGCCGAAGGGATCACAATCGTGGACGAAAAGCTCTGCATCCAGTGCGGGGCCTGTGTGGAAGCCTGCCCTTACAAGGTCAGGTATCTGAATACGGATAATAAGGTCAACGATAAGGCCGATTCCTGCAACTTCTGCTATCCCCGCATTCAAAGGGGAGAAAAACCTGCCTGCACCGTGAATTGTGTGGGGAATGTCTTTACCTTTGGAGATATTAAGGAACCTCACATTCAGAAGAAGTTGAAGCTGGCCAAACCGCTCAGGCCAGACTTTAAAACAAACCCCTCGGTCTACTACATCCCGTTTCGAAACAGAAAATGGGAGACAATTTAGACTGCAAGATTGAGGGCGGCCAAAGGGCCGCCCTCAATAGAAACCACGGATTTCCTTTCTCCGCTTTCCATTTTTGACTCAATACCGACATCAATCCCTCTATAAAGGAACTCCCATGGCCGTTTTCTAAGTCCCCCTTTCTCTCTTGCTCCTCACGGATATTGATTTTTAGCCTGAATTAGGGGATAAATATCATTAAGGTGATAGAGGGTTACCCGAATTGATACAGTATAAAACGTCGTTAGAAGGAGGAGGAATGAAACGAAAAACTATTTTCTTTGGGGCAATTATCGCCGCCGCGGTAGTGGCAGGAGCTTCTCTTTTCTACTTCCTATATCTCGGTAATCCAAGCCGTCAAGCCCTTGCAAGGGTGAACGAGGAGAAGATCACGGTCAAAGAGTTTAACCAAGAACTGGCCAAATTGGAGGACCCCTTGCGACAGATGTACAGGGAGGAACCCCTTCCGTTCCTCGAGGGGATGATCGTGAAGAAGCTCCTCCTTCAGGAGGCAAAGAAACAGGGACTATCCTCCTCGCCGAAAACATACAAGGATGTCACCAAGGATTCCCTTCCTCCTGAAGAGATGCTTATCGCGGAGCTGATGAAGAAGAAGTTCGGCTCTCCACCTGAGGTCACCCGCAAGGAGGTGGAGTCATTCTACTCTCTTTTTAAGGATCAGATGAAGGGCAAGACACTGAATGAGGTGGCCCCGTTTATCGAGCAGATGATTCGAGAAGGAAAGCAACGGCAACAGGTGGAACAGTTCGTCAGAGAGCTTCAAAGTTCAGCCAAGATCGAAATTGAACAGGGGCGTTTAAGAAGGATCGCCGTAAAACCGCCGGAATCGAACAGCGAGGAAGATTTTAAAAAAGCGATCGGGAGTGGAAAGCCTGTCGTCGTGGACTTCGGGGCAAATTCTTGCATCCCCTGCCGTCAGATGAGACCGATCCTGAAGGAAGTCGAAAGAGACTACTCCGGAAAGACCCATGTGCTTGTGATCGATGTCTATAAGCATCAGGATCTTGCCAGGGAGTATAAAATCCAGTTGATCCCCACCCTGATTTTCTTCGATTCCAAAGGAAAGGAAGCCTTCCGTCATGTGGGGGTGATGAACAAAGAGAAGATAGCGGCGAAGTTAAAAGAGATTGGAATGGCCTTGTGACATCATTTCACCGACATATTGAATCAGCCTGATCTGAGCGATTCAGGCTTAAGGTCAACCCCGATGGTCGTTAAACGACAGTGGCGTGCCCATGTGGACGAAAAAGGGAGATTGGTCCTCCCAGAAGAAGTGGCTTCTTCTTATGGCTTGAAACCCGGGGCCGAGGCGTGCATTGACGAAAAGCGGGACAGCCTATCACTCCGCCCCCCCTTGACCCATCTGAGAAAGGTCTATATTGAGGTGACCAATGGTTGCAACCTCGACTGCCGCACCTGTATTCGGAACATCTGGGAAGAACCGATCGGCCAGATGGATGGCGAGACCTTTGAACGGATCATCGATCAATTGAGGTCTTTCTCTCCCCCTCCTAAGATCTTCTTCGGCGGATTTGGCGAACCTCTGTTTCACCCCGATATCGTCGAAATGGTCGCCAAAGCAAAGAGTCTGGGCTCTTCAGTGGAACTCATTACGAACGGGACCATGCTCACGCCGATCATGTCAAAAAGTTTAATCGAAGCCAACCTCGATCTGCTCTGGGTCTCGATCGATGGGGCAACCCCGGAAAGCTATGCCGACGTCCGTCTGGGGGCAACCCTTCCCGAGGTGCTCTCCAATATCAAGACCTTCCGGGACCTACGAATGAAAGCTCAGCTTCTTACCCCGGAGATCGGATTTGCCTTTGTGGCCATGAGACGCAACATCGCTGATCTTGCCGCTGTGCTACGCCTCGGCTACGAACGAGATGTCTCCCATTTTTTGATCACCAATGTCCTTCCCTATACCTCCGAGCTCCGGGATGAGGCCCTTTACACCCATGCCCTCATGGATATCATCTACCAGCCCCCCTTAGAGTTGCCTCATGTGGAACTCCCGAAAATGGACGTCAATGAGATCATGAATGAACGACTTTACCGTGCCCTCCACGAAAACGTTCAAACGGTGAGCATCGGTGGAGGCATTCTTGGTGAAGCAAGTGATCGCTGCCCTTTTATCGAAAGTGGGTCAACAGCGATCAGCTGGGAAGGAAACCTGAGCCCCTGTCTTCCATTGCTCCATACCCATTCCTACTATCTGGATGAGCGAAGGCGATTCTCCAGGAGATATGTCGTTGGAAACATCTCAGAAAAAAACCTGAAGGAGTTGTGGGACGAACCTCAGTACCTATCTTTCCGCGAGCGTGTCCAGAACTTCTCATTTTCCCACTGTATCTTTTGCGCGGGCTGCGAACTTGCACTGGCAAACGAAGAGGATTGCCGTGGCAATACCCACCCAACCTGTGGAGGCTGTCTCTGGGCCCAGGGCGTAATTCAGTGCCCGTAATTCTTATCGAACATCTCGTTTAGGTGAAAACCTCACCTCTTCATACTTTGATCCAGCGACGCTCCAGGCCGTAGTAAAGAAGCAGTCCTGCTAAATAAGCTACCCCAATGTTCCACATGGCTGTGCCTGCGGTGAGGAGGAGAACGAAAAGGTTCTGTCTCTTCAGTTTGATATCCCGAATCACGAGCGCCAGCTCAATCCCGGCGAAAAAGAGGATGACACCCAGAACCGGCCTTGGAAAGACCTGAAAGAGAAGGGAAACGGAATCGCTTAAAAATAGGCCTATCAGAAGAACGATCACGCCCAGAATCACCAAGGCTCCTCCTGTCCTCGCCCCAAATCGAATATGACCTGCCATGCCACCTGCTCCATGACACATGGGAATCCCTCCGATGAATGTACTGATCAGGTTCATCACACCGTGATCAATGGTAATGGTCCTGGCCGTCACCTTGCGATCGGGAAAGTATTGATTGTTCTCCGCCACTGTCCCGATGATCGCATTGCCAAGTGTAAGCGGCGCCTGAGGAAGTCCCAAAACGATGAAGCCAGCGACAAGGTCTTTCCATGAGATCCGTCCGAAGGTCAATTCAGGGAAACGGAATCGGATGGAAATGTGAGAAAGATCTCCGAATAGGTCCGGCTTCTGAATAAGGGCAAGAATCACTCCGTACCCGAGAAGAACCAGCATGGCAGGGAAGCGTTTGCTCTGAAGAAGCAACAGGGTGATGAGAACCCCTCCGATCGCAAACAGGGGCTCCCCTCTCATCATTCCCAGCCCCTCCACGACAAAGCTAAGACCCAAACCCAACATAATCCCCCGAACCACAGGCTTTGTCGTCACCTTTTCGATCCAAGTGATCGCTCCGGTGACCCCCATCAAAAGCCAGAAGAGGCCTGTGAATATCCCCGAACCCCAGATCATCCCTGGGGTGATCGTTCCTGCATGGGCGATCGCCATTCCCCCGATCGCCTTCATGGGTTGAATGGGAACTGGGGTCCTGAAGTAAAGGCCGACAAAGATCTTGAAGACCCCGAAGGCAACCAGAATGCCCAGGGGATCCATCTTATTGAGCGTGATATATCCCACGACAAAAGGGACCAATGTCCCGAGATCACCAAAGGCCCCGGCAAACTCCATCTTATTGTACTCATTTCCCCATAATCGCATCGATTACTCCCTTGATTTTAGCCCCCTTACCGTGCAACCTAAGGGGGAGCCCGGGGAGTCAAAGTCTTGCCTTGTCATATCAGTGCCTGCTCCTCCTAAGAGGGGATACCTAAGAAGCAGTTCCTGCAACCTATGGTTAAACCTCTCTTCAACAATCGTTTGAAGGTCCCTTAGAAGAGAATCCACTCTTCCGATGAACTCCTTCCCTTCCGGTGTCAATTGCGCTCCTCCGCCTATACGGCCTAATTTCGTGTCCAGTATCTTAAATCCGGCCCTCTGTTCGATCTTTCTGATCGCACCCCACGCATGCCGATACGACATCCCAAACTGCTCAGCTGCTGCCTGGATCGAACCTAACCTGTCCACCGCGAGGAGTAAGTCCGTTTTACCCCTTCCCAGCACCACTTCGCCCCTGTTCTCTATCCAGAATTTTGCCCTGATCTCCACGCAAACTTCCCTCCCATAAATTTTGGATGAAATATTATGCTAATCAAAGCATATTTGTCAAGAAAAAATCCAATACCTCCCCTTTCGACTCCATTTAAAAAAGTATTGACAAAATCAGTTAAACCTTTTACAAATCATTTAAGCAAATTCTAAGATACTTACATTACCATGACAGCAGAAATCGTTCAAATTCTTAAAACCCTTTCTGACGAGACGCGCTTTGAACTTGTCAAGCTTTTGTTGACCCATGATTTCTGTGTGGGAGCACTGGCCCAACATCTGGGGCTTTCGGAAGCAGCGGTTTCTCAACATTTAAAACTTTTAAGAGAAGCGGGATTGGTCAAAGGAGAAAAGCGGGGATACTGGACCCATTACATGGTTGAAAAAAAGAAGTTAACCGAGCTGGCCGAACTCCTCAGCGAGTTGACCAATCTCATGCCTTGTCCTGAAAGCGTCTGCATCAAAAAAATCAATGCTAAAAGCGATTGCCACAAGGAGGGAGCAAAAATGTGTGACTGCAAATGTCAGTACCCGGAGAGGCTAAAAGGAAGACCAGAGGAATGCACCCCTGAGCAGATCAAGGAATGCCACGGGGATGAGAAGCACCCCTGTGAGGACGAAAAGAAGTAGACCCCATGTTAGAACGCGGGGGTATTGGGGATCCGGAACCCTTGGTGTAAAAAGAACATAAAGAGCGCAGAATGAACATTGTTGAGGTTGACAGGCTGACCAAGAAGTATGGTGATCTGACGGCCGTCGATCAAGTCTCCTTCTCCGTTCATGAAGGAGAGATCTTTGGTTTCCTCGGACCCAATGGAGCAGGCAAAACAACGACGATCAATGTGCTCACAGGATTGGCCCGGCCGACTTCCGGCACGGCGAAGGTTTCAAGATTTGATTGTGCAGTGGAGATCAAGAAAGCCCAGCAGATCATGGGCATTGTGCCGGACGAAAGCAATCTTTATGAGGAGTTCGATGGATTTGAAAACTTGTGCTTTTGTGCGGCCCTTTACGGCATGAAAAAGAATGAACGTGAAAAGAAGGCAAAAGATCTTTTGGAACAATTTGGGCTGGCAGAAGCCGGGAAGAAGCCCTTCAGGGCCTATTCACGTGGAATGAAGAGAAAGCTGACCATCGCTGCTGGGATCATTCATGATCCCAGGATCCTCTTCCTCGACGAACCGACAACTGGCATCGACGTGGCCAGTGCAAGGCAGATACGCCAGATGATCCAGAATTTAAACCGGAGCGGAACCACGATCTTTCTTACAACCCACTACATTGAGGAGGCAGAACGGCTCTGTGATCGGATCGCTTTTATCGTCGGCGGAAAGATCGTCCGCGTTGGACCTCTGGACGAACTGATGCGTGAGGTCCAACAAGAAAATGTATTGCAGCTTGCCTTTGCGGAGGGGATCTCCAATCTCAAATCGTCCCTCCAGCAGGAGTTTCCCGATGTGGTTGTAGAGGTATCCGGTAACCAGGCGATTCGCTTACGCTCCTCCCGGCCATTGAACCTGACACCCCTGATGAGGTTTTTTGAAGAGAGAAACCTTCCCGTTTATGAGGCTCGGATCATGCGTCCCTCCCTGGAAGAGGTCTTCGTTAAAATCACGGGCATCGAGCTTGAGAGGATGAAACAGGAAAAGGAGGGAAAGGGTAAGCAATGAAATCCTGGATCGCTTTCTGGAACATTCTCTTGAAGGATATGAGGAACTATTATCTGAAGCCGCCGAATATCAGCTGGGGGCTGGTCTTTCCAGTGGCGTGGACGCTCATGTTCTTTCTAAAATCACAAACCCCTGTGAATGTCCGGGAGCTTCTTCCTGGCGTGATCAGTCTGTCAATTCTTTTTGGCACAACGTCCGTACTGGCGGTCACCCTGACGTTCGAGAGAAGAAGCCGTTCCTTTGAGAGACTTCTTTTAGCCCCACTTGATCTGAACTTCTTAATGCTGGCCAAAACCAGCGGAGCCATTCTTTTCGGCATGGTCAATGCCTTTGTTCCAGTGCTCTTTGCATCTTTGATGACCAGCCTTTCCGGCCTCCAATGGATTCCCATGCTCGGCGCAATCTTCTTGATCGCTGTCACTTCGACCCTTCTCGGTCTTTTTATTGCCGTATCGGTTAAAGAGGTCTTCGAAGCGCAGACCTTCTCCAATTTCTTCCGTTTTCCGATGATCTTTCTCTGTGGACTCTTTATTCCTGTGCAGACGCTGCCCCTCTTCTTACGCCCCCTCTCTTACATCCTTCCATTGACCTACGGAGCGGACATCCTGAAATTCTCCATTAATCAGAACGGCCACCTGGCACTCTCGCTTAATTTCGTTGTCCTTTTAGGCTTCGCCACGGTCCTGTTTGCCTTGAGCATTCGGAATGTGAAGCGCAAGTGGATCTACTGACCGAAATCAGAAGTACTATCTCACTCCTAAATTGAACGATTCTCGCAACCTCTGGGAAAAGCAGGCACGTTGAATGCCTTACCTCTGCTCACACGCCCAAGACTACGTTGATGATGCAGGACATCATCGATTTTCAACAGAAGGATCCATGACTTTTCGATGGCATTCCGATCTAAAAAATGGTAACGTCGGATTGAAAACGCTGACTATTCCAAATGGGTGTACTCGTCATGCTTCCTCTGAACAAGCTATTCATCAGATTTCTTCAATTGGGGGCCATGGCCTATGGTGGCCCTGCCGTGATGGGACAGATGAAACAGACCTTTGTGAATAAATATCATTGGATGAAGGAAGAAGAGTTCCTTCAAGGCATGGCGCTCTGTCAGCCCATCCCAGGGGCAACTTTGCTCCAGATGGCAACCTACACCGGGTATCGGCTTAGAGGAATTCAGGGAGCTTTGATCGCCGCTTCTGCCTTCATCCTTCCTGCCTTTATCTCTCTCCTCGTGCTCTCCTCGGTCTATTTCAAGTTCCAGAGCCTTTGGCTCATACAGGCCCTGTTCAAGGGGCTGGGGGCCATGGTAGTGGCAATCGTTCTCAATGCCAGCATCACTCTTGGCCGATCAATCATGAAAGATTGGAAGATCAGTCTCATTACTCTTCTATCCTTCCTGGGATTCTTTTTGCATTTAAACATTCTCTTCGTCTTTCTCTTTGCGGCGGTGGCAGCCCTTCTGTTACGTCCGAAGATACCAGAACCAACGATTCCGTCTCCTCCTGAGAGACTCAAAAAAGAAGGGTCAATAAAGACAGATCTCATTCTTCTGGGATCTCTGGCCGTTTTGATCCTGATGAGCCTTACACTCTCTTATCTCGTCAGCCCTCCCCTCGCCTCTCTCTTCCTCGTCCTCTCTAAGGTTGGGGCCCTCGCATTTGGGGGAGGCTTCACCATGATTCCTCTGATCCAGTACGAGGTCGTAGACCGATTTCAATGGCTTACCACAAAAGAATTCCTGGACGGGATTGCCATGGGTCAGGTAACGCCAGGTCCTATCATGATCACCGCCACCTTTATCGGGTACAAACTCTCTGGCATTTTCGGAGGGCTGATAGCAACCATCGCGATCTTCTACCCATCCTTCTTCATCCTGACCCTGCTCATCCCTTACCATGATCGATTAAAAAGAGTCCGGGAGATCCGGATCATGGAACAGGGCATTCTTGGATCCTTCATCGGCATGCTTGGTCTGGTCCTCTACAATTTTGCGAGGACTTCTCTGGTTGATATTCCGACTCTCTTGATGGCCGCAGGAACCTATTTTGCACTTTATAAGAGGGTCCCGCTTCCCTACGTCCTGATCTCTGGCAGTATCCTTTCTGTTATCCTCTTTGGCCTGCTCAAGTAGGCTCCAAATCTCACAAATATTATGCTTGAGGACCCCTTCTTGATTTGCTATTCCTTTTTCTTTTAAGATTAAAATAATGAAAGGCTTCTTCAACCAACTTCTCCGGATCGATCTCTCAAAGCAGAGGTCCTCGGTCGAACCGATCCCTGAATGGATTCTTCGCTCCTACTTAGGCGGAAAGGGTCTGGGCTCCTACCTCCTCCTTAGAGAAAATCCCCCGCATATCGATCCTTTCTCACCTCAAAATCGGCTCATCATCACATCGGCTCCCTTGGCGGATACCCCATTTTACGGCTCCAGTCGTTATGCGGTCTTCACCAAATCTCCTCAGACTAAAATCTACTCTGAATCCTATTCCGGCGGAAGGATCACGCTCTCGATCAGCCGAACAGGTTTTGATGCGATCATCATCGAAGGCAGATCAAGTCGGCCTGTCTTTCTCGAAATCACCGATAGGGATGTCCTCTTCCATGACGCCTCTGACCTCTGGGGAAAGGAGACTTACGAATCAGAAGAAACCATTCTCAAAAGAGTTGGAACAAAAGGGGCCGGCGCTCTGGTCATCGGCCCGGCGGGTGAGAACCTGGTCAGGTTTGCGGTGATCGAAAGCGAGCACTGGCGTTCTCTCGGAAGAGCAGGGATCGGTGCGGTCATGGGATCAAAAAAGTTGAAAGGGATTGCCTTTCACGGGAAGAAGCGTCGGGAGATTGCTGATCCTGCCTCTCTCAACCGATTGGCACTGGAGTTTAGAGACCGCGTCAAAGACAACCAAACGGTCCGTATTTATAAGAGATATGGAACCCCCATGCTGGTTTCGATCATGAATACCATTGGCGCCTTTCCAACCCAGTACTGGTCCAAGGGGACATTGGAGGGCTGGGAGGGAATCAGTGCAGAAAGTCTGATGGAACGCTGCCGGGTCAGATCGATCGGCTGCCCTCATTGCTTCATGACCTGTGGAAAGATCTCCGAGGTCAAAAAAGGAAGGCATCAGGGCCTTCGGATCATGGGGCCTGAATACGAAACGATCTACGCCTTCGGTGGGCTCTGTATGGTGAAATCCATTGAGGAGATCATCTATCTGAACGACCTCTGTGATCGTCTGGGAATGGATACCATCACAGCAGGAAACTTGGCCGCCTTTGCCATTGAGGCATCCAAGAAGAAGAAGATAAAGGATAAACTCGACTACGGAGATGCCGATGGGATTGCTGAAATTTTAACCAAGATCGCTGGTCGGAGAGGAGTGGGCCGGATCTTATCCGAAGGGGTTCGTCATGCAGCGCAGGTCTGGGGCATGGAAGAGAAGGCGATCCATGTCAAAGGCCTGGAACCCGCAGGTTTCGATCCAAGGGTTCTCAAGGGGATGGGACTTGCCTATGCCACATCGGATCGAGGTGCCTGCCATCTCAGGGCAACCTTTTATAAGTCCGAACTCTCCGGACAGATCGATCCTGATCAGGTAAAGGGAAAGGCCAAGCTTTTTATCGATTATGAGGATAAGATGACCCTCTTTGATGCCCTCATCCTGTGTCGCTTTTATCGAGATTTAATTACGTGGAAGGATCTTCAGGAGATCATAAAATCGACCTGCGACCTTTCGCTTAAAAAGAAGGACCTGAAGGAGATGGCCTCCGGAATCATCAATCTGGCGCGGGATTTCAATCGACGAGAGGGATTGACCAAGAAGGACGATAAGCTCCCTCATCGATTCTTTCGCGAGGTTCTTAAAGAAACGAAAAAGACGATTCATCCCCGTGATATGGAGGTCATGCTGAAGGAATACTATCAATTGAGGGGTTGGAATTAAGAAATTTACCCCTTGCCAAGAGTTATGGTAATATTGGAATAGTGGGTGATCGATGATTTTCCGAAGTTTGAAGACGAAGATCCTTCTCAGTGTGATCATTGTCGTGCTGGTGATCGAAGGGATCTTTCTCTATCTCAATATCCGCTCTCTCTCCCGGCAGATCCTCGACAAGACCGAGGAGGAGGCCTTCAACCTGAGCGAAACGATTCGCCTGAGCATTCGCAATGCCATGATCAAAGACCGGAGGGACGAATATCAGCGGATCATCGACGATGTGGCCCAGAGAAAGGGAATTGTCGAAGTCAGAATCTTTAACAAGCAGGGTGAGATCACGGTCTCCTCTGATCGAAGCAAGGTCGGGACAGTCGTCGATAAGAAGGCCGAGGCCTGTTACGGGTGCCACAGGGAGGATGAGGCAAAGGTCCTTCTCCCCTCTGACAGCAAGACCCGGATCTACCATACGGAAAAGCAGAAACTTCTTGGTCTGATCAACCCTATTTATAACGAACCCTCCTGTTATCCCTGCCACCCGAGGACCACCAATGTCCTCGGTGTCCTCGATACGATGATCAGCCTTGAAGGCTTTGAAAAAGAGAAAGCACAGATCTACAACCGGATGATCATCTCAGGAATTGTCAGCGTGATCATCCTCAGCCTCATGTTGAGTCTCTCCCTGACCCGATTTGTCAACCGTCCGATTGACAAACTCCTGTCGGCTACGAAGAGGGCGGCTTCTGGAGATCTAAATCAGACCGTGTCGATTGAGTCCCGGGACGAACTGGGTGAGCTTTCTGAATCCTTTAACAACATGATCAGAGAGTTAAAGCACTCCCGCGATGCGATCGAAGGATGGACCCAGACCCTGGAACAACGCGTTCGAGAGAGGACTCAGGAGCTTCAGCGGGTTCAGGACCAACTGATCCATGCAGGAAAGATGGCTGCGCTCGGGGAGCTGGCCGCAGGGGTGGCCCATGAGATCAACAATCCGCTCACCGGAGTCCTCACCTTCAGCTCGCTGATGTTGAAAAAGGCAGATGAGAACCATCCATGGAGAAAGGATCTGGAAAACATTGTCCAGCAGACCACCCGATGTCGAAACATTGTGAAGGGACTTCTGGACTTTGCGCGTCAGAGGAAGCCGGACAAGAAAGAGTGGGATATCCATACATTGCTTAATAATACACTCGCCCTCGTCGAAAAGCAGGCACCCTTTCAGAATATCAGCATTAAAAAGGAGTTCCACCAGGGTATCCCGATGCTCTTCGTTGACGCAGATCAGATCCAGCAGGTCTTTATGAACATCCTGCTCAACGCAGCGGATGCCATGGCAACCAACGGCGGTACCCTGACCATTCAGACAGATCTGAAGAATGGAATGGCTGAGATCTCCTTTATCGATACCGGACACGGCATTGCCAAAGAACATCTCTCCAAGCTCTTTGACCCGTTCTTCACGACCAAACAGACAGGTAAGGGAACAGGCCTGGGGCTGGCCATCAGTTATGGAATCGTTCAGAGCCACAACGGAGATATTGAGGTGGAGAGCGAGGTGGGGAAGGGAGCGACCTTCCGGATCAAACTACCGATCGAGTCTCAAGAACAAAATCGCAAAGGGCAAAGCGCATAGCAAAACCGTTTTCTTAAAAAATGCTTATTTTACGTTCTTAGCAAATTCAATCAAACGATTCTCAGCCTCTTTCTCCTTTTCAAAACCCACGATGCCCAAAAGATAGTGTCCTTTTTGAAGAACGAATAGCTTTCCCTGATAGGGGTCCTTCCCCTTGAATCCGCTAAGTCCAAACGGATGGGGACTCCCTGAATCGATCCTGCCCTTTTTAGAGAGGTGGTCTTTGTAAATCTTTAAGACATTGATCGCTTCCTGAGAATTCTTAAAAATGGCTAAAAAAAGATGATATTCTTTTCCCTCAGCCTCCGAAATATATGTCCCCTGAAAACCCCTCTTCAGGAATTGATGGCCCAAGAGCCCTTCCGGAAAGTATTGGATCGATCCGGGCTTGAGCCCTCTTTTCGGAAAATAACCGATCTCTTCAGGCGGAGGTGAATGGTCCGGTATGCCCGAGGACACCTTCATCGCCCACTCCTTCAGGAAAGAAGGATTGGGCTCCGTACCATAGATCATCACGAAATACTTCCCTTTGTAAAATAGGGCAGAGCCACCCTCAAGAAAGGAGTCCAAACCAATCCCCATGGGCCGATCTTCATTTCTAAACCTTGAGAAGACTCCAAAGGCATGAAGCACATTTCCCATATCATAAATATCCAGCTCGATCTGATGGTCAGGTTTCTCCCTGCTCTGATAAATGGCAAAAACCGACTTCTGGAATCGGTACTTGAGAAAGAGTTCAGCCTGACCATCGATATGTTCGAAGAGCGTCTTCTTGTTGTAGGTTCGAGGCCCATCGATTAAGGTCCAACCCTCGGGTATGTCTTTTTGGGGAACGAGAGATTCTAAGGGTGCTGCTTCTAAAGATGTCCCGCTCCAGATCATCATCAAAATCGATAGAGATAAAACAACCATTTTTTTGCGCGTCATCTCTCTCCGAACCTCCGAACTTTAAGCTCCGAGCTCCAGACTTTGAACTCTCCTGACCGCCGCCCGGATATCAAGGCCTCTCCTGCAGATGACAGAACAGGATTCACATTCTGAGCAACGCTCAATCTCCTGTTTCGAGATCGTCTGCAAGATCTCCTTTGCCAGCGAATCGTTCCCATATCCTTCACGGTACATCAGCGCCCTTAAGAGATCGCCATAAGAGACCCCTTCCGGGCATTCTCCAGAGCATCCTCCGCACATCGTACAGATCCTTCCTTGAAGGAAGGAGTGGTACTGTTTCAGTTGATTTGAGTTCTCCTTAGAAAAGGATGCTCTCATCACGCCGGCGCACTCCTCAATCTGTTCGATGGTGGTCACGCCGGGTATGGCCGCGGATACATTCTGGTCTAATAAAACATACTTCAGGGCGGCCTGGTGCGGCGTGAGCCCTGCCATCTTCTCTTTCTTATAGCCTCCTGCCTGGGTCTTCATGGCGACAATGCCGATTCCTGACCTGGCCGCCATGGACACAGCCTCCTTCAGATCTTTCGAATGGGTGAAGTTATACGAGACCAAGGCGACATCATGGCAATTCGATCTCGATGCCTCCCTTAAGAGAGCCACCATATTGCGGTGGGCTGAGAACCCGGTGAATCGGACTTTGCCCTCCTTCTTCATCTTCGCCATAAATTCAAAAAGATCCGAGTCCGAGACCTCCTCAGGGGAATGGACGTTATGCCATAAAAGGACATCAATGTAATCGGTCTGAAGCCTTCTAAGACTTCTCTCCACAGAGGCCCGCATCCGCTTTTCGTCATGGGCATGGACCTTGGTCTGAATCAAAACCCTCTCTCTTCTTCCCTTAAAGACCTGACCGACCATCTCTTCATTTCGACCTCTCATATAGCAATCCGCCGTATCATAGAAATTGATCCCGAGATCAAAGGCCCGATGAAGAACAGCCGGGTCGCTGCAATTCATCACCCCCATCGATACAGCGGTCACCTTCAATCCTGTCTTTCCAAGGGTACGATATTCAACGACCGGTGCCTTTTCTGTCCCTCCGAAAGAAAAAGTGGTCCTCAGGCCCCTAAATGAACCGATGCCGAAAAGGGCTGAGCTTACGGTTTGAATGAACCTCCTTCGTCCGATCAATTTTGAGAACATCCTCCTGCTCCTTTCCGATGCCTTATTATCACCTGATTCAACCCCATTTTCAATGAGAACGAAAAATGTTAAGATACCGACCGAAGCCTGGAACCAAGAAGATTATTTTGAATCTCAGCAGAGAGTCCCCTTAAAGATGATCATCCTGCATGCCTCATTTCTCCGAGGAGAGTTTCTTGTCTGGGAAGAAACACCCGAGGAACCCGAAACCTCAACAGCTAAAAGGCCGGGGAAGAGAAGGAAGTTAAGAAAAGATTCGGTCGATCCAGAACCTCTTCCCTATGATGCCAGCGCGGAAAAATTATCGTCGATTTTTAAAGAGATAGGCTTCGACTTTAAAATCAGCAAAAAATCGATCCGGTCCATGACGATCTGGCTTCCCACGCTGGAGAACCAGCCCCTCCCCTCCTCTCCATTAATCGCCGATCCTCCAGAATCTGTCAGAGAGGCACCCCCAGCGCCCTGGAAGGTTACTGTCCTTCGATTACCTCTCGAAAGGGCAGTCGAATTTCTATGCCGAAGTATCAATAGACAAATCCTGGGACCGGGTATCATCATCGGGAAAGACCTATCCTTTTGAGCGACCGCTCTGCGTTTCGCCAGCGCCCTGATCACAAAGGAACAGTTCCTCCCCGATTGTAGCAAAATCGATGGAATCTACACGGCTCACTGGCGGCCGATCTTCTCAGGACCTGATAATGAAAGGCTCTCAAGGCTCGCCAGGTCCATGCCAGCCGTTGCAAGGGTATTGAGTCAGGAGACAAAAGAACCTCCTGCACACTCTTCTCTCGATATTCTCCAGATCTTTATCTCTAATATGGTGGATCATCTCGTTCGGTCTTCAACCTTGGAGGATTCCGCACACATCTTCCCGAGTCGGCCCGACCCTTTGAGGAAAAGAGTCGCCCACAGCCTCCATGACCAGTGGCTCAGGGCCCTGCATTCGCCGAATGGCGAGATAGAGGGAAAGCCCGAGGAGTTGCGCCACTTCACCGATCTGGTCAAGGAATGGAGCCGGCCGATATGGATCTCCACTTCAACTCCGTTTCGCCTCTGCTTCCGAATTGAGGAACCCAAGGATGGGGATGGTCAATGGTATGTTCGATACCTTCTTCAGGCTAACCACGATCCAAGCCTCCTCATCCCGGCAGAGTAGATATGGAAGGGTGAGGAAACCCTTCCCTTCGTAGATAAAGACTTCAACCTCCATGAATACCTTTTGCTCTCACTCGGTCAGGCATCCAGGATCTGCCCCCATATCGAGGCCAGCCTCAGGACGCCAGAGCCGTTGGGTTATGAACTGGATGCTACGGGGGCTTATGAATTCCTGACAGAGAAGGCATTGATCCTCGAGCACTCTGGATTCGGGATCATGTTACCGGCCTGGTGGACACGTAAGGGAACAAAGCTCCGATTCACAGCGCGGGCCAATGTGAAAAGCCCTGAGATGCAAACCCGAGGCGGTCTCACCCTCGACCAGATCCTCCAGTTCGATTGGGAAGTTGCACTCGGCGGAGAAAGGCTCTCTCTTGAGGAGCTCCATAAGCTGGCGAAGCTCAAGGCCCCTCTGGTTAAAATTCGCGGTCAGTGGGTACTGCTCAACCCGGAGGAGATCCAAGCCGCAATCCAATTCTGGAAAAAGAAGGCCTCAGAGCAGACGACCCTGCGGGAACTCGTTCAAATGGCCTTGGGAGGAAGAGGGGCCCCGGGCAATATTCCGATCGAGGGGATCTCGGCATCGGGTTGGATCGCCGATCTCCTGAGAGAACTCGATGGAAGAACCGCATCCCAGGAACTGGTTCACCCCCGGCCCTTTCGGGGCACATTGCGGCCTTACCAGGTCCGTGGTTATTCCTGGTTGAGTTTTCTAAGGAAGTGGGGACTCGGGGCATGTCTGGCTGATGACATGGGATTGGGTAAGACGATCCAGACCTTGGCTCTCATCCAGAAAGACTGGGAATCAGGGGAACGTCGCCCGGTCCTTCTGATCTGTCCGACATCTGTAGTCAGCAACTGGCAAAGAGAGGCTATCCGGTTCACCCCAGAACTTCCCGTCATGATCCACCATGGGATCGAAAGGAAGAAAGGGGAAGAGTTTAAGACAAAGGCCAGAGAGCATGCGATGGTGATCTCCAGCTATGCCCTGCTCGCCCGAGACCTTGAGACCTTCAAAGAGATCGATTGGGCAGGAGTCGTGCTCGACGAAGCTCAGAACATCAAGAATCCAGAGACCAAACAAGCCAAGGCTGCAAAGGCTATTCAGGGAGATTATCGTATCGCCCTCACCGGCACACCGCTTGAGAACAATGTGGGAGATCTCTGGTCGATCATGGAGTTTCTCAACACCGGTTTTCTCGGAACCCAAGCGGAGTTCAAGCATCAGTTCTTCATCCCGATCCAGGCAGCCCGGGACCCCGAGGCATCGGAGAGGTTGAAGCGCCTGACCGGTCCCTTCATTCTTCGTCGCCTCAAGACCGATAAAGCCATCATTTCTGACCTTCCCAAAAAGATGGAGATGAAGGTCTTCTGCAGATTGACAAAGGAACAGGCATCCCTTTACGAGGCGGTTGTGAAAGAGACCATGGACTCGCTGGATGAAACGGAAGGCATTCAAAGAAAAGGTCTTGTCTTGGCCACGCTCCTGAGACTTAAACAGGTCTGTAACCATCCCGCCCATTTCCTGGGCGACCATTCCTCTATCTCCGGACGGTCGGGTAAACTTACCCGTCTGACCGAGATGGCAGAGGAGATGATGGAAGTGAGCGACCGCGCCCTTATCTTCACTCAGTTTGCAGAGATGGGAACCATCCTCCAGAAGTATCTCCAGGAGACCTTTGGGCGGGAGGTCCTCTTTCTCCACGGAGGAACTCCAAAGAAGCATCGTGACCAGATGGTGGAGCGTTTCCAGGCCCATGATGACGGTCCTTCTCTCTTTATCCTCTCTCTTAAGGCAGGGGGCACCGGCTTAAATCTGACACGGGCGAATCATGTGATCCACTTTGACCGCTGGTGGAACCCAGCCGTTGAGAACCAGGCAACGGACCGGGCTTTTCGGATCGGCCAAGGGAATATTTCCCCGGTTTCAGGTCATTATCCAGAATCTGGAGCAGGTGGCTAAAGATATTGCTAGGGCTTAATGAGAAAACAGACCGTCGCTTCGACGAACAGCATAAAGGGGGACGTTGGTTCTGAAACAACTTGACAAACGAGGGGAATGGATTTAATCTTTCGGGTATGCCGAGGCAGCCAAGACTCGATGCTCCTGGAGCGTTACATCATATCATAGGTCGTGGCATTGAGCGGACGACGATATTCCGTACGGACCAAGACCGGG
>JACAEX010000051.1 GCA_013388635.1 Syntrophaceae bacterium | reverse complement strand
TTTTAGTGACCGAACTAGTATGGAACGAATCCTCTTTTCGGTCTTTACGCACGAGAACCTTAAACAACGAACAGCTACCCCATTTCCTTTGCTGACACAAAATAATTGACATTACCGAGCCAGGCTATTCACCAATCATCCAGTCCCTGATCTTCTCATCCGCGATGGGAGAAACCGTAATGCTTCGATCTGAGTCCTCCTTGACCCTTCGACAGAGGACCTCCACGCTCTTCAAATCCTTTGCCTTGCTGTAACGAACAGTGATCGAGGCAGCCCTCTCCATTTCCGTTCCATCGGCCATTCCCCTGAGCAAGGAAAGGGGGCCAGGATGATGAAGGACCTTCAGCAGGATATCGCCTTTCTGGGCAAAGGTCTGGATCTTTCGATTATCCTCCTCGTTCCTTCCCACGATCAGCTTCAGCCCGGGTGAGAGCCGGAAATGTCTCCCCATCTTCAGGAGGTGGACATCGTTAAGGGAAAAATCCGGGGCATGGAGCATCAGATCCTTAAGCCGTTTTGAAAACCCGGGGTCTGTGAGAAGGCACCCTCCTGCAGGACAGGGATAGTCCCGAATCCCGTAGTGGTCAGCCAACTCGATCTGGGGCTTCCTCGAACGTCCCTGAATCGCAAGAAGCCTTTCCCGGTTGACCCAGCCCTCCTTCTCCGGAATTGTGACCGGAAGAAATTTTGCAGAGAGGGGGCGGAGGATATAGCCCTCGAGCCCTGCCTCTTTTTCGATCAGACGCATCGCATCCCGTCGCTGGGACATCGGCCTCTGGCCGAGCACCTCACCTGTGACAAGGAAGGAAGCGTCCACCTCCTCCATGTAGACCTTTGCCTTCTTCAGCATGAAGATCCGGCAGTCAATGCACGGATTCATATTGCTTCCGTAACCGTGCTTCGGACTCTTTACCACGCTGAGATACTCCTCAGAAACATTGAACACCTTTAAAGGAATACCGAGAGCACTGACAGCCTTCTGTGAGGCCAGACAGGTCTCTCCACGCTCTGTGCAGGTGCAGAAGACCGTCACGAAGTTGATCGCCTCCAGCTCGATCCCCTGATCGATCATAATCTTGGCTGCGAGGGTGCTATCGAGTCCTCCGGAGAGAAGGGCGATTGCCTTCATCCTAAGACCTCGTTCATCGATCCTGACCGGAAGCCCTGAAGATCTACTGTGACATACTTGTAGCCAATCTCTTTCAGGCGGCTCACCACCTGATCCCTTAACGGCCCATTTATCAACCGATCGATCTCCTCCTTGTAGACCTCAATCCTGGCCAGGTCTCCGTGATGTCGGACTCGAACCTGTTTAAATCCCAGCCGGAGAAGGAAAGCCTCAGCCTCGTCCACCCTCTTTAACTTCTCCGGTGTGATCTCCTCTCCGTAGGGAAACCTTGAGGCAAGACAGGCAAAAGAGGGTTTATCCCATGTGGCCAGGCCCAAACGATTGGATAACTCCCTCACCTCTGCTTTCGTGAACATCGCCTCTTTGAGCGGACTTCGAACGCCCAGCTCCTGGATCGCTCTCCTCCCCGGCCGGTGATCTTTTTCATCGTCCAGTGTAGACCCCTCCACAATAAATGGGATCGCCTCCCTTTCCGCAATCTTCACTAACTCTCCGAAGAGCTCCTTCTTACAGAAATAACACCGGTTCGGAGGGTTTTTTGAGAACCCTTCGATCTCCAATTCGTTTGATTCGATCTGAATGTGCCTCACCCCAAGTCCTTTCGTCAGTCGCTTCGCCCCTTCCAATTCCCGATCAGGATAAAGGGGGGAGAGGGCGGTGACCGCCAGGACGTGATCATCTCCGAGGGTATCTCTCGCCACCTTGAGAAGGAGCGTGCTATCCACACCTCCTGAGAAGGCCACGATCACACGTCCCATGGACTGAAGGATTTCTTTTAGCTTTTGAGTCTTAACTTTTAGCTCCGAACTCATCACCCCGAACTACTTTCTCGATCGGTTGATCCATATCCGTATTGGGGGGGACAGTCCCGAATCTACGACTCCGCTTTGCTCCGTCCGTAATTCCGGGACAGTCCCCTACAGTTTCTACTGCGAACTCATCACCCCGAACTCCGAACTTCCTTAATCCACCCTCCTCCCAGGACCCTTTCCCCGTCATAAAAGACAGCGGCCTGGCCCGGCGTGACAGCCTTTTGCGGGGTCTTGAATTTAACCTCCCACTCGGTTCCATCCCTCGGTGAGAGGAGGGCCTCTGCCCCAGGGTGGTTATAACGGATCTTCACCTGGGCACGAAACGATGAACGCCTTGCCGGTGGCAAAATCCAGTGAACCGGGTCCACAACAAACGTACCGGCGTAGACCTCTTTCTCCTCTCCCACAACCAGCGCATTCTTCTCTCGATCGATTCCGATCACATAGAGAGGTTTCCCTTTTGCGAGACGAAGGCCTCTCCTTTGCCCGATCGTGTAGAAAGGGATGCCTTTGTGTTTCCCCAGGACGTGCCCCTCCCTGTCAAGGATCGGCCCTGGTTCAATCGATTCTTTGAGCCTCTCCTTCAGAAATGGGTGGTAAGACACGTCCCGAATGAAACAGACCTCCTGGCTCTCCGGCTTATCGTGGACGGAAAGTCCGAGTTGAAGGGCCTTCTGCCTGACCTCTGTTTTTCGATACCCCCCTAAAGGAAAGAGGATGTGGCGAAGTTGATCCTGTCTCAGAGAGAAGAGGACATACGACTGATCCTTCTTCGGATCAAGCCCTCTCTTCAGAATATAGCGGTTCTCCTTTTCGTCAAATTCTGACCTGACATAGTGGCCAGTGGAGACAAGATCTGCTCCGAATTCCTTGGCCTTTTCCCTGAAAGAGCCGAATTTGATCCTCTCATTACAGAGGATGCAGGGATTGGGTGTCCTTCCTCTGGCATATTCCTCACAGAAATATTGGATCACCTCTCTTTCAAACTCCTCACCGAGTTGAAAGACGTAGAAGGGAATTTCGAGCTGAAGGGCAACACGTCGGGCATCCTCGATATCGGCGAGGCTGCAGCACCGGGCACGGCCTTTCGTTGCTCTATCCCTGATCCCGATGCAGATTGTCGCTCCGATCACCTCATACCCGGCCTCCTTGAGGAGATAGGCAGCCGTGCTTGAATCCACCCCTCCGCTCATCGCAACGACAACCCTCTCTTTCATCTCCGTCCTTCTTCTCGTATCGGCGTAGCCCAAGACGCTTAGCGCATGGCGTTTGTTATTCTCATTAGCCCTATCTTCCAGGCTTCAGGCGGATCAGAAGAGGATCTCCATTGCCTGATAGGGGCAGACCGGGATGCAGCCCTCACAGGCAATACATCGGTCCTTATGGAAAGAAACCTCCATTCTCTTCCGATCGATGTCCAGTGCCTTGGTCGGACAGATGGAGATGCAGGCCGAACAGTGCGTGCAGCGATCCTCATGCCACCTGACATCCTGGGCCAGAGGCTGAGTTTCCACCCCCATCTCTTTAAGGTAGTTCATCCCTGCTTCCAGAGCCGGTCTCTTCCCTGTGATTTCTAAGACGAGCCTCCCCTGTTCTCTCGGGGTGATCCAGCCTCTGAGGATATTTATCTCTAAATCATAATTTTTGATCAGTCTTGAGATGACCGGTTGATCGGTCAGGTGTGAAGGATAGTTGAGCACCACTCTCTTCTTCTGCATGGGAGACCTCCCTTTCTCATCAGATTTCGAATTTCACATTTAAGCTCTCTTCAATTTGCGATTTGCAATCCGCAATTTACAATCTATCTCTTTTTGATTGGTCTTTCCTTCAGACTCTTGAATACGATCCCCGAATCGACCGAAGGAATGGGCTCCACCGGATTGGTTAGAAAGAACTTCCCTGCCTCGATCCATTCCTTTAGGATCTCAGCGATTTCCCTCGCCTTGAAATAGCTCGAAAGGCCGGCGGTCGGGACCTCCTTCCCCTGAACGCTGATCTTTCCGCTCCTCAGCTCTCTATAATTGACCTCCCCTAAACTTCCGGGAATGCATTGAGGATAAGCCTCGCTATAGTCGACCACCTGAGCGTATATCTCTTCGTCCCGCACCATGGTGTAGCGAAGGATCTCCTCATCTAAGATGGGAATCGGTATGCCGATGCCGACCGTCAGGGTGGCACCATATCCCGTGAGGGATGTCCCTCTCAGCCACTTCGGACTCATCATCTTCAGATCGCCTTTCACCGAAAGAGTCCCCGCCCCCATTTTAGGAACGCCCCCTTCTGTCCTCTTCACATTGGGGTTGTGCTGAGTTCCGCTCCCCACCACATACCCTATCCCCCCTCCGAGGAAGATTCGGGTTCCAATCCCTATGGTTTTATAATAGGGGTCGTTGAGCAGCGGGCTCAGCTGTCCAGCGCTACAGTAATTGGCATTGCCCATCTTGGGTTGTAGAACTCCCATATAGGTGTAAATCACCTTGTCCGAGAGATTGACAGCCACATTATAGTTCTGATAGGCATTCCTGATGTTAAAAAGGACTGCTTCGTTCATATCCTTGAGAGAGATGTATGTCTCCAGAGTCTTCCTTGGATAACAGTCTGTCCCGTATGCCGTGGCGGTTAACCTCACGTCTTTGCCAGCAACCAGCTCTTCGATCACATGGCCTCCTCCGTAAGCAAACCTTCCCGGAAAGATCTTGTTCCTCGGATCGTCGTCTGGCATTGCCGTGGCTCCTAAAAAAAGATCGACTGCGGCGAGCCCTGTATAAACCGGCACATCATTCAAATACGTCCTTCCTCCCCCAAGTTTGATGCGAGGTTTTGTGTGCCCTACATTGAAATAGGCCCCTGAAGAACACATCGGACCAAACGTCCCTGTGGTGACCACATCCACTTCTTGAGCCGCTTTTTTTATGCCTTTCTCAGCGGCATAATCGATGATCTCTTCTGCGGTGAAGACGACGGCCTTTCCCTTCTTGATCCTCTCGTTTATCTCTTCAATGGTCTTCGCCATAGGTTTCCTCCTGTCATCTTACGTTTTGTTTCGAGCTTCGTACTTCGTATTTCGAATTTTTGCGCATGGTTACTTCGGTCCGTTGAAGAGCCAGGTGCTGATATATCGTTCTCCTGTATCGGGCAAGATGACGACGATCATCTTCCCTTTGCTCTCCTCTCTCTTCGCGACCTCAATCGCTGCCCAGGCAGCGGCTCCGGAAGAGATCCCTGCCAGGATCCCCTCTTCCTTAGCCAGTCTCCTCGTAAGTAATCCTGCATCCCCATCCGATACCTTGATCACCTCATCGATCAGATCCGTCTTGAGAACTTCAGGGATGAAGCCCGCACCAATCCCCTGTATTTTATGAGGCCCTGGCCTTCCTCCAGAGAGGACGGCAGAACTCTCTGGTTCCACGGCGATCGCTCTCAGCTCCGGTTTCTTCTTTTTAAGAACTTCCGATACCCCGGTGATCGTCCCGCCCGTGCCCACACCGGCCACAACCATATCCACCTTTCCATCGGTGTCATCCCATATCTCCAGAGCTGTAGTCTTTCTGTGAACATCCGGGTTCGCAGGGTTTCTGAACTGTTGGGGAATGAAATAGCGATGATCACTCGCAGCCATCTGCTCAGCCCTCTTGACCGCACCTGCCATCCCTTCATTGCCAGGGGTCAGGACCACCTCAGCCCCAAACATCTTAAGGAGAGAAACCCTCTCCGCTGACATGGTATCTGGCATGGTCAAAACCAATGGATAACCCTTTGCTGCGCAGATAAAGGCTAAGCCGATCCCCGTATTCCCGCTGGTCGGTTCCAAAATGATCGTATCCTTGCGGATCAACCCCTCTCTCTCAGCCGCCTCGATCATGGCGACGCCAATCCGATCCTTGACACTTCCGCAGGGGTTGAAGGACTCAAGTTTTGCGACGACCTCTCCATGACAGCCCTTCGTCACTTTATTTAACTTTAATAAAGGTGTGTTGCCAATCAATTCTGAAATACAGTTGGAAATTTTCGCCATCCCGATTCTCCCATTAATGAAAAAATCCGAAGCACGAAATACGAAAGAATCTCAAAAAGCCAAATTCAAATGTCCAAAGCTTGTTCGAATTTCGGTCATTCGATATTCGAATTTGTTTCGGATTTAGATATTCGAATTTCGTATTTATCATATCTGGTACATGGGAGGAATCACTCCCTCCTTTTCTTTCCTTCGATTCACCATCTCCTCGAGGGTGATGGAACGGAAAATCTTATGGATCGCCTCCGAGGTCTCCCTCCAGATATCTCGTGTCACACAGATCGGCGATCTCTGGCAGGCCTTTGAGTCTTTTACACACTCGGCCAAATTGACCGGTCCCTCTAAGATCTCGACCAGATCGTTCAGAGATATTTCCGAAGGAGGCTTGGCCAGGGAGTATCCTCCCTTGGAACCCCGGATCGACTTGACCAGACCAGCCGTTCGTAGAGGAATAATCACCTGCTCGAGATATTTCAGAGAGATGTTCTCTCTCCTTGCAATCTCCCTCAATTCAATGGGCCCCTGACCATAACGATAGGCAAGCTCCAACATCGCTCTTGCTCCATATCTGATTTTCGTTGATATCTTCATGAGTTATAAAATCATACTTTTTCTATATGAAATATACTTTATTAACCTGACAGAAGGCGATTTGTCAACTGGGTAATCGAAGGTCCTTCGACATTTCGAATATGTGGGAGCTTGGCAGGTCCTAAATTACTTCTATCTTTAAAATCCTTTGAGTCTTCTCTGTAACCTTCACCCTTTCATCGATCCTGTAGCCAACTACCCAAGCAATCATCTCTCCCGAGGTGAGCAGAGGGATCCTCGGTCTTTCAAATTTCGGGACTTTATGATCGATAAAGAACTCCTTCAATTTCTGAGTCCCCTTCATCCCCAGCGGCTGGAATCGATCACCCGGTCTGAAATTCCTCATCTTTAACGGGAACCGGAGACTTTCGAAATCGAAAAAGGCGATATCGGGAACCCGGATAAAGTCATCGAGTCCATCACTCCTGCTGATCTCTTCAGTGATCACCTCCTTTTCGATCTCCTTGATCTGGGTACGGCCAGGCAAAAGCAGCTCCACCTCAAAGGGCGGAACCGGTTTCAACCATCCCTTCTTTATTAGGACCAGATCATACCGTTTCTCCAGGGAGATCCTGTGAGGCAATTCCATAAGAAAGCTTGCATGGGACTGGCCCAATTTCCCATGGACCTGCTCGACCACCCCTCCCTCTCCCTCTTCCCTGGTCATCTCATCACCGCAAACCCTTTCCAGAATCTTATGAAGGAGCCTCCACTGAATCGCCGGATGAAGGGATTGATATTCCGAAAACCGGAAAGAGAGAGCCTCTCCTTCTGCCTGAACGATCCTCTCATAAGCCTCCTCTGCCCCCCTCTCCAGATAATCGTCCTCGCTCCGGAGGATGGCAGAGGTTTTAAAGAGGATGCCTTTGAGATTGGGTTGATACTCTCTTTCGATCAGTGGAATCAGACTGAGACGAATCCGGTTCCGAAGGTAATGCTGACTCATATTGGAAGAGTCCAAAAGGTAAAGGATCTTCTGATCTCGGGCAAAGGATTCGATCTCCCTTCTCCAGACTTCGAGAAGGGGTCGGATCACCCTTCCCTCCCGGATCGGAAGCATTCCTTTCAGACCCTTTAAACCCGAGCCTCTTATCAGTCTGATCAGGACGGTCTCGACCTGGTCATCTGCATTTTGGCCCAGTGCAATCTTGTTGGCATGATATTTTCGGAGGAGGGTATTAAAGAAATGGAAACGAATCCTTCGAGCGGCATCCTGGAGGGAAGTTCCCCTCGCTTTCTGAAATTCCTTTGCGTTGAATTGGCCACACTCAAAGGATAGTCCGAGCCGTTGTGACTCTCTTCGGACCAGTTCGGCCTCTGCTTCTGACTCTGCCACCCTGATGCCATGGTTGACATGGGCAACGATAAGAGAAAGATCGAATTCCTGACGGAGGGCATTTAAAACGTGGAGGAGGACCATGGAATCTACGCCCGCCGATACACCAACGACCACCCGGTCGCCCCTATCGAGCAGATGGTAGCGGTCGATGGTCCTTCTTACTTTTTCTAACACCATGCCTTGCTCTCACATCTTCTTCTCTCCCAGGGGACCCACCCGGATCTCCACCTCCGTGGTGCCATACCATCTTTCGGAGATCTTGATCGTGCAGGTCCTATCAGGCTTTGAAAAATTTAGAACGGACTCTTTTCCTCTGTAACTGTTCACCATCTTCCAATTATCCTTCTCCATGTGGTAAGTGAAGAAATCGACGAGAGAGCCCACGTCGACCCGCCATTTTGAAAAGACCATCACCCCTGTCTTGAAGCGAGGCGTCTCATAGATGAAAGATTCCTTCTGTTGATACTTCAATTCCCCGGGGACGAGAACATCGTCAAAATGGTAATATCTGCCCGTCCCCTTCCATTCGGTCTTTGCCGCTTCCTCCCGCCTCTCCTTCACCGTGCTCGAACATGCTGTCCACATCACGGCCAGAAGAAAGGTCAGGATTAAAAGTACCGCAATCTGTCTCTGATAGGCTTCTCGCTCCATCTCTTTCCTCCTTTTCTGTCAAATCGTTAGAAAAATCTTTACCATTCAACAAAGAGAAAAGCAAGACAAAAAAGGCCCCGGATCATTGGGGCCTCATGAAATCCATAGGTTTCTTGGCCGAAAGGCGAGAGAGACTAATCAATCGCTCCGATTGTCCCCGCCGCCCATGAATAAGGGCTCAAAAAGATCGATGAAGATACGGCCCAGCCTGGGCAGATTCCCTTGATCGAATGGAGGGGGTGCTTTGTACTGATAAGGGTTCTTGACCCCTGATTCAAAAGTAAATGGGAACGAAACTTCATTGCTCTCATTGCCGGCCTGGTCCAAAACGGAGACGGTCAGGGTGATCCTGGTCCATTCTGTGAGGGAGGGTGCCTTTGAACTATAGGTGCTCCACTCGATATATCCCTTCAGATGCCTTCGTTGGTCGGGTTTAAGGAAGATCCAATCGGTTGGGTAATGGCCATAGCCGGTCTGTCTCACCACTGAGGCAATCTTAAGCATATCGCCGTCAGGATCCTCAGCTTCAATATAGAGTCTCCAGACATATCCGTAAGGTCCCTTCTCAACAGCAAAGGAATGGGTGATCACCGGCGGGCTTCCTGTGGGTTTGGATTGAGCCCATCCCGGAGAGATAGACCATATCCCAAGCAGCAATAAAACAGCAAAAACATAACTCAGTTTTTTGATTTTCATTGCTTTCGCCTCCTTCAATTTAAGGATAATCGTCCGACACCTGGTTGTCAAGGAGGCGGATTCTAAAAAGCGGGGAGAAAGTTTCTATCGAGGTCTCTGGGGCAAGGCCTTTTCGTACTCTTTCTTAACGATGATGGCCACTCTTTTTGCCTCTTCGTAGACATCCTTGAGAGGAACCTTCCTCTCCAAGGCCAGCTTTCTGCAATCCTCATATTCGGGAGAGAGATTGACCACCTTTCCCTCCCATTGAGCCAACTTAAAACGGATCTTTCCATATCTTGTTTGAAGGTTGACCATCTCCCTTTCCGCACAACTCCTCTCCTCCTCACGCCACCTCAAACCGAGCGTGGTCGTCTCCCTGATCAGAAATCGTGTGACCGAAGAGAGCTTCTCAGGCCTGCAGATCACCGTGAGGAGCGTCGCGGGGCGACTCTTCTTCATCAGAATGGGAGTGAGAAAGACCTCCCGGACCTCCATCTCAAAAAGCCTCTCCATCAGGAAGTCATAGAACTGCGGGTTCATATCATCAATATTCGTCTCGATAATGGTGACCCTCTCCCTTTCGGGTTCTCCTTGCGAGGTTCCGATCATCAACCGGAGCAGATTTGGATGGGGAAGGTCATCCCGGCCTGCCCCATAGCCTACCCTCTCCACCCTCATCACAGGCATGGGACCGAAATGAGAGGCCAGGGAAGTAAGAAGGGCAGCCCCGGTGGGAGTGAGAAGTTCCCTCTCCACACCGGAAGAGTAGAGAGGCTTGCCTTTCATCAAAGCCAACGTGGCAGGGGCTGGAACTGGAAGGGTACCGTGTTCACACTGCACAAAGCCTCCTCCGACGTTCACCTTTGAGACATGGATTTCGTCAATCCCCATCTGGCTGACCCCCCACACCGATCCCACGATATCCACGATCGAATCCAGACCGCCGATCTCATGAAAGTGGATCTCCCCTGCGGGCTTTTGATGGATCTCACCCTCCACGGAGGCAATCTTTTCAAAAATCTCCCTGCTCTTCTCCTTCACCTCGGGCTCGATCCTGCTCCGGTCAATGATCTTCAGCAACTCGTCGAGATGGCGATGATGTCTCTCGCTCCTCCCCTCCACGCTCACCCGGGTGGCAGCTATGCCTCCCTTTAAAACCCTCTTAACCTTCAGCTGGACCCCTGGGATCCTAAGCTTTTCCAGCTCCTCTCTTAATCGACGCGCACTGAGGCCTGCATCGATCAGTGCGCCGAGGATCATATCTCCGCTTGCTCCGGAAAAACAGTCAAAATAGGCGATCTTCATCTTCGACTCCAAAAAGGGTTGATGTGCCACCATTATCCAAGAGAAAAGGAAGAAAATCAAATAAAATTTCCTTCCGCGACCCGAAATCTTTTTTGTAATTTAGAAGCCTATGAGATAAAATAAAAAGACGAGGATCCAATATGATTACCTGTCAAGAGGAAGAATACGTATTTACAAACGGATATGTCCCAGAACACCTCGTCGGCCTGATGAGCGCAGTATCAAAAGGGGAACCCTTTCTGATCGAAGACCACCTCAATTTCGTAAAGGACAACTGGGCCATTCTGGTCGGATACCCTTTGGATCAGCATTTTTCAATCGAACGATGCGAGAAGGTCGTCAAAAAGGTCGTCGAAAGATTCCGGCCCGAGTACCTCTGGCTTATCGCACCAGAGATTCCTGCTCCCCTTCTGGACACCTGCAGAGAGAGGGAAACAGATCGGTACTACAGGCTCGACCTCGAACAATCAAACCCGAAGCCCTCTCTTCAGCGAATCGCAGAGAAGGCCTCAAAAGAATTGACCGTGGAAAGGACGCGTTCGTTTTCAAAAGATCATGAAGCACTGATCAGGGAGCTTCTCAAGAGGGAAAAATTGTCATCGAGGATCACCGCGCTTTATCGTGCCATGCCTGAGTACCTTTCTCACTCACAAACCGCTTGCGTGCTCAATGCCCGGGACAAGAAGGGGAGGCTGATCGCTTTTTATGTCCTCGATCTCGGAGCAAAAAAATTTACCACCTACCTCCTCGGATCCCATTCAAAGAAACATTATGTCCCTCACGCCTCGGACCTCCTATTCCTCAAGATGATCGAACTCAGTCGTGAACATGGTAAGAACGAAATCAACTTAGGTTTGGGAGTAAATGAAGGCATAAGAAGATTCAAAGAGAAATGGGGAGGGGCTCCATCTCTTCCGTACGAATTCTGCGAATGCTACTATGGGACCACGAGGACGCTCTCTTTGATAAAGGCCATTGAAGGGAAGCTTTAATAACAGGAGATTCCAACTTAGAAATCGGAGTTAACCGGAAGAGGGGAAATGGATTTACTCTGGTGGAAGGAAAAACGGCTGAGGACCGTCTGGAGGGTAAAGAAGGATGGTAGAACTTCATTTCTCGTGGGGACAGCCCATTTCTCTCCGTATCCTTTCAAGAAATCCCTGACAAGAATCATCAAGCCTTTTACCACAGTCCTTTTCGAGGGACCTCTCGATCAAGAGAGCATGGCAAGGGTGGTGGAGTATGGCCGAAGAGGCGAGGATTTTCCATCGCTCGATGATGCGCTGGAGCCTGGCGCGGTTAAAGAGCTCAACCGCCAGCTCAGCCTTAGGTTGAAGGCTTCGGTGACTTCAGCAGGTTCTGATTTTGATATCCTTTATCGAACCCCTTCGAATTTACTGAAAAGCCTGACCCAGGGGGTTCGACCCTGGCTCGGATTCTTTTCGATCTGGTCCACCCTTCTAAACTGGAAGTATTCGATGGACGTGGAGGCCTATAAGATTGCCCAGAAGCTCAAAAAGAGAATCGAATACCTGGAGACGATCGAGGATCAACTGAGTGCTCTGGACGGGATACCTTTCGAGCGTATTGTGAATTTTCTCAATCGTATCGATCACTGGAACGTCTATCGAGAGATGTTTCTCCAGGCCTTCCTCTCCGGAGATCTCGAAAGGTTTGCCTCCATGACCGGCGAGTTTCCCACCCGATGTGAATCGATCGTCGCCAGGCGAGATCCGGTCTTCTTTAAGAGGATTAAGGCATTCTCCGAACAGGAGAGTGTGGTGGCCTTCGTTGGAGTGATCCATATACCCGGAATTAGAAAGATGTTTCTTGAGGAAGGCTACACGGTTGCTCGGGAAGAGGCATGATTAAACAGATTGAAATGGAACGGATCGAGCAGAGCGCCTATCTTCCAGAACATATACCCCAATATGTGACAGCGATT
This sequence comes from Syntrophaceae bacterium, assembly GCA_013388635.1. Taxonomy (GTDB): domain Bacteria; phylum Desulfobacterota; class BSN033; order BSN033; family UBA1163; genus JACAEX01. Next base: position 20,200 of record JACAEX010000051.1, on the reverse strand, counting down.
TCGCGGGCGGAACCATTTATTTCTGGGAACTTTCTCACCTACGTCAAGAAGGACCATCTGATCTTCATCGGCTATCCCCTCCAAGAGCCTTTTGATGAAAAGAGGATGAAAAATGAGCTCGAGGATTCGATCAGCCGCTTCCGGCCAAAAACCGTCTCCCTGACCGCGCCCTCCATTCCTTTCTCGCACACCGATTGCATTCAGTTCTCGTCGGACTATTATTATCGGCTCGACCTCTCAACCTTGTCCATTCCTCAAAAGACGAGAAATATGATCAAACGGGCAGGTCGGGAGCTCTCCATAGAAAAGAGCAGGAGTTTTGATGAAGAACATAGGAATATGGTCGAGAACTTCATGAAGCTCCATCCGGTTGACGAGGGGACTCAATTCATATTTAGGAGAATTGGCGAATACCTTGCTTCTTCGGTTGATGCGTGGATCTTCAACGCGAGAAACAGCAAGGGCGATCTGGTGGCCTTTGACATTGCCGAATTCAAACCCAGGGACTATGGTCTTTATATGTTCAATTTTACCTCGGAGCCTATTTACGTACCGGGGGCTTCTGACCTCCTCCTTTCGGAAATGATCCAAGAAGCAAAAACCAAAAGGAAAAGATATTTGAACCTGGGCCTGGGGATTAATTCAGGGATCACTTTTTTCAAGAAGAAGTGGGGCGGAGTTCCATTTCTTCGGTATGCCTATTGCTTGTATACGCCTTCGATGGCAGAGGCCTTGAATAAACTGATGCAGAAACTTTAACCCGTTCTGAGCGATTCATCATCCCTGAGGAAAAATGATTGAGAGCATTTTTAAAAGACTGATTAAGAAAGAGAAACCCTTTTCAACATGGCAGATTGAGTTGACCACGAGATGCGCCCTGCGATGCAAGATGTGTGTTCGCACGGAGAGTAAAGAGTGGCAATACCAGGATATGCGATTGGAGGATTTTGAGAAGATTCTTCCATATCTCAGAGATGTTGAAAATGTCATCCTTGAGGGCTGGGGCGAATCCCTGCTTTATAAGGATCTTCCCGAATGTATCAGGCTCGTCAAAAAGGAGGGGCCCTGCGTAGGATTTGTCACCAGCGGAAAGGGACTGACCGAGGAGCGTGTATCTCAGCTGATCGATGCAGGGCTCGACTTTGTGGGCTTCTCCATCGCAGGCACTCGACCAGAAAGCCATGCCAGGATTCGGGTCAACTCCCATCTCTCAGAGATCCTCAACGCCATTCAGTTCTTTACAGAGGAAAAAAGACGCCGGGGCATCACCTGGCCAAAGATGCACCTTGTCTTCCTTATGTTGAAGGACAATATTCACGAAGTCCCCGATGTACCGGTCTTCGCTAAAGAGGCGGGAATCGAAGAGGTCTTTCTCACCCATATCATCCACATCACCAGTCCATCGCAGGATGACCAGAAAGCATTTTCCTATGGAGAAGGAGGGAATGATTTCAATCGGTTTCTGAGAGAAGCCGAAGCGAATGCCCGACGATCAAAGGTCAAGATCAAGAGGCCTGGCCTCTCTCCTGTCGACGTGCCGGTCTGTGAAGAAAACCCCCTCAGAAATCTTTATATCTCCTCAAGCGGTGAGGTATCGCCCTGTGTCTATCTCTACCCCCCCCTTCCCTCGCCTTTCAAACGGATCTTCTGTGGAGGGGAATACTGGCAGGAAAGGGTCAGCTTTGGCAATATCTTCAAAACCTCCCTCTCCAGGATATGGCTCGGTGAGGATTATCTGCGTTTCAGGGATCTCTTTGCCGAGAGGCAAAAGAGGTTCAGAGAACTATATTTCTCGCTCTGGGACAGTCCAAAGGCGAGAAGCTCTGAGGCTCGTTTGCTTCCGGAACCACCGCAGCCCTGTCGGACATGCCATAAGATTCTGGGGCTCTGAAGGAATACGAAAAAAAGGCCTGGCGGCCATCAGCCGCCAGGCCTTTTCGGTCAACGTAAAGCTTAAAACTTTGGAACTGGGAATAGAATCCCGCCGAAAATCAGGTAGGCCAAAACCAGCGTCAGGATGATGTTGAAACCCTGAGCGATCAGGAAGGCAGCTGCTGGCCTTCCACCTCCCATGGCCACCAGCTCTTTGAATCTCGTATCCAGACCAATGCAGATGAAAGCAAGGTTGAACCACCACGCCCTGATCGGTCCTGTAACTCCCGTGACTCCCTTCGCATACGCCTCTGTCAGGAAGAAAGAGAAGACGATCGAGGCAATCACGAAACCGACCACAAACTTCGGAAACCGGAACCATATCTCTGCGGCGCTCGGTTTTTGGCCTGCCTCCCTCCCCTTGAAGACGAACCATATGGCCAGAAGGAATGCAGCCACTCCGATCAATACGTTCTGTGCCATCTTGACCACAACGGCCACAGACATCGCCTCAGGGCCAGCAATCGCACCTGCTGCTACCACGGCACCGGTTGTATCGATCGTCCCGCCTATCCAGGCCCCTGCCACTGCTGGTAACATCCCCACTGCCTTTGCGATCACCGGCTGGAAGATCAACATGGGGATCGCACAGAGGAGGACCAGAGAGATGGTATGGCTCACTTTTTTCGGATCACCCTTGACCGCACCGCCAGCAGCGATCGCAGCCGAGACTCCGCAGATCGAGACAGCAGTACCGAGAATCGAGGCAAACTCATCATCGAGGCCAAGTTTTTTAGCCACCCAGAAGCAGAAATAGAATACAAGCCCGATGACGATAATCGATTGAACCATCCCATACGCCCCCACTTTTACAATGGTTGTGAAGAGAATCTCTGCGCCGAGAAGCACGAGGCCGATCTTGATAAAGTACTCGGTCTTCACCGCTTCTTTGACCCATCCAGGCACGCCGACCGTGTTGCTGACCAGGAGGCCCAAGATCAAGGCCCAGAATACGGTCTCAAGACCATAATAGGAGATCGTTGAGTTTCCACCGATGATCGCTGCGATGACAGAGAGGACGAATACAAATGGGAAACCTGTAATGAATTTGCCTGCCGGCATTCCCATAATGAGGATGCCGATCAATGCGAAGATCCAGAAACCGATCAGCAGATAGAGCATCCTCAACAGATTCGGGCCTGAGAGGACCTTCCCGAATGTATTCGTTGCATCGCCCTTGATATCTTTGGCGAGCTTCTCTGCCTTCTTATTCAGATCCTTATCCTTTACTTCCTTTACAGCCTTCTCGAACTTTCCTGCAGCCTCTCCGATCGCCTTCCGATCCTTTGCGTCGAGGGCTGTCTTGAGTTCGATTGCACCCGCCTTTAATCCCTCCTCTCCCTTTGCCTCTGCATCCTTTACAAGGCCATCGACCTTCTTGCTGTAACCCGGGATCTTTTCAACAAATGCCCCATCGGTCAGCCATTTCCATCCCGGAAGTTTGAAGGTGGCTCCTGCCATGAAGATGATCAGAATGAGAAATCCGATCCATACCGAAACCCAGTCATCTTTCTTCCAAAGCGTTGACCAATCGATACCTTTCTTTTCGGCCATAATGACACCCCCCTCTAAAATTTAACCTGATCGAAAAACTACTTGATATAGCCCTTTCCCTTTCTTTCCGTACAACAAAAATCATTTCTTCTCTCTCGTTCTGAGATCACCTCCTTAAATTCAAATTTTTTAAAAGCCTGAATGACTTGTCTCTATCTAATCATCCTTTCGATGGGTTGTCAACAGAAATATTATATTTTCGGGTGCTTGGAGGGCGCTCGAAAGTGGCATCCGCCACAATCCATCATGCCCCGGGTGTTTTCAATGGCACCCCCTTTGTCATGACAGCTCCTGCACGATTGAACCTCTTTTGAAAGCTTATGGATGGCTTTAAAGTTCCCTTCGGCGTTTGCATTCAGAAGCTCAACCGTATATTTAGCCACAGATCCGGTAAGCCAGCCACACCTCTCAGATCGCTCCTTTGAAAACGCTTTCACCTTGGCTACCTTGCACCAGTTTGAGACAGAAGCATGGCAGAGATTGGAACGAGAAATCGATTTGACAATCTCAAACTTTGGCTTGGAGGGCCTGTAATCTGGCAGCGGAACCTGTTCATACCAGTTGAAGAGTTCCTTTGTAATGGAAAAGGCAAGCTCTCTCTTCTCCTTCTCCATACTGCCTGTGATAAGAAAAATTGCTGCAGCTGCGCCATTGAGGGCTCCACAAACGGATGCAATACCAGCTACCCCGCCCTCTCCAAAGATCATCATCGAAGTGGGTATCGTCGTATAAGGAGCTCCTATCTCCCTTCGCAGCTCTCCAACAATGCTATCGAAAACGCCATAGCAACAGGCTCCCTTATAGTACCCATGATAGGCCTTCTCCGCTACAACCTCTGGATTCAATTTCTTATAAGGCCAAGGAACCTCCATTGTCTCCTGATTTGCCGCGACTGCTGACATCAATTCTCCCGATCGAGAAAAGGATAACCCTGCTGCTGTGGCCCCGAGCAAAAATACACCTCCTTCTTTTAAAAGACCCCTTCTCGATAGCTTCATGATTTCTCCTCCTTTCCAATGAAATTCAAGAACCTGATAATCCAAGATTTGGAAAAATCAGCCATTTCATTGCTTAGCTTGAATAGCTTAGCAATAGCTATGCCATAACCCCAGGTGGCGGAACCATCTGAAAATAAAGATATTCTTGATTAATAACTGGTTGATTGAGTATCTGGAGATGCAAAAAAAGCCTTGCAGTGCTACATTTTGTTTGCACTCTTTCTAAACTCCTCAGGGTGGATGCCATACCTCTTGATCAGGTGCTGAAGGGACTGCCTTTCTAAGCCTGCCATCCTGGCCGCCAGAGAGACGTTACCACTATATTTGTCCAGTAAGTCTCTGATATATTGAACATTGAATTTTTCAAGAAGGTTCTTCCTTGCCTCTTTATAGGTAAGTTTCAATAGAGAATCGGCATTCTCCTCGGGATATGGCAATCTCGTCTCATTTTGAAAATCCTCAGGGGTAATCATTTCACCCTTTGAGAATATCACAGCCCTTTTGATCTCGTTCTGGAGCTCCCTGACATTTCCGGTCCATCTTCTTGAAATGAACATTCTCAAAGTATCTTCTGAAAATCTCTTTTGAGCGATATTAAACTCTGAGCAATAGAAGGAAAGAAAATGGTTCGCAATCAAAGGGATATCCTCCGCGATCTCTTTGAGGGAGGGTGTGGATATCGAAACGACATTCAACCGGTGATAGAGATCCTCTCTGAATTGATGGGAGGCGATCTTCTCCTTAAGATCCTGATTGGTTGAGGCGATGACCCTCACATCGATCTTGTTGGTTTTCGTATCACCGAGAGGTTTGATCTCCTTCTCTTCTAAGACCCTCAACAGCTTTGCCTGAAGCATCGTCGGCAGGTCCCCGATCTCATCGAGCAGAAGAGTTCCGCCATCAGCAGTCCCGAAGAGCCCCATCTTATCCTGAGCTGCTCCTGTGAAGGCGCCCTTCTTATAACCGAAAAGCTCGCTCTCCAAAATCGTTTCTGGGATGGTCGGGCAGTTTACAGGGATGAAGGGTTTATTCGATCGGTGGCTCAGGGCATGGATCATCCTCGCAGCAAGATCTTTGCCCGTTCCGGTCTCACCTGTGATCAGGACCGTCAAATCCGTTTTCGCCACAATTTTGATGGTCTCTACCAGCCTTCGGATGGGGAGCGATTCTCCTATGAAGCCATTTAACGCCTCCTTCTCCTTCACCCTCTTCTCAAGATCGATGTTCTTCTTAACGAGGTCATGATGCTCAAGGGCCTTTTTAAGCGTATGCAGTAGCCTCTCCTCATCAAAAGGCTTCGTGATGTAATCGTAAGCCCCCAGCTTAAGGCTTTCGACGGCATCCTCGATACTCCCGTAGGCAGTCATCATGATCACCAGAGGGGAATGGTCCATCTCTTTGATCCGTCTCAGCAATTCGACCCCGTTCATCTTTGGCATCCGGATATCGGCAAGGACGATGCTGGGCGGATCCTTCAATACCTTCTCCATCGCCTTTTCCGCATCGTCCAGTGCGACCACATCGACGTGAAGTTCCTCCTGGATGAGCCTTTCGAGGAACTTAAGCATATCCGGCACATCATCGACAACAAGAATAGATTCCTTCATCTGCCTCTCCTCACCCCATACTGTTCAACGGGAGCCATACCCTGAACGTCGCTCCCTTGCCTTCCTCACTCTCAAAAGAAATCTCACCATGATGTTCTTTGACGATTCCATAGCATACGGGGAGCCCAAGGCCGGTCCCCTGCCCTGGTTCCTTCGTGGTGAAGAAGGGGTCGAATACCCTGTGCTGGATATTCTTCGGGATTCCACATCCGGTATCGGCAAAGACGGTCAAAACCCCCTGCCTTGCCGCATCGTAATGGGTGGCGATGTGGATGGAACCACCCGAATTCATTGCCTGACAGGCGTTCATCAGAAGATTCATGAAGACCTGTTTCATCTTATCCACATCCATTGTCACGGCCGGGATAGAAGGGTCATAGTCCCTTACCATGGTGATGCCGCCATGATTGAACTGGGCTTCCACCACGGAGACGATCGATTCGATCGTCCCGTTGAGATCTGCCTCTGTGTATTGTGGCCTTCTCTGCCTTGAAAAATTGAGGAGGTCCTCGACAATCTTTTTGCACAGCCTGGCATTGCTCTGGATGATCTCCAGATCCTCCTTGGTCTGCCTGTCGAAAGAGGATTTCTTCGTGAGCAACCTTGTAAACCCGAGGATGACGCTCAAGGGATTGTTGATCTCATGGGCAACCCCTGCTGCCAATTGTCCAATCGAGGCAAGCTTATCCGCCTCTCTGATTCTCTCCTCCATCTTCTTTCTCTCCGTGATGTCCTTGACAATACACTCGTAGCCGCAGATCTGGTCCTCCCCATCTCTCCTCAAAGTCGCTGTCATCAGTCCATTCCTCTCCCCTCCGTCCTTTCTCCTCAAGACGATCTCATAGTCCTTTACAAATTCGTCCTCTCCGATCCGGGCAAGAAAATCGTTCAACACCTCTTCCTTCACAAAGAGATTGCTTAAGGACACATTCTCGATGAACTCCTCCTTGCTGCTGTAACCCCATAACTCCACGCCTGAATGGTTTACATCCCTGATCGGACCTGTACAGTCGATCAGGAGGATGGCATCTTTGGAACCCTCAAAGATTCGACGGTACTTCATCTCCGAGGATATCAATTCATCCCGCGACCTCTTGAGGTGGGAGATCATCTGATTGAAGGATCCTACGACCTCGGAGATCTCGTCATCTCCCTTCACCTCAAGCTTCATATCCAGACCTCTTTCGCCGCTGACAATCGACCTAAAGAAAGAACTGACCTTCCTGAGTGGCTTGACCAGTACCACATAATGGAAGTAGTTCAGGATGAGGAATGTCGCAGCCATTCCTGAGAGACCTAAGAGGAATATCGAGAAGGCCAATCGGGTGATCTGATAAAACGTGTTGTCCACGGGTATGGCCACCGATTCGACCCCGGCCACATTGCCGATCTTTCTGTAAAAACCATGGTCCTTTCCATAAATCTTGACCAGGGATCTCGGTGCATAGGATGGATCCCCGTGACAGATGAGGCACTGGGCCTCCATGATCACCGGTTTTTGATGGACAAAGTATCTCTTTCCATCCCTCTTAATCAACCCTTTCCATTCATGGGTATCTTTTGGATTTTTAGAGAAGCCATTGATGAACTCTTTTTCCATCTCATTTGCCATATTCAACGGGTTTCTCGGGTCGACCGCCACCCTTCTGTAATTATATTCCGGGAATCTTTGGATGAATCTCTTTGTAATACCCCTTGTGACAAAGGTGGTGGACATCGCCTCCTGAATGAATTCGTCCTTTGGCAAGACATGGAACATCTTTGGTCTCAATTCATCCTTGACATATTCTGCAGTGGCATTGATATAAGAGAAGAGGAGCTCTGTCTGCCTGTAGGTCTCTTTTAAATAGAGGTGCTTCACATAATAATAGAAAAAGAGGGAGATCGTACCGAAGGTAATGAAAAGGATGATCCCGATCCCGAGCATCAACTTCTTGGTCAGTTTGAGATTCCTACCTGCCTTCATCGTTTCGACCCCTGTGCCAACAAGATATAGCACTGCCAGATATTTTTTGCATTTGAATTTGTATGTTCCTTCAGTATGTTAAATTAAATTGATTATAGTTTTCAAGAGCTAACGGGACCATCATCTGGTGGCACAGTTTTTGCTCAACAAATTTAATCCTTGATTTCTTTTCGTCTGAGATGTATAAAAAGTTATAATTCATTAGTTAAAGGAGGGAATGCGGATGAAAGAGGAGACCCCGTTGGTGGACCAACTGGAAAAGGGGCCGTGGCCGAGTTATGTTAAAGAGATAAAACGAGCAGCCAAGAAGAATGCTGCGGCAAAGGATCTTTTGGGCGTCCAGGAACTATCATTTAAAGACAAAGTAACTCATTGGAAGCATGGGGGAATTGTAGGCGTCACCGGGTATGGCGGGGGAGTGATCGGAAGGTATAGTGATGTGCCGCACCTCTTCCCAAATGTGGAATCGTTCCACACGCTTCGAGTCAATCATCCTGCAGGTTGGTTTTACTCAACCAAGAAATTGAGGCAACTTTGCGACGTCTGGGAGCGGTATGGTAGCAGCCTGACCAATTTTCATGGCTCAACGGGCGACATCATTCTGCTCGGGACAACCACAGCAAACCTTCAGCCCTGCTTCGATGCGTTGACCGAAGTGGGATTTGACTTAGGAGGATCGGGTTCGGCTCTGAGGACACTCACAGCCTGTGTGGGACCGGCGCGATGCGAGTGGACCAATATCAACACCCTCGATCTGGTTCATAACCTGACGATGGAGTTCCAGGATGAGATCCATCGGCCGCGGTGGCCCTATAAATTTAAGATCAAGATCTCAGGATGTCCTAATGATTGTGTGGCCGCTATAGCGAGAGCTGACCTGACGATCATCGGCACCTGGAGGGATAGCCTGAAGATCGATCAGAAGGCGGTCAAAGAGTATGTAAAGGCCGGCTTTGACGTGAAGGGGCTGGTTGTTGATAAGTGTCCAACCAATGCACTCAAATGGGATGAAAAGACCAAGAAGCTCAGAGTGGTTCCTCAGGACTGTGTCCGATGTATGCATTGTATTAACAAAATGACCAAAGCGATCAGACCCGGGTTGGACAAAGGCGCGACGCTGCTGATCGGTGGAAAGGCGCCGATTCTGAAAGGCGCCATGCTCTCGTCGGTCATCGTTCCCTTTATGAAAGTCGAACCTCCCTATACCGAGATCAAGGAGCTCGTTCGAAAGATATGGGACTGGTGGGATGAAAATGGAAGGACGAGAGAGAGGGTCGGCGAACTGATCGAAAGGTTGGGGATGAGAAATTTTTTAAAAGCGGTTGGCCTGAAGCCGACGCCGCAGATGATCAAGGCGCCGAGAGCAAATCCTTACGTTTTCTTTTAAAGATGCCAAGCGCGTGGCGCTATGCGCAGAGCGCTTTTTGATCCTGGTTTTTTTCAATCCGAAATTTGAAATCTGAAATGACGTGAGAGGAGGTTATTATGGGAAGATCAGATATCGGTCCTCCGAATTTTCAGGAGATGCTCCCTGAGGTCATCAAAAAAAATTATGGCAACTGGAAATACCATGAGATCCTCAAGCCAGGTGTGATGCGCCATGTCTCCGAGACAGGAGACGAGGTGTTTACGGTGAGGGTGGGATCGCCCCGTCTGGTCAGCGTCGACTTCATCCGGGACATCTGTGATATTGCTGATAAATATTGTGACGGATACCTTCGGTTTACCAGCCGGTATAACATTGAATTCATGACCCCCCATAAGAAGAATATCAGGCCGATCATCGAAGAGGTGAAGAAGCTCGGCCTTCCGGTCGGCGGGACTGGAAACGCTATTTCGAACATCGTTCATACCCAGGGCTGGGCCCATTGCCACAGCGCAGCCACGGATAGTTCATCGGTCGTCAAATCACTCATGGACGAGCTCTATGGCTACTTTACCAGTATGAAGCTCCCGGCCAAACTGAGGGTATCGTTGGCCTGCTGTATCAACATGTGTGGTGCGATCCATTGTTCGGATCTCGCTGTGGTCGGAGTTCATACCAAGGTCCCAAAGATCGATCACGAAAAGGTGGGAGCGATCTGTGAGATCCCGACGACCATCGGATCCTGCCCCACGGGGGCCATTCGGCGCCATCCTGACAAGGAAGTCAAGAGCGTGGTCATCCGGGAAGACCTCTGCATGTACTGCGGAAACTGCTACACGGTCTGCCCCGCCATGCCTCTTGCAGACCCTGAAGGTGACGGCGTAGCCATCTATGCCGGAGGTAAGGTATCCAATGCGAGAAAACCTCCGATGTTTTCCCGTCTGGTCGTCCCCTACCTTCCGAACAACCCTCCCCGTTGGCCTGAGGTGGTGAACACGGTCAAGAAGATCGTCGAGGTCTATGCGAAGAATGCTCGTAAATTCGAGAGAATGGGGGAGTGGATCGAGAGGATAGGCTGGGAGAAGTTCTTCCAACTGACGGGGATACCTTTTGCGGAGCAGCACATTGACGACTTTACTTATGCGAGGGAAACCTGGAGGACCACCACCCAGTTCAAATGGTAATCTCTCTCTTTCCCGGGAGATGGGCAAGCGCGGGATGAGAAGGTGGGAAGGAAGGTGGTAAAATGAGCGAAGACCTCAAGGAGAGCATTCTCAAGTACCTTGCCACAGTTAGCCAGGCTAAGAACAAAGAGGTGGCGAGGGCGGTCGCACAGGATAAGAGTCTTGTCGATAAGGCGATTGCCGAACTGGCCAAAGAAGGAAAGATTGAATACCGAAGCTTTGGCGGCATCACCTACGTGGCCCTCCCGGGTAAACATGAGACCTGATAAGAATGGGAAGAGGTGATCGCTTCACCGGTGGTGATCGGACCTTGGGTTGCTTTCTCGTCTCCTCACCGCAGGGTCACTCGGGCAAGACTGTGGTTACGGTCGGCTTGTGCAAGTTATTGACGAACCGGGGCCTTTCGATCCAACCCTTTAAGAAAGGCCCCGACTATATCGACCCCTCGTGGCTCACGATTGCGGCAGGAAGAGGTTGCCGCAATCTCGATCTCTTCCTAATTCCAAAAGAGAAATTAATTCAGACTTTTGCGCGGGCTTGCGAAGAGGCAGACCTGGCCATTGTGGAAGGGGCGATGGGACTTTACGATGGGTTGGACAGTCAACAGACGACCGCGGAGATAAGCCGCCTGTTGAACATTCCGATTCTCCTGGTGGTGAACACAAGCAGGATGACAGGTAGCATTGCAGCAATGGTGAAGGGGTACCAACTTTTTGAGACCGGCATCAAGATTGTGGGGGTGATCCTCAATTACGTTTCAGGCAGCCGACATGAGAAGAAGTTGAGAGAGGCTGTGGAGGAGCATTGCGCGATCCCTGTTCTCGGCGGCATCCCCCGTGATCCTGATCTTCAAATCGCTGAAAGACATTTAGGGCTCATCCCGTCGAAGGAATCGAGCGAGGCGGAGTCGCTCGTCGAACGGATCGGGAATAAGTTGAAACCCTACCTCGATCTGGATCAGATATTGAAGATCGCTCAGGGATTTAGTCCCCCTCGCCCCTCCCCTCGCGCCTTAGAGGAGAGCCGAGAGAGAGCTCCCGAAGTCAGGCTCGGGGTGATGCATGACCAGGTCTTCAACTTCTATTATCCAGAAAACCTTGAGGCCCTGAGACAGGAGAATGCCGAACTCATCTTTATCAATTCCCTGCAAGACCGATTGCCGCCGGTGGATGGGCTTTATATTGGAGGCGGATTCCCTGAGTTCTTCGTTAAGCAGTTAGAGGAAAATCGACTGTTGCGAAAAGATATAGCCGAATCGATTGAAGCTGGTCTTCCGGTCTATGCGGAATGTGCGGGGCTGATGTACCTATGCCGAAAGATCCACTGGCAAGGTCGATCCCATGAAATGGTCGGGGTCATTCCCGCCGAGGTCGAGATCTCTCAAAGGCCTGAAGGGCACGGCTACGTCCTTGCCGAAGTCACTGATGAAAACCCCCTTCTCCCGATAGGATTGACCATCCGAGGCCATGAATTCCATCATTCCAGACTCTCCGTAAAGAATGGGATCAGGTTCGCCTACGAAATCAAGCGGGGTCATGGGATCGACGGCAAGCGGGATGGAATCTTCTATAAGAATTTGTTTGCGAGCTATATGCACTTACACGCCTCAGGGACGCCCTGTTGGGCAGAGGCTTTCGTTTCCCTCGCACGAAGGCAGGGGAAGACACCTTTAAAGGAGGCGAAATATGGCTGAAGAACGCATGGAAGTGAAATGTCCGGTATGTGGCAGGGAGATGGAGATAAGCAAGGTGGGAGTCCTTTATGGAGCGGTGGCTGCGAAGCCGAGGGCCACCAGCACGGTCGGGGATAAGACGTACTATTTCTGTTGCAAGGCCTGTAAGAAGCAGTTTGATGAATCACCTGAAAAATTTATCAAAGCTTAGGAGGAGAAAAGATGGCAAAGGCAATGCTTGGCGGGATTGAGATTGAGATCGACGAGGACGGTTTCATTCAGGAGCCTGACAAGTGGAACAAAGAGGTGGCAGAGGACCTCGCAAAAACCGAGAATGTCTCTGGAATGACTGAAGAGCACTGGAAGGTGGTCAATTATCTCAGGGATTACTACCTGAAGTTCGGGATCGCTCCCCCGGTCCGAATGTTATGTAAACAGACGGGGAATGATCTGAAGAAGATCTACCAGTTATTCCCGAGCGGTCCGGCCAAGGGAGCCTGTAAGGTCGCGGGCCTACCCAAACCCACGGGCTGCGTCTAAAGACATAATTTCGAAGCACGAGATCCGAAATTCGAAACAATCTCAAATGACCAAAGGTTAAATTTTCGAAACGGAAAAAACCTTTAAGGAAATTTGAATTTTGAAAATTGGGATTTGTTTCGGATCTCGATATTTGGATTTTGAATTTTTCCGAGGATTAGATGGGTGGTTTGATCCTCTTTATTTTTTACGGAAGCATCCTCTTCTTTATTCTCACCACAGCGCTTCGGGTGAAGAAGTGCATCGATGCACCCGTTCACCTGCACTGGGAACTTTACAAAGGGAGTTCGATTTATGAATCGACCGAGTGGTGGACGAAAAAAGAGATCACCTTCGGCGAAAAGCTCTGGTCCATGGTTCTGGACCTTCTCTTTCTGAGAGAATTTTACCATCGCAACAGGAGGTTTTGGTATCCCCTCTATCTCTTTCATACGGGGCTCTACCTGCTCATCCTCTGGCACGCATGGCTCTTCATCCGGGCCGTGGTCGCAGACATTGAAACCGCCTCGATCTTCGGATGGGTCTGGGGGACCTTCTCCACCCTCCTCACCTTCATCGGAGGCATGGCCATTTTGATCATGCGAATGAGGGATGAGGAGCTAAAGGTTCATTATCCTCCCGTTCACTACGTAAAGTGGGTGTTTCTCCTCCTCACCTTAATTGGAGGGGTTTATGCAGTCGATCTCCATTTTAAATCGAGCATCCCGTCTCTTCTGAAGTATGTGAGGGAGCAGGTCACCTTTGCAGATTTCGAGCACAAACTCCGTCCGGCACCGGCGCCAGCCCTTCATGTCCTTTTCGCTTCGGTCTGGTTGATCTACCTGCCCTTCAGCCATGTCTATCAGCTCTTTTTCAGATACTATCACTATCTTCGCTGGGACGATGTACCGAATCGAAAGGGAGGCGAGATCGAAAAGAGAGTCAGGGAGCATCTGGAGCGACCTGTGACCTGGTCTGCTCCACACATTCAATCGGGAAAGCAATGGAGGGAGGTTGCCTCTGAAATGCAACAACCTCCTATACTGGATTCAAATCGATGAAGGCCAAAAGGAAGAAAATTCGATTACAGGATATCAGTCTGCCCACGGATGAACCCCTCATTACGATAAGGGCAGATGACCTGATGCCGCTTCCTCCTCCTCTGGCTCGCGAGGAGAAGAAAGATCCATATCCCTCTCTGTCTGAGGAACAGAAGAAGCGTTATGAATCTTCCCTCGACGGCGTTTCAGCCCTATCCCTTCCCAAACCGAGGAACAAAGAAGAGGAGGAGAAATTGGTGGAGCGTTTTCTCCGGGGCCTCGAGAAATTGCTCTCACCGAACGACAACTGGCTTTTCTGGCAGCCTCTGATCCAATCCCTGGAAAGCTGTGTCCGGTGCCAGACCTGCAGCGATGCCTGCCCTGTCTATCTCTCCAGCGGGAATCAGGAGATCTACCGGCCTACCTACAGATCAGAGATCCTCCGGAGGATCATTAATAAATATATCAAGAAAAGGGGAAAGATCCTTTCTAAGTTGACCGGAGACGATATCGAGCTGAACTGGCCAACCGTTGCCAGACTTGCTGAATTGGCTTACCGGTGTAGCCTCTGTCGGCGATGTGCCCAGCGCTGCCCCCTTGGAAGTGATAATGGCCTGATCGGTAGAGAACTGAGAAAACTCTTCAGCCAGGAGATGGGGATCGCTCCGAAGGAGCTCCATGAATCAGGCACGGTTCAACAGCTAAGAGTGGGCGCGAGCACCGGGATTTCTCCAGAGGCCTTCCAGGGAATGGTTGAATTCATGGAGGATGAGATCGAGGAGAAATGGGGCAGGAGGATCAAGATCCCTGTGGATAAGGAGGGCTCGGACATCCTGCTGATCCACAACTCCGGCGAATTCATGTCCTGGATCGAAAACCCGGTCGCCTTTGCCATCGTCTTTGAGGCAGCGGGTCTGAGCTGGACGCTTTCGAGCGAAATCTACGGGTACGAGGCCACCAACTATGGCACATGGTATGACGATGTCCAATTGGCCAGGATCTCCCTCAAACAGGTGGAAGTGGCGCGAAAGCTGAAGGTCAAAAAGATGGTGATGGCAGAATGTGGCCATGCCCATAAAGGACTGATCGTCATCGCGGATCGGATATTGTTAGACGAGATGAATTTTCCCAGAGAGAGTTTTCTTCCCCTTCTGGAGGAACTGGTCTGCGGCGGTAAATTGGAGCTCGATCCTCAAAAGAACAACTTTCCGGTGACGCTCCATGACCCCTGCAATTTTGTGAGATTGATGGGCATTGTCGAACCTCAAAGGCGCATCCTCAGAAAGATATGCCCCCAGTTCAGAGAGATGGAACCCCATGGGGTTGAAAACTATTGTTGCGGCGGAGGAAGCGGGTTTGCGATCATGTCGTCGATGAATTTCAAGGAGTGGAGAGAGAACATCTCCAGCCGGATGAAGCTGAAACAGATCCTGGAGGCCTTCAACGATGTTTTGGATCCAGGTATTAAGAAATACGTCTGCGCTCCCTGTTCCAACTGCAAAGGGGCCATAAGGGATATCCTTGCCAGTAATGGTTTGTGGGAAAGACATAGCATCTACTATGGAGGCCTGGTCGAACTGGTGGCCAATGCCATGGTCGCCATGAAGAAGCCTTTTATCGATTGGGAATGGCATTGAGGGGGAATGGATAGCGATGGGGAGGCCATGAATACAAAGGGAAAAGTATTCCTGATGGGGTCGGAGAGCATTGGCCGGGGAGATGACGACCTCGGGTACGAGATCTGGATGTCCATGCTGAAAGCCCTTCTCGAACGGGAGGATCGGCCGCTGGCTATCATCTTCTGGAATACAGCGGTGAGGCTATTGGCAGAAGGCTCTCCGTCGGTCCCTCATCTCAAGGTCCTCGAAGGAAAGGGAGTCCGACTTCTGGCAGGGCAGCTCTGTGTCAGCGAGCTTGAGCTGACCGGGAAGATGGCCGTTGGCAGATCGGCGACGATGGATGAGATTTTGGATTTGATTCTTCATCACGAGGTGGTCAACCTCTGACATGGTGCTAAAAGACCTTCTCTCAAAAAACGAAGCGGCTATTTTGAAGAGATGGTTCGATCTCATCCTGGAGACCTATCCTGCGGATACGGCGAGCTTGATGAAAAAGGACAAGGATCCATTCACGAACCCAGTGGGTTCGACGATCTCCCGGGAGATAGAGATTCTCTTCGGAAAGCTCTGCGAAGGGATTCAGGATGAGAAATGCCAGTCTTCTCTGGATTCGATCCTTAAGATCAGATCGGTTCAGGACTTTCCTCCTTCCAAGGCCGTCGGATTCATTTTCCTCTTGAAGAGGGCCATCGGAGAGATGCTTAGGGATGAGATCGCTAAGGCCCCGGCCATTGAGGAGTGGCTGAAATTTCAGTCCAGAATCGATGACCTGGCCCTTCAGGCCTTCGATGTCTATATGGATTGCCGGGAGAAGATCTGTGATATTCGGGTCAAGCAGGCCAGGATCGAGAAAGAGATGGCCTTTCGGATGATGGAGAGGATGACCCCGTCTAAGGAGAAAAGGTAAACAAGAGGGGATCAGGTTAAATAAAATCCGAAATCCGAATATCGAAACTCGAAACAAATCCAAAATTCGAATGCTCTAATGTTCAAAACAAAAAGGTTTTGGGTTTCGAATTTCGGATTTCGTGCTTCGAATTTACAGGGGTTTAAAATTATGGGCCTCTGGTATTCCGTCTCAGCGATTCTTCTACTTACCTTTCTTGTCGTGATCGGCATCGAAGGCATGGGTTTGGTCTCTTTCTTTACCATTTTTATTCCCTATGCGGCTCTTTTCCTCTTCGTCGTCGGTTTTCTCTACCGTGTTTTGAAATGGGCGACCTCCCCTGTTCCCTTCCACATCCCCACGGTTTCGGGACAGCAGAGATCCCTTTCCTGGATCAAAGCGGACAATATCGACAGCCCTTACACCACAGGAGGTGTGGTGAAAAGGCTGGCCCTCGACATCCTCCTCTTTCGTCCCCTTCTCAAAAATGAAAAAGTTGAGATGCAGGCACCTCAGAGGCTTCTCTTCAAACCAAGCGTTCTTCTCTGGTTTGGAGCCATGGCCTTCCATTGGTCTTTTCTTGTGATCCTCCTGAGGCACTTAAGATTCTTTCTCGAACCTGTGCCTTCGACCATCGTGATCCTTCAGAGGGTTGACTCGATCTTTCAAGGTCTCATCCCCGTCATTTACATCACCGATATCATCATTCTGGTCGCCCTGGGTTATCTCTTCGTGAGGCGGATCATCTACCCGCAGGTGAGGTACATTTCCCTTTCCTCGGACTATTTCGTCCTCCTTCTGATTCTCGGGATCGTCCTCTCCGGAGTGCTGATGCGGCTGATCTACAAGGTCGATCTGGTTCAGGTGAAGGAATGGGCCATGGCCATGCTCCGCCTTCGGCCAGTGGCTCCGAAGGAGGTAAACCTGCTCTTCTATATTCATCTCTTTTTTATCAGCCTTTTGGTGGCCTACTTCCCTCTTAGCAAATTGATGCATATGCCAGGAATCTTCCTGAGTCCCACGCGCAACCTGACCAATACCAGCCGTAATCAGCGGCACATCAATCCCTGGGATTATCCGGTCAAAACCCATACCTATGAGGAGTACGAAGAGGAGTTTCGGGATTCGATGAAGGAAGTGGGGTTGCCGATAGAGAAAGGTTAGAGATGGCAGACGAGCCTTCAAAAGAGAAATCCTTAGAGATCGACTATACCATCCCGAAGAAAAGCTGGATGGAGCCCTCGACCGAGTTTCGGAAGGGGACCTACTGCTATCCGGCTGCATCCAGGCACGAAAAGTATCTCGAACTTCCTCATCCGAGGGAGTGGCAGCCGACGGATGAGGACTGGAAGCTTCCGGAAGACTGGAGAGAGGTGATCCTCAGGGGGATGGAAGATCGCCTGAATCGATACCGCTCCTATCGACTCTTCCTTGACATCTGTGTCAGGTGCGGAGCCTGTGCGGATAAGTGTCACTTCTTTATCGGCTCCGGAGATCCGAAGAACATGCCTGTCCTCAGGGCCGAGCTCCTGAGGTCAATCTACCGAAAGTATTTCACCCTCTCGGGAAAGGTCTTTGGAAAACTGGCAGGGGCGAGAGAGCTGACCGAGGAGGTTGTGAAGGAATGGTTCTCCTATTTCTATCAATGCACGGAGTGCCGTCGCTGCTCCGTCTTCTGCCCTTATGGGATCGACACCTGCGAAATCACCATGATGGCCAGGGAACTCCTCAATCTGGTGGGCCTTAACATCAACTGGATTCTTGAGCCCGCGGCCAATTGTTACCGGACGGGAAACCATCTTGGGATCCCTCCCCATGCCTTCAAATCGACGGTTGACTTCGCAGTGGATGAACTCCAGGAGATCACCGGCGTAAAGGTGGAAGTCCCGATCAACCGAAAGGGAGCTGAAATCCTCTTCATCTCCCCTTCAGCCGACTACTTCGCCAGTCCCCACTGGTACACCTTCCTGGGCTACCTCCTCCTTTTCCATGAGATCGGCCTTGACTACACCTGGAGCACCTATGCCTCTGAGGGTGGAAACTTTGGTCTTTTTCATTCTGCGGAGCTGGCCAAGCGATTGAATGCCAAGATTTACAGTGAGGCAAAGAGGCTCGGGGTAAAATGGATTCTCGGAGGAGAATGCGGTCACATGTGGAGGGTGATCCATCAGTACATGGATACCTTCAACGGTCCGGCCGATTTCTTAGAGGAACCTGTCTCTCCGATCACCGGCACCCGCTTTGATCATGCCCGTTCGACCAAGATGGTCCATATCTGCGAGTTCACTGCCGATCTGATGATGAACAATAAACTGAGATTGGATCCAAGCCGAAATCGTAAATGGAAGGTGACCTATCACGACTCCTGCAACACCGCCAGAGGAATGGGCCTGTTTGAGGAACCCCGATATATTCTCCGAAACGTATGCCAGGAGTTCTACGAGATGCCGGAAAACACGATTAAGGAGAAGACCTTCTGCTGTGGAAGCGGATCCGGGTTGGGCGCGGACGAAAACATGGAGACGCGTTTGAGAGGCGGTTTTCCAAGGGCCAATGCGGTCAGATATGTCCACGAAAAATTTGGAGTCAACCTCCTCACTTGCATCTGCGCCATTGATAGGGCGACCCTTCCTCCTTTATTGGAATACTGGGTCCCAGGGGTTGAAGTGGCAGGGGTTCACGAACTGGTTGGAAATGCCCTCGTCCTGAGGGGCGAGAAGGAAAGAACGACCAATCTGCGAGGAGAACCCCTTGATTCCACAATCTCCCCCTCTCCCTCCAGTGGGGAGAGGGCAGGGTGAGGGGAAAAAGATGGCCCTCTATGACGGGAAAAAGATCATACCCGGCCTGATCATCTTTCTTGGATTGGTCTCTTATCCGATCTGGCATAATACGGTTAGCGGAAAGACCTCCTATGTCCCGAAACTCGAAATTCCAAAGGACAAAAAGGAGTGCATCGAACCGAAGGCCTACATCAGGGTGAATCATAAAGAACTTCTCGAAGATTGGAGGTTCTCCGTAGTACGAAGCGGTGTGAGGACCTATCAGGCCAGTAATCAGAAGCGATATACGATGAGCTTGAATCGAACCTGCATGGAGTGTCACCGAGATAGGACTAAATTCTGCGACCAGTGCCATAATTATATGGGAGTGACGAATAAGTGCTGGGACTGTCATCTCTATCCCAAAGAGATGGAAAAAGGAGCCAAGTAGAGAATGGATTTCAGTCGAAGAGGATTCTTAAAGATCGCCGGTCTCACATTCCTCGGCCTCACTGCAAAACCGGGTTGGGAGGTGGTCTCCCAGATCAAACCGCTCGAGCCCTCTCCTGCACCGAACTCCTTCTCCGGAAAGAAGTGGGGGATGGCGATTGACCTCAGGAAGTGCTGGCAGGCAAAAGAAGGGTGCAGGGAGTGCATCGATGCGTGTCACCGGATCCATAATGTCCCCACCTTTGGATACATTAAGGAAGAGATCAAATGGATCTGGACGATCGAATACGAGAAGGCCTTTCCTGAACATGTCCATGAGTTCAACCAGGAGGAATATAAAGGAAAATCGGTCATGGTCCTGTGTAATCAGTGTGATGACCCTCCCTGCGTAAAGTACTGTCCGACCAGGGCCACCTGGAAGAGAGAGGACGGGATCGTGATGATGGATTTTCATCGCTGTATCGGATGCCGGTACTGTATGGCCGGATGTCCTTATGGCTCGAGAAGTTTTAACTGGAGAGATCCAAGGCCTTTTATCAAGGATGTCAACCTTCAATTTCCCACCAGGACGAAAGGGGTGGTGGAGAAGTGTAACTTCTGCGAGGAGAGGTTGATTCAGGGACTTCTGCCTGCGTGTGTGGAGGC
>JACAEX010000003.1 GCA_013388635.1 Syntrophaceae bacterium | reverse complement strand
TTTTAGTGACCGAACTAGTATGGAACGAATCCTCTTTTCGGTCTTTACGCACGAGAACCTTAAACAACGAACAGCTACCCCATTTCCTTTGCTGACACAAAATAATTGACATTACCGAGGATAAAACGATGCAAGCTGATTTTTTGGGAGGGGTGAGAACCGTCACAGGTTCAGCCACCCTGATCCAGACCCATTCTTTGAAGTGGTTGGTCGATTGCGGAATGTTTCAGGGTGGCAAGGAGATCGAAGGGAGAAATCGACTGATCGGACCGTACTGCCCTGGCGATCTCTCCTTTATTCTTCTCACCCACGCCCACATCGACCACAGCGGTCTGATCCCAAAACTGGTCAAGGAGGGATTTCGAGGAAAGGTGGTCTGCACCAAGGCGACCCTTGACCTCTGTGAGGTCATGCTCCGGGACAGCGGCCATATCCATGAGGCAGAAGCGGATTGGCAGAATCGGAAACATCAGAGGTCCGGGAAAGGAGAGGTGACCCCGCTTTACACTGTGAAGGACGCGGAGCAGAGCCTTCGGTTTTTTCAGACCGTGCGTTACGGTGAGATCTTTCCGATGGCGGAGGGCGTGAGAGCGCGTTTTCAAGATGCGGGCCATATCCTGGGTTCTGCCATTATTGAGATCTGGATTGAAGAGGGGGGTCGAGAGAAGAAACTGGTCTTCTCCGGAGATCTCGGCAGCTCAGGACAACCCATTGTCCGGGACCCTGCGACCATCGAAGAGGGAGATCTCCTCTGGTTGGAGTCGACCTATGGGAACCGGCTACACAAGTCGAGAGGAGAGACTGAGAACGAATTGCTGGGGATCATCCAGGAGGCGATTCGCGATCAGGCCAAAGTGGTCATCCCGGCCTTCGCTGTGGAGCGTACCCAGGATATCATTTACACCCTCGGCCAGTTCATCAGAAAGGGCCTCATCCCTTCGATTCCGGTCTACATCGATAGTCCGTTAGCGATTTCTGCCACCGAGATCTTTCATCGAAACTCAGACTGTTTTGACGAGGAGACGAAAGGCCTTCTCTCGGGAGGAGAGAATCCATTGGAAGTCCCAGAGATCGTCTATACCCGGAGCGGTGAGGAGTCGAAGGCGATCAATGAGGATTCGAGGCCTGGGATCATTATCTCCGCTAGCGGGATGTGCGAATCCGGACGGATCAGACACCATCTGAAGCACCACCTCTGGAGGAAGGAGTCCCACATCGTGATCATCGGATACCAGGGCGAGGGCACGATCGGGAGGAGGCTGGTCGATGGGGGAAAGACGGTTAGGCTCTTCGGCGAAGAGATTGCAGTCAGGGCTCACATTCACACCCTGGGAGGGTTTTCCGCCCATGCCGACCAGAAGGGATTGCTTGAGTGGCTCGCCCATTTCAGGAATCCGGATATGGAGGTCTTTGTCAACCACGGAGAGGAGAAGATTTCAATCGAATTGGCCAGGGTCATCCGTGAGCGGTTCGGTTTTAGAACAGTCGTTCCTCGATGGAGGGAGAGGAGGGTCCTGTTTGCGGCCGGGGAGGAGGCCGTACCGGAGGAGGAGAGGGTTAAACAGGTCTCGCCGCCTGAAGAGACCTTCAGTTTCCTTCTCAGCCATTTGGACAGAAGCTATAAGAGGCTGCGCCGAAAGCTCAAGAGGGAGAGGTCGAAGGGAAGGGGCTTTGAGGAGTCGCGATGGGTGAGCCGGCTGGAGGAGATCAACGAGAAGTTGAAGAAGTTAGAATCGGAACTTTAAGGGGATGCGAGGATCCGTTGAGAGGGAAGGGAGGATTCAAAGATGGAACAATGGGAACAGTTTTTCAGAGAGAAGCAGGTGGAAAGGACGATCCAGGCACTGAAGAAGAATAATTTTGAGGCCCTCTTCGTTTCAGATTCAAAGGCTGCATTCGAGGAGGTGATGAGGCGGATACCCGATGGAGCTACAGTGGGGATCGGAGGATCTCTCACCCTCGCCCAGATCGGACTGCTCGATGCGTTGGGGAATCGAAATATCCAGCTGATCTGGCCGTTCCGCCAGGCGAAGAACCCGGAAGAGATGCACGGGTTGATTCAGAAATCGTTTTCTTCGGATATCTTTCTCTCGAGCGCGAATGCGGTCACCGAGGATGGGAAGTTGTTCAATGTCGATGCCTCAGGCAACCGGGTCGGCGCGATGTTCATCGGGCCCAAGAAGGTGATGCTTGTCTGCGGCGTGAATAAGATTGTGAAGGATATCGATGCTGCAGAAAGAAGGGTGAGGGAATGGACAGCCCCGCAGAATGCGAAACGGCTGAACCGGAAGACCCCGTGTGTCGAAACCGGAGTCTGTTCTGATTGCAGCTCCCCGGATCGAATCTGTAATATCTACGTGACCCTGGCCAAAAAACCTGTGCGTACGGATATCGTTGTTATTCTGGTCGGGGAAAAACTCGGAATATAGAAGCCCGGGATATGCTCTGCCCTATGCGCTTCCCCCCTTGCTCAAGAGGATTCGCGCATCAACTGCCAGAGCACCTTTCTCCATGGCCATCACTGGATTGATGTCGATCCCTTCGATTTCGGGGAAATCGATCATCAACTGGGAGAGCCTGAGAAGATTTTCAACCAGTGCATCTCGATCCGATGGCCGTTCGCCCCGGATTCCTCTCAGGATCACTCCAGCCTTTAACTCTGAGATCATCTCCTCTGCCTCGAAACGATTGATGGGAGCGATGCGAAGAGACGTCTCCTTGAGGACCTCCACATAAATCCCTCCCAGACCGAAGAGGACGACCGGTCCAAAGGACGGATCCCGTTTTCCACCCAATATCACTTCCCTTCCGCCTGAGACCATCTTCTGAATGAGCACACCGGATGAGCTATCCATTTGACGATAAGCCTCTTCGATCTCCCGGAGGCCGGAGAGATTGAGGATCACCCCTCCTACGTCCGACTTATGGGAGACCTCTTTTGAGATGATCTTCAGCGCAACCGGAAGGCCGATCCTTTGGACGGCCTTTCCGATCTCCTCTTTCTGGTGAACCACCTGGTAATCGGCCACCGAAATTCCATAAGCTCGGAGCACTTCAAAGGCCTCCTGGAGGAGAAGGGAATCCCTCTTCTCCTTCTTCGCCTTTTGAAAGATCGCCTGGGCACGGTCTCTGTCCACCGAAAAAACAGGGGGCTTCTCCTTCAGGACATTGAGTTTTCGGTAGTGTTCTCTCGACACGGCCAGCGCAGCCAGGGCGTCTTCAGGTTCGGTGAAGATGGGATAGTCGAAAGCCCTCTTGATGTAGGCCAGCTCTTCTTCATCGGTGTTGTAATGAAGGGCAACCGGTTTCTGATAACGGGATGAGAGGTCTTTCACAGCCTGGATCAGCTTTCGGGAAGGCTCCTTTTCCTCAGCCGTGGCCCCGTGCTGGAAAAGGATTCCATCGACCACAGGAAATCTAAGAACCTGTTCGAGGATGTTCGTATAGAGGTCGAAGTTGAAGAGGTCTCCGAGGTCGAGGGGGTTGGTGGGCTGAATCACCTTTGCCCGGAAGAAGCTGTGGAACCGCTCCTGGAGCTTTGGGTCAGGAGGGAGAAGACGGAATCCGTGCCTTTCTGCAGAATCAGCAGCCACGACGCCGATCCCTCCCGAACGAGAGATGATGACCAGATTTTTGCCTTTGATCGGAGGAAGGGAGAGGATCTTCACCGCATTGACAAAGGAGCGGAAGTCCTTTGTCCGGATGATATCCGCCTGTCTTAACCCAGCCTCCACCACCCTGTCGTCATTGGCCAGGGCCGCGGTGTGGAGCCTTGCAATGTGTCGGCTTCCCTCTCCGGTATTGGACTTGTGGACGAGGATGGGCTTGGAGGTGGAACGGGCGATCTCCATCAACTCCCTTCCCCGTTCGAGGCTCTCGAGGTAGAGGCCGATGATCTCTGTCTGAGGGTCCTGGATCAGGTATCGGAGGTAGTCGATCTCGTTCAGGTCCATCTTATTTCCCATGCTCACCATCTTCGAAAGGCCGACGTTTGCGCTGGTCAGAAGGTTGGCATAGCTGAGAAGGACACCTCCGCTCTGGGCCAGGATCGACAATTTTCCCTTGCTGACCGGTCCCCGCTTCAGTTTGACGAAGGGGACGACAAACCCGTTGTCAATATTGAAGACACCGATCCCATTGGGTCCCACCACCCGGATCTTCCACTTCCTTGCAATCTGGAGAACCTCGTTTTCTATCTGGCCCCCTTCTTCGGAGTATTCCCTGAAACCGCCCGTTTCGATAATGGCCCAGGGGATCTTTTTCCTTCCGCACGATTCCAGAATTCCAGGCACGGTCTGCGCCGGGGTGAGGATGACGGCCACATCGATGCCCTCAGGAAGTTGATCGACGGAGGTGAGTATCCTCCGGCCGAAGAGAACCCCCTCCCTTCTTCCCACGAGATGGATCTCTCCGTTGAACTGAAATTCGAAAAGGTTCTGAACGATGTTTCTGGCAAGATTGTCAGGGTTTTCTGAAACCCCGATCACGACCACCGATTTCGGATAGAAGAGTTGATCCATCCCAATCCCCTCCTTCGATCCCCGGCATGGCAAAGGACGAATCTCTTATAACCTCTTTTATCGATAAAATTCAAATCACCAAGTTCCAATATTTTGGATACTGGGGATTGGAATTGACTTGGTTATTTAGTGCCTTTGTATTAAATCCCTTTGGAAAAAGGTTTCGCATATCCGGTCAATTCGGCATACCCTCTTCCTTTGACCGGCTTGCCCTGATATTTGGCCTCAAGGTTCACACTCCCTTCCCAGTAGGTCGCCCTGGTCGATTCCTGAGTGATCAGCTCCTGATCCCTGACCGTAGGCGTGAGCAGCAACTCTATCCCATGTCTCCGAGCAACAATCTTCCATCTGAGAAGATGAATTTGGTGTCAGGCCTTGAAAATTGAAAGATTTTCTACTTCTTGATGCTGCTTTATATCACATCACCAGCCGTGGAAACGAAAGAAAGAACATCTTCCTGAGAGATGGGGACCGGGTGAAATTCCTCCAGATCCTCGAGGATTACCACGATCGTTACGGAATTTTGATCCACAGTTATGTTCTGATGGATAACCACTATCACCTGGTTTTTGAGGAAAAATAGGGACAGCGACCATTTAAGTTTAATCCATAAAGAAAGATGGAGTAACAATTCTCTCCAGCGGGGCGCTAATAACTGCCACTGAGTTCTAACGTTAGGCTAAACGTATCCGTTTATCGTGATTACAGTTGACAGTCAACAAGAGGTATTGTATCTTTTTTGTAGATACATTGCGGAGGTAATATTATGAAAGCACGCGTGCAGAAATGGGGCAACAGTCTTGCCTTACGTATTCCAAAGTCATTTGCGGCTGAAGTTGGACTTGATCCGAATTCATCAGTTGAGATGTCGTTAAGGGATGGGAAACTCGTTGTAGCTCCCTCTGATAAACCAAAATTTACCCTCAGACAACTCTTAGCGCAGGTAACCGACGAAAACCTCCACCATGAGGTTGATACTGGCTCGGCGGTGGGAGGCGAGGTGTGGTAGACTCTAAACCTTATGTTCCTCAACGAGGTGATGTTATCTGGATTACTTTAAATCCCCAGGTGGGGCACGAGCAAGCTGGGCGGCGGCCAGCCTTAGTGCTTTCCCCCCGCAACTTATAATGGCAGGGTAGGACTTGCGATTCTTTGTCCCCTGACAAATCAAATCAAAGGTTATCCATTCGAGGTTCTTGTTCCTAGAGGCCTATCCATCAGCGGAGCAATCTTAGCTGATCAAGTCAAGAATTTGGATTGGCGTGCCAGAGGTGCAGAATTAATTTGCACCTTGCCACGTAGGACAGTAATTGAAGTATTGCAAAAACTTGCTACATTATTGTCAGTGTAAAAAGCTTTAGTCCACGTCTTTACCGAGAAAGTCAGGCTGTTGAGGATGAAAGCTCGGATAAGATATAAAGAGACAAAGGTATATAGAATATAGTCAGGGCTAACAAATCATCCATGAAAATGCGCCGTCAAGTAAAAAATAGTTAGGTTTCTTCTTTTCAGTCGACTATTTCTGACTAAAGTCAATTCATCCATTCGCGCTCATGGGCGCACAATAGTCATGATGACAGGGTGTGCCAATCACTCCAACGGCCTCTTCAATGAGCCAATTTGTTAGCCGGCATCCTCCATTATGTCTTAATTGTCCGATATCTATAAGTAATGCTGCAAGACAACACCTTATAGGTTGCTTTTACCAATTTATGAGCCACAGCCACAATGGCTATGTGATGATCCTTCTTAGTCCTGATCTTTTGATAGTGCCAAGGGGACGTTGCTAAAAATCGTGGCTTCATATCTTTGAGTCATGAAATGGAAATACCGATGGTAGAAATAGCGAAACGCGTGGGGGTATGTGGATCAGCTGTCGTTAAGGTAAGTCGAAAAACGGAGTGAGCATATATTAGATTTATAGATTTCATCGACGTCCTCTTTTTTGCCTTTGTGTGCCAGTTTAACGGTCATCCCTAACTCTTCGAGCATATCGCCGAGCCAGTGGTCAAACCCGCAGCTCTCCAGAGCAACAACCGAGCCTTGTGGGAGAGATGAAAAATAAGTCTTCATCCTCTCTTTGTCTGTGTGATATAATTTGACCTGATCGAGGGCGTTGCCGTTTTCATCCATGGTAACGACGAAAGAATACTTTTTGTGTTGGTCACAGCCGACGTTTAAACATGAGTGCCTCCTTTTTACGGCCATACAAGGCGGCTATGTAGGTTGAAGAATTCCCTCCAGCAAGTATACCCTGAGGAGGCACATTTTCATACTATCACTCCAGCGCCTGCCTGCTGTCAGGCAGGGATGGCTTATAGCTACCGCTGATTTAAGTGGTTAGCCCCACATTGAAATGGATGAAGGTGCAGTCGAAGTGGATGCTTTATGAAAAGTAGCGCTTTCTCTGCAATCCGCCCTCTTGACATAACTCTCCCTTTGTGATTATAATGTAATTACTTTCCATTAGGAGGAATTGCCCAATGAAGGCTCGTTTAGTTCGTATCGGCAATTCACGTGGTGTCCGGCTGCCCAAAACAATCATCGCACAGGCCGGTTTGACAGATGAAGTCGAGCTGGCCGTAAGGGATGGAGCTGTTGTTATCGCCCGCGCAAATTCTGCTCGTTCTGGGTGGGCTGACGCTGCCAGGCAAATGCGTCAGCGCGAAGATGATCGGTTGCTTGATATGCCCACTCCTACGCGCTTTGACGAGAAGGAATGGCAGTGGTGAAGACTGAAGATGTCCGCCGGGGTGACGTATTCCTTGTTAGCCTAGATCCGGCTAAAGGGGGAGAGATTCAGAAGACTCGCCCGTGTGTAATTGTCTCTCCAGACGAACTTAATGCCCATTTGCGAACTTTTATCGTGGCTCCTCTTACAACTGGAGGCCATCTTTATCCGTTTCGAGTCCCGTGCCGATTTGAAGGTCGGGCAGGGCAAGTCGTGATTGACCAAATTCGCACTGTCGATCGGGAACGATTGGTGCGTCGTCTTGGTAAGCTGTCACCATCCACGCTAGGGCATGTTCTCAAAATACTGCAGGAGATGTTTACACCATAATTATGGGCTAACACTTATAAGGCCTCCCGTGTCAAGAGGGAAAAGAAATCCGAGACGAAAAAGTAATTGTTTTTCGTTCTAAGGGTGTAGAATTTCGTATGGGTTCCTCCTTTTGATGGATATGGTAGTGTTACAACCATCAGTGTAGCATCTTTAGGGGGAGGCCTTAAATAGTATCAAGCGGCTCCACCGGATCGCCGATAAATCTGCCCCCCGGTGAGCCTTAGCGTTCGCCATAATTAAAGAGTAAACTAAAATGGAGTGAGATCTTTGCGATATGATATTCAATTCAAACCAAGAGCCGTGAGAGACATTGAACGTTTACCACCCCGCATTCAGACCCAAGTTCTTGCAAGAATTGAAGAAATGAGCAATGATTTGAAGGGAGATGTCAAGCGGCTCACAAATTTCACTCCTGAATATCGCTTGCGTGTCGGTGACTATAGAGTATTGTTTGAGGTTGAGAAGAAAAAGATTGTCATTTATCGGATTCGCCATAGGCGTGAAGTTTACCGATGAACGGAGGTTGGCCAGATGGTTACCTTACATGCCCAGATCATTAAGAAGAACGGAAAGAAGGACTACGTTGTTTTACCGTATGAAGAATTCCTTAAGGTTCAAGAGGAACTAGAGGATTATAATGATCTTCGGTCCCTCAGAGAAGCCAAAGAGATGGAAAAGGATGCACCGACCATTACGATGGCTGAACTGAAGAAGAAGATCAGAAGGCGAACAAGTCAATCCAGGCGACGGTGAATATCCGGTGGCTTACGGGGTCGCCTTAGCCCGCCGCCTGATTTTGGTCGTTAGCTGGAAATCAATAAATTTCCAGAAGTTTCTAATCTCGGTATAACTCTTGATGTTTAACGTTATACGTTATATAAGAAATTGAATGATAAAATCGTTCAAGGACAGAGAAACAGAAAAAGTTTATAGTCGGGAGGGATCGAACAAATTACCACGAGATATTCAACAAACTGCATTGGAAATTCCGAATGATAAATAATGCCAAAAATCTTAATGACTTAAGAATACCACCAGCGAATAGGCTTGAAAAGTTAAAGGGTACCCGTGAGGATCAATATAGCATTAGGATCAATGACCAATGGCGTATTTGCTTCACCTGGCAAGAAGGTGATGCCCACGATGTAGAAATAACCGACTATCATTGGGGAGGGAAGTTATGAAGAGAAAGCTTAATCCCGTACATCCAGGCGAAGTTCTTTTGGAGGAATTTCTGAAGCCGATGGGTATAAGTCAAAACAAACTGGCCTTAAATATTGGTGTACCGCCAAGGAGAATAAACGAAATTGTTCTTGGCAAGCGTGGAATTACTGCTGATACTGCCCTCAGGCTTGCAAGGTTTTTTGGGACATCAGCCGAGTTCTGGCTCGGGCTGCAATCACAGTATGATTTAGATGTCACTGCCGAGGAACTTGGCGAAAGGTTAAAGCAAGAAGTAAGGTCGTATGTAAGTACTGTATGAATAAAAGAGGATTCAGCTAACACTTATAAGGCCTCCCGTGTCAATAGCGAAAAGAAATCCATGACGAAAAAGTAATTGATTTTTGTTCTAAGAGAAAAAGACACTTTTGCCAGTTGGCAGCCGTTCCGCTTTGGTTTCTGATCGGGTGCAAGAAGAGGTCCTGCACCAAACACTTATAGAGGTTCAATCCCGCCTGAGACGGAACTGCAGAGGGAACGGTTTCCTCTGCGACGTAGAAACGATGTTGTGTCCTCGTGCCGTCCCATTCAACACGCCGGGGTATGGTCCCCAGGTAGTTCCAGGTTCGGGTGAGGGGCAGAACCTGACCAACATTGCCGTGACCCCGTTGCTGGTCTCGGATCGAAATATTTAGGAATGGGGAAAGCAATGGAGATGATTAAGGAGATAAAGGAATCTCTTGCGATGGAAATCAGACCGATGTCCCGAGAGCCGGAGTACCTCGAAGCAGTCGTTTACAAAAAGGATATCGAATTACTAAAATCAATATTGATAAAACATTTGGGTCCACCAGCCAAGGAGCCAGGCAAAGAGGTAAACTTGCCGAAGGAAATTCAAAGAATAGCTGATTCTTTTGGTTGCCTACGAATTGATCAATCTTTTTACTATAGGCAAGAAGGTAACCGTGTCATGTTCGCTATCCTTTGGCCTTGGAAGTCCAATCCCAATAAGATTACGTTGAAGGTTGGGATAGAGAAACTGTTCCTCATCTGAACGCTTCATCAACCTTTTTGAATTGACCGGCCAAAAGTCGTAGAGCACGGATGACCTCATGGGCTTGTAGCTCGTTTATCCTGATATTTAAGTTGATAGAAAGATTGAGTAATAAGCGCTAATCCTGAAGTATCAAAAAAGAAGACCCCACCCCTCGCAAAATTGAGTCACTCTTAAAAAACACTGTACAAAAAAAGTCCGTTGAGCAGATCCCTGTCTTTTATGAGAGTTAGGGAACGAAAGAGAAATATCTCTTAATATCAATATATTAGCCATCTCTATCCTTTTTCCCATCCAAATATGCTTGCTGGCATGCATTTTGCTTTAATCACAAATAAACCCTGCAGTAAGCCGAGCGTTCGCTGAAGAGATGAAATGAACTATGCGTTGGACACTCCATCCATCATGTATTTTGCGGCAATAGTAGCCTGTCTCATCGGTCACCTCATGTTTGCTTACAAAATATGGCAAGGAAGAAAATTTGATGTGAGTAGCAAAGGGGTAAGGTGGAATCCGCTCAACATATGTTTTTGGGCAACTCTTCTCACTGAAGATGATCCGCAGGCATGGAGGTATTGGTTCACCCCTTTCGTCGTTTTAATCCTGTTATTGTGGCCTCCCGGCCTCTCCCTATCTTCCGGCAATAAACGAAATTCAACCCATCCAACAGACTGCTACACGGAATCGGCCTGGTGGCCAGGCCTCAACAACCACGGCCCTTGCCGCCATAGGAGCGTGGTTCATAGAACAGACAGTTCTCGGTTTGATAACCCACTTTACTGGGTTGAAGTCTTACCTTCCAATTGCTTTTTGGGCACACATCGGCGGTCTCGCTGCAGGCATCCTTATAGGGCTTCTTTTCGTATCGTTAGGGTTCCGAAAGAAATATCCCAAGAAATCTCGCAGGCACTTGATTTTTGGGTACGCCTAACACTTATAGGGAGGAAATAGGGTCGAATCCTTATTCTTGCTTCTAAACATATTCCGAAGAAGTAGAGTTGCCACTTACAAATAGGGAGGGCTATATGGCAGAAATCAAAGGGACTGCGTTGATCGACACGATCAAAGGTATTAAAGACCGATACGGGGACCAAATATATAAAAGCATCGTGGATCAATTGAAGGGGGAAGCACGGGGGCTGTTTGAACGATCGCTTATTTTGCCGTCGGGCTGGTATTCTCTGGATGCTTTTGCCCAGTTTCTTGAAACGTATTTAAAAGTGGCGGTGCAAGGGAATGAGCAAGAATTAATCAAGCGGTCAGAGGTATTGATTGAGCGGCAGTTGAGCGGGATTTATAAATGGTTTGTCAAATTGGGGTCTCCGGAATTTGTACTGAACCGGATTTCCGCTGTTCATCGGACGTATTTTCAGGGAGTGGGCGTTGAGGTTAACCTGCCGAGCCCCGGCAAAGCCATCTTGAAGTATACTGGATTTGCGAAACAGCATCGGCTGATAGGCCTGATCATTATTGGTTTCTACCGGAAGGCCTTAGAGATTTCCGGCGCCAAGGAGGTTAAGGCGGAATTCACATCCCCGATCGAGGACGATAGAGGGTATTGTGAACTGCTTCTCAGTTGGAGAGGCAAGTAAAGAGCGCATTTGCCTTCTGCTGAACTCCTGGTTGATTTATAAGAATCAGGTTCAAAAAAATTACATGAGCAAGGAAGGCTTTTGCCAACCCACTTGAAATCATCATCGCCGCCTTTGTGGATTGGCAAGACCAAAAAGGTTTAGTGTGCACCGCCGGTGACCGAAGTCCAGCGCTTCCGTTTGCCTTGCCCGAAGGGTATTTCTCCGAGCTGGGAATACGGCCGCTCTACAAACGTTCGTCATGTGGACAGGATTGGGAATTTTATTGGCAGGGCATCCCAGGAGGAATTGGCCCAATTAAGTGAAGGATTGGACGAAATCATTGCCCAACAAACCATTCCAGCGGATCGCCAAAAGGTCGGCACCCAGCCATTTCAATCGTTATGTTAAGGGTTTTCGTTCTCTGAGAATCTCTTGGTGCAATTCTTTAAAGTCCTTTGGAGGGATGGCGTCTGTCTTTCTCACCAATTTGACCGCTCCGGTAGGACAGGGGACAGCACATACCCCGCACCCAATGCACCATTCTTTATCTACAACAGGGAAATCGCCTTCCATTTTAATCACCTGAACAGGGCAGATCTCCACACAGAGCCCACATCCATTGCATCTTTCTTTATCCGTCTCCCTGAGAAAGTAGGTGGCCATCAGGACATCCCTTGGGATTCTCCTTCTCCGGATTGTCCCTACGGACCAGCAGCAGCAGCCACAACAATTGCAGGTGTGTTTGATGCCTTCCCTCGCATTGTCAACCATGTGGACCAGACCAGCCTCCTCAGATTTTCTAATCACCTCAAGAGCCTCTTTCTTTGTAATCTCTCTTCCAATATCCTTCTCGATTAGATATTCTGCCAAATCATCATATTTTATACAGTTCTCAAGAGGATGATCACATCTTTTCTTTCCGATCAGATGGGCGGTTGCCCGACAGACGCAATGGACCAAAGCAATCACTTTGACCTTCTCGATGACCCTTTCCATCATCTCAAAAGGGAATACGGCATGCTGTTCGGGCTCCACGGATGCCATGGCAGGCAGATAACGGAAGGCCTTTGTTTTGGTGCTCCCGTAAACCTCTCTGTTTTGTTCTTTTCCAGAATATTTGACAACAAGCTCTGCCATCTTTTTTGCAATTGGTGTATTTACACCTTTCCAGAAAAAGGTTTGGGGAAAACCATGCCCAAACTGTTGCAGAGCGTAGCCCAGGCTTCCGTCTTTCATCCTTTTTGAAAAGAGGAGTCCCCGCTGGGCTAAGTTTGCCAAGGTCGATTCCAACTCCTCTTTTGAGATGTTTTGAGGGGGGATGATCTTTGAAACAGGGGTGGGTTCAAAAGGAATTACTTTTGTAGGAATAGCTAATGCCACCTCTGCTTCCAAAGGGGTAAAGTTCTCCCTGAGGATCTCTAAAAGTTCTTCTTTCTCCGGATAGCCCATACCCAATGAGGCCAGATGCCTCGCCAACTTTTTATAAACTTCCTCAGTCATATTGACCTCCGATTCCGGCGAACTACTCACCCATAACTTATCCCTACTCCATTCTCAAGGACTCCACAGCATTTATTTTTGCAGCTCTTCGCGCCGGGATGAAGCCTGCACCGACGGAGGTGATCATTACGATCAGCCAGGATTCGATTAAGTTCACGAGTGGAAAGGAGAATTGAATCGTCCATCCAAAGGATTGCTTATGGATCACATAAATAAGAAGAACAGAGAGGATAGATCCGCAGAGCAGGCCAAGGATATGACTGAAAAAACCAATCATCCCTGCCTCGATCAGGACGATCTTCTCGACCTGCCTGCGAAACCCGCCGATCGCCCTGAGGATACCGATGTCCCTCTGTCTTTCGATGATGAGGGCGTTCAGGGAGTTGATGATCCCCAGAATGGCAATGATGATCGCTATCAATTCGAGCGAGTAGGTGATGGCAAAGGTCTGGTCGAAGATCCTCAAGATCTCGTTCCGCAATTCTCGATGGGAGGCCAGGAAGAGTCGATAGGGTTTTGAATATTTCTCCCGGATGGCTTCCTTGAATGCTTCGACCGAGGTGCCCTCCATCAGATAGATCCCGGCGCTGTGAATGGTCTCGTCATTCCACAGGGACTGGAAGAGCCTCTTTTCCATCAAGACCATCCCCCAATCCGAGGAGTAGTCATAGAAGACTCCGGAGACGAGAAGTTCCTTTTCACCCTGAGGCGTGTCGAGCCTGATCCGATCTCCTGCTTTCACCTGATGGCGGAGAGAGAAGCTCTCTGTGACGAGTACAGACCGGCCAGCAGCAAACTGACGGAGGATGGCCTTCGGATCTCCTGCGGTGAAACGGATGACTTTCATGTTGAGAAATACCTGTCCATCAACAGCAGCGATCAGCGCCGGCTGGCCTCGATATTCGACCTCCAATGCCCTGAAGGAATCCACAGCCTTCACGCCCGGAAGCAAAGGCAGCTCTCTCGAAACCTCCAAGGGGAGAAGCGCGGAATAGCCCGTAATGGAGTACGAACCAGGAAAGATAAAGACATCGCCGTTGATCGACTGCTCCACCCAGAGGTCGATCGTCTTTCGAAAGCTCAGGATCATGATGGAGATACTGATCAGCATGGAGAGGGCGGTCATCAGGGCTGCAATCGTGACCACTGTCCTCACCATGGAATCATGGAGGTATCGGCCAGCCAATTTTCCTTCCGCGCCGAAGAAGAAGAGCAACGGCGAGAGCAGACGGTTGAGAAGAAGAACAAGGGTGGGGATCAAGAGCGCAACCCCAACGAGGATCAGGAGGGCGGACAGGAATCCGAAGATGGGTTTCTGGCGGATCGGTTTCTGAAGGGCGAAGAGAAAGGAGAGGATGAGGAGGCCAAAGCCAGCCACGTTGAGATGTTTGAGGCGAATCTTCACCTTCCTTTCCAGACTCCCTAAGGCCAGGGCCTCTGTCGGTGCAATCTTAGATGCCTCCTTTGCAGGCCCGATCGAGGAGAGGACGGAGACGAATACCCCCATGCCAAACCCAGCCAATAGAAGAAAGGGTATCGGGTGGGCGGACCCGGGTTCCAGTGGGGAAGACCCTTTTTAGCTCGCTTTCAATCCGATCAGAGGTCGATTTCTCGACGATCAGATCGATCCGATCGATCAAACCCACCTTCTCCAGGGCCTCCTGGGCCGAGGCGATGTCCATCACCCCGAAATTTCCCTCCAGGGATTTTGCAGGCCCCTCCATCTTTAAGAGGTTCCAGATGGTCAGGTCGATTTTCCTGGAGCCGGCAATGAGGGTGATTCGATCTCCCTTCTTCAGCCCGTGTCGATGCGCCAGTTTTTCTGTGATGGCGATGGCCTTGGGGTCTCTTAAAAAATTGAGCCCCTCTTCCTCTGCTTCGCGAAAGGCATAATCCCTGAACTGGCGATCACTGAAGACATCAATTCCCAGAAGGTAGAGGGGTTCTCCGATCGGTTCGTCGATCTTGGGTATAAATTGGATGAGAGGCGTGGTTGCCTTGACGCCGGCTACCTTTTTCACCCTGAGGTAGGTCTCCTCTGGGAAACCCCTTGCGAAGGAGACGAGCTGAAGATTTGCCTTTCCCGACACGTGATCAACCGTGGCATTAAAGGATTCAATGGCGGTGTGGACCGCGATCTGGACACTGACGAAGACACCCACCCCAAGGGCAATCCCAAAGGCTGCAAGCCACGTCCTTCCCTTATTGAGGCGGAGGTGGGGGAGGATGATGTTTCTGAAGAGATGAAAGAGGGTCATAAACTAAGATCGAATCCGAAATCTCAAATTTTCAATGACCTAAGCCCTTCTTTACTCATCATCTTTTGAATTTTGGATTTTGGTCATTCGATATTGTTTTGAATTTCGAGATTCGTGCTTCGAGATTGGTGTTTGTAGCTACTCCAAAAGGATCCTGCCATCACGCATTCTCAGGATCCGATCGGCAATCGCAGCGCCTTCCTGGCTGTGGGTGACGAGAAGGATCGTTTTTCCTTCCTTCTCCCTGAAGCGTTTCAAGATCTCCAGGACCTGTCTACCCGAAGCGGTGTCGAGGTTGCCTGTTGGCTCATCGGCGAGGATGAGATCGGGATCGTTGACCAGGGCACGGCAGATCGCCACACGCTGCATCTCTCCACCCGAAAGCTCATAAGGTTTGTGATGACGGCGCCCATGGAGATCCATTTGCCGGAGGAGACGATCGATCCTCACCTCCGGCGGTTTCGAATTTCCCATGAGCCAGTGGGGCAGGGCAATATTCTCTTCGACACTCAGGATGGGAAGGAGATTAAAGAACTGGAAGATGATCCCCACTCGCTTTCGACGGTAGAGGGTTAACCGCTCATCGTCCATTTGCGTGAGATCCTCTTGATCGACGATCACCTGACCTTGATGAGGAATGTCCAGGCCGCCGATGATGTTGATCAGGGTCGATTTCCCACAGCCGCTTTTGCCCGTGATGGCTACGAACTCGCCTTTGGAGACCTCTAAGTTGAGGTGATCGAGGGCCACCACAGGGATGTTCCCCTGATGGTAGACTTTCGTCACATCGGATAGTTCGATGAAGCGGTTTTTTAGCATATAGAAATAAAAAGAGCAGAGATGAAAAATATCCTGCTCTTTTTATATATCTTATACATCGGGAGGAAAGGGGATTGTCAAATGCGAAACCGGTTTCGCCCTCTCCTGATTAGGAGGTATCTATCCCATCGGGCCCATCGGGCCTGGCAGTTTCGATCAGAGGACGCTTACTCCATTCTCTTTAGGTGCTTGATGAGGATGATTAACATGATGGGAATAAGCGCTCCAACGACGATCACTGCCCCTCCAACCACATAGATCTTGGGACCGAGATCTCCCACTGTCCGAACGACCTGCATCACTGCGATGGATACCATGGCAGCTAAGATGCACATGAGGATGATGAGACCCACAATATTGGTAACGCTTAATTTCATCATCTTTTCTCCCTCCTTCCGGCCAAATTTCATCATTCTGAAATTTCGCTGCCTATATTCTGCATACCGAATGCCAAAAGAGGCTTAAAAAAAGAGGGACTGCAATCCTTTAATTCTATTTGGCTTTTTACCGTAATCTCTTCTCCACCGTTGTGTGAGGAGGAGCGTCATGTATTTTTTATTTATTCGATTCTGCTATTTTATTAGACGGCTATCAAAACTAACCTTCTGTAATTTTTACAAAATTATTGAATAAAGAAAATATACAATCAGGCGAGTATTCTCTTCAGCTTTTCAATCGGAATCCTCCTCTGGCCTTATCAAGGATCAGCCAATGATGGGCAAAAAAAATTTGACGATACAAAGAGATTGAACTTATAATAGATAAAAATGCCGGGGGTTTTCTATGTGGGATTATACAGAGAAGGTGAAGGATCACTTCCTCAATCCAAGAAATGTGGGAGAGATTGAGAATCCGGACGGAGTCGGTGAAGTGGGATCGCTGGCCTGCGGAGATGCCTTGAGGCTCACCTTTAAATTGGATGAGAATAAACGGATCAAAGATGTCAAATTCAAGACCTTCGGTTGTGCGAGCGCCATTGCCTCCTCTTCGGCCCTCACCGAGATCATTAAGGGGATGACCCTCGAAGAGGCGGAGAAGGTGACCAACAAAGATATTGCGGACTACCTCGGAGGACTCCCAGAAGAGAAGATGCACTGCTCGGTGATGGGAAGAGAGGCGCTCGAAGCCGCGATTGCCCATTATCGGGGACAGAAGCCGGTGAAAGAGGATTTTGAGATCGTCTGCAAGTGTTTCGGCGTGACGGATAGAGAGATCATTAAGGCGGTACGTGAGAACGATCTCAAAACAGTGGACCAGGTGACCTACTATACCAAGGCTGGAGGAGGATGCGGTCAGTGCCATCCAAAGATTGAGGCCATCATCGAAAAGGTGAGAAAGGAGATGGAGAAGGAGGCCCCCCCTCGCAAGTTGGAGAAGAAGAGGTTGACGAACCTCCAGAGGATCAAATTGATCGAGGAGACCCTCGGAAGGGAGATCATCCCGGCCTTGAAGGCGGACGGCGGAGATTTAGATTTGATCGATGTGGAGGGAAACAAGGTGTTGGTCGCGTTGAGGGGAAAGTGTTCCTTCTGCCCCAGTTCTGGATTTACTTTGAAACAGTATGTCGAAACGAAGTTGAGGGAATTTGTCAGCGATGATATTGAGGTGGAGGAGGTCAGGCCGTGAAGACCGTCTATGTCGATAATAATGCGACGACAAAAGTGGCTCCAGAGGTTCTGGAAGCGATGTTGCCTTACTTTTCCGAGCTTTACGGGAACCCTTCGAGCATGCACTTCTTTGGAGGGCAGGTTCAAAAAAAGATGGATGAGGCCAGGGCAAAGGTGGCGGATTTCTTAGGGGCAGATCCCTCGGAGATCGTCTTCACCAGTTGCGGGACAGAGAGTGATAATGCGGCGATCCTGGGGACCCTCGACTCCTATCCGGAAAAACGACACTTCATCACCACACGGGTTGAACATCCGGCGGTGGGAAACGTCTGCAGCTATTTGGGTCGAAAAGGCTACCGGGTCACTGAGCTTTCTGTGGATCGGGAGGGACGGTTGGATCTGGATGAATTGAGGGAGGCGATCACAGAAGATACCGCTCTCGTCTCGATCATGTATGCGAACAATGAAACCGGCGTGATCTTTCCGATCGAGGAAATCGGTGAGATCGTAAAGGAGAAGGGGATTCCCTTTCACACGGACGCGGTTCAGGCAGCTGGAAAGATTCCTCTTAACATGAAGAAGTCAACCGTGGACATGCTTTCCATCTCGGGCCATAAGCTCCACGCACCAAAGGGGATCGGAGTTCTCTATATCCGAAAGGGGACCCGATTCTCCCCGTTTATGATCGGCGGCCACCAGGAGAGAGGCAGACGCGGGGGTACCGAAAACGTCCCTTACATCATCGGTCTCGGAAAGGCCTGCGAGCTGGCCAAGATGCATCTCGACGAGGAGAACACGAGGGTCAAGGCCTTGAGGGACTATCTTGAAGAGAAGATTTTGGAGAAGATCCCCAATACCCTGGTCAACGGCGATCGGGTCAATCGGCTTCCCAACACGTTAAGCGTCAGTTTTGAGTATGTGGAGGGAGAGTCCATCCTCCTGCTCCTTTCGGATCTCGGCATCTGTGCCTCCTCGGGCTCTGCGTGTACGTCCGGTTCTCTGGAACCTTCCCATGTGCTCAGGGCCATGGGCGTTCCCTTTACAGCGGCGCATGGCTCGATTCGTTTCAGCCTGTCGATCTATAACACGAAGGAGGAGATGGACTACATCATTGAGCACCTCCCCCCGATCATTCAGAAGTTGCGCGACATCTCACCTTTCTGGAAGGACTATCTGAGGTCTCAGGGGAGGGGATGATCTCGTTCCTTGCCATCGGCATGATCTCTTAGAGGTCTCCGAGCTCATACTGGAGAATGCCGACCAGAATGATGGCAGCGGTCTCGGTCCTCAAGATCCGCTGGCCGAGTTTGACAGATCTGAATCCCCTCTCCTCTGCGAACCTCACCTCGTCTGCTGTGAAACCGCCCTCCGGCCCGACCATCACATAAATCTTTTTGGGTTGAGATTGTCGCAGGACGGTTTTGAGATCTTCCCCTCCTTTTTCATAGAGCATGAGTCTTAGACCCTCGTCCTCACAGAACTTGAGAGCCTCGTGAAATGAACGGTAACGCTCGACCCGAGGTACTTTTGCCCTTCTCGATTGCCGGACTGCTCTGACAGCGATCTCCTGCCATCGGTGGGCCTTCTTCTGTTTGGCCTCCCTCTCTTCGAGAGAGATCGATCTTTCAGATTTGAAAGGGATGATCGTCGAAACCCCCAGTTCGGTCGCCTTCTGAATGATCCACTCCATCCGCTCTTTTTCAGGAAGGGCCTGAAGGAGAACCACCTCCAAGGGAGATTCCACGGGCAACCGAAAGGCTTCAAACGGTAGGATCCATGCTTCCTCTTTAGAAAGTCGGACCACCCTCGCCCTGAAATCATCCCCTTCAGAATCGGTCAGGGTGACGAGGCTCCCGACCCGGGCCCCTCGAAAGAAAAGGGCCTCCAGCGGAGGCCCTTGAATCCATATCTCTTTTCCGATCTCGACCTTCTGGTCAAGGACAATCCTATCCGTCACAAGTGGCTTTCCCCTTCTTCTTTTTCTTTTCCTCTTTCCCGGCCTCCTCTCCGCCTCCCTCGAACTCCCTGATCTTCATCCCGAGCTCGCGAAGCTTTTTGTCAACCAGGTCGTTGACCGTCCCCTCCTTAAATCTTCCGTCTTCCAATCTCTCGCCAGCTTCCACACCGGTCAGGATCTCGATCCCCTGATCGATGGTCTTCACCGGGTAGATATGGAACTTCCCTTCCTTCACCGCGGCCACCACGTCCTTTCGCAACATCAGGTCGCCGACGTTGAGAGAGGGGATCATGACGCCCTGCCTCCCCGTCAATCCCTTGGCCTTGCAGACGTCAAAGAAACCCTCGATCTTCTCATTGACGCCGCCGATGGGCTGGATCTCTCCCTTCTGATTGACCGAACCGGTCACCGCGATATCCTGTCGGAGGGGAAGCCCTGAGAGGCTTGAAAGCAGGGCATAGATCTCTGTGGAAGAGGCGCTGTCTCCATCCACTCCGCTGTAGGATTGCTCAAAACAGATGCTGGCGCTCATGGTCAGGGGTTTGTCCTGCGCGTATTTGCCCCTGAGGTAGCCTGCGAGGATGTAGACCCCTTTGTTATGAGTGGGCCCGCTCAGCTCCGCCTCTCTTTCGATGTTGATGATGCCGGCCTTCCCCATGGAGGTCTTCGCTGTAATCCGGGAGGGCTTCCCGAACATATAATCTCCCAGATTGTAGATCGAGAGGCCGTTGACCTGACCGACGACCATTCCATCGGAGTCGATCAGGATGGTTCCGTCGTCGATCATCTCCTGAACCTTCTCTTCGATGAGGTTCACCCTGTGGACCTTCTTCTCAATGGCCAGATCGACGTGTCTCTCCTTTACCACCTCTGAGCCATCCTTGATCGCCCAGTAATTGGCTTCTCTCAACAGATCGGCGATCAGGTGGAATCGTGTCGAGAGTTTTTTCTGCCTTCCCGCCAGCCTCACCCCATATTCCACCACAGCCGAGACCCCGGTCCTATCGAAGGGCCTCAGTTTCTCTTCATCACAGATCTTCCGGATAAAGGAGGCGTACTGCTGAATCTTCTCCGAGTCCTTGTTCATCACTGAATCGAAGTCTGCCTTGATCTTGAAGATCTTTTTGAAATCGTCATCTAAATTGTAGAGAAGGTGATACAGGTAGGTGTCGCCGATCAGGATCACCTTCACATCGCACTCGATCGGTTCTGGCTTCAGGGCAGAAGTGGAAAGGATGTAGAAGGGGTCATAGGTCTGGATCTCGACCACCTGATTCTTGAGGGTTCGCTTCAAAGCGGCCCAAACCCACGGTTCCACAAGCGCATCCAAGGCATTGAAGATGAGATAGCCCCCATTGGCCCTTAAGAAGGAACCCGCTTTGATATGGAGGAAGTCGGTCTTCCAGATCCCGGAGCGGTCGACCACCCGTTCGATTATCCCGAAGAGGTTTCGGTAGTTGGGTGTGGTCTCCACCACCACGGGCGGCCCCTTGGTCTCAGAGTTGTCAACGAGGACATTGACCTGGTATTCTGAAAAAGAGTCCATCGGCTGGGGTGGGATCAATCCGGGAAGAGGGGATGGAGCGATCTCCTCCTTCTCTCTGAAACGATTGAGGTTGGCCAGAATATCTTCCTGGACCTCGTCGAGATATCGGTGGATCTTCTCGCCTCCAAACTTCTCCTTAATGTCAGAGATGGAATCCCTCACCACCGGTGAGATGACCTCATAGTCCAGAGAGGCGAGCTCCTCCTTGATATCCTTCTCCGATTTCCGAGTCTGCTTAAAGATGTTCTCCAGCTCGTTGACCAGTTCCGACTGTTTCGCCCTGATCTTCTCCAGATCTTCCTTCGGCAATTTCCCTTCTTCCACCATGGCCTCTAACTGTTCCAAATTGACAGGATTGCCTTCCATGACAGGGAAGATGCCAGGTCGGGAATAAGGACCCATCTGAATCTGGACCAGGGCAAAGTTTGCCTTATTCACCTTCTTTTCGAACTCGCGGAAGAGCTCAGCCTGCTTATTCCGATATCTCTCAACCAGTTCTTTCTTTTTTTCGAGATAGGTTTCGTTTTCGAACATCAGGGGGATTTTCTTCTTCAGGGTTTCGATCAAGGTTTCCATCTCTTTCTTGAATGCGTTCCCCTGTCCCGGAGGGAGGCTGAGCATGTGCGGCATATCGGGATTCTTGAAGTTATTCACATAGCAGAGATCGTTGGGGATCTTTCCTCCCGCTTCCATCTCCTCGAGAAGACATTTGATCGTAGTAAACCGCCCGGTCCCTGCCAGGCCGGTGACGAAGATATTATATCCAACGCTATGGATATTCAGACCGACGCGGATCGCCTCCAAGGCCCTGTCCTGGCCGATGATCTCTTCACAGGGGTGGATGTCCGCGGTGG
Source organism: Syntrophaceae bacterium (assembly GCA_013388635.1). Lineage (GTDB taxonomy): Bacteria > Desulfobacterota > BSN033 > BSN033 > UBA1163 > JACAEX01. The sequence goes on along the minus strand of JACAEX010000003.1, from coordinate 5,763 downwards.
TCTCAAAGGGTAAAACTCCGGGATCACACCTCCACCTGAGCTGTTCCACTGGAACCTTTTCGAAGACCTTGTCTGCCATGATCTCTCCCTTCTCGGTCACAGGAATGAATTGCTTCATATTTTCTTACAGGAGATGAGAAAAGTCAAATCTGGGAATTATGATGAGAGCGGGTTAGAGAATTAGAAGTTAGAGATGACGAATCTGACCTTTGGCCTTCGATGGCTTAGATACCTTCTCGGGCCATTTCTTCAATCAGTTTTCTGCCCTTCTCAGTCAATTTTTTGGGGACCTTCACAATCACTCTAACATACTCGTCTCCTCTCCCCTCCCCTTGGAAATGAGGGATCCCGAGCCCTCTCAAGCGCAACTTCGTGTGACTCTGAGTCCCCGGCGGGATCTTCACGACCTTCTTTCCCTCGACGGTCGGCACCTCGACCGTGGTACCGAGCGCGGCCTCTGAAAAACGGATCTCCTTATCCACAATGAGGTCATCCCCTTCCCGGATAAAGATCGGGTGTTCCTTGATGGAAACCTGAAGGTACAGATCACCTGGAGGACCCCCGTTCTTTCCTTCCATCCCCTTTCCGGCAAGCCTCAGCTTCTTTCCCGGTGGGATGCCCCTCGGAATCTTTACGGAGAGATCCTCCATCTTCCCGTTCCTCCGGTAGGAGATCTTCTTCTCTCCTCCGAAGGCGGCCTCCTCCAGGGAGATGCTCAAATCGTAGAGAATGTCCTCTCCTTTCCGGGGCATCCGGCCCACATCCTGGTAGGCCGTCCGTCCGAAAAAGTCTGCGAAATCGAAGCCGCCTCTCCCGCCAAATCGGAACTCCCGTTTGGCCCTCCCTCCGAAGAGGCCGGACAGGATCTCTTCAAAATCGAACCCCCGGAAGATGTCCTCCTGCGTAAATCGTTGATGAAAGCCCTCGGCACCGAAGGTGTCGTATTGCTTCCGTTTCTCACTGTCGCTCAGAACCGCATAAGCCTCGTTGATCTCCTTGAAGCGCTCCTCGGCCTCCTTTCGGTTCGGATTTCTGTCCGGATGATATTTCATCGCCAGCTTTCGGTAAGCCCGCTTGATCTCTTCATCGCTGGCATTCTTGTTGACGCCCAGAATGCTATAGTAATCTTTTGTCGTCATGATTCCCTGACCTCTGGCCCCTGTTCTCCCTGTCTGCTGTAGATCTCTCGAATCATCCGGTTCAGATACCCCTCTGGATCATCCACTGCCTCTTTGCCGATGATGAACTCCTTCCGGCCGATCTTATCACGGATTAATTTCATTCCGTGCTCGTAATCCTTCAACAGGCGAGAGCAGATCGCTCCGCCCTTTCCATCTTCATCCAGGGCGATCTCTGTGATCCGATCGATCCCCTCGTCGGTAAATCGAAGTCGAATCCCATGTCTCCGCTGGAAATCCTTTTCGAATTCCTCGATCTGCCGTTGCACCTCTACCACTTCTTCGCAGACGGTGTTGACATCATACCCCTTCTCAACTACCCGTGCGGCGATCAGATCGATCCGGCTCTCGGGAAAATCGATTCCGTAACGCCTCCGGTATTCCTCTTCCCTGGCTTGGATTGACTTCTTCAAGGCAGTCTTCTCGTCAGAAAGGAGCTTCTCAAATTTGGCAAGCATCTCAGGATTGCAAGGATCCCGGATCAATCTCTCAAGTTCCTGCTCCGGCTGTTCGACCACAGCCCGGGTGACCACGAACTTCTGGATGTCCGTTGAGGGAAGTCGTTTTTCAAACTTGAGCAGGACCTTTTCCACCGCACTGACCAGCCCCCTTGCCCCAGTTTTTTCCTCGTAGGCCTTCACCGCCAATTCGTAGAGGGCCTCCTCCTCAAATTGAATATCGATCCCGTAGGACTTGAAATCCTTTTTCTTCCCCAGAATGATCGGATTGTTCGGATTCTTCAGGATGGCATAGAGATCTTCGACCTCCAGTCTTTCAAATACGGCCGTGACCGGGAGCCTTCCGATGAATTCCGATTCGAATCCGTAGGCGATGAGGTCTTCCGCTTTCACCTGTTTCAAATATTCAGCCCGTTCATCCTTTGAGCGGATCTCGGCACCGAAACCGATCCCTTCGCGATTCAACCGTCTCTTGATCAGTTCCTCCAGACCATTGAACGCCCCGCTCATGATGAAGAGGATGTGCTTGGTGTTGATCGTCCGTTTCTCCCTCTTCCCGGTCTTCCGATAATGTTCGATCGCCTCGAGCTGAGAAATCGGATCGTGGGGAACCTTGAGGTCTACTTCCGTCTCCTCCATTGGTTTGAGAAGAGCCCGCTGGACCCCTGTTCTGGATACGTCCGGGCCGATGAGGTTGTTTGAGGAAGCGATCTTGTCGATCTCATCGATATAAATGATCCCGTATTGAGCCAGTTCGATATCGCCGTTCGCTTCGTAGACCAGATCCCGGACGAGATCCTCCACATCGCCTCCCACATATCCGGTTTCGCTGAACTTCGTCGCATCTCCCTTGACGAAGGGGACGCCGATCTTTTTTGCGATCAGCTTAATCAGATAGGTCTTCCCGACTCCAGTAGGACCGATCATCAGAATGTTGTTCTTGATGTGGCCCACCCCTTCGTATCGGGTTCGCCCCTTGGTCAATTCTGTGAACTTGATCCGGTTGAAATGGGTGCAGATCTTGGTGGCCAAAATCTCTTTCGCCTCTTCCTGGCGGATGATATAATCGTTCAGGAATTCTTCCAGCTCCTCGGGCTTCAGATCGAAATGGATCTTCTTTCTCTTTCCTTCACCGGGCTCCTTCTCCTCCTTTAAGGCCTCCTCGGTCTGCGGTTTGGGAAAGAGCATGGGCACAACCAACCGGACCCGATCACCGTACTTTTTGCCTAAATATTCGTTCAGCTCTTTCTCCAGCTCTTTCTGATCTGGGATTTTCGAATCGGAATTCTTCATCGGTGCCAAACTCCTTCTCCGGCATGTTTCAATAAAATATAATCATTTCAAGCATCTTTTGCAACTTCTTTTTCCATCTTATGAAATAGATGGGCTCAGGGGAGCTTTGATTTTGGACCGGTGGATGGGAACCGAACCCCTCCACAGGGGTTCGGCTAAACAAACTGAATGGATTTCAGATGATCTTCCTTCCAGATAAATCGCCGTCTCTTTCTCTTCCGATAGAGCTTCCCTTCCTGAAGGATCGCGCCGACCAGTAATGGAAGAGCGATGGTGGCGTCGATATAGACAGCCGCATAGGCTGAACCCTTCTCGATCTTTCCCCAGGACTTCGCTTCTTCAAACGTGCAACCCGAAAGCCCTCCCCATTTGGGGTCATCAGTGGTGATTTGAAAGGCATACCGGTGACCGCTCTCTTTCCTGAACAGCAGTTCGCTCACCGGTCCTAACTGTTGGATGTAGTTCTTCGGAACCCCTCCTCCAATATAGATCGCACCGGTTGCCTCTGCCATTCTTTTCAACTGAGCGATCTCATAACTATCGCGGATCTGATCGATGAGGAGGCCTTCGGAGGGGGTCTTCTTTCGAGCATGGAGAAATGTCAGGCCGATGCCGATAGAACTATCACAAAGAGCGGGAACAAAAATGGGAACCCCGAATCGGGAGGCTGCGCCAAGGATCGATCCCTCCTCTTGGATATGCTTCCCCAGGACCTCCAGATACCTGCGTGAGGAGACGACCCTCTCTCCCAACTCCTCCGGTATCTGGGAGAGAAGACGGATCACCCGGTTGATCTCATGATCGTCCATCAGGACGTCATAAACGCGAACGATACGATGCCTCCGCAGGAGATCGTCATCCCCCTCCTCAGATCCGACATAGTGGCGATATCCAAAACTCTCAAAGAGGTCGTGGAAGATGTTGGCACCGGTCGAGACGATCACATCGACCAGCTTCCTCTCAATCATATCCCGGATCACTTTGCGCATCCCTCCGGGCGTCATGGCTCCGGAGAGTCCCAGGAAGATGATACAGCCAGGATCAGCGAGCATCTTCCGGAAGACGTCAAAGCATTTGAAGATATTCCGGCTTTGAAAGGAGGTGTATCGGAAGCCTTGGACCAGATCGAGAATACTTTGAGTCTCTTGAAGATTGAGGTGTCGAACCGGCTGTCGGAAGAATTCAGATTTCTTCTTTCTCATGATGAGCAGGGAAGGATTGCCAGATTGGTGAGAAAATTATCAAATAAAACGCGGCAAGTCAAGCAAAAACGGTTGGATATGTGTTACGTATCATCAAAGCTTGGGTGAAATCCTTGACTCAGGCAAAGATTTCTCACTGCCTATCGGCAGGGACGCAGTTACGTAAAAATAATTGACATATTCCTCAGTTATGATAATTTATGACTTGAGACCGGTGATCTCAATGGCTCATGTAAATTACACTCTGTTTAGATTCCCGAAGACGAACGAGGAAGCTAACAGGATAGATCCCTCGGACTTACCGATCCATGATTGGTATCGATTTGTCCTCTCTTTTCCTCCACATCTGGTACGGGAATACATGGAAAAATTTGGAATGAATGACCGAAGCTTGGTGCTTGACCCTTTTTGCGGAACGGGAACAACGATCGTAGAATGCAAGAAGAATGGGATACCCGCCATCGGGATTGAGGCGTTGCCGATGCCGCATTTTGCCTCAGTGGTCAAAACAGATTGGGAAATTGACCCTGAGACTCTTCGTCATCATGCGAAACAAGTTGCGGAAAGAGCTATTACTAATCTTCAAAAAAATGGGATTCAGGACGAGCCAGGGGTTACAAAATCATACGACCACAATGGGTTACGAGTACTCTCCCCCGAATCACAGAGGTTGTTGCTTAAAAATTCGATCAGCCCGTTACCATTACACAAGACTCTGGTTCTTCTTGACTCAATCAGATTAGATAGGGAAAATAAGTTTAGAAATCACGAGTTACTTGCTCTTGCCAAAGCTCTGGTCACGACGATAGGAAATCTGAAATTTGGGCCGGAGGTTGGTTTGAGTACAATTAAGCCAGATTCACCTGTAATAAGACCATGGCTTGCTAACGTTGAGACGATAGCACGAGATTTGGCCACGGTTTCCAGGCAAATTAATACGCGGTCCTTGATCTATCAAGAAGACTCGCGAAATGTGCCTCTCATTCTACAATCAAAGGTGGTTGATGGGGTTTTCACCTCTCCTCCTTATCCAAATGAAAAGGATTACACAAGAACAACACGGCTTGAAAGTGTTCTATTGGGCTTAATAGAAAATCTTTCTGAACTTAGAGGCTTAAAGAAAAACCTGATCAGGTCTAATACGAGAAGTGTTTATAAGGATGATCAAGATGACAAGTGGATATTACAAAATATTGAAATTCAGAGGATTGCTGCCGAAATTGAAAGACGTAGGATTGAGTTAGGCAAGACCTCAGGTTTTGAGCGCCTTTATCATAGAGTTACTATGCTCTATTTCGGAGGTATGGCTCAACATTTAGCATCGCTCCGCTCAATTTTAAGACCCGGTGCATTTTTGGGCTACGTTGTGGGAGACCAGGCCTCCTATCTCCGCGTAATGATCAGGACCGGGGAATTAATCGCACAGATAGCGGATTCTCTTGGTTACAAGGTTGAAAGCATAGATCTGTTTCGGACTCGACTGGCGACGGCAACTGGTGAGCAGCTTCGTGAAGAGGTGGTAGTTCTCCGTTGGCCAGGATAGAAATAGTTGGGTAAGGAAAGAAATCAGCCATGAAAGCTATTATTAAGCAAAATCGTTACAGTCAGATTATTGAGCGGATCTTCCTTGAA
>JACAEX010000055.1 GCA_013388635.1 Syntrophaceae bacterium | reverse complement strand
GGTTTTCCGATGGCCTCAGTGGAGGCAAGGGAGAACTTGCTTCCTATTGGGGAGATGGTATCGAAGGGTGAGGTGAAATTTGAAGCAAGGGAGAATGTTTGGAGGAAGGTTGAATCTTCTCACTTCCCAATTTTTCAAGGGACAAGGATAAAGACCGAAAAAGGCATTGCGGTCGTCACCCTTTCAAACAACAGTCAGATTGAAGTAGGTCCGGCCAGCCTATTCTCCTTCGATCAAAGTGAGCAGTTCGTTCTCTCTCAGGGAAGTATCGAATTCCGAATTCCTGCAGCTTCAGAAACGAATTTTCGCGCGGGGAATTTATATATCTCGAAATCCCGGGTTCTTGAAGCCACCAAGGGTTCTGCATCAGCCGTTCCGGATAATGAAGAGACGATCGGCTCGATCTCCATTCGCCCTGACGGCTCTGTTATGGTGAGGAGCATTAAGGGTAAACTCACCGTCATGAACCGGGAGGGGGCAGTTCTGGCTTCACTTTCGTCGAAAGATTCAGTGACAATACCTTCTATCACGGTTGGAGGGAAACCGCCGGTGAAGGTCGCTCAGGTGGGTGAAACAACAGCGGCTGCAGGCGGAGGAACAATCTTGGGTCTTTCTACGACCGCTGCAGGTGTGGTTCTCGCTGGGGTGGCTGCTTTGGGAGGGTTGGCATGGGCTGCCGTCGAAGCGGGGAAGACCGAAGCTGCTGCCCCTGTTTGTCCCTAAGCAAACGCAATTGACTAAAGTAAAGTAGTAGAAAAAGCCCAGCAGTCCAAGCGAGAAACGTACTGGCTGGGTTTTTTTTTAAGAAAGAGAAGAAGATGATCTCCAATAGAATCCTTTCCCCTGTGGTTTATTGCTTCGGCCTTTTGTTCTTGATTTCCTGCGCTTCAGCCCCTCGTACCCCGAATAGAGAGGTGGTCTCCCCGGAGACGCAGATCGCTCAGATCGAGTCTTCCAGGCAGGTAAGGGCGATGAACGAGAAGATCCTGATGAGCACCCTCGCCTCTCAAAGAGATCCGTATCGCGATTACAAAATTGGACCGGAGGATCTCCTTGAAATTAACGTCTTCGAAGTGGAGAAGCTCAACAAGACGGTGAGGGTGAGCTCCCAGGGCAATATCAGCCTTCCTCTTCTTGGAATTTTGAGGGTGAAGGATCTCACCGCCTACGAGTTGGAGAAGGAGATAAGGGATCTTTTGGCAGAAAAGTATCTTCAGGATCCCCAGGTCAGTGTTTTCATCAAAGAGTATCGTAATCAGCAAATCTCTGTGATAGGAGCGGTAGAGAAACCCGGGGTATATGAGGTGAAGGGCCAGAAAACAGTTCTGGATATGTTAGCCATGGCCGGAGGTCTTTCAGGTTATCCCAAGGAGAATGCAGGACCGTTGCTCTTTCTGATCCGCCCCCCTAAGCTCCAGGATGAGGCTCCCGGGGAGAGAAAGGACAACGACGATCAGAATCCTAAAACCTTTGTCATTGACCTTGAACAGTTATTGATCGAAGGCGATTTAAGCCTCAATCTCCCGCTCATCCATGGCGATGTGATCAACATTCCCTTCTCCGGTAAAATCTTTGTCGGTGGTGAAGTGAACCGTCCAGGCGGATTTCCCTTGAGTGGGAGAAAGATGACCGTGAGGCAGGCGATTACCCTGGCCGGGGGTTTGAAAACCGAGGCACGGGGTTCGGAGGCGAAGCTTTTTCGCTATTCGGAAAAGGGGCCTGAAAAAGAGGTTCTCTCCGTCGATGTCTATGCCATTCAAAAAGGAGAGGCTGAGGACTTATACCTTAAGGAGAATGATATCCTGATCGTTCCAAAACACGGGCTGAAGGCCTTCCTGACCGGCTTCCGCGATACCGTTAAAGGATTTTTCGGTTTCGGGATCTCCCTTGCGACCTATTGACCTCAGGAGAAAAATATGGATGAGTTAAACAAGATCTCCTTGGAAACATACCACCAGATCCCATGGCAAGGATATTCTTATCTCTCCCCTCATGAAGACAAAGAGGCCAACCTAAGGGATTACTGGAAGGTGATACGAAAGAGGCAGTGGACAATAATCGCTTTTTTCCTCATCGTGATCATTACGACAGCCATCGGCACATTTACAATGAAGCCAATTTACAGGAGTACCACGACGATCCAGATCAATAAGGAAAACCCCCAGATCGTCGATTTTAAGGAGATCTTTACCGTCAACACGATGGACATGGATTACTACCAGACTCAGTACAAGATTCTCGAAAGCCGCTCCCTCGCAAAACGGGTCGTCGATTCGCTGAAACTCTCACAACATCCCGAGTTCCTCCCGAAACCGGAGACTCCATTCGAGAAATGGAAATCGAACATACTCGGTCCCATCATTGCCCTTTTCGATTCCTCTGCAAAGGTCTCTCCAGAGGTAAAGGATCAGGCGGGAAAGAACTCCATCGAGGGTGAGAAAGAGACTGCCCTGATCAATCAGTTTCTCAAGAAATTGAGTATCGAACCCATAAGAAACTCGCGTCTTGTCAAAATCCATTTCGATTCAAACTATCCTGAACTCTCGAGTCAGGTCCCTAACGCCCTGGCCAAAGCCTATATTCAACAGAATCTGGAGACACGTTTTGTAGCGACCCAGCAGGCCAAAGAATGGTTGACCGGGCAGTTGGAAGATCTGAAGGCCAGGGTTGAGAGGGCAGACGAAGCCCTCCAGACCTTTGGTTCCCAGCATGACATCATTTCTCTTGAAGAGAAAGAGAACGTAACGATCCAGCGACTTACTGAACTGAATGTGGTCCTGACCAAGGCCGAATCAGAACGGATGGCAAAGGAGGCCCTTTATAGGCAGACGAAGGATGGGAGCTTTGATTCCGTTCCCCCTATCCTTGAGAACCGGTTGATCATGGATTTGAAGCAGGCCTATGTCCAGCTCGAAGCGCAATATATGAAGCTATCGGAGACCTTTAAGCCAGAATACCCTGAGATGGTACGTCTCAAACAGCAGATGCAGACCATCCAGAAACGCCTCGATGCCGAGATCAATAAGATCATCACAGGCATAAAGAACGACTATGAGGCGAGCCTCCGAAGAGAGTCTCTTCTCCGGCAGGCATTTGAACAGCAGAAGGCCAAAGCCCAGGAGATGAAAGAAAAGGCGATTCAGTATAACATCCTCAAACGTGAGGCCGACACCAACAGGGAGCTCTACAAAGGTCTCCTTCAGAGAATGAAGGAGGCAGGCGTCTCAGCAGGCATCTTGGCCAGTAACATCCAGGTCATCGATCAGGCGGAATTACCCACAAAACCTTACAAACCGAATAAGCAACTCAATCTCCTTCTGGCTGCTGTGGTAGGCCTCTTTCTTGGCGTTGGGCTTGCCTTCTTTTTCGAGTACCTCGACAATACAGTGAAGACTCCCGAAGACGTGGAACAACTCATCCGACTGCCCTCCTTCGGGATGGTGCCTGAGGTCTCTTATGAGAGGCGAAAGCGATTGGAGAGCGGAGCCTCTTATCCTGTCGAACTCATCACTTATGGCCATCCCAAATCGATGCTCTCCGAGGCCT
>JACAEX010000001.1 GCA_013388635.1 Syntrophaceae bacterium | reverse complement strand
TTCTTCATCCTTTCAGTTCCCTCTTCATAGGGAGTTCTGCTGCAACCAACTTATCAAGCAGGGGAGTATCCCGTGATGATTGGCTTTCAGTTCCCTCTTCATAGGGAGTTCTGCTGCAACTTTAGCTGCTCCTCGGTGGTCATCGATTCTTTTACGGTCCTTTCAGTTCCCTCTTCATAGGGAGTTCTGCTGCAACCCTAGCCCAAAGCTACTAAAAAAGAAGGGATTTTGGGTCTTAGTGAGGGTGAATTTTTCGAAAATCACTTTTCTGACTAAAAACCCTGTCCATTTTCCAAAACCCGCCTCTCCACTATCAGCTACCAGCTCCCAACAAAAGGCTTGTAGACAGACCTATCTCCTCTTAGAAAACTCGCAACTGCTTGTGCCTGTTTTACCAGGATGGTCTTCACCTTCTGCTTCATCCCTTCATACCTCTCATCTCCATCGAGCCTCTCGAATACTTTTTGAGCAATCATTTTCCTCGACTTATCATCCAGCATTCCTTCCTCATTAATGGCAATATCCCTTCCTTTCCCCACCAATGCGAAGATCGCTCGGTCAACGACCTGTTGTCTGAACTCCTCAATCAGATCGAGGACAAGGCTTGGTTTTCCGGCCCGATCCGTATGGATAAACCCGGCATACGGATCGAGACCCGCAAAAACTATACTCTTCTCAACCTGACCATAAAGGATTCCATACCCGTAATTAAGAGCGGAGTTAATCGGGTCTTTTGCACCACGCCCCTCCCTTCCACTCCAACCAATATCATCTCTTAGCATCTCCTTTATAGCCTCCCAGTAGAGCGCCGAAGAACGCCCCTCTACGCTTAATATGGACTCCCGCACTTCATCAATATTCTCCCCCTCTATCGCAAAGAGATCTTTTTCATGATCTTCAAGTTTCCCGCATACCGCATCCATCACGGCATAAACATCTCTGTCTGCCGTCTTCCGATATCTGGCAAAATATCTAAGAAGATTCCTCTGGTTACCGATCTTCCCCGCGGCAAAGGCCTTCCCGAGATCTAACCCTCTTTTATCTCCTAAAGCCATGAGTTGTTCTCTTCTGGTCTTCACCGTCCCGACGAGAGTAGGACTTCCGAGCCGGCCATAAACATCTCCCGTGCCCGATATGAAGAAAATATCGATTCCCCTTTCAGAACATATCTCTATAACATCACTCGAAATGGCCACGCCCCTTGACGTAATGAGGACAGATTCAAGTTGAATTAATGGCACTTCCTCAACGATCTTCCCTTCCACCTTTACCCTCAGCCGTTCACTGTGCTTGCTCAGGAAGAGACCGTATTTATCCAGAATCAATTGTCTTTTATCACTCATGGTCTTTGCTCTTTAGGAGCAGGTTTCAAGATATGGGCAAATATCATAACATTCTGCCGGTTTGCCAGGATCGATTTCATCTTCCATCATACGCATCTTCTTATCTCTCTCCTCAATAAACCATTGTCTCAGTTCATCACTGATATGATGAAATTCCCTTTTTAACCTTATTTGATTATCCTTAAACTTCACATAGACAATACATCCAATGTCAACTGGAAACTCATACAGGGATTCCATAACCATCGCATAGCCTGTTGTGGCAAGTTTGTGAAATTCACGTTCGATCGGATCGAATTTCAGATCCACAACCATCCCTAACGAAAAAATATATCCATCCACTGCCAGATTCTGAGATAGACCAAGGAATGTCCCATCCAGTCTCTGCTCCACTACCACAGGTAAAACTAAGAAGACAAAAGAATCCGCCTGGCAATAAGGATATCGCGACCGAATATCATCAATGCGATAGGCAATTCTCGTCCTCTCAAATTCCCACAGCATCTTTCCCTTGGCGATCATGGCAGGGCTCAAGGGTGGTCTGGATTTCCCATTCTCTTTAAGATCAAATCCCCACGATGATGATTCTTTTTCAATGTTGATATCTCTAATTTGCTGAACAAAGTCATTACTTGTTAAAGAAAAATTTTCGTAAACGATGGCTTTGGCCCTGGTAAAGATTTCTGAGATGATTCGATGAAGTAGAAGACCTTCAACCATGGCTTCATTTGCCTTGAAACCCACCCTTCCTACTTTTTTAAGATAAACATCCCTACCCGAAGGGCAATACAGGCTTGCGATGTCTGAAATCCCAAGCCTTGATCTATAAATGGTAACCAATGGGGGATGTGCCCAATTCCACCCCCTCAGCTCAGGATGGACTTCATCTCGCCTTGCATCCATCAGGAGTTTGTAGGTTACGTACTTATGTTCTTCAGGGCTCAAAAAATACATTTTTATCCCTTGCAGATGGGGCTAAACTCACATTCCCGGCATCTCCCCCTATAGCGGGTCTCATCAGGAAATTCCTCATCAAGTATCATCTCGCGAATCTTTCTCAATTTCCCTTTAAGAAACATTTTGGCCCCTTCACTAAAATACACTGATTTCGTCTTTCCATCTTCAAGGCTATGGATGAAACCTTTGATTGACTTTCTCTTATAAGTCTCTTCAAGCAGAAGACCATATCCCATTAATTGGTACTTATGATGAAGGGAAACAATCTCTCCTTTTGAGAACGAACCATCCTTAAAATCAACCGGAATTACCTCGTCATCCTTGATCAAAGCCATGTCAAGGAGTCCAGATAGTCCAAGAGAGGTTGAAGAGAGCTTTAAATGAAAAACCTTGGAGATCTTGTGCTCAGCTTTGTCTGGTGAAGGAAACCCGAACCGGGAAAGAGTTCTTCTCTTCTCAAGCCTCTCCTCTTCACTCTCTCTCAATTTCCCCTCTTCCATCTTATAGGTCACAGGCCTGAAATCAGACATAAGATAATTGAAGTAAACAATCCTCGGACAGTAAAAGTATTGTTTCACATCGCCCACGGTAATATTAAGCATGAGCCTTCAATCCTCTTTGCGATCTTTTTCGTTGATATATTCGAGCTTGAGAGCTAAGTCTTTTTCGCAAACAGGAAAGATTTGAATGTTTCCGGGTTTCTCACCAATCAACCGCTTTACCTTCTTGAAAAGGGTCTCCTTCTGATTATGGGAAAGCTCACCGAAGAATGCCGAATACTGAATCCTCTGAAGTCCGAAGTCAAGGCAGACATCTGCAATCTTGTTTCGGACCTTATCCTCTACGATGTCATAGATAACGACGCAGTTCATAGCCTTACATGCACTGCTTACCGCATTAATACTCTTTCAAATTCCTTGATATTTTCGATGAAAAAGGCTTTAACCACCTCCCAGCTATATTGGTGATCTCCAATGGAAATGGGATCAGGCTCCTCCTCTGCATCTTCAAAATAGGTCAGACTTCGAAGGACATGGTATCTATTTAAACCTGTTGACTTGAATCGTTTTATCAAATATGCTACAGCCTCCTCGATAGAAAGGTTTTTTGCCTTTATTACGGAGAAAATATCATAAAAATCTTTTTTGTTTCCCCTCTGGGAGACAGCCTTGAACTTCTCGGCAAGAATGTCCCGCCAATTGGCTGCCTCGATTCCCCCAATTTTTAATGTTTCGAAAAGAAGAGGAACATCATAAAAGAAGAAGGAGCACCGTACACTATCAAGGAAAAGTGAGACTGTCTGTCTTTCGATCAAAATCTCCTGGTAAGATTGGACCTTTGCCCTAAGATTCGAAATCAGAAGCGTTTCATTAAAATGAGAACCTGTGAAAAAAACAAGGTCATCCGATAATCGATGGCCAATCTGCAGGGCAAGACCTGTTCCTCCTGCAAGATAGAAGTGCTCTTCATGAATCGTGGGGGCAATTTGTTTTAGAAGCTCCCTTACTTTTGGCAATAGAGCATTTTCAAACATTCAATTTCCTCCACTGGGATGTCTAAGTAAGTGGACCAGAAAATGGCACTCTTTCGTGAAAGACCACGGCGCCTCTTAACCACTTCGATAATCTCTTTTCGAGAAAATGTCTTCAACATCCATTTTACATCTTCGACATCTCCACAATCTATAATCCGGCTGATGATGTAAGACCGGTGGAGATTCGTATCGATACTTTCCTTCTTTGAATCCCAGAAAAGTCTCCTGACTGCATCTGGTATTTCACTTCCTGATTTCATTTAATCTCACCTAATTTGAGTGAAACGTACCCTTTTAGCCCTGATCGGCCCAAAACTCCGATAAATACTTCCGGCCATTCTTGTGCACATCGAACTCTGGATGGCCACAGCCAATTGGAGGATTATATATCCAAGCATCTTACTTGCATCCAAATTCCATCATAGAGTAAATGGGTGTTTCTTGTAAATGACCCAATTCTCACCTCGCCTTTCTTCAATAAGAGGAAGGACAAATATTTTCTGAACGTACGGGTTTGTTTTCCTCCCCTTCATATATGGGTTGACCTGTGAAAATGTGGCATCTGCTCTTATTTCATTCAATGTAGATACAGGCCTTCTCGCAAGATTTGATACATCAGGTTTTAATGCAGTTGTTTCTTTACAGGTAAATGATTGAACTGGTTCTTTATCTTCGATCTTTCCCAATCCTCTCATGAGAGAATCCGTCGTTCCCAAGCGCCTTAAAAGAGTAAAAAGATGGACTATCTCATCTTCCCTTTTTGAGAGTTTAAAATACACTTTCAGTGGGCCCAAAAAATGGCAGTACTCCCTTATGCCAAACGATTCTTCAAATTCAGTTTTTGGGGGCTTTGCCGGTTTAAGCCTTTTGATGAAAAACTTTAGAACTGCCACCCTTTCAGGAGGCTCTATCTCCAACTCGGCCGTTTTGATGATCTCAAAAATCTCTTCACCGTAGGCCACGTTTCCCCTAGACTTTATGGCAGCGTCAACCAGGGCGAGCCGCAAAGCCGCAGGACTCGGAATGAGCGCAGTCAAAGCATAGCTTGGAGATAGATTTGGCATCCTATAAGAGTAGAGACCTGCGAAATCAAGTTGTCCCCATACCCAAGCCATAATTCACTCCCTATTTAGCTCCTGGCATACCAAGCCTAAAGATGTCTTTGTTTGCCAGCGCGTTTATAATGTCGCAAAGCTCAGCGAGATTGCTGAATTTCTGATGGGATAACCCTCTCTGTTTCGTAACGAGGCTTTCCATTTCTTCCACAAAGCCATCCTTAAGAGGACTGATTGTCGGAACGGGAAAATTTGTCTCTGAAGTCACTACAACCCCTTCCATTGCTTCTACGTGAGGGAACCGAGTCGATGTCATTGCTCCATCTGTCCTCATGAATGTAGCTTTGTAAGCATTCATGGCCAATTGATAGCGGTTTTTTCTCTTCTCATCATCAATCGTATAGGTGTAATCGACCTCGTTTAAACCTATCCGCCAGGGCTGAAAGACAGAGACAATTGCGTATACTCCTGATCGCGTTGGTCTGTGATAAATCATCTGTGCAGGTACCTGCCTTTCAACAGTCTCTTCTCCGGCTTGCTTTTCCTCAGCTTCTTCACGAGAACGCCCAACCATTGAATGCCTTGCATGGATGTGAATCTCTCGATGGGTCTTCTCAGGAAGCCCTAACGTCCATCCGAATTCAACTGTTGAAGGCCGTGCAACTGCAGGTCTTTGAACAAGAAACCCATGCAAATCACACAAGATGCAAGAGGAAATCGCTGTTTCCATTGCCTTCTCAGGTGTATCTTTTCCTTGAATGAGAGGATTCATGTCTGCCTTCTGAGGATGAAACTTCTGGCATGCTTGACAAAATTGACCTTTATCTTCCTGAAGCAACCACACATTATAGGCATGGATGTGTTTCAACATCTCACCGGATATGCCATCGGTTTTTTCTCCATCCGCCAGAACGACTGTGCGCGGCTCTGTGACATTGCCTACTGTACCTTCATTATTCATCGAATGAAGGTTCCACGTTACTCTCCCCAATATCCCTATCTCAAAAATGGCCATCTCGATCCCTCCTTTCTGTTACTCTTCTTCTCTCGTCCCTTTAACCAGGGCATGACTTACGAGGGCAGCACGAACAGGTCTCACCCCATAATCACTTACTAATTTCATAAGTCTCTCTAAACTTTCCTCTGTTGGCCTCCGGAGATGGAGGCGACGCGCATGTGACTCGTACCGTCTTAAGAATTTTCTTAATGCATCTGCAAATTCTCCTTCTTTTTCAGCATTTTCAAGTTCGATCAGGGAAGCGTAATCCTGAATTTCCTCCATTCGCAGTGCCCTCCTCAAGGTACTGCCAAAATCCTTTATGGCCCCATCGGAATACAACATTGAAAGGCTAAGCGACATAAGCGATCACCTCCTTCAGAGTTTCGTCGTCATATAAATTTACAAATTTAACCTCTCTTGGTTTTGATATATATTTCAGAAATATCTTCACGTGGTTTTCATAGGTCTCTAATGATGGGTTCACTATGAACTGAGTTATTGCTTCCGCTAAATCCTCGCATCCCTGGACACTTCCTTTCCTGAAAAGATAATTCCATATCTCAAAGACCCTCGCTACAGCGGGATTTCCCGAAAATGCAAGCTCCATAAGTGGATGGAGACTTAAATTGCCACCAACAGATGGCTTAAATTGTTGACCACTCTGAACCATTGAGAAGTAAAATAAACCTCCAAATCTGTCAGCAAATTGAGATTTACTTACAGCCATATCCCTCATCTTGCCTGCAAGCACAACAGAAAAATGGGCAGCCGCATTCTGGATGCCCAAATATTTAAGACCGATGGCATATGTCGAATTCCTTATTTCTCTAAAATTGCTGAGCTCGACCCTTTGAGGCACAGGGAAAATCACGAAGTATTCCCATTTATTCCCCTGAGCCTTTTGGACCTTATATCTCCCCGAAACTGCTCCGCCAAGACACGCAAGTGCCCAGTTGTGACTGTCAACTTTCGTCTGTCCTTCCGAATAATCACCCCTTGTCGTTCCCCTCAAACCTTTAAAGGCAGAAGGATCAAGGGGGCCAGAAAGGGTTTCACCTTTATCAGAAGATATTTCAGGCAGATTTGTAGGATTCTGAAAATCTTTAATAATCTTCTCTGCGTCTTCGCTTAATATATCTTTCACCTTTTTGACTTTCTTTGACCAATTCTGTTTATCAGTAAGAAAGATCTTGCTCCATGTCCTGTCTTCCGGGGATTCCTCAAAACGAGAATGCCAGCCGGTGTTCGTGAGCAGCCTTTCGGCAGATACGTCCTCGGCTTCATGTTCGATCAAATAGTAATTCCCGGAATCATTGATAACCGGCGTTTGGCCTTCAGGACTTGCAAAATCTAACACCATAGCCAACCCATAGGCCCTACAAAGATCAAATATTTCGAGACCAGTTTTTAAGATGAGGTATTGCATCATTTTCATCCTTTTCTGCTTCGTGACTTATGACTTATCCCTATTCATTTTTATTTACTTTAGCCCAATAACCTTCTTTTTCCACTTGCAGAATTGTATCATTTAATAACACGGACCCGGGCGCCCAACAGATCTGTGCGCGTGTAA
Organism: Syntrophaceae bacterium; assembly: GCA_013388635.1. Lineage (GTDB taxonomy): Bacteria > Desulfobacterota > BSN033 > BSN033 > UBA1163 > JACAEX01. The sequence continues at coordinate 112,239 of JACAEX010000001.1, read as the reverse complement.
GAGCCACTCTAAAAAGCTGACTTTTTTGTATGAATTAAGATCAACCAGCGGTTCGATCATGCATCTGGATTTCACGTCACACGTTAAGATGTGCACCAAAAAAGCCTTTTTAGCTTCGACTTTGATTTGCGGACGCATCGTGCACCGCCTACAAGTCTAGACCTCCGTCCACTTCGTACTAGCGTGGCACTGAGCTCCTCTTAGGCCACAAGCGTAAGTGGGCAGGAAAGTAACGGCAGCCGGCGTGAAGTTCGACCAAAGAGTCATGGCATGGCGCTCCAAAATCCCAAGCCGTCAACAGCATAGGCCGAAGCCAGGAAACGTCCTCCGGGAGCTATATACACTGTGCCCTTAGCTAATAATCGCCCTGCACCCTTGTCGGTGTCCCACTCCCGGCCCACCACCGGTTCCAACACACCTTCATAGTGCTTTCCAGGTTCATACGTTACATGCGCCAAGGTCGTTGCGAATTGTTCCGGTGGCAGGATGAGCAGGCCACTGGGCCCGCCTTCTTGAACCTCCCAGCTTCCCAGTCCCAGGTAATCAGTATGGTCCTCGGTCAACTGTAGCCGACCGAACCCATGGCCCCGCTCGCCGCCGATGCTCAGGTGGTCCAGAATTGGCAGGTTCCTTATCAGCAGCGTTTCACCTTCAAGCGGTATTTCTACCCCACTTGGATCACTCTCCGGTGAAATCCAAACTCCACCAACCAGGTGGGTCTCCCAGCAGTCGCCCTCTATCCGCACGTGGGGCTGAAGGTATTCGATCTCGTGCAGCAGCCTCTCGGCAGCGGCGTGACAATTGGGATCCAGTGCCGTGGACATATAACTGTTCACGAAGATGGCCTCCATGTCGGCTTCCTGTTTGCCAGGATGTTCCAGATAGACCGTACGACCGTTCCGATACTCCGGCAGATAGCGTTTCAAGGTAGCCATGGGCTTTTCCGCTGGCCGGGCGGCGAGAAAGAAGTAGGCGAAACGCAAGCACCGCTGAGCCAACTCTCCCACTGCCCGGTAGTCGTTGGCACGTGGGGTGCGATGCAACCGGGTGGTCAAACTGGCTGTCGTGGCTGCCCAGAAGTTCTTGGCCGGCGCATAGTAGCGTGTGCGGTCAATGATCCCTACACTACGATAGCCGATGTGAATCGGGCTCAGCACGCGATAGGTTAGGGGAAGATACTGCCAGGCCATAGCCTCACCCCCTTGCTTTGGCATGGTAGCGGCCGTAGATCAGCGTTTGCTCGCACAGGTTCTTCACCAACAACAGCTTGTCCAGATTCTGAGCAAACTCTTGAGCTGTAACAAAGTGATCCCGCCGTTGTCCGGTGCAGATGCCCAGCCGCTGGTCATACCACAGATCCACCAGGGCGTCACGGATGCGCTCGGCTCCATCTCGCTCTGTGCTACCTCGGGATGAGAGGTAGAGCATTAGAGCGTACACCCCATTCTCCTGTAATACGCCGATGGCTTTGTTAAGCAGCGCTTCTTCAACTGCCCTATCATCACCGATGCGCTGACCGTACTCGGCACAGATGAAGTCCAGGTTGGGTGCGGTCATCTCACTCCCTCCTCTCATTATAAGCTCGGACTTCCAGCCGCCCGAAGCCACGGGTACCCATCCCGCCGATGCCTAGGAACCCCAGGTAGCCCAGTCCTTGATCGACCACATGCAAAGGCGTGGCCACGTTGGCCTGGGATGGGAAAGCCTGCCGATAATCGTACTCGACGACCTCGAACGCGACGACGGTGGTTCGAGGCAGGGCCTCGTAGGTGAAGAGCTTCTTTTCCTCGGCTGCCCCGGTGGCCGGGTTGATGGCCACCGAGGTGCGGACTTCCAGGTTAGTGTTCACCACCTGGCTGAAGAGCTTGGGCGAGGCCACGGCCAGCCGTCCTCGGATGTCCTCCGACAAGCCGGTCCACAGAGGGTTCTGAGACGAGAGACTGAGGCGCTCCCCTGTCCTTAGAAGCAACCAGCTCAGGTTGAGGCGATTCCCCACGCCAGTCGTGTCCAGAGTGGTGCGCAGGGTTTCATCGTCCGGTGGAGCAGCACCCTCAATGCCAAAGGTTTCTTTCAGGAGTCCTGCTGTGATCAGCCATACAGGCCCCAACATGGAATGGACAGGGAACAAAACCACCTGGCCGTCGCTGAAGCGCACAGTTCCCTGGTAGCTCTTCCTGGTCTCCGGCTCTCCCTCCATAGGTGTCGAGCCGAAAGTGTAGCAGATAGGACAGATGTCCCCGCCGCAGCCGGTGGTGCCAGCGCATCTGCCGTCGTTCAGCCGTATGGCGGCATAAGAGCGTACGACGCCGGAGAAGCTGGTGCCAGGAATCTTAGGCAGGTTAGTTCCAGGCTCACGAATGATGGTGTTGTCCACCCGTCCTAAACGGTAGCCACCAGCTCCCACATGAATGGGGTCTACGGCCACAGCAATGTAAGTGCGGATTCGGTAGCTCATTCTGATTCCTCCTCTCTTGTGAGCTTCTTCCTAGACAGCCGAATGTACAATTCGGTCACATCAAACAATTGACCTGAAAGACAGGCCCGCTGCATAGCCTCTCGCTCCGTGTCATTGAATCTGGCCCAGGTTGAGCCGAAAGTGTAGGCGAGAGCAGCAGAAGTAAACTCCGGCGTCACACTTTCCGGTTTCCAGCGGGCGAACCGCTCAGCTAATACTGCCTCCAGCCCTTTGATCTGCGTGATCGTCAGGCCCTGCCAGGAACTTCCATCGGCCAGCCGCAAATCCCCCTGACCGCTCAGCATCCACCACAGCCGGGCAAAGGTATCCAACTCGTCCAGGTAGTAAGGCCGGGGGCCAGTTTCGCCTGCCACCGGATGGCGGCGCTTGCCTGTCGGTGCGGTATAGTTGACATCGTAGCGGCGCGTGGAGGTATCCAGGAACTCAAAGTCGAAGCGACCCGGGATGATCTGGATACGGTCCTGCTTTTGCAATTTCCTCACGTGCACCAGGTGACCCACTCCCGGCACCTGAAAGTAGTCTTTCCTCTGCTCTGGTGGGGTAGTTGGGTCGCAGTCTCTAATGACGAAGTAGGGGTGATAAACGTCTTCCCTGGTGGGATCACCAAGCTGGTAACTGACCTGCCATTCCACTCGCTGGCCACCAGCAGTTTGCAACACCAGATGCACCTGACGATTGGTTCTACCCACCTGAGGTTGCTCAAGCACGTTCCATTCTTCTGGACGCGGGCTTCCTCGATGCATCTCCGTCATCCGGCGGGCAGCGTCCACCACCACGTAGAGCGGTGTTTTACGCTTGAAATAGACAATCCCTAGATCCAGGGGCAGTCGGTTCCATACCTTGCCCATTTCCTCCTGGTATCTGGCGCGGATGGCGTTCACAATTTCCAGCGCCTTGTCGGCGGGCACGAGAAACTGGAAGGTGACCGGCGAGATGAGGATCGAGGCATAGGGGCGATAGTCCCTCTCCTCGGGCTGTCCAACCAAAGTGTACGTCCTTTCGCCGATACGCACCTCTGTCCCGACTCTCGGTGCCTCTTTCAGGCGTTGGATGACGTGGAAATAGTGGCCATCAAAGTACAGATCAACAGGCGTCTTGTCTATGGTGACATTTTCGTAGATCTTGCCACTTTCGAACCCCCCGTCCAACCGGAAGCGCCAGGTAGTGCGGAACTCCAGGGCCTCCTCCAGGTCATCCCGTATCTGCAGACTGAAGCGCTGCGTGGTGCGCCATACCCGGCGCAGGCGGGCTGGCGAGGAGTGTTTGCGGAACAGGAAATGCGCCAGCAAGGTCATCTGTTCCTGGGACGTGCGAGCCTGCGCAGATAATTTGCGCACATCTCGCTCCGCTACTACTGCCTGGTAGAAATCGGCTATCACTTGCTTGGCTGATTCACCCTTCTCAATGCGCCGCCGCAGAAACTCCCAGCCACCTCCACCAACTTGGTCCAGCACACTGGTGTCAGTCCCTAGCAAGGCTTGTTCCATAAGGTTCCGCAAGTCGACATAGGTAGCAGGGTACCGATCAGGTAGGGGTGGGGAACCTGGTGACTTCTTGTACCACTTTCCCTGGGTGTCCGTTTCGTAGTCAGCCAGAGATTGGCTGAACAGGGTATCCGTCTGCTCGCCGTGCAGCCAGCTCTCCAGCCAGAAACGCCCGCTGATAAGCGCCATCTGGTTGTTGTCGTCGGCGATGAGGTCCAACCACTGGATGCCTTCTCGCTCTCGGACTCTGCTTCCCTCCTCCCGCCAGTGCTGGCAGAAGGGACAGGTCTCGATCCCTTCGCGCTTGGGCCGCACCTGGCAGACGGGGCAAATGTCCAATGGGCAACTTGCCATGCCTGGCACGTCGTGATGCCGACGGCCACACAGAGGGCAGATGTCCACCTGTCCCCGGTTGGACGGATCCCAACGGGCTACCCACTGAGGCTCGAAACTTTGGTTTTTCAACAGGTTGACCATATGCTGCCGGTCCTCGCCTTTGATAAGCCAGGTGAGGTGTACCAGGGAGTGAGTTTCCTCCTTGAGCAGCAATAGCGACGGAACGATCTCGCCATCGCCCTCCCGATTGACAATTTCCAGGATTCGGTCTCGCAGATAGTTGGCCACGACGGCATGTGCACGCTCGTAGTCCAGATTGGGCACTGTGAAGCAAATGCCATCCTCATCGTCATAGACCTTGTTGCCAATGGGGAATTCCAGTTCAATGAAGTGGCGCAATGCCTTCTTAACCCGGCGGATCATCTCCCAACGTCCCAGCACATCGTTAACCCGGAAGGCTTTGCTGATGATCCTCAGCCCGTCCCACTTGACTCCCAAGAGCTTCCAATGAATCTGATCTCCAGGTAGTTGCCCTTTGATCAGTGCCTCAGCCACAGCAGCCTTGAAGATGCTGGCTACGGAGTAGGAATGGTCGGCCAGGGTCACGTCGTTGGCGGCCCGGCGGGTCTCGCCCAGGGTAGCGTAGAAGCCGCCACGCTCATCACGAGGCACAAGGGCACACAGCACATCTTCCCGCAATTGCACCACATTCTGCCCTTGCCGGTATGATTGAAATGCCTTCACCAAGTGTTGGCAGACCGAATCTCGGACGCTGGTTAGACCTGCCAGATTGATAAGATGTCCAGGTGGTTCGTGGCCGAAAACCGTCGCAATGTAGGTCTGCTCCCTGGCTTGTTTGGCCTGAGGGATGGCCTTGTCCACGCCGGAGTCGGCCCGGTCACAATTAGCCACAGCCTTGACAAGAGTTACCTGGCTGGAACTTCCATGCAGTGTGATCAGCCTTTCCAGGCGCTCCGCCTGCACAGCTCCCTTAATTGGCAAGTGGAGCTTGTTTTTCCACTGTGGATCGTTCAAAGCTGTGACGAGAGCTGAAGGCACAAAGTTGGGATGAGCAGCCAGAAAATTGGTTGTGAGGATCTCTTCATGCCGAAACCCAGCGGAAACAGATGTAGGGTTGACCGACATCTGGTCAACAAACTCCTCGCTCAGTTTGCCCAGGTCGTGCAGCAGGGCTCCCAACTCAGCCAGCAGTATGAGAGTCTGATTCTGTTCAATGGCCGCGATCGGGTCACTCATGGCTTGCCTCCTTCAAAGCCCGGGCTAGTCGCTCCGCCTGGTAACGCATCTCGGCACAACTGCCAAAGGGTAACCTTGTGACTGGCTGCTCCGCGGGCTCAGACTTTGCCATTCCCTCGACCTCTATGAGTGCTACGCCCACCATGGCCAGCACTCCCAGTTTACGCCCCTGCTGATCCCCGAAGTTGTCCTCAATGACCCCGAACCCGCCGGTCTTCTTGGCCGAGAAGCCATAGAAAAGCAACATCTCGGTCAGGATAGCGGCGGTGTGCTTCAAGTCGGACGCGGCCTGTTCTGCCGTCTCAGCCGGGCTTTGCCAGGCGCCGGTGGGTGCCAGGTAGAGCAGACTGAACTCGCCAGGCCTGGCTCTTTCGTCAGAATGATGGCGGACACATTCCAGGAGAATAGGTCCGGTCTTGGGAATGCGGCGTTCACGGTCTAAAGGGGTCATAACCTCGAAGTCAATGCGGTCGAAATACGTGGGGAAGAAGAAGAGTCGTCCGGCACGGAATTCTTCTTCCTCGTGGGTCTCGTTGCCAAAGAGCCGTTCACGGATTTCCTGGTCCAAGCCGGCCATCACCGCCATCCAACGCAAATTGCCCTTCCAGGTCGAGGGGCGCACCATGGGGACCCCAAAGACCCGCTCCCGGCAGATCGGGTTCTCCAGCACGTGCATCTCGCCATCATCCTTGCTGGTGAACGGCTCCGCCAGGCGCACGGGCAGAAAAATGTACCAGGAGTAATGCGGAAGTGTAGGCAACACAGTGCTCAGTCGCCTCTCTACTGATAAAACTTGGGCAAACAGGTTCATCTGCACCGAAGGGCCCAGAGATTTGGTGGCTCCACTCATCCAAGCCTGACGAATGCCTTCTTTGTAATCAGCGTAGCTCATCTGGATCAGGCTCAGAACCGTGTCCATCATCCGCAAATCGCCCCCCGTGATCCTCTGAGTGAAGCGACTCACTTCCTCGGCAGTGATGCGCTTCTTCTCTTCCACAGCACGGGTTTTGCTCAAACCCTGAGTCTCCTGCTGAAAGCGTCGCCGGATGGTCTGTTCTGCCGAGCGAAATTGTTGGATCACATAGGCAGCGAAATCATAGTTCATTTTGACCTCCTCTCTATCTGGCGTACCAGGCTTCTCAGGTAGTCGCCCAAAGACTGTGTACCCTGTCGGTCAAAGCTATGCCATTCCAATTGCAGTGGTTGAGTTAACCCGAAGACAGCCCTGCCAAACTGCGCCTCTTCTAGCCGTTGGCGAATGGCCTGCAAAAGAGTATCGCGCCGCACATTGTAAGCTGAGAGATTTGGGACCCACCCCCAAACCCGAAACTCCCAACCATCACCAGTTTGGTAGAGGTGCGAGACGAAGAGCCTGGAGCCCCTGGGAGCATCGAGTGCACTGCTTTTCTGTGTGGTCCCCATGAGGTCATGACGCAAGTCATCCAATCGGCGTACTCCTGGGACAAAGGCCGGGTCTCGCAGCCAAGACCGCATCTCATACCGCACACCTGGCGCGCTGGGTACGAAGCCCTGTTCCCTGGCCGCTACATACCGGGGTTCGCCCAGCCATTTGAGGGTCGCCTCCCTGACGCCCGGTGGCAGCCGCAGGCGCGCGAAGAAAAAGTCCCGGATGTCAGGCAGTCTTTCCGACATGGGGCCAGGAGCAGGATGCTTCCTGGCTGCACGTTCGATGAGGGTCAGGCTGTCGGCTATTTCTCGGGCTGAGATGGCGTTGCCAGCCGGAGCGATGGTGTCCAGGTCAACTACCCCATAACCCATCTGGGTCCTGGCCCCCAATGCCGCCCAGCGAGCCACGAAGTAGACAAGAAAGGCCAAGACGTTCAACTCGTGTTGGTCTGTAGGGCGCATCGGCAAAACGGTTACGGTCAGCTCATCTGATAGTACTCCGGCTCCCAGCCGCGAGCCCCGCTTTTGCTCAGGGTTTACCTTAAGTTCTCCGAACTCAGGCGATGCTCTTTGCTTGCCATACACCCTGAGCCTGAACTTCCGTCCCCAACCGGTGGTCCCAAAGAGGCAGCAAGCCGCACAGACTTCGCCAGCTTTGTTTGGGCAGCCGTGCTTCGTCGGGTCACAATCATAGCCGCCCAGGCCACGGACCAGTGCCTCGTACCACCAGCGCAACGAGCCAATGAGTCCCGTCTCGTGCAGGCGGTCACAAGTTTGGTCTATGCCACCAGTCCAAATAGGTGTCAGAGTTCTTAACTTTATTTCCATCGTTAGCTCCATTTATTTTTTTCAACTTCCTAAACGGATAATCTTAATTTTTGAATAGCAGCGTTTTTAACTTTATGGATATATGGGATGGAAACCTTTTCACTTTTAGCAATTTCCCTAAGTTTCCGCTCAATCCCATCTTCTAAACCAAAGCCATTTAAGATGACCCTTCGTTCCAAATTTGTAAGAAAAGCCCTTTGTATAAGTCTCTCGATACCTATTTTGGCATCTATAGCTTCATATTGTTTTACATACTTTCCGTCTTCCATATCCGAATCCAACTCCTCAAATTGTATTTTAGTTTTGAGGTGGTCATATATTTTCCCTCGTAAATGCGGGACTGCAAATGTTTCTACATTTGTCATCCTTCGGATATCAAACCGTGTCGCAGCCTTCCAAAAGGCAATTTTAGCAATTTGTAAACATTCTTCATAATCCTCGGTATTTTTAATGCATCTTTTTACTGTTGCCTCAAGAAATGCCTCGTGACGCTTACACAATTCTTCAAAGGCGTCGCCACACCCATTTTTCATTTGCATTATCAAGTCGCGATCGGCAAATCCTCCATATATCACGTAATCCTTTTGACATTTATCCAAAAACACTTTGACATACCGAGGAATGCTACGGTACGAAAACCCTGTCAGCCCCCTCTTCGCAATAAAAATCCTTTCTTCTCTGCCAATTCCTTGCTTTTTTCCGTCAACCTTAGCAAGGTATTTCAGTTCCGCTACGGTTAACTGCTGAGAGAGATCATAAATCCTCTCCTTAAGTATCCATAAGTTCATAGCCTTCTCTCTCCCTATATTTATATCCGCTATTTATATCCGCATTTTCATGGCAAATTTTAACCAATCTCGCTTTCCTGAGTTGTAGCCCTCCTGTCTGAAAGTCTTAATGCTCTTGATAATATGGCATATAGGTTATAAGTCTTTTCTTTTTCGAAGGCGGGTATATGGTTCGAAAGAGTTGTTGGAGAGTCTTGTGTCTCAAGCTTCCTGAACTCTTCCTGCTCAAGTCTTATTCCTGTTCTTTCGGAAAGGATGCTGTTAATTTCTTCGGCCCATCTCTTACAAAGATTATACCTGGGCACTTTGGCTGCTCGAACAGAGTGGTGGTGGGCTATGGCGAAGAATGCGGCATCTCCAATCACTTGATCCCATTTTTTTCTTAGATAATCCCTCAAAACGTATGCTGAAACCGTGGCATGGGGTGGAAGCTTTATGTTTGCAAGATTTCCTGAATGGGCAAGGAACTCACCCTCTGCACCGATCTTCTTTTGCCATTCCTCTGTAAGTTTTCCTAAGTCGTGAAGGAGAAGAACTAATCGAATTAAAGATAAAAGCCATTCCTTCTCTATTGGCAGACAAGAAGCCAGCCTTGAGTAAACGAAATCTTCTCCCGGAAGGATGTATTTTTCAAAGGCATCGACCGTTCTTAAAGCGTGCAGTTTCCATGTCTCATGAGGGATTTCTTTTGAATAGGAGTCTTTTAAGCCATCTTTTGGCTCAACTGGCTCAGCAGGAGCTCCCCGCTTTCCCAAGACAAGACCTTCTTCAGGATGATAGGATGCATAACCACTATGAATTACATAAAATCCATTCGGATGTATGTCGTTCGCATATTTCACCAGAATTACTTCGACCTGCGGATGATAATCATCCATAACATTTCTATCCTGCTCAATCCGCCACAGCTTGGGTTTTCCATTAATAAAAAATTGCTTAAGAGTACCCGGATGGACTTTACATCTCGGCAGCCAGAGAACCCGGTTACCAAGCAGTTTTGGATTATCGTGGATGGAAATCTCTACTGACAAAGCATCACGGACAGCCTTTTCGGCGGTTGCGGGTTTACCTTCGAATGCAGCCTTCGATAAGTACATCATTGCCCTGGCACCTGCTTCAGGCTTTGCAAATTCCGCAAAAGTCTCTTCAAGGACTTCGTTAACCATCTCTTTTTCAAGGTCCCATGTAAGTCTTTGGTCTTTATTCTTTTCAACTACTGTCTTTGTTTTGTTGATGAGCGCTTGTTCATAAGGTGCGTGACAGGAAATTCCAAAAACAATGATTTCTCCTTTACCACCCCATCTGGCACACCTACCTGCTCTCTGTATAAGAGCATCTACAGGCGCAAGCTCTGAAACAAGGAGGTCGCAGGATATGTCCATTCCAACCTCGATCACCTGTGTTGTGATAAGTAAGGCCTTCTCTTTGCTTTCTCTACCAAACAGTCTTTTGATATGGACTTCTTTCTCTGCCCTGTCGTCGTCAAAATACCTTGAGTGAATGAGGATTGGCTTTGGCGTCACCCTGTCCTTTAATGCCAAATAAAGATCGATTGCTCTCCCAACGGTATTACAAACGACTATTGTCCGGCCATTATGATCGTTATGTAAGTTTAAAACTCTATCAGAGGAAAGCTGTTCATTCAGATTCTCTCTCAGGGTTACAACCCTTTTTGCCCTGGCAGGAATCGTGTGTTCTTCAGCATCTATCGATCTGGCACCCAATCTCTCGGATAAAGAGGATATAAAACCAGCCGGAAGAGTGGCAGACATAATGGCAAAAGGAATGGCCATATTTTTCATCCTTTCAGCCAATATCAGGGAACTTTGAAGACCTAACAAAGGCTCGAAGGTATGAACCTCATCAAAGACATGGAAGCTCGAGGCAACTGCACCTGCTGGAATATTCCCGTGCCTAACTCCCAGACTTAAAGGAGCACAGACGTAAGATGTAATTACCTGGTCGAGCGTTGCAACAATACAATCAGCGTCAAACAGCACACTTTCAGCCCTTTTACCATGTTGTGCTTTAACATCGAGGCTTGTTCCATATCCCTTGAATCTTTCTTCCAGGGAATTGACAAGAGCCCTCATTGGAAGAGAATAGATCATGCTGTTGGGTAGGGTTCTTCCTCTCAATTCCACAAATGGTACAAATACTGCCTCGCTTTTTCCGCTGCCTGTGGGGGCACAGAGAATGACGGATTCACCCCGGGCCAGTGCCTCATAGGTTTTGATCTGATGGGGATAGGGATCATGGCCTGTGATTTTTTTGAAGACGTCCGTGGTCATGTTTTCTTTGCAACTGTTAGAACGGGATTATTTTTTATCATGGATATAATCTCTCCTTTCCATTAATGAGCCGAGGGCCCCATGGTCGGAAGGCCTGTAGGTGCTTTAACCAATATCACAGTAACTCCTCCAAAAGATGTCTGACCAAATGGAGCCCCACGGGCAGAGCCCATGGTCTTCCGCGGAGGCGGATAAAAGGCCCATTTGAATCTCTTTCGAGACGTTAGACATTGGACCCGGGACTTTGGCCTTTAGACTTCGGGCTTTATTAGGCATAAACCTTCGACATCCTTGCGATTTCTTGTTTAATCTCTTCCCTCAACTCCGGAGGTGACAGAACTTCAACATTTGCCCCATATCTCAAAATTTCCCTTCGAACCTCCCTGAAGTCCGCAACTGGAAACTTCAGGCAGATGCTCCCGTCCTCATTTCGCGAAATCTCCTGGCCACTGAACCATATCTGCTCAGAAATCCAGGGCGAAACCTCAGGCCCAAACCTGAGGCAGACCTCGATCGACTCATCCCCACTCATCAGACCAAAGTTCTTATTTATGTATTCCTTTACAGAGCCAAGGCCTTTGGGTAACCCGATTCTTTTTGAACCCGCTTCAATGGTCCTGATACGCGAAAGGGCAAAATCCCGCAGATCTCCTTTAAGTGTACAGAAGGCTATCAGGTGCCAGCTTCCCATATAGCAGAGGAGGTGAAGCGGCTGGATCACCCTCTCAGTAATCTCGTCCTTATGAGGCGTGTAGTAAGAAATCTTGAGGCCTTCGTTGCGAAAAAGAGAATCAACGACCTTGTGAAATATGGCCTCATCAACCTTATAATACTCCACATTCTTGACAGATACCTTTTCTTTTATATCTCTAAGGCTTGGCGAAAGGTCGAGGAATCTGAAGGTAAGGAACTTCTCTAAGAGCTGATAAAGGGCGGTCTTAAGTTTCCGATCGGGTAATGTCGATGAAAGCCTCAGGGAGAGGCACAGTGCCAGAAGTTCATCCTCTTTGAACCAGACCGGGGGTAGTTCATAACTATCATCTTCGTACCGATAACCTCTTCGCCCAGGGTCATAGAGAAGAGGGGCATAAAGCCTCTCCCGCATAAATTCTATCTCCCTCTGGGCATGCTTCTCCGATATCTCAAACTTTTCTGCAAGTTTTCTCGCATTGGGATATCGGTTCGCCTTTATCTGGCCGTGAAACCAGTTGTATCTTTCGAATGCAAGTTTTTTTCCCATCTCCTCGTTTCCATCAAAACCCTATCTTAACGGACAGGGGTAAAGGATAAGGGAATAAGCAGACTGACCAACTCTCTTTTTCTTGATACCACCTCCCCTCTAACTTATCCTTTGTGCCCTTTGGAGATTCGCAGGCTGAAGCCCCATGTTACTGCGCCATAGGATTAATTCGCAGCCAATTTCAACATGGTCAGAAAAGACCTATCTTTCCCCGTGCCAGAGGGAAGGAGAAGCTCATTTCGATCTCCCGCTTTCAATCCGGTACCACCCGTTTCCAAAGACGGTATCCTCCCCGACGTGGACATACTCCCCGGAGAGAAGGAGGGGAAGAAACTCAGCCAGGTCCCCTGCGAAAGTCACCCTTCCCACAAATCCGCTCTGATCATGTTCGCTGGATTGCGTCCTGCTTCTCCGCTTGATCTCGATCCATTTAAGATCGGAAGCCGTTTTTCTGACCGCCATCCCCCTCTCTGCTATTTCTTTGAAGTCCGCATCTATCGGACCTCCGCAGTAGGCTACCAAAAGGGCATTGACCCTATCTCGCAGTCTTCTAAGGATATGGTGAAACTCCGGTGTTCTAAGAACGATGCTCTTCCCTTTTTCACCGGTAGGGTTGTACCGGATCCTTGTCGGTGTGAGGAATCTTAAGGCGATCGATTCTCCGTCCATCGTTTTAGCCTTTTCAATCAACTCCTTGCCTGATATCGTTCCGTCGATATTCTTGACCATATTGTCCGTGGGATCGTAGATAGGGATTGCCGATCCATCCTTTATCACCTCAATACTCCGGAGTCTAAATTTCCCTCTGTTGAGGCCGATACCGGCCCTTCCGAGCTCGATCAGAGGAACGATTACATAAGGGAGATATTTAATCCTATCGCCAATAAGGACCATATCGAACGTGAGAGGAAAAGAGGAGTCATACTCGGTTTCTTCTGAAAGGGGAGGTTTCAATACATACCCCCTTGGAAGATTTCTGAGCCTTTTGACGTCGATCAATCCGGAGGGGTTAAAAATGAGGTTGTAGGCACATCTTTGATTTAAGATGCAGGCTTCACATCCAACACTTCTGTCTCCCGCGCAGACCAGCTCCTTCAACGATGAGCCGAATGCTCCTCTCAGAATATTTCCTTTATTAAGTCTCGGCATACGGATCACGTCGAGCGGAAGTAGGGTAAATCTGTAGACCGATAGTGATAATTTCTCAATCATATCAGCCCACCCACGGAATGCCGCAAGCCCTCATTCAATCCTTGTAATTTTCTCTGAGATTTCTCTTCTCCAAAGAGTGCCAAGAATTTGCTCGTCGCTATGTCGATCAAGCTGTCAAACTTGACACGGGCATCTGCTTAAGCTCGGAAGGTACCCCAAATCTGAAGCGGAAAGGGCCGTTCCGCCGGTCAGGTAAAACGCCTCGCCCTCAGGAAGTTTGCTAAAGAGAAGGAGTATCTTTTTTGCAGGTTGGTCATTATGTCCAAACCACTCCTCCCAGAAGGTCTTTACTTCTTTAGGAAGAAAGTCTTTGCCTTTGAAAGGGTTTGCTGGATAAAGATATCCAGATGGGCCTTATTCGGAAGATCCAGCTCGGCACCCTCTTTCAAAAACCAGAACAATCTTTTCTCAGCCAATGTCTTCATCAGCCAGGGAGGATAAACCGGACGGGATTCGTCAATGGTTGCGAGTGGCGGACCCGTCATGGAAGATAGACGTTAGTCTCCTCCTCGGGGATGATGGAAACCCCTCAGCTTCAAGGCGAAGGCCGTTTTATTATATTCTACGAAAAAGATTTAGCCCCGTCAACTTCTGTCTATATTCCGGATGATCGTTTCTTGACCGGCAAGGGAGAAGTTGGTTAAAAGGAGAAAGTAGATGGAATCCACCTCTCGTCATCAACGAGCAAGATTTTACTATGGATGGGTGATCGTCGGCCTGTCGCTGATCTCCATCGCCTTCTGGTACGGCGTTCGAAATGGCTTCTCCGTCTTCTTTGTTGCGCTCACTGACCATTTTCAATGGAGCCGGGCAGAGGCAGCTGGCGCCTATTCGATCGCAATGCTTTCCTACACGGTGATGGCCCCGGTCATCGGGACCCTGGTTGACCGGATCGGGCCTCGTAAGATTATTCTACCCGGAATCATTCTTACCGGCCTTGGCCTCCTCCTCTGCACCCAGACCCAAACGCTTATCCAATTCTATCTCTTTTTCGGAGTGATCGTAGGAATGGGAGTGACCTGCCTCAGCATCGCTCCCTTTACGGTCATCCTTGCGCACTGGTTTGAGAGAAAGCGGGGAACAGCCAATGGATTTGCCGGCATGGGGGTTGGAATTGGGGTTCTCATTCTGGTTCCCCTTGCACAATATCTGATCTCCTTCTGGGGATGGCGATCTGCCTATCTGATTCTCGGCCTTCTGACCCTCACCGTCCCTCTGACGTTAAATGGACTCTTCCTGAGACATCGGCCCCAGGACATCGGCCTTTTGCCCGACGGCGATCTGCCAGCAGAGGATCCGGAGGGATCCGCGCATCTGAAGGAGAAGGACATGACCCTTTATGATCCCTCTCCAACGCACACCCAAGAGGATGGGGCGCTCAAGGAGATAATCAAGACATCACGTTTCTGGTATGTCATCCTCTTCCCCTGCCTCGGTGTCTCGGGTATCTACATCATCCTCGTCCACCATGTGAGATATCTGGTCGATCTCGGGGTGGATAAGCTCTGGGCAGCCTCTCTTTTCGCATTCATAGGCGCCCTTTCCGCATGTTTCAAACCGATCTGGGGATGGTTCTCTGATCGGGTGGGCAGAGAGATCGCCTACACCCTCGGGGTGGCCTCCTTCTGCTCAGGAATCGTCTTTCTCATCCTGTTTCAATCCGTCCCCTCCAAAGCCCTCCTTTATCTATTCGCCGTTTTTTTTGGAGTGGGATGGGGGGTGACAACCCCTCTGATCATGTCCATTGCAGGAGATATTTATAAAGGAAAAAAGTTTGGATTGATCTATGGAATGGTGGAGGGTGCGATTGGAATAGGCGGTGCCCTGGGGGCCTGGTTAGCCGGATATATCTTCGACCAAACCCAGAACTACTTCTGGGCGTTTGTCCTTGTCATTCTTCTCAATTTGGTCTCCGCGCTCCTCGTCTGGCTTGCAGCCCCTCCCAGATCCCAGAGACCCCGTACTTTGCCAATCTAATCCCCCTGTGGTAAAATTCATCCGTACCTGCTGAAATGACGGAATCGCGCCTGCCCGTTGGCAGACGCGGAATGTTGGGGGAATGAACGATTCCCTGTATCCCAGCATTCGATTCTTCCAATATTCCAATTTTCCGTCCCCGGAGGCTTGTCATGTTTGAATTCACAGAAGAGTACGAACCGCTTTTGAGAGAGGTGCGAGAGATGGCGGAGAAGGTGATCAAACCTCGCGCCAAAGAGATCGAGGAGAGCGATGAATTTCCCTGGGATATGGTGAACCACCTCTTCGATGAAGGGTACCTTCAAGTTTTGATTCCGAGACATTTCGGAGGTGCCCAAAGGGATATCACATCCTTCTGCATCGTCGCGGAGGAGATCGCGAAGGTATCCGCCTCCATGGCCCTCCTGATCATCGTCCAGAGTGTGGGCACGCTTCCCCTCCTGATCTCCGGAAACGATTCCCAAAAGAGGGAATTCTGTTCCCAAATCCCGAGAGATCGACTCATCATGGCCTTCTGCCTCACCGAGCCGCTGGCAGGCTCTGATGTGGGATCGATGCGCATGACCGCCACAAAGAAGGGTGGCCAGTACCTCCTCAACGGAAGGAAAAGCTTCGTCACCAACGGAGGCATTGCCCACCGGTATGTGGTCTTTGCCAAGACCGATCCGGCTAAGGGAAGGCGCGGCATCTCAGCTTTTCTGGTGGATAAAGGCGCTGAGGGAATGAGCTTCAGTTCAAAGGACGATAAGATCGGAATGAGAGGGATCCCTTCCTGCTCCGTCCTCTTTAACGATGTCCTCGTCTCCAAGACCAATCTTCTCGGAGAAGAGGGAGATGGATTTAGAATTGCCATGGAGACGCTTAACCGATCGAGGCCGGCGGTCGGTGCTCAGGCCCTCGGGATTGCTGAAAGCGCCATGGAGATCGCTGTCCTCTTCGCCATGAGGAGGCGCCAGTTCGGAAAGCCCATTGCCAAATTGGAGGGCATGCAGTTCATGCTCGCGGAAATGGCCACGATGATCGAATCGGCCAAGGCCCTGGTTTATAAAGCGGCATGGCATCTCGATAAAGGGCTTCCCCATGCGACCAAATATTCAGCGATGTGTAAGTTCTTCGCATCGGATGTGGCCATGAAGATCACCACCGATGCCGTCCAGATCCTCGGAGGCTATGGCTGTCTGAAGGGCGGAAATTTAGAGAGGACGATGCGCGATGCCAAGATCACGCAGATCTACGAAGGGACCAATCAGGTCCAGCGCTTCGTCGTGGCAGAACAACTGATCAAAGAGTTCCTCGAAAAATATGGAATGGGCAGGGACTGGTCGGAGTTCCTATAGGGTTCAAAGGCAACGGAAGGAGTGTCAATCCTAAGATGATTTTGATTATCGAGGATGAGAAAGATATTGTTGACCTCATCGAATATCATTTGAAGCAGGCCGGCTTTTCAGTGGTCGCTGCCTTCGATGGTTCTTCTGGATTGGAGCAAGCCAGAAAGAAGCGGCCGGATCTCATCATCCTGGACCTGATGCTTCCTGAGATGGACGGAAAGGATGTCTGCAGGGCACTCAAATCGAATCCCCTCACGCAGTCGATCCCTGTCCTGATGCTGACTGCTAAATCAGAAGAGATGGATCGTGTGGTTGGTTTTGAATTGGGAGCGGATGATTATGTGACCAAACCCTTCAGCCCGAGGGAGCTGGTCTTGAGGGTGAAAGCTATTCTTCGACGGAAGGTAACTCCTTCCGAAGGGGAAAAGGTGATCCAGATCGGCGATCTCCTGATCGATATCGATCGACATCAGGTCTCCATCAAAAAGAAGGCGATTCAACTCACCTCGACCGAGTTTAAACTTCTGGTTGAACTGGCGTCAAACAGAGGCCGGGTCCAAACCCGAGAAAGGCTTCTTGATAAGGTTTGGGGATACACTTATGAAGGCTATGCCAGGACTGTGGATACTCATATTCGAAGATTAAGAGAGAAACTCGGAAAGGTGGGGGATTTAGTAGAGACCCTCCGGGGAGTGGGATACCGATTCCGAGAGGAGCGGGAATGAGCCTGAGATTTCAATGGAAGCTGACGTTTGTCCTCGTCTTCATCTCTCTATTCTTCCTTCTCTTCTATGGCCTTTTTTCCCACATCCTCAACTCCACCTTCCTCTCCCTTTTCCTGAGCCTCTTGCTTATTTTCCCCCTCGCCTATGCAATTTCAAACTTTCTCAGCCGGCCATTTTTAAGAATGGTACAAACAGCTTCAGGTTTCGTCCCCGATCTTTTCAAGGCCGAAAACCGTCTCTCCTCCGGGGATGAACTCGAGAGGCTCTCGAAAACGATTGAGCAGATGGGTACTCAGCTCAGAAATAGGATCGATGAGATTTCAAAGGAGAGGGATTATCTGCAGACCGTTCTGAAAGGGATGATGGAGGGCGTCCTGATGGTCGACGAAAGGGGTCGCATCCTGATGGTGAACGAGGCCCTTCGAACGCTCCTATCTCTCTCCGTAGACGTGGCGGACCGGATGCCACTGGAAATCATCCGCAATGCAGAATTGGAAGCAGCCATTCGGAAGGTTCTCCAAAGCGGAGAGAGCGAGGCCTTTGAGCTTACCCTCCCCTCCTCTGGAGGGAAGACGTTCGAAGTTAATGTAGTGGGCATCCCCTCTTCTGCCGAAGAAGGGGATAAGGGAAGCGAGAGGATCAAGGGAGCCATTGCGGTCTTCCATGATATCACCCGGTTAAAGGATCTGGAGAGGGTCCGCCAGGATTTCGTTGCCAACGTCTCCCACGAATTGCGAACACCATTGACGACGATCAAAGGTTATGCCGAGACGCTCCTGGAAGGTGCGCTCGGTGAAGAGGTAGCCCATCGGTTCGTGCAGGTGATCAAGAGACATGCGGACCGTCTGACAAAGATCGTTGAAGATCTCTTAATGCTTTCAAGAATCGAGTCAAAAGAATTCCGCTTAAAGATAGAGGCCATACCTGTGCAGGAGTTGATCCATGATGTGCTCGATTATATCAAGGGAGCAGCCGAAAAGAAGAGGGTCGCCGTCTCACCCGCCGAAATCCCCCCTTCCCTCATCATTGAAGCTGACCGAAATTATCTGGAACAGGTCTTCACCAATCTTTTAGACAATGCGATCAAATATAGTCCTGAGGGAGGGGTGGTCAGGATCTCTGCCATCGAAAGGGACCAGGAGGAGATTGAGTTTTCGATCAAGGACAACGGCATTGGAATTCCGAAGGAGGACCTGACAAGGATTTTTGAGCGTTTCTACCGCGTCGATAAGGGAAGATCCCAGGAATTAGGGGGCACTGGACTAGGGCTGTCGATCGTCAAGCACATCGTTCAGGCACACGGCGGAAGGGTCTGGGCAGAGAGCCAGCCCGGAGAGGGCTCGATCTTTTATTTCACAGTACCGGTATCTAAAAAATCGTGACCGTGCCGCGTCTCCGTTGACTTCCCTGAAAACAAATCCCTCTAATTTAAATTAGGCAATCGGCAGTTGATTTACAGATCAGCGAAGGAATCTTCGATCCTTCGCAGGTCCTCTTCCGAAATATGAACGACGAAGATCGATTCTTCGGCACCCTCCATGGCAGAACCATAAATGTAATCGATGTTGATATTCGCTTCACCCAACCTTTTCGCCACCCTGCCCAGCATCCCCGGTTGATTCACCAACCTGAAAACGAGGACCGGTTCCGTATCCACCAGATGATTGGCTTTCAGCAGGGCTTTCTCTGCCTCATCCGATTTGTCCACAAGCAGTCGAATCAGAGAATAATCCGAGGAATCTTTTAGAATGCCTCGATAGCTTTCGGCGAGGGCAATCCTTCGGCCTGTCTTTTCTCTCATATTGAAGAGCTCCTTGACCGAATCCTTCGCATTTTGGATACTCATCGCCACGATATTGACACCGGCCGCCTTCAGAACATCACAGAGCTTGGCAAGCTCCCCTGGGGCATTGGTCAGAATCACTGAAATTTGAGTCTTTCTCTCCATCAGGATGACCCCCTCCCTATTTTTAAATCAAAAAATAACAAATCCATTGGGGGAGGTCAAGCGCCGGTTAGAAGAGAGAGAAAGGCCAAACAGAAATGTAATAAGTCGCGGCCTGCTGGTTTTATCCGAATTGTCACACAAATTTAATCATTCTGACATCATCTCGTCACAGAGGTGTTTTATCCTGTCTTTGATGGAAAAATGGTTACTGGCCGATCTTCACATCCATACCACATTCAGTGATGGAACCGTCCCGTTAGAAGAGGTGGTCAAATTATACGGAGAAAGTGGGTTTGATGTCATTGCCATTACAGACCACCTGTTTGATACAGAATCCGACAGGAGCCTTGAGATCCACGAGGAAGGAAAATCGATCAAGGACGCAGAGGACTACTTTTGCAAGATCGAAGAGGTCTCGACGTCGGCCAGCCAGAATTACGATCTTCTGGTCATCCCCGGTCTGGAGATCTGCAACCTTGGAAGAGATTTCCACCTCTTGGGCCTTGACTTGAAGGAATCCATCAATCCGAATCAAGATGCTGAAGCGGTTATCAGGGAGATTCAACGTCAGGGAGGACTGGCCGTTGCCTCCCATCCACCCTTGAAACTCTCGTTCTTTCTTCAACAAGATTACACTTCCATTCAGCGACATCCCCTCCACCTTTGGAAGTTCCGGAAGCGGTACGCAGATAAAATCGACGCCTGGGAAATCGCCAATAGAGAAGACCTCTTTGAAGCTGTTGCTCTGGAACAATTTCCCTTCCTCGCCAATTCTGATTTTCATGAACGTAATCATTTGACGTCCTGGAAGTCACTCATCTTCTCAGAAAAGGAAAAAGTGGCCATCAAGAAGGCCATCCTCGCAAGGAAGGTTGCTATTTTCTTTTTTAACGATAAGGGGACGCAAGCAGCCCTTTCGACCCTGCCGATCAAGGAGAGGGCCACCCTGGAGGAGAAGGATATGGATGCCGCCGTCCAAGCGACCATCTTGATCGTTGATGACGAAAGAGATCTTGTGCAAATGCTCGCCTATAACCTCGAAAAAAGAGGATATCGAGTGATCAAGGCTTATGATGGTTTTGAGGCCTGGGAGAAGATCGAGTCAGAAAGACCTGACCTTGTGATTCTCGACCTGATGATGCCAAACCTCGATGGCTGGGAACTTTGCAAGATGATCCGCCGAAGTGAGAATAAGGCGACGCAAGAGATGGGGATATTGATGCTTACAGCGAAGGCAATGACGGAAGATAAAGTCTATGGGCTTGAGATCGGCGCAGACGACTATCTTAGCAAGCCCTTCTCACTGAACGAACTGATCCTCAGGGTTGCGAAACTGATTCAAAAGCAGAGCACCCTGACTCAATTGAGAGAAGAGATAGGTTCCCTCGGTTCTCTGCTGGAAAAGAAAGAATCCAAGCTCAAAACGCTGGCCCATGATCTCAAATCCCCTTTGATCTCCATAGGATTCTCTGCCAAGAGAATGCTCCGGAAGCATCAAAATGAGGAGATGACGGAACCTCTGAAGACGATTTATGACAGTAGCCTCCATCTGACGAGATGGGTTGATGAAGCCCTTTCTTCCCAAGACCTTTCTAGTTCAGCTTGGAAGAAACAGATAAAAGAGGTTGACATCCGATCACTCGTCCAGCAAGTCATCGATCTCTTAAAGGAGAGTTCGTTGGAAAAAAGGATTGAAATAGAGTTGAAAACTTCTTCATCCATCCCGCTCCTATCTTGCCACGAACCATTCATGTATCGGGCACTCGTAAATCTACTATCCAACGCTGTGAAATATACACCGAGGGGAGGAGCGATCGAAGTTTCGATTCATCCGTACTTTAACCAGAAAGGGACCGGTGTCCTGGAAATCTCTTTCAGAGATACCGGAATCGGCATCTGTGAAGAAGATCGAGAAAAGATTTTTCAACCTTACTATCGGGGTAAGAACGTTTCCTCAGAGGAGGGGAAGGGTCTGGGCCTAGCCTTCGTGAAAGAAGTTATAGAGTTGCACGGAGGAAAGATATTAGTTCAGAGCGAACCGAACGTAGGAAGCATCTTTTCCATTCTGTTACCAATCAAAGACGTCCCTCAGGAGGAGAATAAGAATATGTATCAGGAAGAATCATCTCCTTAGAGACTTAAGATTTCCCGTTGGAGCACCATAGCTTGAACCAAGGCCCAGGCGACCAACGCTCAGCGGCGAGCGTTTTTCTCCCCGAGTGAGACAACAAGCAGGCGCAAGGGAGGATCGCCCAAATCTTTCCGTCATCCTCGCTCGAAAAATCGGGGTTGGGGCGAAAAAATCCAGCCCCTTAAACCGTGGTTGCTACTCTGCATATTCATTTGAACATTCTGGAACCTATCTCGGTCAACACATGTCTTCTGGTTACGATCCCTACTGACATTGACTTTTCATCAACTACGGCCAGTAACTCAAGCTTCTTGCGCAAGATCAATTCGCATGCTTTTTCAAAACTATCGCCAGATTTAATGGACAGGCGTTTGCCACTCGAGATTTCATAGACCTTCCTTATTCCGACGAGTTCGCACTCGGTGAATAAACTCGCCATCCATTCCTTTCCCCCGGTCTTGTCGCAAGCGTCACGATAAAGTTTCCGAAGTTCATTCATAAAATCGGCAAGAGTCAATACGCCCGCGTACTTGCCGTCATTTTCGATGACAATCAGCCCGGGCGGATCGGGCGACTTTTCCAGCATTTTGCTGATGCCTTCAAACGCTTCCTTAAGGTTGGCATCCGTCTTTATTGTTGAAAAATCTGTGATCATAACATCCTTGTTCGTTTTTTGAGGTTCCATTGGTTTACCTCCGTACCTGGAATTTACGCCTCATGATTCGCAATTATAGTAACCTTTTAGGGGGGCTCCGTCAAAAGTAAAATAAGGCAAGATTTTCCTCAGCCCTTCCTCTGGTCATGATTTTTGAAAATCCCCCTTCCATAAAACCTTTTACCCCGTAACCTTTAAATTTCACCCTATCCATTTTGTTGACTTGTGCAACTTCCAACAAGGGGTATCTTTACACTACCTGTCGCCTCAAAACCTGAGCAGGCCACCTTTAATCCAATCCCTGAAACACCGCTTCATCAATCGCCCTGGATAGGTTCTCAGATAAGGTTGTAGACGTCTTGACTTTCATGCCGCCAATAACCTCCAGAAATAATACCCTGTCAAAAGTAATTTTACGGTGATTGAATGATTGGGAATTGGACAAAGGACGGGTGATTTTTATCTCTCAATAATTTGAGCTTTGGAGCCGGATTGATAACGGGCGTCTCAAAATTATCAGCATCCGAAAAAGCAACCGTGATGCGCATACGGCCCCCTTTGTGGAACCGGTAAGAGACCGGGTGCAGGCTGAAGACCAGCTCGACCGGTTTTTCGACCGGGATCGGTTCCGAATCGCTTTGATAAAAAGAATGGTAAGGCAATCCGAGATTATTGTACGGCGCCCGGCTCACTTTACGATGAGAAGCCCGCAGATTTCCCTCGGTAAGGTAGGTGGACTTGCCGCTTTCATCCACTTCTTCCAGATAGACAAACACATCCAGGTCCGGAGCATTGGTTGTTAGCCAGAGATGCGCAACTGGATGCCCTGTGACCTCCACATCCGTCTCCAGGGACGGCGTAGTATAAGTCAGGGCCTTTTGGTCGTTTAATCGCATATCCAGGTACTTACGGGGCCAGTTCACAGCATACCATCGTGAGTATTTGCCGCTTGTTGTCGAATAATCCACTGTGTAGGCATCGGAAGCATCCTTTTGGGCTGGAGGGGTCTGGCTCAGGAATCCGTCATTGATCGAGGCGATGGTCCCTGTTTTTCCTTGAGCGAAATAAAAGTCTGTGATCTTCTGAGTCCTCAATGGCCATTGAGCAGTTGTCCGCCAGGCACCCCTCTTCGGACCTCTCATCACGTAATAGTAAATGGGAGGTTCTTTCATGATGCCATTGTCAATGCCCTTTAGCCAGTAGTCGAACCAGCGGTGCACCTCAACCTCAAAGTCAATGTCAAACTGGTTTTTTTCTACCTGGCTATGATCCGCCGGGCGAACGAGCAGACGCTTGGGTACGGTGAGGTTGGCATACCAGAGAAACATATCCCCTGCCCCTGCGAACAAATCATACCAGCCAGTCGTCATGTAGACCGGAATTCGTGATTGATTGATCCGGTCAAGAAGGGGATAGAGATTAGCGGGTCCCTCCCAGATTCTAATTCCGTCAGTGGTGGCACTATCACGGAACGGGAATTTTCTAAACCAGACCTCCGATTGTTTTGCGAGCGTCGACCCTCCTCGCTCCTGGCGGGCCTGGGCAAGCATTGATCCATCCTTATCGCTGTCCACCGGTGTCACGAGCTTTTCAAGAAAGGACGTCGACCACGAGAAAAAAGAAGCGAAGGTCTTGTTCAATACGCCTCCCGGATAGGTGACAGAGCTGTACGTGTCAAAACCGCTTGAAGTGGGAAAGAGGGCTTTCAGATGCGGATTGCCAGTCGTCGCTGCTGCAAACTGGATCATCGCCTGAAAGGAGTCGCCGTACATGCCGATGTTGCCATTGCACCAATTCTGAGCTGCGATCCAGTTCAGGATTTCATTGACTTCTCTGGCACCCACCTCGAACGACGCATCCATCACCCCGAAGGAGGCCCCGGTCCCTGGCCTTTCGACCACGATGACAGCATAGCCGTGCTTGAGCATCCTCTTAAGATACCTGTTTCTGAAGACCGGATCCATGAGGTTTCCACGCTTATTGAACCAGTAGCGGACCCGAAGAAAAGCTCTTTCTTTCCAACCGAGGTTAAACAAATCAGCAATAATATTATTGCCTGCCCTGTCGAAGATGGTGAAGGTGCGCAGGTAGGGCGTGTATTTGAAGAGGACAGGCAAAGGTTTGTTCGCTGGCACACCTTTTTGAGTCGGGACAATGAGATCGTAGGCCAGTCTCGTTCCATTTGAGAGCGTCAAGTAATCGGAAATGCGCTGGTTTCCATCATAAACCGCTTCGGAGTAACCGCTATACTTACCGAACTCCGAAACTTTCTCCTCCCCGGTATTTTTCCTATAGAGGGAGTAAAGAACGATCACGAAAAGGATTGCAATAATGGGGTAGATCATCCTCGCGCCCATGAGTTTGTTCATTTACTCACCTCTGATGTTTTTAGTGTTCTGCCCATCATTGTCGTAGCGTGTCATGGGAACACTCCCCGCCTCAAGTTCATAAATACTTATAAAAAATATGGAAATGAAGTTCAACAGAATTTAATCTTCTCGCAAAGAAATGTTCATAGACGATCCTTTCCCGCTCGCAGCAAGCTTTAGGAAGAAAAAGACGCCTCCCAGTTTGTCACAAAGATTTCTGATTCTCGACATCAGCGCGTCACACGTGAGGGTTAAATTTGAAGAATGGTAGACCAGTGCTACCGTTAGAATTCATCTTCCGAGAAAGGCAGGGAACAGAGATAAACGTGCAATTTGAATTCACGGACAGCGACGACTTCCTCATCATCAAATTATCCGGGACCACCTCTCCCAATGAGCGGCTGCTTTCCAATTAGAGGAGGAATTTAGAGAGGGAGACTTTTTCCTCTCCTGCCGCTGGACTGCCGGTGACTGGTTGGGTATCCATGTTCACTCTCAATCAGCCACCCAAACCCTGAACATTTCTGACAAGGGCTTTCGCCGTCTTCGCCCCTGCCGTTTCCATGACAGTCAGGACAAAAAACCATTCCGTACTTTTCGGGCCTCATACGATCATATCCCATCTTCAACCTCCCTCCGTATATTTTCTTTTCTTCCTTGGATCCTCTTCCCTTAGTGTCCATCCCCAACATATTTTCTTCCTCCTTTCGATCAATTGGGTTTCCTCTCCTCATTGGAAATTCATCTCTAAATTTCCAATATTGCCTTCCTATCAAATAGAGAGCACTCAATCCGAGCATTAAAAAAAGGAGAAATTCTCTCTTAACAGCTAACCAAACCACTCCTGATCCAATGGCAGAGACAGCACAGAGAACAGTGATAAGAGTGATGAGCTCTTCCCACTTGACCATGAAATATGAGATCCTTGCCCTCATAGGATATGGATAGACCACAGGTTCCATTTGAAACCTCCTTTTCGCATGGCTCAAGCCTAAACGGTTAAGCGTTGTTGCCTTCTTATGATTTATTGGGGCTCCGTCTCGATGATCGCCCTTACCCTTTTGCTGATCAAGATTGGCAAGAAAATCTTGATCTTTGCCTCTTTTTCATACTCTTGCAACACGAGATAATAAAGACGGGTGATTTCCTCCACGGGGCGTCCGACTTCTTCGATCAGTGTCTGAATGGCACGAAGGTGTTGCTTCCGCTGTTCTTCATTTTCATAGTACGAATCTGGATCCATGGAATCCCCCTTATTCTCTTCCATTAGGCGGTCCTTACTCGAATCCGATCCAAGAGTCGATACCTCCATGTCCAAATGCCCTTCTGTGGACAAGGAAACAAGACTGTATTTTCCCCGATCAGGTACCGCTTTCCCCGCCAGACGACCGTGTCATTGGCGATGGACATGAACCACACGAACCCCATCAGCAAATCCTTTAGCGGAGAGAGAACGTAAGCAAGAGGATGAAGTTGAGCGTTGATTTTCTGGCCCATGTAGAAGTCGCCTACACTTTTCACGAGACCTACGGAAGCAATGAACAACAGTGCCCTTTTAGATGGGCCCTCAAAAAACAAGGAAGATAAAGAAAGAAGCACGGGATTTCCGATGAGTTCGGTAACATATTTATAGCCCAGGATTTTCCAACGCATCTTTCCCCATCTGAGGTGCCTGTTGAAGAACCTCTTTACTCCCCAATACTCATTCACGTTTCCAATCATGTGATTGGAAAGAATGACCTGCTGACCTCTCTCCCTTATCTTTTCTCCAATGAAATGGTCTTCAGCGAGAACGTCTTTGAATGCCTTCAAGCCTCCGATCGCTTCCAGATCACTCCTTCTCATCAACATCGATTTGCCGACGACGCAAGGGATATCGAGGAATTTTTTTAGGAAACAGACATTTCCCAATATGAATGAATTCAAATGGAGATTCTCGAAGAGGGAACCGATGGTCTTTGCCCTCACCCCCCTGATCAGATTGGTAACCAGTCCAATGTTGGGATCGTCCATGAACCGGATATTCTTTCTTAAATAGTCTCGCTCCACCATGACATTGCTATCGCTGATGAGGATATAGGGGTACCGGGCATGTCGGTAGGCGGGAAGCATATTATTGACTTTTGGATTCAGTCCTTCGTTGCACCGCTCTACAAGGATTGAAATTCCCTTGTCCGGAAATCTGTTTTTCACTTTCTCGACCACCCGATAAGCCGGATCATTGGGATCCTGGATGGAACAAAGGATGTCATACTTCGGGTAATCCTGACGACAAAAACTTTCTAAATTGTCGAACAAATTATCGTCCAAGCCGCTCAGTGGCTTTAGTATCGAGATCGGCGGAAAGGTTTCAATTGAATCACGCCCCCGGCCCGGACTCTGGTTGGTTTTCAGGTATGAGCAAACCGCGAAAATCTGGAGTCCGAAACCGACCAATCCCAAAATAGTGACACCGCTGAGGATCCAAAAGATTTCCATTTTACTTCCCTCTCAGGTTTAGAAAGGCACCCCATTTCTAAAAAGGGTAATTGCAACCCCCCGGTTGTAGCGGATACATTGTTTGATTGCCCCGATTTCCTTCTCACAATTCAACATCGTTTTCCAGGAATAGAGATGTCTCGCCCTGTGAAAATCACTCCCAGCGATATAGGGGTATCTCTTCAGGCTGATCACGTTGAAGACGTCATCCCTGTTCGCAATCTCCCAGGCATCGATGTATCGAGCATACTTCTCCCTATTGTTCCACAAAAAAAGCGTGTCGATCACCATGAGCTGAGAGGAGTGATGCGGGTGACAGGCGATGATGAGGGCGTCTTGTTTCTTGGCCTCAAGGAAGATCTTCTCAAAATCCCATGTGGCAGAGACAAAAGTCTTGATGTCAATCAAAAGCACATGAGCCGATTGGTCAGAGGAGAGCGAACTCTTGGTGATTTCGACTCCTGGAAGAACGAGCAATCCGTATTTATCCCATGCTCGCTTCGCCTCTTCCCGGATGTGGTTAAGGTAGGCACTGAAATTATCCTCCCTCACAGAGAATCCAAAACGGTTCGCAATCTTTCCGTGGGGAGTCTCTTCGTTGACCACATGATCTGTAATGGCAATGACATCAAAACCGGCCTGACCGAAGAGGTCGATCGTTCTCCTTAAGTCAACGGATCCATCGGAATAGCTCGTGTGGATATGGAAATCGCATAAAAGCATCAGTAAAAATGATAAGTTGAAATTGTTACAGAATCATTAAGGGAATGTGGAATTTGAGTTAAGATTTCAGATTTTTGTTGATGAGATAGGAATAATAGGTGGCAGCTGACGTTCGTTTGCGTTCAAATGTAGTAAAATCGACCGTGTAAAGCCCAAATCTTGTGTCAAATCCTCTGAGCCACTCGTAATGATCGATCAGAGACCAGTAGAAATATCCTCTCACATCGATCCCATTTTCCAAGCACCTCTCAAGGGCATCGACATGTGCTTTAATGAATTTTATTTTCTTCTGGTCATCACGGGTGGCAATACCATTTTCCGTAATAATAATTGGAACTTTCAGTTTGGATGCGTACCTCAGGACCCTTTCAAGGCCTGTTGGATGGACCTCCCATCCCGTGTCCGTAAGCCCGTGGCCATCCTCGTCTTGATGTCTTAGCTCCACGCCCATTTTCCTGAATGGATTAAACCTCAGGTGAATCCGAGTGTAGTAGTTCACACCCATGAAATCCACTTTCCCTTTAACCGGAATTTCCATTTCTATCGCTTTTTTGAATGGAAACCTTACCCTTAGGGTCCCGTTAAGAAATGCGTCGATCAGGGAATGGTTATAAAAGAACATGGCGATCCTTGACAGGGCCCTATCCAGAGGATGCCAGAACCGGCAAGGAGCGATGGCAGCCATATTATGGGCGACACCCACCTCAGCCCCTTGATTCAAGGAGTGAAGGATGTCGTATGCCTCCCCGTGGCAGAGGAGCATATTCTTCAAGGCCTTGACTGCGGACGCAGGCTCCCGAAGGCCGGGTGGCATACACCCATCCAGATACCCCCCGAGAAGAAGAACATAAGGCTCATTGATGGTGATCCAGTAGCGGACCCCTCGAAGGGTGGAGACCACCTTCTCCACGTACACCAGAAATTTTTTGACAGACCGGTCTTCGTGCCACGGATATTTCTCCAGGAACCAGCGAGGGTGGGTAAAATGGTGGAGGGTCAACATAGGCTCAATGCCTTCTCCATGAAGGATGTCGACAATGTCCTGATAATGTCGAACGGCTTCCGTATCCCATTGATCTTCTTCAGGTTGGATCCTGCTCCACTCTAATGAAAAACGGTAAGCATTGACACCGAGCTCTTTCAGGAATTTTAAGTCTTTTTTATAAAGAGAGTAATGATTGGTGACGTTCGGCTTTGACCTTAACCTTTCATCCCAGGCTGTCCAGTCCGCATTGGGAGACCCTTCAAGCTGGAAGGCCGATGTCGCCACACCCCAAAGAAATCTATCTGGCATCTTGAATAACCACCCTTGAAACCCTCATTCCT
Organism: Syntrophaceae bacterium; assembly: GCA_013388635.1. Taxonomy (GTDB): domain Bacteria; phylum Desulfobacterota; class BSN033; order BSN033; family UBA1163; genus JACAEX01. Next base: position 83,260 of record JACAEX010000001.1, on the reverse strand, counting down.
ACTCAGACCATCTTCTCTTCCGGAAAAGAGGCTAAAATGGAATGATTGCGCTTGACCCGTACCCGCCCCGCAAGCCCCTGCCTTTAGGGCGGAGAGCTACAATTAATATCCCTTAAGAAGCCGTAGGATGCAACTTTTTTCTCGGGGTCATAGAAATTTAACAGGTTCGTAACCTTGCTGCGACAAATCGCTGTTATCATCCCTTCAAAGCTTCGCGACCAATAAAAAATGGCTTCTCAATAAGCAGTCGGGGGGCTTGAATCAAATGAGTGAGGAGGTGAGCACAATGAATTAACCAAAACGTAATGGATCTGTAACAGAATCGTAACAAAACTCAGATATCTTATATGAAAGGAGAAAAATAATGAAACGAATTGGAAGAAACATAGGTTTGCTGGTTTTTGTGGCTGCAGGAGCGTTGCTAATTACGAACCTCCCCGGTCTTGGAGTGACCCTAGGCTGGGCGCAGGAAAAGATCATCAAGATCGACGGGTCGAGCACGGTTTATCCCATCACCGAAGCGGTGGCCGAGGAATTTCAAAAAGCAAAAAAGGGGACCGTGAAGGTGACGGTGGGAATCTCTGGGACAGGTGGAGGCTTCAAGAAATTTTCGCGAGGCGAGACCGACATATCGGATGCCTCCAGACCCATTGTTAAGAAAGAGATGGATGCCTGCAAACAGGCGGGGATTGAATATATCGAGCTTCCAGTGGCTTATGATGGCCTGGCTGTCATGGTTAACCCTAAGAACAACTGGGTGACTTCCATGACCGTAGGGGACCTTAAGAAGATCTGGGAACCAGCTGCCGAAGGCAAAATAACCAGATGGAATCAGGTGAACCCGGCATGGCCTGATGTGCCCTTAAAACTTTATGGACCTGGAGTGGATTCGGGCACCTTCGATTATTTCACCGAGGCCATTGTCGGCAAGTCAAGAGCAAGTCGGGGCGATTTCACCGCCAGCGAAGATGACAATGTGCTTGTTCAAGGGATCGCTTCTGACAGAGGTGGCCTTGGATTTTTCGGTTATGCGTACTATGCCGAGAATCCTGATAAGCTGAAATTGGTCGCTATTGACGGTGGAAAGGGTCCTGTTTCTCCATCAATGAAGACGGTAATGGATGGAACTTATTTTCCCCTCTCCAGACCGATCTTTATTTACGTGAACAAGAAGTCGGCCGAGAGGCCGGAGGTGAAGGAGTTCGTTGAATTTTATCTCAAACATGCGCCGACGCTGGTGAAGCAAGTCAAGTATATCCCCCTTCCCGATCGAGCCTACAAACTTGCAGAAGAAAGATTTGCCAGAAAAGTGACCGGAACGGTTTTTGGTGGCGAGGCCAAGATCGGGATGAAGATTGAAGACCTTCTGAAACTGGAGGAGAAAAAATAAAAAGGTTTTGAAACGCAAACTGTCTTCAAAAATCAAAGAGAGGGTGGTTGAAGGAATTCTTCTCCTGAGCGCCCTCTCTTCCATTCTCATCACCCTCAGTATCGTCTTTATCCTCTTTTATGAGGCTTTAGGGTTTTTTAAGGACGTTTCCCTGGGGGAGTTTCTGACCGGCAGACAGTGGACTCCTCTCTTTGCTCAACCCAAATTTGGAATCTTGCCTCTCGTCTCCGGAACCCTCTTAGTCACCGGGATTGCTGTCCTCGTAGCATTGCCCGTGGGACTCATTGTCGCAGTTTATCTCAGTGAGTACGCTCCCCATAAAGTCAGGGAGATCGCGAAGCCCATCCTCGAGCTCCTCGCAGCCGTTCCGACCGTGGTCTACGGTTATTTTGCCCTTCTCTTTCTTACTCCGATCCTCCAAAATTTCATCCCTCAGCTCTCGGGTTTCAACGCCTTAAGTCCCGGGATCATCATGGGCGTCATGATCATCCCTTATGTCAGCTCAGTGAGCGAGGACGCCATGAAAGCAGTGCCCATGCACATCCGGGAGGGGTCGTATGCCACGGGTGCCACAAAATTCCAGACCGCCTTCAAGGTCGTCATCCCCTCAGCTTTCTCAGGGATTGCGGCAGCCTTTATCATTGGCATTTCCCGGGCAATCGGAGAAACGATGGTGGTGGCTATTGCTGCGGGAATGATGCCGAATCTGACCCTCAATCCCATCGAGCCGATTCAGACGCTGACCGCTTACATCGTAGGGGTCAGTCTGGGCGATGTTCCTCACGGGACGATCGAATACAAAACCATCTTTGCTGCAGGGATCACCCTCTTTTTCATGACCCTCTTCTTGAATATTCTTGGTTTCTGGTTCAGGAAAAGGATTCGAGAGGTCTATTGACAATGGCCAGTGATAAGAATACGCAGGAGATAAGAAGGAGAATATCCCACAACAAATTTCGGGACCATCTCTTCTGGGTCATTGGGTTATTTTCTACGCTCATCGGTTTCGTTGTCCTCTTTACGCTCATCATTGATCTTTTCGTAGACGGATTTCCAAGATTGAGCTGGTCCTTCTTGACCTCCTACCCTTCCCGATTTCCGGAAAAAGCAGGAATCCTGTCCGCCTGGGTGGGGACAACGCTGGTGATGATCGTTACTGCTGCAGCAGCGGTTCCGCTCGGAATTGCGGCCGGGATCTATCTGGAGGAATACGGCAAGAAGAACTGGTTGACCCATGTGATCGAAATCAACATGAATAATCTGGCGGGTATCCCTTCCATCATCTACGGACTTCTGGCGCTCGGGCTCTTTGTTTATTTTCTGAAATTGGGGGAGAGCATCCTTACAGGAGGGTTGACCCTGGGTTTGTTGATCCTTCCCATGGTCGTCATCTCCACTAGAGAATCAATTAAAGCGATCCCTAATTCTATTCGTGAAGCTTCTTATGCCTTAGGGGCAACCAAATGGCAGACCGTCAAGGACCACATCCTCCCCTATTCGATGGGTGGCATTCTAACGGGAATGATTATCGGCCTTTCGAGGGCCATCGGAGAGACAGCGCCGATCATCACGGTCGGTGCCCTGACATTTGTTGCCTTCTTGCCATCCTCACCGATGACGAATACTTTCCCTTTTCTATCGTTCAAGTGGCTCTTCGATCCTTTTACGGTGATGCCCATTCAGATGTTCAACTGGGTTTCCCGACCCCAGAAGGAATTTCACCTCAATGCCGCGGCAGCCGGGATCATCCTTCTCCTGATGACCCTGGTCATGAATGCACTTGCCATCTATTTACGATACAAGTTCAGAAAAAGGATCAAATGGTGAGACAAAAACCGGAGCATGTATGTCAACAGTCTTTTCTGAAAATCTAAAAGCAGAAGTCAAGAATCTCAGTTTTTTCTACAATCAGGTTCAGGCCTTGAAGCACGTGAACCTCCCCATTGCCGAGAATAGAATCACGGCGCTGATCGGTCCCTCCGGATGTGGCAAGACGACCTACCTCCGATGCTTTAACCGAATGCATGATCTCTATCCTGGGAATCGATATGAGGGTGAGATTCTCTTATACCCGGACCAATTAAATATCGTCAGCTCGGAAGTCGATCCGATTGAAGTCCGGATGCGCATCAGCATGGTCTTCCAGAAACCGAACCCCTTTCCCAAAACGGTCTATGAGAATGTCGCCTACGGTCTCAGGGTGAGAGGAGAGCGCAGGAAGCGCCTCCTGGACGAGAAGGTGGAGAAGGCCCTCAAGCAGGCTGCCCTCTGGGATGAAGTTCGTGACAGAATCCATGACCTCGCCTTCAATCTCTCAGGGGGACAACAGCAGCGACTTTGTATTGCGAGGGCCCTTGCCACGGACCCTGAAATCCTCCTGTTCGATGAACCGACCTCTGCCCTTGATCCTACGGCAACTCTAAAAATTGAAGAACTCATCATGCAACTAAAAAAGGATGTAACCATCATCATCGTCACACACAATATGCAACAAGCTGCAAGGGTCTCAGACTATACGGCCTTCATGTATCTCGGGGAAATCATCGAATTCGATAAGACGGAGAAGATCTTCACGCATCCCTCCAAGAAATTGACAGAGGATTACATCACCGGCCGCTTCGGTTAGAAATCGAGGGGGACCGCCTATCACCTCCATGAGCATGGCGAAATATGGATCGTCTTGATCAAAGGCTGATAATCTGGTAATTCTACCTTATGATGCAGGAATTGAACACAAAGATCGAAGCCCGCGGACTGAACTTCTATTACGGGTCTGTCCAGGCCCTTAAAAACATTAATATCCATATCAAAGAGCGTCAGATCACTGCCCTGATCGGGCCTTCGGGCTGCGGAAAATCGACCTTCCTTCGCGCGCTCAACCGGACCAACGAACTCATTCCCCACACTCGAACTGAAGGGAGCGTGATGCTCGACGGAGAGGAAATCTATCGACCGGGCCTGGATGTCGTAGGCCTCAGGCAGAGGGTCGGCATGGTCTTTCAGAGGCCGAACCCCTTTCCAAAAAGCATCTATGAAAACGTGGCCTTCGGTCCCAAGGTGCTCGGGATTTATTCGAGAAGGGAGATTGAAGAAAAGGTGGAAAAGAGTCTTAAGGCCGCTGCTCTATGGTCAGAGGTGGCGGATCGGCTCCATACCAGCGCTCTGAACCTGACCCTGGGACAGCAGCAACGGCTCTGCATTGCCAGGGTCTTGGCTGTTGAACCTGAAGTGATTCTGATGGACGAGCCCTGCTCTGCCCTCGACCCCATTGCCACCTTGAAGATTGAAGAGCTGATGCAGGAGCTAAAAAAGAGGTATACCATCGTCATCGTCACCCATAACATGCAGCAGGCAGCCCGTACTTCTGATTGGGCCGGTTTCTTTCTTCTCGGAGAATTACTGGAATATGGTCCGACTGCCGATCTCTTTACGAGGCCAAAAGACAAGAGAACAGAAAATTATGTGACAGGGAGATATGGATAAGCCTGCCTGCAGGCAGGAATTTCAGATTGCAAATTTCAAATTGGAAAAAACCTATGATAAACACAAAATCTCAAACACCCAATAACAAACAAATTGATTTTGGCCGTTTTGGTCACTCGCAAGCTATAAAAATCAAATCTAAACCTCCCTCTCCCTTGACGGGAGAGGGTTGGGGTGAGGGTGGAAAAATGGAGTCGGCTGTCCCCCTCCCCATCCCCTCCCACCAAGGACGGGGAGATGTTTTCTATCGTTTCGGTCATTGGGTATTGGTATTTGGATATTATTTGGGATTTGGCCTGCCTGCGCGTAGCCATCCTGTTACGCTGGAGACTCGGCATAGGCAGACCTGCCTGCGAGCCAGCGCCTTCAGTAATTGGGCGGCTCCGGCGAAGGGAGGAATTTGGAATTTGAGATTTCTCATATGCCTCGTGAGTATTCTTCTCCTTATTTCACTTAGCATGGGATGCCAGCGATCAAGGGCCGGGATCACGGTGGCCGGATCGACTTCGGTTGAACCCTTTGCCGAGCTTTTGGCCGAGGAGTATATGATTCGCCATCCCGGATCCCATATCTACGTCCAGGGCGGTGGATCGACTGCCGGGATCGAGGCGGTCCGTACCGGAGCAGCCCATATTGGCATGTCCTCCCGCTCCTTAACCGTGGGAGAAAAGCATCTCTACCATGTAACGGTCGCAAAGGATGCGCTGGCGATCATTGTCCATCCGGAGAATCCGGTGGATGACCTCTCTCTCGCCCAGATCAGGCAGATCTTCTCCGGAAAGGTAAGAAATTGGGGTGATGTCGGAGGTCGCTCCCGGCCCATCGTTCTGGTGACCCGTGAAGAGGGTTCGGGAACGAGAGAGGCTTTTCAGAAGATGGTCATGAAAGAGGAGGAGATCAGCCTGGAGGCCTTGGTCCAGGATTCCAATGGAGCGATCCGCCAGGTGGTCGCAGGGGATCCCAATGCCATCGGGTACATCTCCCTCGGACTGGTCAATCCGAAGGTGAAGGCCCTGAAGATTTCGGGTGTGGAGCCCAGTGTGAAAAACATCTTCCATGGCCGGTACCGACTGGTTCGCCCCTTCCTCTTCGTTTTCAATGGCAGCCCGCAAGGAGAGGCCCTTTCCTTCCTGGAATTCGTCTTATGTCCAGAGGCTCAGGAGCTGCTCGCAAAAGAAGGCCTGGTCACGATCCGGCCGTGAAGTCTTGGAGAATAATGATGGAGGCAAAGGATAAGATCATAGAAAGGATCCTTTTATTGATCGCCTTTTCGTCGATCTCGATCCTCGGCCTGATCGCCCTCTTCATCTTTGGAGAAGGGCTGCCGCTGATCTGGAAAGTGGGCCCCCGAGCCTTCATCTTAGGAGAACGGTGGGTTCCGAGCCAGGGCTCGTTCGGCATCCTTCCCATGATCGTGGGCTCTTTCTGGGTCACCTTTGGAGCCATCCTCTTGGGCGTGCCCCTTGGCCTGGCCTGCGCCATCTTCCTGTCCGAGTGGACCCCACCGCTAATAGCGATGGTGCTCAGACCAACGATTCAACTTCTGGCTGCCATCCCATCGGTCATCTATGGATTCTGGGGATTGATCATCCTTGTCCCCCTTGTCCGAAATTATCTCGGAGGACCGGGCCTCAGCATTCTTTCAGGGTCCGTGATCTTGGGCTTCATGATCCTGCCGACGATCATCAGCATCTCAGAGGATTCGCTCAGGGCCCTTCCCCCCTATTACAAGTCAGGGGCTCTGGCATTGGGTGCGACCCACTGGCAGGCGATCTGGCGAGTGATGGTGCCTGCTGCGAGATCAGGGATCGTGGCAAGCATCATTTTAGGGATGGGAAGGGCTATCGGTGAAACGATGGCGATGATCATGATCCTGGGAAATGCGGTCAAGATGCCAACCTCTTTTCTCGACTCAGCCCGGACGTTGACGACGAACATCGGCATTGAGATGGGTTATGCCTCGGGTGACCATCGACAGGCCCTCTTCGCAACCGGGGTGATCCTCTTTCTGATCATCATGATCCTCAATTCCTCAGCCATTGCCCTGTCCAGAAGGAGGAGGAGTTGATTTCCAATCGCACCCGATATCTGACTCAAAACGTTGCAAAGGTTCTCATCTGGACCGCTGCCCTGTTGACCATTGGAGTGATGATGCTCATCCTTTTCCAGGTTCTTGCCGAAGGGCTTCCGGTCCTTCACCCCCGTTTCTTTCTCGATTCTCCAAAGAACATGGGCCGGGAGGGTGGCATCCTTTCGACCATCGTCGGGACCTTTGCGCTCACACTCGTCGCCATCGTCTTCGCCGCACCCTTAGGAGTGGGAACGGCCATCTTTCTCAGGGAGTATACAAGGGAGACCCGCATCTCCCGCATCATCCGTTTCGGAACCGACTGCCTTGCAGGGGTGCCATCGATCATCTTTGGACTGTTCGGCTTCGTCTTTTTTGTGATCTTCCTCAATATGGGATGGTCCATTCTCTCCGGAGGCTTGACGCTCGCTGCCATGATCCTTCCCACCATCATCTCCACAGCCGAGGAGGCGATCAAGACAATCCCTTACACCTACCGAGAGGTCAGCTTTTCGCTGGGAGGCACAAGGTGGCAGACGGTGACGCGTACGATCTTGCCCAGTGCGATACCCGGGATTTTTACCGGCATCATCTTAAGCGTGGGTCGGAGCATCGGAGAGACCGCCGCAGTGATCTTGACCGCTGGATCCTCACTGGTCATGCCCACTTCCCTGTTCTCACCTATCCGGACGATGTCAGTCCACTTCTATATCCTTGCTCGAGAAGGAATCTCGATGGAGATGGCTTATGGTACTGGGGCAGCCTTGATTCTTCTCGTCTTGATTGTGAATACGGCAGCCAACTGGTTGCTCAACCGCTACATTCGTCACAGGGTATAAGGATATGTCTGAGCAGCGGAAGATCCTTATTGAAGATTTCAGTTTTTACTACGATTCATTTCAGGCCCTTCGGGATATCAACCTGAAGATCGGGGCGAAAGAGATATTCGCCATTTTTGGGCCGGCCCGGAGTGGCAAAACCACACTTCTTAAAAGTCTTAATCGTCTGACAGATCTGATCTTCGGGGGGAGACATTCCGGGGCTATCTTTCTTGACGATTTAAATATCTACGACCCCAAGGTCAACCTCACTCAACTGAGAAGGCGGGTGGGAATGGTCTTCGACCTGCCCACGCCCCTTCCCATGTCGATCTTTGACAATGTGGCTTACGGTCCAAGATTGAAGGGGAGCATCCCAAAGAGAAGGTTGAGCGAAATCGTTGAGAAAGCGCTCCGCTCTGCGGTTCTCTGGGAGGAGGTTAAAGATCGCCTTCACACCTCCGCGCTTCGACTCTCCGGCGGCCAGCAGCAGCGCCTCTGCATTGCAAGGATTCTGGCTCTGGAACCTGAGGTCCTTCTCTTCGATGAACCCTGCTCAGGATTGGACCCCATCTCCACGGCCAGCATCGAGGAGACACTGACTCAATTGAAGAAGGAGTATACCATCGTTCTCGTGCCCCACAACATTCAACAGGCCTCCCGCGTTGCCGACCGGGCAGCCTTCTTTCTAAACGGAGAGATGGTCGAAGAAGGTCCTGTCTTTCAGATCTTCACCCGACCCAGAGATAAGCGGACCGAGGATTACGTCACTGGTAAATTCGGGTAATGCCCCACACGCTGCCCTCTCCCCAAGGGGAGAGGATAAAGGTGAGGGGGGTATATTGAGATCTCTGCCATTACGTATAATGATGCCAGGAGGAGACCATGGAAACCCAATTTCAAAAAGAGTTGGAGACATTGAAAGAGAATCTCCTGAAGATGGCGACCTTGGTGGAGGAGACGATCCGCTTGGCGGTCCAGTCCCTCGTCAAAAGGGATTCCGATCTGGCCAAGCAGACCTTCGAGAGGGAAGATCAGATCAACCGTTTAGAGATCGCCATTGAGGATATGTGCCTCAAGCTCTTGGCCCTGAGGCAGCCGATGGCCGTCGATCTCCGATTTATCACCGCGGCGATGAAGATCATCACCGATCTCGAGAGGATGGGCGATCAGGCGGTCAATATTGCGGAGCGGGCCCTCTCGTTAAATCAGGAACCCCAGCTCAAACCTTATATCGATATCCCGCGAATGACGGAAATTGCCCAATCGATGGTCAAAGATGTCCTCGACGCCTTTGTGAACCGGGACTCCAAACTGGCCCGTTCGGTTTGCGAAAGGGATGACCTGGTGGATCAGTTGAACGACCAGGTCTTCCGAGAGCTCCTGACCTATATGATCGCGGATCCGAAGACGATCACCCGCGCAGTACACCTGATGATCGTCTGTCGATGCCTGGAACGGATCGCAGACCACGCGACCAACATCGCCGAGGACGTGATCTTTATGGTCGATGCCCTGGTGATCAAACACCATGCCGATGAAAAGAAGGAAGAGGCAAAAGGAGAAGGTTGAGGTGGAGTACCCCATTTTTTGAATCTGGAGTTTAACGAGACGACCTTCCATGAGCCAGCGGTTTGACACAAAGATCGAAGTCCTGAAGAACCAGGTGGTCGTTGAGACCTACCGCTCCCGCGGGCCGGGTGGCCAGAGGAAGAATAAGAGAGAGACCGCTGTTCGGCTCAGGCATTTGCCTTCCGGGGTCACGGTGACTGCGACTGAACATCGCTTTCAATCCCAAAATCTTTCGCTCGCCCTTCAGAGACTTCAGAAGCGTCTGGTCAAGTTAAATCAACCGATTAGGCGACGAATCCCCACCCCTGTTCCACTCTGGACTATTGAAAAGAGGAAGGAAGAAAAGAAGATACGTTCCGCCCGAAAACGTTTGAGGCAAAAAGTCTTGAAAGAGGAAGTCTGAAGATGAAAGCAATGGTTCTCAAAGAAATATCCTCTGTCGAAAGGGAGCCTCTTGAGCTGGTAGAGATGGAAAAGCCTCTCCCCAATTCCGGAGAGGTTTTGGTCAGGGTTTCTGCCTGTGGAGTCTGCCACACCGAGCTCGACGAGATCGAAGGGAGAATCCATCCCAGGCTCCCTATTGTTTTAGGTCATGAGATCATTGGAAAGGTGGAAGCGCTGGGGCCCGGGGTAAAAAGATTCAGGTTGGGCGACAGGGTTGGAATTGCATGGATCCATTCTACCTGCGGGAAATGCCATTTCTGCCAGAAAGAAAATGAAAACCTATGTGAGTCATTCAAGGCAACCGGATGTGATAGGGATGGCGGCTACGGCCAATATACGCTGGTCTTAGAGGACTTTGCCTATTTGATCCCTGAAAGATTTTCTGATGCCGAGGCAGCCCCGCTGCTCTGCGCGGGTGCAATCGGGTATCGGGATCTCAGGCTCTGCTCAATGGAAAAAGGCGAAGTCCTGGGACTTTTTGGATTCGGAGCCTCTGCCCACATCGTGATTCAGGTGGCCACGTACTGGGGCTACGAGGTATTCGTCTTCACAAGAAGCGAAGAGCATAGGAAATTAGCTAAGAGATTGGGTGCATCCTGGGCAGGCGGGCCACAGGATAAACCTCCTAAGAAACTCCGCTGTGCCATTGATTTTACCCCGGTCGGAGAGACGGTCCCCCTTGCTTTAAACGTTCTGCAAAAAGGGGGGAGATTGGTCATTGCCGTCATCCGGAAGAGGAACCCCATTCCAGCCCTCGACTATGCCCAACTCCTATGGGATGAAAAGGAGATAAAGAGCGTCGCCAATATTACAAGGAAGGATGTTTCGGATTTTCTTCTGCTGGCTGCAAGAATCCCTGTTAGCAGTGAGGTTCAGGAATTCGAATTAAAGGAGGCCAACAGAGCCCTTCTCTTGCTCAAACAAGGAAAGATCCAGGGCGCAGGGGTCTTGAGGATTCCGAATTGAGGGGGAGACGACGATGATGGAAATTGCTTAAAGTTTTAACCGGTTATGGTGATGAAGCCCGTCTCGTAAATTCTGATGAGGAGCATCGGAGATGAGGGGGTGAGGAGGGGAGAGGAAGGTGTCAGAAATGGCCAAGGAGATCGATCTTAAAAATGCAGCGAAGAGAACGGCTGTTTTGGATGTCAACGCAAGGTACTTTGGTTTTCACACGCTCATGCTTATGGAGAATGCAGGCCGCGGGGTGGCAGATGAGATCTCACAGAGGTACGGAGGTGGAAAGAAAGTCGGTATATTCTGCGGCCTGGGAAACAACGGAGGCGATGGGTTTGTTGTGGCAAGACACCTGATGGACAAGCATGAGGTGACCCTCTATCTCCTCGGAAGTCCAAAGGAGATCGCCACAGAGGAGGCGAGAAAGAATTGGCAAATCCTGGAAAACACCGGCCTTAGAAAGCTCTTCATCAGAGATTCGACCGATCTATCCCAATACGATCTCGGTCAGTTCGATATCCTTGTCGACGCTATGCTGGGAACCGGCATGGTGGGAGCGCCGAGGGAGCCTTATCGAACAGCCATCCTGAAGATAAACGAAACCCATGCGAAAAGGATCTGTATCGATGTTCCCACCGGGTATGGTTCAGAGGTCTCAATCAAGCCCGATCTCACCTTAAGCCTTCATTTTCCAAAGACGGAGGAGGCCGAAGTTTTAAGTCTGGGAATCCCCCGGGATATAGAAGATCGGATCGGTCCAGGGGATGTAAAGATTCTCGAAAAGAGAAAGGAGGATGCCCATAAAGGAGAGGCTGGCAGGGTGATGATCATCGGAGGTTCCTCCTTTTTTCGGGGGGCCCTGGAGTATGCGGCAAAAGCAGCAGCTAAGATCGCTGACCTGGTGTACCACTCTTCCCCTCATCCCTGCATGGCCGCAGTGGAAAAGATCCCCGACCTTCTCGGGCCATCCCTGGAAGGTGAATTCCTAACGATTGACCACCTTTCCGAGATTATTAAGAGAGTAAACCAATATCGTTGTGACTCCGTCGTGATCGGACCGGGAATGGGTTTGGGACCGGGTAAGGGGGTCAGGGAAGAAACCAGGAGATTGGTCGTGAATCTCGTCAAGGAATTGAAGGATAGAAAGATCGTGATCGATGCGGATGGATTGAATGCAATCCTGGGGGATTTAGAGATCCTGCATGAAAACGTCGTCCTCACTCCTCACCGCGGAGAATTCAGAAAACTATCGGGCCAGGAACCCAGCCCTGAAAATGTGACGCAATTCGCTAAGACGTGTCGCTGCATCGTCGTGATGAAAGGACCGGTGGATATCGTTTCGGACGGGACGAGGACGAGATTCAATCTTACCGGCAATCCTGGGATGGCCACCGGAGGAACAGGCGATATTCTCTCCGGTGCGATTGCAGGGTTTGCCGCAAAGAACAGCCTCTTCCAGTCAAGCCTGGCCGCTACGTTTGTAACGGGCTTAGCAGGTGATTTCGTCCGAAAGGAGAAGGGGCTCCATTTCACAGCGAGCGACGTTTTGGAAAAACTTTCAGAGGCCATCCGATGGGCTGAAGAATTTTGAATCGACCTTAATGGGCAAGCTCTGACAGCGAGGAGGCCAGGGTAATGATCGTATCCCGATTTTCGAGCTTGTCGGACCAGCCCCTCGGGATGGCCCCAATGCCTAAGTAAGCACCGGAGATGGCACATGCCATAGCACCAAGCGTGTCGCGGTCTCCACCATTGAGGACGGAACAGAAGAGGCAGCCTTCAAAAGATTTAGGATATCGGAGAAAGGAGTAGATGGCAAACGGCATCGATTCGTCCACTGCGACCGAGCGTCCCAGCCGATCTGCAGCGATGCTGGCCGGAAGATCATCGGAAAGGATGTTCTTCAGAAGCTCCATCTTCTCTCGAATCTCGGCCGTCCTGGCAAAGGCGACAAGACCTTCTATAAATCCTTCCAAAGGGAATTCCTTTTGTGGATCGAGTCTTACAGCCTGAGCAACGGCCAGGGCCTGCACCGCCGCCCCATCCATTCCAACCGGGTGTGCATGCGTCACCTCGGCGGAGGCACAGGCCGCCTCGTAGAGACGATCCGAATCATGAAAAAATAGCCCAACCGGAGAAATCCTCATGGCCGCACCGTTTCCCAGTGAGCCAGATCCCTGAAATAGGCTCTTGGCAGCCTCGACATAGGAGATTCCATGGGAACGCACGATGGAGAAGATAGTGGGCGGGCCTGGGGCATAACCCCGCCATGGTTCACGATAAAAGTTCCGGCTAAACGTCTCCCCTAAGTGCCGGGCATCGATCCCCCTCTTTTCGAGAATCGATTCCGCGAGGCCGATGGCCATTGCCGTATCGTCTGTATAGGTGAGCTTTTCGATTCGATTGACTGCGCTGCACAAATCCTCTTTTTTCCGATAATGGAAAGCAAGCTCGCCGATTGCATCGCCAATGGCGCCGCCTACCATGGCACCCTGATATTTTGCTCTCAGATCCGCTTCCACTGTGCCTTCAGCCGGGGCACGGTCTCACGATCGAGCCCTGCCACCTTCTTTCAACTTCCTGATCTCTCTCTGGACATCCTTCCACATGTGGCCGTGGAGGGTCAGGGTCAGCTTACAAAAAGGACAGGTCAGGGTAGCTCCCTCTCTTAGCCCTTCTATTGGGTGATCGGTCTTTCGACCACAAACCGGGCAGGGAAAGGGTAATTTCTTCTCCATGCCTTCTGATCTTTCCAATACCCCTTACGGCCATGAAGTCTGCTTCGAAAATTCTGATGAGGATCATCGGAGTTGACCGGAATGTGCTCCGCAAGCCCCGTCCATGGCCGAGGAGTTTCACTCTGTGAGGAATCAGATTAAAATTATTTTTTGGCGGCAGGGATTAATCCCTCGTTTTTAGGAAAGTCTTGAGAGTCTGTCGGTCGCTTTCGCTGAGGGAATCCCAATTCACTCCCATCTTGTAAATCCATCCGACCTCATCTTCAACCCGACTGTACCATTTCACCTCTGCCAATATCCTCATAGGAGGCAGGTCCGGACGGAGCTCAACCTCGATCTCCAATCTGTTTCTCTGTTGAGAGGACGGATGAAAGACGTGCAACCCATCCATCTGAACTGTGTTCGTCCCGATGCACAGCCCTTCCAGAGATAGGTCGAGAACCTTTCCGTGAAGTATTCGGGAACGAATGGCAGGATTTTTGCTGTCGATGATTCTAAATCTGACGGCTGAGCTGACAGGCGCTCGGGCGGACTTGCGGCGTTCTTTAAGTCGCCAAAATCCCTTAAAAAAGTTCCACATCGTCCTCATCTGAGCGTACGGATCCCCCATCAATGCCCTCAGTATAAGAAATCGGAATATAGATTTCAAGTCAAAAAAAAGGCTACGATCACCTCGCAGCCCCTTGATCTCATTGGTAGCGGGGGGTAGATTTGAACTACCGACCTTCGGGTTATGAGCCCGACGAGCTACCGGACTGCTCCACCCCGCGATTGAAATAATGATAATCCAATAACTTAAGTTTTGTCAAGTTTCTGACCCCTTCCTTGACATTCCGTCTCTCTCTCCCATAGAATAAAAGAAAGGCGTGCCCTTAATCTCGGGTTTTCTTGAACGAGGCGAATGAAAAAAACGACCTACCTTTATATCCTGAAGGAGATCCTTCCTATCTTTTTTATCGGGCTCATGATCTTCACGGTCATCCTCCTCATGGATAAAATTCTAAAACTGATCGAACTTATTGTAACAAAAGGGGTCAGCCCTACCAGCATATTGATGCTCCTGTTCTACATCTCTCCCTCCTTCCTGGTCTTTACCATTCCCATGGCTGTGCTCCTGGCCATACTCTTAGCGTTTGGGAGGCTCTCCGGCGACAGTGAGATCACTGCCTTTAAGGCATCCGGCTTGAGCCTCTACCAGCTCTTCTTCCCTGTCTCCATCTTCTCCATCGGCGCCTACTTTCTTACCGCTTTCTTGGTTTTCTATGGACTCCCGTGGGGAAACATCGGATTTAAGTCAACCCTATACCTCATCGCTCAATCCAGAGCGGACATCGAAATCAAGGAGCGGGTTTTCAACGACACCTTTGACGGCTTGGTGGTCTATGTGGACAAAGTCCCGATTCAAGGAAAGAGGATGGAGGGAATTCTCATCCATGATGAAAGGGACAAGGAGAAACTCAATACGATCTTTGCGAAGGAGGGGTTCCTTACCGGCGATCCCAGATCTCAGGAGGTCATCCTAAGGCTCTTCAGCGGCGAGATTCATCGGTTTGAGCCAAAGACAGGTACTTACCAGAAGGTTCAATTTAGCGTCTATGATCTCAAGCTCGAAATGTCAAGGGCTCTGATCGCCGTGGACAGGAAACTGAGAGAACATGAGATGTCCATTGACGACCTCAAAGGGAAAATAGAGAAGAAGGAAGGCCTCGGAGAAGATGTGACACCTCAGCGGGTCGAGCTTCATAAACGATATGCTATTCCCTTCGTGTGCATCATATTCGGTTTCATCGGAGTTCCTCTGGGGATTCAACCCCGGCGGTCGGGCAGATCCTACGGTTTCATCTTGAGCATCATCATTCTATTGGCCTATTACATTTCGCTCTCGGCCTCCGAAATCCTTGCGCTTCGCCATCTCCTTCCGCCCTTTTGGGCCGGATGGGCACCCAACTTTCTCTTCGGAGGCCTTGGCATCTACCTTCTGATCAAAGCTGCCAAAGAGTCTCCGTTCAAACCCTTGGTATGGTTGAACCAGGCGATCGATTCTGTTCAACGGAAATGGAGAGGGTCGCTCGACGATGCGTGAAAGATATCGGGTCCTCAACAGATATGTCGTCCGTGAGTACCTCAAGATTTTCAGCCTGAGCCTGAGCAGTCTGATCCTGATCTATGTGGTCGTCCTCTTCTTCCAGAAAATGGATGTCTTCATCAAGTATCAGGCGCCTGTTTATCTGATATTCGAGTACATCCTCTATAAGGTTCCAGAGGTGACTTTTCAGTGGACCCTTCCCTATGCCGTGCTCCTGGCCACCCTTCTTACTCTGGGGATGCTTTCCAGGCATAGTGAGATCACGGCGATGAAGGCAGGTGGGGTAAGCCTCTACCGTGTCACGTTTCCTTTACTCCTGACCGCCGTGCTCATCGGCTGTGTTTCGTTCTTAGGAAATGAATACCTTGTCCCTCTGACCAACCAAAGGGTCCGTCACCTGCTTTCGGTTGAGGTAAGAAAAGAGAAGACATCCAGCTTCTTCAAAAACTATAAGATCTGGTACCGGAGTGATCAACGGATCTACAATATCCAGCTCCTCGATCCTGACAAAAAGAGCCTGAATGGTCTCACCCTTTACCAGTTTGACAGCCAGTTTCGATGTGTGCGGAGGGTTGACGCTCGCGAGGCAAAATGGATCAATGACAAGTGGCAATTTCTCGAGGGGGCGGTTCGGGACTTCGATCAACAGGGTTCGATCCAGACCAGCCCTTTCAGAGAGATCGAACTTATTCTGCCCGAGGGATGGGAATCCTTTCAAGCCATTGAGCGGCAGTCGAAGGAGATGAGCTATACAGAGCTTCGGAATTATATCCAAAGGATTCGATCTGCTGGTTATGATCCGACTCGATATCTCGTTGATCTCCACTCCAAACTCTCCTACCCCTTGTTGAACGTGATCATGGTCCTGATCGGAATCCCCTTTGCCCTCAAGAGCGGCCGATCTGGCGGAGTGGCCCTGAGCATCGGCCTCAGCGTGATGATCGGTTTCTTGTATGGTCTGGCCTTCAGTGTCTTCCTCTCCTTTGGGAGATCAGGAATCCTTCCACCCTTTCTCGCCTCCTGGATGCCCACGTTCCTCTTTGGCATGGCTGGGATCTTTGCCCTGACAAGTGTCAGGCAATAAGTCTAAATAAAATCCGAAGCGCTGAATTCGAACTGCGAAAAAATTTCCAAATTCAAAGTCTAAATGTTTAAAATAGGTTTGGAATGTTTATTGCTGGCATTTGAATTTATTTAGGATTTCGAAATTCGAATTTCGAGCTTCCCGGCAAGGCTGGGAGTTAGGGATTGACAAACATATTCAGGTAGGCATTGATCTCTCTGAAGGCGTCGGTCAACAGGAGGATCCCGATGCCGATGAGGAAGAGGCCGCTGACAATGGTGATGACCTTCATGTATCGTCTGATCTTCTCGAACGCAGAGAGAAAAGAATTGAAAGCCAATGAAGAGAGGAAAAAAGGTACTCCCAGCCCCATCGAGTAGACCATCAGGAGGAGGACGCCGGTTGTGAAACTTCGGGATGTGCTCGCATAGAGGAGAATGGTGGAGAGGATCGGACCAACACAGGGGGTCCATCCCGCTGCGAAGACAATCCCGACCAAAAAAGAACCAAGATAGCCCAGAGGCTTCTTCCTCAATTCAAGACGTCTCTCCATCTGCAGAAAAGGGAGGTTGATGAGGCCCGTGAAGTGGATCCCCAAGATGATGATCAACACCCCTCCTCCCTTCATCAGCCAGTCTTGGTAACGGATCAACAGTTGTCCCAGATAGGAAGCGGAGGCACCCATCAGGACGAAGACGGTGGAGAAACCCGCGATGAAGAGTAACGAATGGGTGGCGGTCGCCCACCTCAGTTTCGCCCTTGTCCCTGCATCGCTGAGATCTTTGAACGAAACCCCCGTGATATAGGTGATATAGGATGGGATCAGGGGAAGGACACAGGGCGAGACAAAGGAGAGGACTCCTCCGAGAAATGCGATGAGGACTGATATCTCTTGAGGCTGGCCCATGGTACTAATAATATTCATACAATACTTTTGAACAAAAAGAAAGCAATACTGCTCCCGTTGACAACTATTCGATGGAGTGGTAGATACTGAGAGGCCATTGTCCAGTCTTTTTCAGTCTTCTGTCAATGGTAAATTTCAATTTCAGGAGGTGCCCCATGGCGATCTTAGAAGTCAGCATCGTCCCGATTGGTACAGCGGGAACGAGCCTGAGCTCTTATGTGGCCGACTGCATTCGCATTTTGAAAAAGGAGAAGGTGAAGTATGAGTTAACCTCAATGGGAACGAATATCGAGGGAGACGTGAGAGATCTGATCCGGATCGTCCTTAAGATGCACGATGCGCCTTTTAAGAAAGGGGCGCCACGGGTCCTGACCACGATTAGAATCGATGACCGGAGGGATAAGAAAGGAACCCTCGCTGGAAAAAAGAAGGCCGTCCTGGATAAGTTAGGGTGATGCAGGTGGGTTCTAAGGTTGCAACTTGAAAAGAGGATTGACTTTTTCTGAGAATGATGGGATATTAAAATTTAATGTCTTAGAATTGATTTGCAATTTAATCCCCTGCGTTCAGCAATCCGCAATCTAAGCAAAGGAGGTCCAGATGAAGATTAAATGGTACGGCCATGCAGCCTTCTTAATCACCACTGATCAGGGGGTGAAGATCATCACTGACCCATACGAATCCGGGGCTTATGGCGGTCAACTGGCCTATGGCAAGATCAAAGATCAGGCGGATATTGTTCTAACCAGCCATGACCATGCGGATCACAATGACACAAAGAGCCTTGCCGGATCTCCACAGATCGTGAAAGGCAGCGGCGATAAGACGGTCAAAGGGATCTCATTCAAAGGCATCTCCGTTTACCATGATGCCTCCAAAGGAAGTGAGCGGGGCAGGAACACCATCTTCACCTTTTCTGTCGATGGCATCCGGATCTGCCACTTAGGAGACCTCGGCCACATCCTTAGCCAAAAGGAATTGGAGGAGATCGGCCCGGTCGATCTCCTTTTGATCCCCGTGGGAGGATATTTCACAATCGATTCGAAAGAGGCAACCAAGGTGGTTGAACAGGTTAAGCCAAAAGTGGTCATCCCTATGCATTTCAAGACGGCAAAATGCGGGTTTCCCATTGCACCGGTCGAAGACTTTCTCAAGGGAAAGTCGAATCTGAAGCGGCCCAAGACGAGCGAAATTGCTCTTGATAAAGCCAGCCTCCCTCAGCAGACCGAGATCATTGTTTTAGAACATGCCCTGTAATCATGGAGAGATATCGCCTCAATCCCCTGGTCTCACGTGAGGAGATCGATTCGATCGTCAAGAACCTGGCCGACCGGATCTCTGAAGACTACAGGGGTAGAGACCTGATACTGGTCTGCATCCTGAAAGGGGCCTTCATCTTCCTCTCTGACCTCGTCCGGCATCTTCGCATCCCGGTCCAGATCGATTTTGTCCGCCTGGCCAGTTACGGAACCGGAATGAAGACCTCCGGCACGATTGAGATCACAAAGGATATCGAGATGCCTATCGAAGGGAAGGATCTCTTGATCATTGAGGATATTATCGATAGCGGTCGGACATTGCAGTTCTTAAGGGATCGGCTCACTCTGTCGAACCCTAACTCCGTAAAGATATGCGCCCTTCTGGACAAGAAGTCGCGAAGGGAGGTGGAGATCGAGGCAGACTACTTGGGAAAAGAGGTTGACGATGTCTTTGTGGTTGGCTATGGGATCGATTTTAACGAAGCTTACCGCTACCTCCCTGAAATCTATTATATCACCCCTGTCGATCAGCAAAAGGATTAAAGGTTAAGATAGAATTGCATTCCATCTCTCACGTTTTAAGACCCGCAATAAATTTGCAATCAAAAATCTGGTGGAGTTTGACGCTCTGTCTTCTCCTCTTCAGTCATGTCCATCTCTTTGCTCAAGCTCAGCCAGAGGATACGCTCCTTTTCAGGGAGGGAGAGATATTCCTTTCAAAGGGCGAATCGGAAAAGGCCCTCTGGCGTTTTAAGAAATTGGTTACAGAGTTCCCCAAAAGCCCCCTCGCCAACGACGCCAAGTTCAGGATGGGGATCTGTTACACCCAGCTTAGGAAACCGAATGAGGCCATTTCAACTCTGACCGAGCTTTTATCCACCTTTCTCTCTCCCTCGAGGATGGTTCAGATCTTCACCCTTCTCGGAGATAACCATCTTCAACTCAAAGATCCGTTTGGCGCCCTCCACTGGTACGGCAAGGGGCTCCTCATTCCCGGACAGCCTCGAGAGGAGTTGAGGAAAAAGGTAAGGTCGGTCATCGACACGTTTAAGACCGAGGAAGAGCTGACCCGGGTGGAGTCCCTTTACCGCGGGGCCTACGGAGGAGGTTATGCGAAATTAAAGCTGGCCCAATGGATGAAGAGCCGTGGGAATGATTCCCAGGCGAAAAGCATCCTGACGGAATGGGAGAAGGAGTATAAGACCAGGGATTATGAACCTGAGGCCAGAGAGGTCTATGAATCCCTCCATCTCACTTTCAAACCCAAGCATCCGATTGGAGTCATCCTTCCTCTGAGCGGAGACTATCAACATTTTGGAGAGAGAGCTCTGCAAGGCATTCAGTTCGCGATCAAAGAGGCGGAGTCGGGAATAAAGGCACCTGTTCTTTCATTGTTGATCCGAGACTCGAAAGGAGACCCGTCTGAAGCTGAAAAGGCCGTGGAGGATCTGGTGACCAAAGAGGGAGTTCTTGGGATCATCGGTCCCCTTCTCTCGATCACCGCTGAGAAGGCCGCAAAGAAGGCCCGGCAGCTGCAAGTGCCCCTTCTCACCCTCAGCCAGAAAGAGCTGGTTGAGGGGCTCGGAGATTTCGTCTTCCAGAACTCCATCACCCCTTCGGAACAGGTTCGGGCCCTTGTCGCTTATGCAGTCAAGGAATTAGGACTCCAAACCTTCGCCGTCTTTTATCCCAACTCTCCCTACGGACAACATTTCAAGGGCCTCTTCGCTCAAGAGCTGGCTCGGATGGGTGGAAGGCTTCTGGCCACGGTGGCCTACCACGAAGGACAGACCGATTTCAGCCGTGAGATCAGAAGCTTTTTCAAGGTGACCCCCATCAAAAAAGAGACCTCCAAGAGAACGTTGGGAGAAGAGTTTGAGGTTGGCCTTCTGGTCGATGGACTTTTCATACCTGACACTCATGATCGCGTGGGTCTGATTCTTTCGCAGTTGGCCTATTTCGATGTCACAGGACCGGTCTTCCTCGGAACCAATGCCTGGAATGGCCCGGAGCTTATTCGAATCGCAGGGAAGTCTGCAGAGGGTGCGATCTTTGTCGACGCCTTCTATAAGGGAGCCTCTTCTTCCCGGGTCAGCCGTTTCGTCAAAGGATTTCAAAAGGCCTACCAGCGAGATCCAGAAACCCTTGAGGCCCTCGGTTACGACGGAGCAAAGATCCTGCTGGAAATTCTGACTTCGAAGTCCGTCTCGTCCCCTATCCAGATGAGGGAAGAGCTTCGCCGGATCCAGAATTTTCAGGGGGTCTCGGGCCTGAAGGGATTTGGAGAAGATGGAAAGACGATTCGAACCCTCTCCATCCTCCAGGTAAAAAAGGGCAAGATCGAACAGGTCGCACCGTAATGAAAGACGCCAAGCGCTTGGCCCTCTGCGCATAGCGATAATATGAAACCTCTGCATCCCTGGAAAGTGAGTATCGAGGAGGCGATTCGAATTCAGGAGGGTTTGAAAGGCCACCTCATCCTGGAAAATACATTTTCTGAGGTGAGGACGATCGGCGGAGCAGATGTCGCTTATTCAAAGGAGAAAGGTCCTCTTTTCGGCGCCGTTGTCGTCCTTTCTTTTCCAGATCTCGATATCCTGGATATCGCCACATCTGAGGGAGAGATTTCTTTTCCTTACATCCCAGGTCTTTTGAGTTTTCGAGAGGGTCCGGTCCTGATCAAGGCATTTGAAAAATTGAAGATCAAACCCGACGTGACGATCTTCGAGGGTCAGGGCATTGCCCATCCGAGAGGATTTGGTCTCGCCTCTCATCTGGGTTTATGGTTAGACCTTCCCTCTATGGGCTGTACGAAGACACCCCTATTCCGTGATTTCAGGAATCCAGGACCTTCCAAGGGAAGCTTTGAATGGGTCTGGAAAGAGGGAAGAGAAGTGGGAGCGGTCCTCAGGACAAAAGAGAGGGTGAAGCCTCTCTTTGTATCCCCGGGCCACCGGATCGGCCTTCAGACAAGTGTCCAACTCGTTCTCCAAACCTGCCGGGGATACCGAACCCCTGAGCCTTTGCGAAAGGCTCACCATGCTACCCGAAATCTCCTGCATGGAGAAGGTGAACAAAGGAGGAGAGGATAAAATGCATCAAATTATATGGCTTTTGGGTTTCTATCTTTTTCTGATATCCTGTGCAACGGTCACGCCCCTGCCAGAAGTTTCCAAAGCTTATCATGATCGGGGCAAGGTCAAGCTTGTTCTGGACGAGAATTACGAGGGGGCGATCGATGACTTTACAAAAGCCATTGAGTTCAACCCGAAAGATGCGGACCTGTACGTGGCCCGGGGGCTTGCCTATTTAAAAAAGGGAGAGGCAGGAGCGGCCCGTGGAGATTTTAATAAGGCGGTCTCTCTGAACCCAGACCTGAAAAAGATCCTGAAGCCATTTTTAGTACGCGAAGGTCCAACCCGCTGGTGGTTTGCTGGCGGAGATGAGGAGATGAAATTCTATCTCGAAACAGATTCAGTGAGGACATCGGGCGATATCTTTTCCTTCCTCGTTCGGGTCGATCGACCCGGAGGGGATTGCGACACGATTCAGGGAGAGATTGACTGTCGGACAAAGCGACGTCGGTGGATGGAGGATTCCAGACCAGTTGGTGATTGGGAAGGTATCAGAAATGGCTCGGTGATCGATGCGATAGCGAAGAAATGCTGCCCTTGAAGGAGAGGGGATATGAAAGCTTTGAAGGTGGCACTCCTCATCATCTTTGTTGTGATGTCGGTCTTTCGCGCTTATGCCGATTCGAATGAAGGTGTTGCTTCTGGTCCAAAAGCCGAAAGAGAGGACCCAGGCACCAGCATAAAGACATTTTCTCTTAGTACGATCGGCGTAAGCGAATGGAATACGGAAGAGCTGGCTTTTGCTTTAAACGACCGAGGCATCGCTTACCGGCTGAAAGGCCTGTACGATCTGGCCATCGCGGATTATACCCAGGCCATCAAACTGAAACCAGATTTTGCCATAGCCTACAGCAACCGTGGTTTAGCCTATGCTAAGAGCGAACGGTACGACCAGGCGATCCTGGACTTCACCCGATCGATACAGCTCGATCCGAATAACGGCAATACATATCTGAAGCGCGGCAATGCGTACTTTGACAAAGGTCTGTATGATTGCGCTATCCTGGATTATAGTCAGGCGATCTCCCTTAAACCAGATCTCATGTGGGCCTACTACAATCGTTGTGATGCCTATGATCGGAAGGGTCTTAAGGACTTAGCCAGAGAGGACTGCGAGAAAGTACTTCTTCTGGATCCGAATTTTGGACCTGCCCGGAGGGTTCTTCAATGGCTGAACGGAGATCAGGGAGGAAAGAGGCCATGTTTCTTCAATGATTGAAGGGGCCCAAAATGGTAACATCCGTCATTACGAGAAGCGACGATCTGTTGCTAAACGGACAAAGGAGAAAAGAGATGAGGAGATTCATGATCGTTCTGTTTTCAACCGCCATCTTTTTGGCTACGGTGACTGCTCTGCATGATCCGACTGCTGCGCTGGCCTGGTGTCTAAAGAGGAGTTGAGTGATACCAGAAGAGCCATCAGGTGGTGGCACCAGGGAACCAAGAGAACCAAGGGAACGGAGACGAGCGGAACCCGAAAGCAATATTACCATATCCAACCGGCATGGGGATATCGGGTGGAAATATTTGAACGCCGGTAACTACCAGGCAGCAGAAAAAGAGCTTCGAACTGCTATCAGCTACAATCCCAACTGGTATTTCTGGCACTATGCGTTAGGTCTTGCACTTCATCACCAGAATCGCTGGGATGAGGCGATACAAAGTTTGCGACAGACCCTCGCGATCAACCCCAAGCATGACTACAGTCATCTTCACCTCGGATATGTGCTCACCAAGGTAAATCGGTATGCCGAAGCCGAAGCAGAATTCATTACCGCGGTTCGCCTGGGGAATTCAGCAGCAAAAGACTATCTCATCGGAACGGTGAATCAGGTGCGAGAAAACTCTTTAAACAGTGCGTTTCAAAAGGCCCGCACTGAAAAGAACAGCCAAAAGGCAGAGGCCCTGTGGAGAAAATATCTCCTGGTTGAGCCAGAGGATTCCGGGGCCTGGAACAACATCGGGGTTGCCCTTAAAGAGCAGGGCCATTACTTAGCCGCGGAGGCCGCCTACCGCAAGGCACTCCAGTTGAACCCCAATAACTCCCTCTATAAGAATAACCTGAACCACTTGATGGGCAGTGTCGAACACGGGAAGGCCCTCGAAGAGTTAAAAGCCGCCAAGGAGCAAGGACGGATTGCAAAAGAACTGACGATGGAAGGAATGAAAGGGAGGTCCATGGTCTGTTTCGATGACAGCAGGGGTTGCACCTATTCAAAAGACCATTCGGTGGAGCTGACAGTATTTGCCCCGCCCAATGTCAGAAGCAGCAGCCCGAGCAAACCGCTTCCTGCCGAGCTGAAGAAGGACCCTGAATTTATTAAGCTGGAGCGTAACCAACAGAGGATCGACCAGGAGTACAGAGAAAGATTCGATGCGTTACAAGAGCTATGGTCGAAGAGGGATCGTGGCCAGGGCGACAAAGCGGTCCTCGATATCCTGATCGTGGAACAGAGGCAAAGGCTCTCAGAACTGAAAAGCGAGCAGCGGGTGAATGAGATCCAGACCGAGACGATAAAGAAGAAATATATTCTCGACTGAAAAGGAGGAGCGATGAATCACAAATCCTTGGGGATCTATGGGGCGATCCGGATAGGGATGCTGATAGGCTACTTTGCTCTGACAACGGTTCAGACCGCAGTTGCCCAATGTCCACCAAACTCGGAACCTTATAAGGAAGAGATATCCGGAGGCCAGATCACCGTGCATTGCAGGTGCAAAAAAGGGTATGTCAAGTTCGAGGGTGGCTGCGAGAACGAAGAAATCGTCTGGAAAAGAATTGGCAGGCCGACAAAGGAGTTTACGGCTCGCTCCGCTGAGCTCGTCGCTGCATTAAACACGATTTCAGCCATGCCGATCTTCGAGGTTCCAAGACCGGATTCAGAAGAGACCGAAAGGGGTCCCTTACCGAAGGGCAGACCGGTGGATCGAGTGCTTCTGCATAAGAACTGCCAAACCTTTTTCCGGGCGCTGGGAGAGGAACTCTCAAGGCGAAAACTGGAATCATGGAATCTCTCCTTCCCCTTAAAAGAACTGGGTAACCCCATGGCTGACGGAATTGTAGCGGCCATGGAGAATGCTCATAGGACCGCCGGAAAATGGAAAAAGCTCAGCAACTGGATAGAGGCCCAAAATAAGAGCAATGAAGGAGCGATCGTCATTGGCGGGCTGAGAGCAGATCCCGGGCGTGGCAGAAATTACGGACATCTTGCCGTGGTCGTCCCCATGCCACCCGACACAGATCTGCTCACATTTGGCGATAAGAGCGATAGCGGACCATTGGTTCGGGATGGCAATGAACACTCTTACAGCCGCGGGAGAAAAGTCAGTCTGAGCACCTGGGGTGCTGTTCGAGCAAGCAGGGCCATGCCTTTGAACGAGACAGGTTGGTATCTATGGAAACCCTCTGACCCATCTTCGCAGCAGCAGAAATAGAGGGCAGAGCAGTCAGATCAGCATTCTAACGGACGGGGATTCTGTCTGAATTCACTTCCGATATCTTTTTAGATACCGCTCCAAACGGTTCATCGCCTCCTCGATATTCTCCATCGAATTGGCGTAAGAGAAACGGAGGTAACCTTCCGCATTCGATCCAAAGTCGATCCCTGGTGCGACCCCGACCTTGGCCTCTTTCAGTATGTCGAAGGCCAGGCGATAAGAGTCCTTTGAAAACCGTTTGGCATTGGCCAGGACATAGAAGGCACCGGTCGGCTCTACCCTGATCCCAAACCCCAACTCCCTCAGCCTCGGAATCAGAAACCGGCGCCGCCTGTCATAGGTTTGTCTCATCCTCTCCACATCCTGCTCAGCCTCTTTTAGGCCGATCAGAGCTCCCCATTGGGCAAAGGAGCTTGCCGAGATGAAGAGGTTCTGCTGCAACTTCTGCATGGGTCTGATGAACTCCTTCGGCGCGATCAGGTACCCCAGCCTCCACCCGGTCATCGCATAAAGTTTTGAAAACCCATTGATCACGAAGGCATGGTCTGTAAACTCAAGTATCGAATGGGCCTTCCCCTCGTAGACCAGACCATGGTAGATCTCGTCCGAGACGACAAAAGGAGAGAACTGGGCAATCTTCGCCATCCTCTCCGGAGGCATCACATTTCCAGTCGGATTAGAAGGTGAATTGACCATGATCGCTTTCACCCTCGGGCTCAGTTTCTCTTCGATCATCTCAGGAAGGTACTGGAAACCCTCTTCCTCGAAGACGTCAACGAAGAGCGGAACTCCGCCCACAAATCGGATGATGTTGGGATAGCACGGGTAGTAAGGATTGGAGAGGATCACCTCCTCGCCAGGCTCCAGAAGAGCGGCGAAGAGCAGAAGCAGAGCCGGAGAGGTTCCAGAGGCGACCAGGACCTGCTCCGGAGAGACCTTGACCCCATACTTCGTCCAGTAATGTTCAGCGATCGCCTCCCTCAGCTCGATCAAGCCCAGGCTGTGCGTGTAGTGCGTCTTGCCCTCACAGATCGCACGGTAGCCGGCTTCGTTAATACACTGAGGCGTGTCAAAATCCGGTTCTCCCACCTCGAGATGGATGACCCGTTCTCCCTTTCTCTCAAACTCCTGGGCCTTTTCCAAGACATCCATAACAATAAATGGAGGGATCTCCTGTGCCCTTTTGGCTATCATATCCTACCCCAACCTCCTCTTGAGTTTTGCGATACGTGAATCGGTCATGGGAAGTCTGGAGATTTCAATCTCCAGTTTTCAATGATCGAAACGGTTCTGTTTTCGATGTTGGTCATTCCTGCCCGCCGGTAGACGGGGGCTTATTTGGAATTTGCTGCTTGGGATCTGGGGCTTACTTGAACGGGATCTCCTCGGTTAATCTTTAAGAGTTTTTGAGCGCTTCCTTCTTTCACCGAGATCTCCAAAAACCCCCCGCTTCCGACCAGGGCCATCGCCTCATTCCTTTTCCCTTCCCAGTATCCCTTCTTCAGACTTTGGATCTTTCGTCTCCCAATCGTGACGGTTAAAGAACGGCCCTTTGAAAAACGAGCAAGCTCCTTCTCCGTGACGTTTGTGATGAGATTCCCAAAGCGATCGATATGGATCACCTCTCCTGACAGCCTTCCTCTCTCAATTATGGGTTTCGGAAAATCGAGTTCAAACCATGAATCGATTTGAGGACCAAAGGCCTCGGGTTTAACTCCCAGGGAGAGGTGAGCAGCCACCGGAGCGAAGAGATCCCTTCCATGAAAGGTGTGGCTGACGCGAGGGAGAAAGAACTTCTGATCGGTCGGGGTCACCGCCATTCTCAGTTTCTCTCTCATCAGAACGAGGGTGAAGAGGCCGTTGTCAGGGCCCACAAAGAAATGATCTGGCGTCACAAGAAGAAGAGGTCTCCTCGGACCCCCGACCCCTGGATCGACCACAGCGAGATGGACCGTTCCCTTTGGGAAAGAGCAATAGGCATTGCCCAGGAGAAAGGCCCCTTCCTCGACATCGTGCGCATTGACGTGATGGGTGATATCGACCAGCGTACAGCCGGGGTTGATCCGTAAGATCGTCCCCTTCATCGAAGCGACATAATGGTCCTTTGTTCCGAAATCGCTAAGGAGAGTGATGATGGAATTTTTCATTCCTCCTTCATCCTTTTCAATCTCTTTCCGAAGGGTCTCCGGATAATCCCTTTTTCCGTAATGATACCATGAATCAAAGAATGGGGAGTGATATCGAAGGCAGGGTTGATGGCCCGGCATGCCTTCGGAGCGACCCTCACTCCTGCGAAGCGAGTCACCTCTTCGGGCTCCCTCTCTTCAACAGGGATACCCTTTCCAGAGACTAAAGAGAGATCGAGCGTGGAGGTAGGAGCAGCAACATAAAAGGGGATGCCGTGCCACTTTGAGAGAACGGCCAAGCCGTAGGTGCCGATCTTATTCGCCGTATCTCCGTTGCGAGCGATCCGGTCCGCACCCACCAGTACCAGCGTCACCTCCCTCTTGCTCATCAACCATCCGGCCATGTTATCGGTCAAGATGGTTGTGGGGATTCCTTCGCGAGAGAGCTCCCAGGCCGTCAACCTCGACCCCTGGAGAAGGGGCCTGGTCTCATCCACAAAGACTCGAAATCGCTTTCCTTCGGTCCAAGCCGCATAGATCACTCCCAGGGCAGTTCCGTATCCGGCTGTGGCTAATCCGCCGGCATTGCAGTGGGTAAGCACGCCGTCTCCCTCGTGGATCAGGACCTTTCCGTTCTCACCGATCTTCTGATTGACCTCCCTGTCCTCCTCGAAGATTCGAATCGCCTCTGCCTCGAGCCTCTCCTTCATCTCTTCGACATCAAAATTCAACCTCTGATCCCATACCTTCTTCATCCGATCCAGAGCCCAGAAGAGATTGACCGCAGTGGGCCGGGTCTGTCTCATCCTTTCGCAGACCCTCTCCATCTCTTGACGAAAGAGAGCAGGCCGGAGGGTGCGCGATCTCTTTGCAGCTAGGGCAACTCCCATGGCCGCAGCCACCCCGATCGCCGGGGCGCCGCGGATTGCCATCTTTTGAATCGCCTCCGCCACCGAAGAGGCATCTTTGCAAACGATGTAGCAAGCTCTTCTGGGAAGCGCCCTCTGATCGAGGAGCCTCACACAATCCCCTCTCCACTCGATCGTTTTGAATTTCATCGCATCAACTTCTTCCTGAGCCATTCGTTCACCAATTTCGGGTTGGCCTTTCCCTTGGTCACCTTCATCACCTCTCCGACGAAGAAGCCAAAGACCTTCTCCTTCCCCTTTTGGAAATCCTCCACCTGTTTCGGGTTGGCATCGATCACCCTCTGGACCGCCTCTGCAATCTCATCCTCATCGACGATCTGGATCCAGCCTTTCTCTCTCACAATCTTGGCGGGTCGCTCACCGCTTCGGTACATCTCCTCAAAAACATCCTTGGCGATCTTTCCGCTGATCGTTCCTTCTTTGATCATCCCGAGCATCTCGGCCAGATGGTCGGGAGTGATCGGACATTGATCGACCTCTCTTTCATCCTTTTTCAACTCTCTGAGAAGGTCTCCCATGATCCAGTTGCTCACCGTCTTGGGCTCTGGGAAAAGCTGGGCCGTTTTCTCAAAGAAAACTGACAGCGGCTTCGTAGAGGTGAGGATCTGGGCATCGTATTCGGGGATTCCATACTCCCTGACGAACCGGGCCCTCTTTTCGATGGGCAGTTCAGGGAGGCCTTTTCGGATCTCTTCGATCCACGCCTCATCGATATGCAAGGGGAGAAGATCTGGATCCGGGAAATAACGGTAGTCATGAGCCTCCTCCTTCCCTCGCATCGAGACCGTGATCTCCCTGTCCGCATCCCAGAGCCTGGTCTCCTGAACCACCTCGTCCCCCTCCTCTAATACTGCAATTTGACGTCTGATCTCATACTCCAGTGCCTTTTCCACGTGGCGGAAGGAGTTCATATTCTTCAGCTCTGTCCTCGTGCCGAACTCCTTCTGGCCTCTTCTCCGCACCGAGACATTGGCGTCGCAACGGAAATTTCCCTCCTCCATATTTCCTGTGGAGACCTCCAGGTACTGGAGGATGGCCCTCAATTCCCTCAGGTAATCCCCTGCCTCCTGAGGAGACCGGATGTCCGGCCCGCTGACGATCTCAACCAAAGGAACCCCCGTCCGATTGAAATCGACATAACTGAACGGTGCGGTTTCAGGAGTCTCACCGTGCTTCAGTTTTCCCGCATCCTCTTCCATATGGATCCGGATGATCCGAATCCGCCTCTTCTCTCCTCGATTGATGATTTCAATAAAACCATCGACGGCCAAGGGATGCTCATACATGGAGATCTGGTACCCCTTCGGGAGATCGGGATAGAAATAGTTCTTCCTCGCAAACAGGCTGTAGGGGGCGATTCGACAGTTGGTGGCAAGTCCCAACCGGATCGCAAACTCCACGGCCTTTCGATTCACAACCGGCAGAGAGCCGGGCTGTCCGGTGCAAACTGGACAGGTCAATGTATTGGGCTCCGCTCCAAAGGCGGTCGAACATCCGCAAAACATCTTGGATTTCGTAAGCAGCTGAGCGTGTACTTCAAGGCCGATGACAGGCTCGTACTCCATCTGCGTCTCCCCTCTTCTCAAAGATCGCCGGTCTAAAAATATAATAAAGACCGACCTGTGTCAAATCTCTTCTGAGGTCCATCATGAGATTGACAAACCCGATCGATTCCTTTAACTTAAAACCCAATGCCAACCCGCATCCAGATCCCCCATGGCTTTGCTCTGATCCAGAGGGGTAAGGCTTCTCTTCTGGTCAGAGAGGATTACAAAGACCTCCTTCTAAGAAAGAGGGTCGAGGATTTTCAAAATTATCTCAGGGCAGATGTAAGGACCTTCCCACCCACCTTTTTCCATGGGAGGACCCCTCACCCCTCCATCCCGATCCGGGAAGGAGAAAGGGTCGTCATCCGCCAGTACGTCCACGGCGGCCTTCTCCGAGCCCTTACCCAAAACCTCTACCTGCTCGGTTCAAGGTCCTTCGAGGAGTTGGCTATCACAGAGGAGATCCGCTCCTGCGGAATTCCGACCCTTCAACCCATTGCCGCCATTCATCAATCGGTTCTCGGCCCTCTCTACCGGGCCTGCCTTCTCACCCTGGAACTTCCTGATGCGGTCAATTTAATTCAGTATCTTCAACAATTCGGATCTCATCCCTCTCCTCAAAAGCTCCTTTTGAAACGAAAAATGGCTCGGTCGGCAGGGCTTCTCCTTCAAAGGTTCCACCGGTCCGGATTCTTTCATGGCGACCTCCAGCTCAAAAACATTCTGGTCCTCGGAGATGAACCCCTGCTGATCGATTTCGATCGCTCCTATCGAAAAGAAGTCCTCTCGATCAAGGAGAGGATGAAAAACCTCCTTCGCCTTAATCGCTCCGTAGAAAAGTGGAGACGCATGGGAGTGCCGATCAGCCGGACAGATCGATGGCGCTTCTTTCTGGCCTATGCGGGTGAGGACAGATCGATCCGAACGGCGATGCAAACGGCAATCCAAACCTGTGCCGTCCGCCATCTCTTCCATCGGTGTGCCTGGACCATCGAGGATTTAGTTGGGAGTGGTCAGTTCGGAGCCCGCGGCCTTTGATTTTATCATTCTGAAGAATTCTCTGAGAGGCTGGATGAGGAGACGATGATGAGAAAAGAAGAAATGATCTGCTCCTGGAATGATAACCATCGATTTTGGCTCTTCAAGCGTCTGATACCATTTCTCCAATCGGGATGCCGGACAGAAGATGTCCTGATCTCCTGCGATGAAAAGCTTGCTCTTCTGACATCCTTTTAAAAAATCAAAATCGTACATTTCAAGAGGTGGCGCAATGGCCACTGTCCCGAAAACCCTCTTGTCTTCCACGGCAAGCGGAAGACCCGCCCAGGCGCCGAACGAATACCCTAAGACAATCAGCAAAGGACGATCATCCTTCAGCCTCGAACTGAAATATCCGATCACGGCAGCTACATCCTCCCTTTCTCCAACGCCCTCTGCGTACTCCCCGCTGCTCCGGCCGACCCCTCTGAAATTGAACCGGAGCGTGGAGAACCCCTCTTCGCACGCTGCCTCCACGGCCGAAGAAATGACGAGGTTATGCATGTTTCCCCCGTACTGAGGGTGGGGATGACAAAAAATCACACCGGTCCGAGAAGAAAGGGCCTCTTGAGTATGGATGAGGCCCTCCAACTCAATCCTGCCGCAGGAAATGAAAATCCTCTCCTCGCTCATCCTTTCCCAAATCGCCCAGAAACCCTCTGGTGGGCCTCTCGGAACAGCCCTCTTTTCTCCTTCTTTTTTGGCCTTTCTTCTAAAGACTCGATCTTCCTATCAAGCTTCCCTTTAACCCATTCCAGGATACCTCTTATCACTTCATAAAACCGAACCTTCAGCCGGGTGATATCCTCCTTCTCGATCTTTTCATTAAGTGATTTTAACCACCCATCCACCTTTTCTCTTATCTGCTTCAGGAGCGTAATATAATAGGTATCCTCTCCTCCTTTCTCTTCATCCTCCCTATCCTGGATATAAAGTGGATGAATCCTCTCCACCCCTTCCTTCTCAGGGGTCTGCTTGAGGGGGATGGAGAAAGTAAATGTTTGGCTCAATACGATGATGAGAAGGAAGGTTACGAGAAGAAGGGTTGATTTCTTTATCATTCACCTGCCCTTCATCGATTGAAGGAACAAGCATCAGTTTGTTAGAAACTCGAACCACGAATATCCGGCGAAGCGTCCGTTAAGGACCAATTCGAAACAAACTCCAAATTCGAATTTCCAAAACTTAAGAGCTTCGAACGATGTATTTTGGTCATTTGAATCTGCTTTGGATTTCGTGCTTCGAATTTCGAATTTTCTAAAAAATGGTGGGCGATGCGGGAGTTGAACCCACGGCCTTTGGTTCCGGAGACCAACGCTCTATCCAGCTGAGCTAATCGCCCGTCTTAACAATTTCCAATAGTTAGGACTTTTATACTCCTATCCGGATTTGTCTGCGTTGTAAAAATTGATGTGACTCGACCCAGGATTTCGACCTCCCTTTTAGACACCTTTTTAGCACTTTCCACGATGACTGTCAATTTATGATTCTTGGGGACTTTTCGAATCTCTCCGTTCTTCGTTCCCCCAACGATAATGACCTGTTTTTGAAATCCCCATTCGACCATTTCAGATTTAGGATTATCCCTTTCATCATTCCTCTATTCAGAGAGGCTTTTGCTCACCTTCCCCACTCCCTCTGTATAACGCTTCCCTTCATAATAGAAATCGATCTACCAGCTCCTACCTCTAAGGGCAGAAACCGATTCTTTATCATCTCCTCTCTTCAGATGGTTTTATTCGCATCACTTCGAGTTTTTTTCTAAAGGAGAGAGACCTTAATTTCTTTCTTTCATCCTTTGTTGATTAAAAACTTTCCAGAATTCTTTGTAGTCTTTTATCCAAAGGAGTCTCTTCATCAGCAAACCTCTCTATAATCTTATTTAACTTACCCATATCTGCCAGTTCTAACAGATCAGGGATTGCCATCTTATCTTTCAACCGAAAAGCCATGAGAAGTGAAGCGATCAAATATTCTACGCTTAGAACCTTTGTACGAATATTTCTTACTCTGATCCTTTTTGCCTTTCTAACTGCCTCATTGATAAATGGATGCAGTGAACCAGGTAGAAAATGGACGGGTATATCGTCAATGATCACATGAGTTCCCCTGATTTTAAAACCTGCTTTCTTGAGATAAGAGCGAAAAATATAAAAATCCTGTTCTGACCCTACAAATACAAAAATAGCAAGATCAAGAGCTTTGACAGGTTCGAGATAATAAGCCGCTGCGTGGGCGCCACCAATGGCGTAATCCTCAATAACTCCTCTCTCCTTTAACCTATTCAACCTCCGGATAACTTTTTCTTCCATGCCCCTGTCAGATCTGTGATTCACTCTTTTTTTTCACAATTCTAAACTCATACCCAAAATAGTCCAGTAACTTCTTAATTCTCTCCCATTTAAGGTTAGAGCCATCCCGAAGAGACCTATGAAGACTTGCATGGTCAATACCGAGATCACGAGCTACTTTTGTTAAGCCTTCTTTTTTAACCAGTCCTCTCAAGATCGCTTCAATGGATTGTTCTTTGGCAGACATAGTGATATATGTATCACAGTTTAATTTTCAGCGTCAAGTTATTTTTTATCAATGGAACCCGACAGGCCAAGCCCGTGGCCTTCTGCGTGGGCGGATAAAATTCAAAAATGGGTTTGCTATATTTTTTTGATCAGAATTTAGGTATAATGTCCCCCGTGAATCCTTCGACGCGAAAACTAACCTCTGTTAGAACGACCAATTCCCAGGACCTCCAAAAGGCTGCTGAGGATTTCCGTTACCTCCTCAATCGAGGGTATCCGAGGAGGGCTGCGCTGGAACTGGTAGGAAACCGCTACCAGCTCACTTCCGATCATCGCCATCTTCTCCATCGAGGCGTCTTTTCAGACCCTGATTCAGCATCGAGGCGTGAGAAAATAGTCCCTGCCAAAAGAATTCAGGGCAAGGACCTCGTGATCGATGGCTACAACGTCATCATCACCATTGAAGCCGGCCTCTCGGCCAGACCTCTTGTCCTTGCAGATGACGGTGTGATCAGAGATATCTCTGGTCTTTCTGGGAATTTTAGAAAGACGGAGAAGACCGAGGAGGCACTTCGGTTGATCGTTGAAGTGATAAGAAGGATAAGACCCCGCCAAACCCTCTTCCTCTTTGATGCACCAATCAGCATGAGTGGAAATTTGGCCCATCAGGTAAGGGCCTGTCTGGAAAAGGAGAGACTCTTAGGCGATGCCAAGGCGGTGAAGGTTCCGGAAAAGATCCTTATCGGGTTCCCAGGGGTGGTGGCCACCAGTGATACTGCGATCATCGATCAATCCCAAGAGGTCTTTGATTTGGCCGGTCATATCATAAGAAGCATCCATCCGCCAAATCTCATTTGCTGGAGGGGAGAAAGGGGCGGCAGGACGAAGTGCTGAAGATTGAATCTGCCGAAAAGGCTGACCGAATTCGGGTGAAAAAAGTCCTTGACAAGTGCGTACCCCTACCGTATAAAGGGCCATGAGGTTTGGATACGGTATACAAAATATATCTTTCCAAAAAAGGAGGTTGTCGTGAAAAAGATACTGGGAGGGATGCGGGTGGCTAAGAGAAAACCCTTGCGTGAGGAGGTCTATGATGCGCTAAAAAGGTCTATCCTCCACGGAAAACTGAAAGGAGGCCAACGCCTCATCGAAGAACAACTGGCTGATCAAACCGGCATCAGCCGTACTCCCGTGAGAGAGGCGTTCTACAAACTTGAACGCGACGGTCTGGCCATGCACCGTCCCCAGGGAGGCTTTGTAGTCAGAGAATTTACTGTGGAAGATGTGGAGGAGATCTTCGGAATCCGGATCGCCCTTGAAAGTTACGCCGCTTACCTGGCCACTCTTCACATGACGCCGGATAAGCTCTCTGCTTTGGAGAAGAAGATTCAGGAGACAGAAAAGGCCCTCCGGAATGGAGAGGAGGAGAAGGTCGTAGAGCTCCATACCGAATTTCACGACCTCCTCTACCAGTCCTGCCAGAGCAAGAAGCTTACCGAGATGATCAACAATTTCCGAGACTATTTTTATCGTTATCGTTCCGCCCTGCTTAAGACCCGCTATGGCATCCATGCCTCCATGGAAGGCCACCGACGCATGGTAGAAGCCATGAAGAAGAGAGATCCGAGGTTGGTCGAAAGGCTTGTCCGAAAGCACCTGGAAAGAGGGAAGGAGAT
This sequence comes from Syntrophaceae bacterium, assembly GCA_013388635.1. Taxonomy (GTDB): domain Bacteria; phylum Desulfobacterota; class BSN033; order BSN033; family UBA1163; genus JACAEX01. The sequence continues at coordinate 48,068 of JACAEX010000001.1, read as the reverse complement.
CATCCTGAAGGAGATCAATCGGGGAAGGATGGTTCCGTAAGAACTTTAAATTCGAAGTACGAAATTCGAAACAATCTCAAATGACCAAATTTCAAAATGTCCCAAACAAATAATGCGTTCCTCACGAGAAGTTTGAATTTTGAAAATTCGAATCTGTTTGGGATCGGTCCTTAACGGACGCTTCGCCCGGTATTCGGATTTCGAAATTCGAAATTTTTATTGCTAAAAGGAGGAGGGGTGGAGAAGAAAGTCCGCGTCCTGATCGCAAAGCCTGGCCTCGATGGCCACGATCGGGGGGCCAAGGTCGTGGCCCAGGCCCTCCGGGATGCCGGAATGGAGGTGATCTACACCGGCCTTCATCAGACCATCGATCAGATCATCAATACCGCTATCCAAGAGGGCGTGGATGTGATCGGGCTCTCCATCATGTCTGGTGCGCACCTGCCGATCTGTGAAAAATTGATGAAGAAGATGGAGGAGAAAAAGATCGACGATATCTCAGTCATCGTCGGTGGGGTCATTCCCAAAAGGGATATCCCGATCCTTCAGAGAATGGGAATTCATGGGATTTTCCCTGGAGGAACTCCTTTCAGTGAGCTGATCCGCTGGATCCAAGAACACATCAAGCCCCGACCCTGATCGGGGAAATTCGAAATTCGAAGCACGAAATCCGAAACAGAGATGTTAAACCGCATGACTTCGAAAATATTTTGTTTAGGATTTAGTGTTTCGTGCTTAAACAATTTGGGATTTTGATGTTCGGATTTCGGATTTGAGGGGTAATGTATGGGCGTTGCGAAGTATATAAAGAACGAAAGGGACGAAGTGGAGGATGTCATCCTGCAGTCTGGCATCCATGTGAAACCCCTCTATACAGCAAGAGACCTTGAGGAGGTGGGCTTTGACCCCGAAAAAGATCTCGCCCTTCCGGGCATGTATCCGTATACCCGGGGAATCCATCCGCTGGGCTACAGGAGCCGGCAATGGACGACCAGGCAGTACACAGGCTTTGGAACACCCAAGGAGACCAACGAACGTTTCAAACTGATGATCTCCCACGGACAGACCGGTCTCAATGTGGCCTTTGATCTTCCGACGCAGATGGGTCTCGACTCGGATGATCCTCTGGCAGAGGGTGAGGTGGGAAGGGTCGGCATGGCTGTCGACACCCTTCGCGACTTTGAGATCGCCTTTGAAGGCATCCCCCTCGACCGGATAGGCGTGGGTCTGACCATCAATGCAGTGGCCAGCATCATCCTGGCCATGTTCCAGGTGACGGCTGAAAATTTCGGATATTCGAAGGATCGGATCAGCGCCACCCCTCAAAACGATATCCTGAAAGAGATGATCGGCCGGGGTGCATGGATCTTCCCAGTGAAGCCGGCGGTACGCCTGATCGGTGATACCATCGAATATGCCATGAAAGAGCTTCCTCGAAGCAACCCGGTCAGTGTCTGCGGGTATCACATTCGGGAGTCGGGCTGTTCTCCGGTCCAGGAAATCGCCTATGCCTTTCAGATCGCTAACACCTATATCGAAGAGGTTCTCCATCGCGGCTACCACGTCGACGACTTTGTTCGAGGCTTCACCTTTAACCTCAATGTCTTTGGAAACCTCTGGGAGCAGGTGGCCAAGTTCCGTGCGGCAAGGAAGCTGTGGGCGATCAATCTAAAAGAACGCTACGGGGCCAAAGAGAGCCGATCCCTTCTCCTCCGGGGAATCTTCGGAGGGGGTGGATACGGAATGACCAAGGCCCAGCCTGAGAATAATATCATCCGCGGGGCTTACTATGCTCTTGCCGCTGCTTTAGGCGGTGCGCAGACCACAGCGCTCTGTTCCTTTGATGAGGCCTATACGATCCCCACTCCGAGGGCTGCCCTTCTCTCCCTCAGGACATTCCAGATCCTGATGGAAGAGATCGGTTTGAGGGATACGGTTGACCCTCTGGCCGGATCCTATTTCATCGAAACCCTGACCAAGCAGATGGAAGAGAAGATCCTTGAAGAGATGAAGAGGATCGACGAAATGGGCGGCATGATCAAGGCGGTTGAGACGGGCTATGTGCAGCGCGAGGTCGCAAGGCAGGCCTACGAGTTCGAGAAGGGTGTTCAAAAGGGCGAACTGATTAAGGTGGGGGTGAACAAGTATACAGAGGGCGAAGAGATGGAGGTCGAACTTCACGAATACCGTCAGGAATCGGCCGAAGAGCAGATCAAACGGCTCCAGGAGGTCAAAAGGGAGAGAGACAATCGAAAGGTCGGCCAGCTATTGAGGGAGCTTGAAAAGGCTGCAAGACAGGAAAAGAATGTGATGCCCTATCTTCTCGAATGCTGTAAGGCCTATGCGACCGTAGGCGAGATGACAAAGGTCTTTAAGGAGGTGTACGGAGAATTCAAAGAACCATCCATCTTTTAAGACGTTAAACTCGAGATCCGAAGCACAAAGCCGGGAAGCCCCGCCCTGTGAGCGAGGAGCTTCACTTTGTTTCGGATTTCGACATTCGAATTTCGGATTTCAAGGAGGAGGTGCCTATGGCATTTAAGATGTTCGGGAAAACCATTCGGAAGGTGGGGGTGATCGGGTCGGGCAACATCGGCCCTGACATTGCACTCCATTTCAGCCAGAACCTTTATTCTTATGGCGTCCCTGTAGTGGTGGTGGATATCGTTGAGACCGCTCTCGAAGCAGGCTCCAAGAAGGCTGAGACCAAGATGGCCAAGGCTGCCGAAAAGGGTGTTTTCAAGAAGGATGAGGCCGATGCCATCTTCAGAAACATGCTCTTCACCACAGACTACGGGAAGATCGCGGATGCGGATCTTATTGTCGAGGCTGCGTTTGAGAGAATGGAGGTGAAGCATAAAATCTTCGACCAGTGCCAGCAAGTCTGTTCCAGAACAGCGATCTTCGCCTCCAACTCCTCACATATGGTGCCTGAGGAGATCTTCCAGAGACTGAAGAACAAGAAGCGCTCCCTGGTGATCCACTATTTCTATCCTGCGGAGAGAAATATATTGGTTGAAATCGTTCCGGGCAAGGACACGGACCCTGCCCTCGTCGAATATCTGATGAAACTCTACGAATTCATGGGCAAGGCCCCGATCAAAGTGAAGAGCCGTTACGGTTACGCAGTCGACCCCATCTTTGAAGGTCTTTTCCTTGCGACGGCCTTGACGGTTGAGAACGGCCTGGCCAGCATCAAGCAGGCAGATGTGATCGCTCAAAAGGTCCTCGGTATGGGAGTCGGCCCTTTCACCGCCCATAATCTTGCAGGCGGGAACCCCATTACACAACATGGCCTCTCAGAGATGAACACCAGGATCATGCCCTGGTACAGGTCGCCAAAGATACTGGACGACCAGGTGAGATCGGGCAACCCCTGGGAGACCGCTGCCAGAGGCGAATCGGTCGAATACAGCCCGGAGATTTATGAAGCCGTCTCCAACCGGGTGATGGGAGCTTACTTCGGGATGGCCTGTGAAATTGTGGAGAGCGGGATCACAAACATAGGCGATCTGGAAATGGCATTGGAGGTAGGCCTGGTCATGAGCCCCCCATTCGCCATGATGAATCGGATTGGAGTGAAGAAGGCCCTCGAGCTGGTGGAGGCCTATGCCAAGGAGAACTCCGGCTTCAGAGTGGCCAGGATTCTTGTGAAACAGGCCGCCTCTAATAAACCTTGGAAGATTCCCGTGGTATTCAGGGAGGAGAAGAAAGATGTGGCCATTGTCAAGATCCGAAGGCCAAGGGTGCTCAACGCCCTGAACCAGGAGGTCTTCGACCAATTAAGGCAGATCTTCACAAAAATCAAGAGGGACCCAAAGATCAAGGGAGTGGTGCTGACAGGATTCGGAACCAGGGCCTTTGTCTCAGGGGCAGACATTGGAATGCTGGCCTCCTTAAAGACCCCTCAAGAGGCAGAGGCCTTGTGCCTGAAGAGCCAGGGTGTACTGAATCTGATTGAGAACCTGGGCAAGCCTGTCGTCTGTGCATTGAACGGTTTAGCCTTTGGTGGAGGGAATGAGATCGCCATGGCCTGCACTGCCCGAATTGCGAAAAAAGGCCAGAGGGTCTTTGTCGCACAGCCCGAGCCAAGACTTGGCATCATCCCCGGAAATGGGGGAACCCAGAGGCTCCCGAGGCTGGTGGGAGTGGAGAAGGCTTGGCCCATTCTTCGAAACGCCAATCCGATCTCATCAGCCCAGGCAAAAGAGATCGGCCTGATTCACCAGGAGGTGGAAGGAGACCTGATCGAAAAGGCTTTCGACTGGTTGAAGAAGATCCGTTCGAAGAAGGTCCGGATCCCTTCGATTCCAAAGGGTCCGATCCCGATCCCCCCTACCCTTCCAGAGGTCGATATTGGCCATCTCAGCCGGAAGATTGACTCATTGCTTCAGCGAGCCGTATTGGAAGGGGCAAAGATGACCCTTCAAAAGGGACTGAAACTGGAAGCCAAGATCTTCGGCGAATGTTTATTGACCAAGGATATGAGAATTGGAATGGAGAATTTTATAAAGAACGGACCCAAGGTCAACGCGAACTTCGTCCATGAATAAATCCTACATGACGGGTTCGTCACCCGCGAACCATGAAAATTGTATTTAGGTTAAGGCTAGGGTTAGGAAGCCAGTTTGGGCAAAGTGGAAGGGTAAAGTGAGAGATTTAAGATCTGCCTTCGCAGGGCGGGACTACGCGCAGGCAGGCCAATGACCTAACCCAAGGACAAAACCGGCATCCTTACCCTTACCTTAGCCCAGAAACTTTATTTTCCAAGCGAGTTCTGAGTTCGATGTTAGCTGCGTATGGAAGGATCGATGCCTGACAAGTTCTACCGGCTGGGTTGTGACATCGGGGGCACCTTCACCGACTTCGTCCTGCTCAACGATCAAACCGGGGAGGTGAAGATCTATAAGTGCCTGACCACCCCCCAGGACCCCTCTGATGCAGTGGAGCAAGGGATTCGGGAGATGGAGATCCATACCCCTGGGTTTGTGGAGAAACTGGACGAGGTGATCCACGGGACGACTCTGGTGATCAATTCGATCATAGAGAGAAAGGGGGCGAAGACAGGTCTGATCACCACAAAGGGTTTCAGGGACGTCTTAGAGATCGGAAGGGGGATCCGGTACGCGCCCTACGACGTGTTCGCCGAATTCCCCAAACCTCTCATTCCGAGAAGACTTCGTCTTGAGGTGGACGAGAGGATCCGCAGTGACGGAAGCGTCCTGAAGCCCTTAAGCCGTGAGGAGGCAAGGCGAGCGGTCCGCACGCTTCTCGATCTCGGCGTCGAATCGATTGCGGTCTGTCTGATCAATTCGTTTGAAAATCCGACCCATGAGTGGATGCTCAAGGAGATCATTGAAGAGGAGGCACCTGGAATATCGGTCTCCATTTCCTATCAGGTCCTGCCTCAGATTAAGGAGTACGAAAGAACCAGCACCACCGTGACCAATGCTTACGTCAAGCCTCTGACAGGAAGATATCTCTCCAGGCTTGCCGGTCGGCTCGGGTCGATCGGTTTCAGGGGAAAGCTCTTTATCATGCTTTCAAGCGGGGGCGTGACCTCGGTCGAGACCGCAGCCCAGTTTCCGGTGAGGATCATCGAGTCAGGTCCGACGGCCGCTGTGATCGCAGGTCAGTACTACGGGAAGCTCTTCAATATTTCGGAGATCTTCTGCTTTGACATGGGCGGGACCACAGCCAAATCCTGCCTCATTCAGAAAGGGGTGGCTGGCGTCGTCCCGACCTTTGAGGTCGGCCGTGTTCAGAGATTTATGAAGGGCAGCGGCCTGACCATTCAGGTCCCTGTGGTCGATCTGATGGAGATCGGAGCAGGAGGTGGCAGCATTGCCAGGGTCAGCCGGCTGGGTACACTCCAGGTCGGACCAGAAAGCTCTGGAGCGGATCCTGGACCGATCTGTTATGGTCGGGGAGGGACCGATCCCTGTGTCACAGATGCTGATCTCTTATTGGGCTATCTCGATCCCAACTACTTTCTGGGCGGTGAGATGAAACTCGACAAAGAGGCCGCCAGGCGGGGTGTGGAGGAGAAGGTGGCAAAGCCCTTAGGAGTCTCATTCCTCCAGGCGATATGGGGAATTCATGATCTGATCAACGAGACCATGGCCGCAGCAGCCAAGACGCATATCGCGGAGAAAGGGGGGAATCCAAAGATTGTAACGATCGTTGCATTCGGCGGTGCAGGACCGGTCCATGGTTACGGTCTGGCCAAGAAATTGGGAGCCCCTCGTCTGCTCGTCCCGCCCAATGCCGGAGTCGGCTCAGCCCTCGGCTTCTTCACAGCTCCTCGATCCTTTGACCTTCTCAGGAGTCACAAGGTCGCTCTGGCCAAGGCTGACTTTGACGAGATCGAGGAGATATTCCAGGAGCTTGAAGCGGAAGCAGCAAAAATACTGAAGAGGGAAACGACAGAGGAAGATGCTTACCCCGAACAGGGCTCAGACGCCATCCAGGAGATTAAATTTGAAAGATCTCTGGATATGCGTTTTATCGGCCAGGGAGCTGAGACGAACGTCCCGATCTCGGAAAGAGACTTTTCAAAGATCAAAAAGGATGAGGTCCGACGCCGATTTGACGAGATCTACGAGAAGTTGTATGGAAGAACCTATCCCGAGTCCGAGGTGGAGTTCATCAATTTCAAGGTGAGGGCCAGTCTGCCGGTACGACTCCTGCAACTTCCAAGGCTTGAAAAAAAGAAGCGTTCCCCAGGTCAGGCGACCAAGGGGAGACGTCAGGCCTACTCTCCCATGGCCGGAGATTTCATTCCCTATACGGTTTACGACCGATACAGGCTTTCACCGGGTACAAAATTTCAGGGCCCCGCGATCATTGAAGAGAGGGAGTCAACGGTCATTGTTGGTGAGGACGCCTCGGTTTCGGTCGACGAGTTTGGATTCTTATGGATCGATCTCGTAGGGAACGCAGATCTGCGTTCTCTACAGGCTTAAGAGGTATCAGTAATGCGAAAGACTTTCGATCCCATTACCCTGGAGATCCTGTGGCGGAGATTGATCTCCATTGTGGATGAAGCAGACAGCGCAGTTTCTCGCACAGCATTTTCGAGCCTGCTCAGGGATGCGCATGACTATACCTGCATGTTCACCGACCGAAAGGGTCGGGAACTGGCCCAGGGGACCTTTGCCACCCCTGGCCAGTCCGGGGCCATGGCCTTGGGAATTAAGAATCTCGTCAACAAGCTTCCGCCGGAAACTTATAAACCCGGCGACATATTCATCACCAATGACCCCTGGGCACTGGCAGGCCATCTGAACGACGTCTGTCTGATCAGCCCCATCTTCTACAAGGGTCAGTTGACCGCTTTTACAGCCTGCGTCTTTCACCATTCGGATATCGGCGGCCGGGTCTCGTCAGACAACCACGACGTCTTCGAGGAAGGCCTTTTCATCCCCCTTGTCAAGCTTTACGACGCTGGAGTGCTCAATCAGTCTGTGATCGACATGATCCGCTGGAACGTACGGACCCCTGATGAGGTGATTGGAGATATCCGCTCTCAGATCGCAGCCAATCATGTGTGCGGCGAGAAGATATGTCAGATGCTCAACGAGAATGAACTCGATGGCCTGGACGATCTGGCAGACCAGATCACGGATCGGACAGAGAAGAGCATGAGAGAACAGATTGAGAAGATCCCGGACGGCATTTACAGGGCTCAGGGGGTCGTGGAGCAGATGAAAGGCAAAGAGGATGTGGTGATCAAGGCTGCGGTGGAGGTCAAGGGAAGCGACATCGTTGTGGACCTCGACGGATCCTCTCCCCAGGTGAACTGGGGTGGCAATGTCGTCTATAACTTCACCTATGCCTATGTCTTTATGGCCATCAAAAGCATGTTCGACCCGGACATCCCCAACAATGATGGCTGTGCAAGACCGATCAAACTGAAGGCTCCGGAGGGTAGCGTCGTAAACTGCCGGTTCCCTGCAGCCGTGGCTGCCCGGCTCGTGATCGGCCACTTTTTAACCGAAATTATCTACCGGGCCCTCTCCGTGGTTGTACCGGACAGGGTGATCGCATCGAGCGGCGGCACGCCTGCGCAGATGAATGTCTTCTACGGAAAAAGAAATGACGGGAGGCCGTGGCATTCCGTGATCATTCGGGGAGGCGGGATGGGAGCCAGTTCCTTGAGCGATGGCAATTATGTCTACATCTTTCCTGCCAATGGCGCCAATACGCCTGTGGAGATATTTGAAAGCGATACCCCCCTCATCGTAGAGAAGAGGGAGCTTTTGATCGATTCAGGAGGTCCCGGAAAGATGAAAGGAGGTCTTGGCCAGAGAGAGGTTTTCAGAATCCCTGACGATCAGTACGCCCCCATCCCGCCCATTAACTTAGGAATACAGGCAGGAAGGCATCTCCATCCTCCAGAAGGACTCTTTGGCGGTAGGCCCGGAGCCCGGGCCCGGTTTCTGGTTAACGAAGAGCCTGGAAATCCTTACGGACTCACCCAGCTCAAACCAGGGGATGTGGTGACCATCGATGCTGCGGGTGGAGGGGGTTATGGAAATCCTTTGGAGCGCGACCCTGAAATGGTAGAGAGAGATGTGATCGAAGGATATGTCAGCCTCGAGAGGGCTAAAGAAGACTACGGAGTGGTGATCGATCCTAAGACATCCAAGGTCGACATGGAAGCGACGAGAAAACTTCGTGAGAGGATCGGAGGATAGGAATGGGAAGAAGTTTCATGCCCAAGATAAGGACGGAGAGAGAATTGAAAAGGATTCAATTGGAAGGACTGCAGTGGACGGTCCAGCATGCCTACAAGAACTCGGAATTCTATCGAAGGCGATTGGATGAGGCAGGGGTGCATCCCCGACACATCAAATCTCTTAAAGATATTGCGAAGCTTCCCTTTACGACCGCGGACGATCTTCGGGATGGATACCCATTCCCTCTGAGATCTGCTCCCTTTGAAAGGATCGTCCGCATTCACGCCTCTTCAGGAACGACAGGAAAGCGAAAAGTCCTGTGCTATACCCAGAAGGATATTGACGATTGGGCCAATATGTTTGCCCGGTGTTATGAGATGGCTGGCCTGACGAAAACGGATCGGGTCCAGATTGCCGTGGGGTATGGAGTCTGGACAGCTGGGGTAGGGTTTCAATTGGGATGCGAACGATTCGGCGCCCTGGCCATTCCTGTGGGTCCTGGAAATCTCGATATGCAGTGCCAGTTCTTAGAGGACTTCCAGCCGACCGCTCTTTGCGCCACAGCCTCCATGGCCCTCTTGATGGGCGAAGAGGTTCAGAAAAGAGGTCTGAGAAACCGGATCGCGCTGAAAAAGGTGATCATGGGTTCAGAGCGGTCCAGCGATTCGATGAGAGCTAAGATGAAGGACCTCTTGGGTGTGGAGCATGTCTTCGATATCCCCGGTCTTACAGAACTTTATGGCCCTGGAACGGGGCTTGATTGTGTCTACCACGAAGGCATCCATTATTGGGCCGACTACTATATCCTCGAGCTTCTCGATCCGGAGACGCTCGAACCCGTCCCGCCCGGCGAGATCGGCGAGATGGTGGTCACGACCCTTCGGAAAGAGGCCTCCCCTCTCATTCGTTACCGGACAAGAGACCTTACCAAGCTCATACCCAAGCGCTGCTCCTGTGGATCGATCCTGCCCATGCACGATCGATTATTAGGCCGGTCGGATGACATGTTTATCTTCAGGGCGGTCAATATTTATCCCGGCCAGATCGACCACGTCCTTTCAAACACAGAAGGCGTGGGGAGTGAATACCAGATCCTTCTCGACCGGAAAGAGGATGGCAGGGACTATATGACCGTAAGGGTCGAAAGGTCAGAGGGAGCTGATCCAGCACGAGATCAGGCCCTGGCCAGTAGGATCGAGGAGGAGATCAAGAAGCAGATCCTGGTCAGCGCCAGGGTGGAGATCGTGAACTACGGAACCCTCCCGAGATCCGAGCGAAAGAGTAAACGGGTCTTTGATAACCGGGGAGACTGAGGGGTGATGGAGATGGGAAGAAAAGGCTTGACAAACCATTGCCTCTCTATACAGTATTCTGAAATAAGAGATTCGGGGAGGAGCCTCTCTTTGGGCCCTCAAACCGGACGATCAAGTTAGAAAGGAGGGTTAAAAATGGGACGAAAGGTTTTATTAGTTATTTTTGTCGGGTTGGCGGCGATCCTCTTGTTGAGTTTCCTTCCTCCGGCTGCACAGGCTCAGATTAAACTGAGCTACGCAAATTTTCCTCCTGCTCCGACATTCCCCTGCGTTCAGATGGAGAGGTGGAAACAGGAGGTGGAGAAGAGGACCCAGGGCAAGGTGAAGGTCGATACCTATCCGGGCAGCACCCTTCTTCATGCGAAGAATATGTTTGATGGAGTCGCTGCCGGAACGGCTGATATTGGCAATACCTGTACTTCCTATTTCCCGGGAATGTTTCCTGTGGTGGAGGCCGTAGACTTACCTCTGGCCTGGCCGAGCGCCACGGTGGCGAGCGCCTCCCTCTGGGATCTTGTCGAGAAATATAAACCCAAGGAACTTGAAAGATTTAAGATCATTACGATGTTCACCTGCCCGCCTGCCAACATCATGTCCATGAAACCGATTCTCTCTCTGGAAGATCTCAAAGGGTATGAGTTAAGGGCCTCCGGGACCGGCGCGAAGATCCTTGAACTTCTCGGAGCAGCGCCTGTGGCCATGCCACAATCCGATGTCCCCGAAGCGCTTCAAAAGGGAGTGATCAAGGGTAATGTTTCCTCCCTCGAAGTGATGAAAGATTTCAAATATGCGGAACACTGCCGCCATGTGACAGGCAACGTCAACCTTTTCGTCGTCTCCTTTGCCGTGGTGATGAATAAAGGGAAATGGGAATCTCTCCCTTCGGATGTGAAAAAGGTGATCGACGATCTCAGCAAAGAACAGGCGATCTGGACAGGACAGTATGTGGACAACCATGTGAAAGAGGCCATCAAATGGTCTATCCAGACATACAAGAACCCAACGGTCCAGGTCTACCAGCTCTCGCCGAAAGAGATCTCGAGATGGTACGCCTTGCTGAAGCCGATGAGAGAAAAATATATCAAAGATGTTGAGGCCAAGGGGTTACCTGCCAAAAAAATCCTTGATGAGGTCACAAAGCTTAAGGAAAAATATAGCAAGCAATATCCTGACTGAGTTTTTCGGCATCGCTCACAAACAGGGGAGGTTAAAGCCTCCCCTGTCTTTCTGGGTGATCCAGTTCCCATCAGATCGACGAGCTGACTGATGATATCCGTGCTCGATGAGATTAGCAAAAAGCTGAGTCAATGGTTCGGCTGGATCGGTGGAGTCGCCCTTTTAATCCTGACAGCCATTGCCTGTGCCAATATGCTGATGCGGCCTTTTGGAGCCCCTCTCAAGGGGTCTTATGAGCTGGTCGGATTCTTCGGCGCGCTGGTCGTCGCCTTACCCCTCGGATATGCTCAGATCACTCGTGCTCATATATTCGTCGACATCCTATCAACCCGATATTCAAAACGGACCCAACGGATCATCAATGCGGTCAACTCCTTTGTATGCACGATCTTCTTCATCCTGGTGGCCTGGCGGAGTGCGGTTTATGCCACTGCCATCTGGAAGAGGGGCGAAACGTCAGAGACCTTAAGGATCATCTATCACCCCTTTGTCTATGTGGTAGCCTTCTGCTGCTTTTTCCTTGCTCTGATCCTGTTTATCGATTTTTTGAAATCCTTTGTCCTCATAAAAGGAGAGAAGTAAGTTGGTCGGCATCATCGGAATCCTTATCCTCCTCGCAGTGATGATCTTCCTCCAGATGCCTGTCGGTTTCTCCATGGCGATAGTAGGGTTCCTCGGGCTCTGGTACGTCACAGGCCTGGATTCGGCCCTCTCCATGATCGGGACTGAGACGTGGTCAAACTTCTCCTCTTACAGCCTCACGGTCATCCCCCTCTTCATCCTGATGGGCACGGTCTGTTTCTATTCCGGGGTTAACAAGAATCTCTATGAGGCGGCTTACAAATGGTTCGGCCGGACAAGGGGTGGAATCGCCATGGCCACGATCATGGCCTGTGCAGGTTTTTCTGCGATCTGTGGCTCGAACAACGCCACGGCTGCGACGATGACCACGGTAGCCCTGCCTGAGATGAAGAAATATAACTATCACAAGGCCCTTTCTTCAGGCTCCATCGCCTGTGGCTCAACCCTTGGGGTCGTCATCCCGCCGAGCGTGGTCTTGATCGTCTATGGCATCCAGACCGGACAGTCCATTGGGAAACTCTTCTGGGGGTCCACATTACCCGGAATTTTGATGGCTCTGCTCTTCGTTCTGACCATCTACGTGATCTGTGTCAGGCATCCCGAATGGGGCCCTGGAGGACCCAAGGTCGATTTGATCGATAAGATCAAAGCCGCTCCCGGGATGACGGAGATGGTCATCCTCTTTGGCCTCGTCATGGGCGGGCTCTATACGGGAACCTATACACCCACCGAAGCAGGGGCTGCCGGCGCCTTCTTCGCCCTTCTCATCGCTTCAGCGATCCGAAGAAGGCTTTCATGGAAGGGGTTTGTCTCAGCGATCATCGACGCCCTAAGGGTGACCTGTATGGTGATCGTCATCGTCTGGGGAGCTGTCATCTTCGGCCGGTTTCTGACGATCAGCCGACTCCCTTTTATGGCCGTCGATTTCGTCTCCGGCCTTCAGATACCTCCCTACATGATTATGGTTTGCATCCTGGTCATCTATGCCATAGCAGGGATGGTGATGGATGCCTTGGGTTTTCTTCTGATCTCCATTCCTATCTTCTTCCCGATGGCGATGCAACTGGGTTACGATCCGATCTGGTTCGGCTGCATTCTCACGGTGGTGACCACCATGGGAGCTGTCACCCCTCCGGTGGGAATATGTGCTTACGTCGTCTCTGGAATGGCAGAGGATATCCCTCTTGCCACCGTATTCAAGGGTGTCCTCTGGTTTATTCCTGCTTATTGTATCACGATGGCAGCGATGATCATCTTTCCCCAGGTGGCGCTCTTTCTTCCAAGCCTGGTCAGATGATCTCCAGCCTCTCCCTGTGAGGGAATGGCCGGCAGGGGGAAGGAGAGCTCTATGAAGAAGTTTGATTATCTCAAGCCCAGAACCATCGATGAGGCCCTGTCGCTTCTCAATCAATACGGCAAAAGGGCGAAACTGGTTGCTGGTGGGACGGACGTCATGGTGATGATCAAACAGAAGAGGATCTCGCCGGATGTCCTCATCTCCCTTTCCGGAATAACCGGATTGGATCAAATCCAGTACGACGGAGCTTTGAGGATCGGTCCGATGGTCACTCACCGGCAGATTGAGAAATCCCAAGTAATACGAAAAGAGTTCTCTGCCTTGGCCGACGCCGTTGATGTATTAGGTTCTATCCAAATCCGAAATGTGGCAACCATCGCCGGCAATATCTGTAACGCCGCACCTTCGGCGGACACGGCTACCCCTCTCCTGGTCCTTGGCGCCCAGGTCAAAATAAAAGGCCTAAAAGGGGAGAGGACCGTTTCGATCGAATCGTTCTTCAAAGGTCCGGGTGAAACCGTTTTAGAGGAGGGAGAGCTGGTCACAGAACTGATCATCCCGAAACCCCTGCCCTTCACGGGATCTGCCTATTGGAAACACCAGAGACGCCTCGCCTTGGATCTCCCTATCCTCGGCGTATCTGTCCTTCTCTCCCTGGATAGAAACAGAATCTCCTGTCCTGACATACTCTGCGCCACCTCCCCGATTTCGACGGTCCTCCATGCGATGGAACAGGAGGGGCTTGTCTGTAAAGAAGTGAGGATCGGCCTGGGCGTGGCTGCTCCCACACCCATGAGGGCCATAAAAGCAGAAGGGCTTTTGCGAGGAAAGAGGATCAGCGATGAACTTTTGCAGGAGGTGGCAGAGACCGCTTCCAACGAGGCCCAGCCCAGGGACACCATCCGGGCCGAAGCCTGGTATCGAAGAGAGATGATCAGGGTTCTGGTAAGGCGGATGGCGATGCGATCTATTGAGAGAGTGATCCGACCGGAAGAGACCGTTTTCCCAACGAGGGCGTGGTAATCAGATATAGTAATAACCAGTTTCCAAGCATCAATAATCAAATAATGACCGAAACTCCAATGACCAAATTTCTGAAAGCCCTAAGTGTTAATTTGGTTATTTGGTAACTGATTATCCGGAATTATTTGGAGTTTGGGATTTGATTATTGGATCTGGATGCAAGGCTAAGGGAGATTCGACGATGAAGAAGAGCATCAGTTTTGTTTTGAATGGCGAACCCGTTCGGGCAGAGATTGAACCTCATCTGACCCTCCTGCACCTCTTAAGGGATGAACTGGAGCTCACCGGTACGAAGGAGGGATGCGGCATGGGAGAATGCGGAGCCTGCACCGTTCTTCTGGACGGGAGACCGGTCAACTCCTGTATCCTCCCTGCGATGGAGGTCGATGGAAAGAACGTGACCACCATCGAAGGACTGATAGACGCCCAGGGCAATCTTCATCCCATTCAGAAGGCCTTCATCGAACACGGAGCGATCCAGTGTGGCTTCTGCACACCCGGGATGGTCCTTTCTGCAAAGGCCCTTCTCGATGAGAATCCAAAACCGACAGAGGAGGAGATTCGAAACGCAATTGCTGGAAACCTGTGTCGCTGCACGGGTTACCTTCAAATTGTTCAGGCGATCAAAGCAGCCAGCAACCAGTAATAAATTCGAAGCACGAAATCCGAAATACGAAACAATTTCAAATGACCAAAATTCAAAATCTAAGAACATATGACTTGGAGGAACGCACACTTAACTTCGCAAAAAAGGTTAGAGCTTTTATAAAAACATTATCTAAAACGGTAGCCAATATTGAAGATGGCAAGCAGCTTATCAGGGCGTCTGGTTCAATCGGGTCAAATTACATTGAAGCCAATGAAGCGTTAAGCAAAAAAGATTTTATTATGAGGATAAAGATCTGTCGTAAAGAAGCTAAAGAAAGCCGATACTGGTTAAGATTAATCGACACTTGTGATGAACAGGTTCAGGAAAATGAACGAAAGGTGTTAGAAAATGAAGCTTCGGAACTTATGAATATTTTTGGATCCATTTTGCGAAAGAGTGAATAATGTTTTGGAAATTCGATAATTCGAGTTTGGAATTTGTTTCGGATTTCGAATTTCGGATTTGAAAAGGAGCTCTCATGGAAGAATTTATCAATATCGGAAAGCGGATCCCCAAGACGGATGCAGAGGAGAAAGTCACTGGCAGGGCCGTCTATATCCATGACCTCAAAGTCCCGGGAATGCTTTTTGGAAAGATTCTCTACAGCCCTCATGCCCATGCGAAGATATTGAATATCGATACGTCCCGAGCAGAAAGGCTCTTGGGTGTTAAGGCCATCCTGACCGGCTACAATATCCCCTCTATCAAATTTGGTTTCTATAAAGATAACGTCCCGCTCAAAGCAGGAAAGGTCAGGTCTTGCCGTGACGAGGTGGCTGCAGTGGCCGCTACAGATCCTGACATCGCGGAAGAGGCGCTCGATCTGATCAGGGTTGACTATGAAATCCTTCCTTCTGTCTTCGATCCGGAAGAGGCGATGAAAGAAGGGGCGCCCCTTGTTCATGACGAACATGTAGGGGGCAAAGAGAAAAGACCGACCAATGTCCTCAACCTTCCCTGGAGGCTTATCGCCGGAGACGTGGATGAGGCAAGAAGACAGTCCGCCTATGTTGCCGAAGATCGTTTTCGGGTGACCTGGGTCACCCACTGCTGCATGGGCACGAGTGGATGCCTCGCCCAGTTCGATCTGAAGAACAATCTGACGATCTACAGCATCACCCAGATCCCCTCCCTCGCCCAGAGAGACTTCACAGAGGCCCTTTCGGCAATGGGGTTACAGGGAAAGAAGGTCCGGGTGATCAAAACGATGATCGGAGGCGGATTTGGAAGTAAGCTTGATACTTATGCGTTCGAATACATTGCCATCCTTCTCGCCCATAAGACCCATAAACCGGTTAAGATCGTCTTCAGCCGTGAAGAGGAGTTTTTCGCCACCTCGCCCAGACAACCTGCGATCATCGATATCGCTCAGGGATGTACCCGCGATGGCCGATTGACCTTCCGGGATGTCCGAATGATTCTCGACAATGGGGCCTACACCTCATGGGGGGCTACCACCCCTTCCGTGATGATGATGCCCATCTCCTCTCTCTATAAAGTCCCAAACGTCCGCTACGTGGCCAAGTGCGTCTATACCAACAATACCTACTCGCAGGCCATGAGGGGCTATGGAAACCCTCAGGCTACCTTTGCCATCGATTCTCAAATCGATATCCTTGCGGAGATGGCCGGGATCGACCCCCTTGACTTCAGATTGCGAAATGCCAACACACCAGGCGAGATCACCCCGCAGAATTTCAAGATCATCACGTGCGGTCTGAGGGAGTGTATTGATGCGGTCGCGCAGAAGCTTGACTGGAGACAGAATCGGGGAAGGAGGGACGGAAGGGGTGTGGGAATGGCCTCCCTGATCCATGTCGGAGGGGGAGCCCGGGTCTATAAATCGGATGGCTGCGGAACCATTATTAAGATCGACGATTTTGGTACGGTCAACGTCTTCACCGGTGCAACCGATATGGGACAGGGAGCGGACACGGTGATCGCTCAAATCGTTGCGGAGGAACTGGGAGTTAGAACCGAGGACGTGGTCGTCATCCACACCGATACCGATGTCTGTCCCTGGGACGTGGGCGCGCATGCCAGCCGGACGACCTTCGTGGCAGGCAATTCAGCCCTGGGTGCTGCCAAGAAGGTAAAACAACTCCTTCTCGAAGTGGCAGGCCAAACCTTAGGCGAAAGTCCTGAGAATTTAGATATTCGCGACCGGACTGTCTTCTCAAAGAGAGACCCTGAGAAGAAATCTCCGCTGGGAAAGGTCTTGAGAGCTGCTCATTACACAACAGGGGGAAGAATGGTGATGGCCGAATATTTCTATGACCCTGCCAATGAGAACTTGGACAGAGAGTTCAAAGGAAACCTCTCCGTCACCTATAGCTATGGAACACATGGGGTGGAGGTGGAAGTCGATAAGGAGACAGGTCAGGTGAAGATTCTCAAATATGTTGCGGCTCACGATGTCGGAAAGGCGATCAACCCCATGCTCCTTGAGGGTCAGGTCTATGGAGGAGTGGCCATGGGGATCGGTTATGCCCTGACCGAAAGGCTGATTTCGCAGAATGGAAAGGTGATGAATCCGAACTTCCTTGACTATAAGATGCTGACCGCCAAGGATGTTCCCAATGTTGATCCGATCGTGATCGAGACGAACGACCCATTTGGCCCTTTTGGTGCGAAGGGCATTGGCGAACCCGGACTCGTTCCCACAGCACCTGCGATTGCCAACGCCATCTATGATGCCCTGGGCGTGAGGATTAAGGATCTGCCGATCACGCCGGAAAAGGTCCTGGCGGCACTCAAACAGAAGACTAAACCACAATAGTGGAATGTTGGAATAATGGAATATTGCGTACTCGTTGCCTTGATAAATCTCCTCACCTAATTTTCCAAGCCCATTATTCCAATACTCCACCATTCCATAATTCCATTGCCTTTACCTTCCCTTTTGTCCAAAAGTGTCATGATTTATCTAAATTTTTCATAAATTGTCATACTCCTGTGCATTGCCTCTCCCTGCCATATCAATTGTTCCAGGCCCTTTGAAATGTAAAAACTCTATAGGTTTTAAATAGATAGAACTGAAATATACCTTTTTACATAAAATTTTGAACATTTTGGAACAATTTTTGCTAATGTGAGATCTTTTGGGGAATCACAAGGTGGGGATAATCGATTTCAAGATTCCGGATGATAGAAACGAAGAGGAATTTAAACTTGAAGCATCACGTCAGAGATTTGTCTCCAAGGTACTGTTATCTTTAGGCTTTCCTACAATAATCTACTTTGCCATTAATGATCTTTTTATAGAAAAGAGCGGCTTGGACTATCTTCAGTGTCTAATGTTTATTGTCCTTGTCGGTCTCTTGATCGCCTTAGTCAGACCTGCCCCGGAAAAAAGGAAATACGTCCTTTGTCGTTTCTGGTTGTACTGGTTCATCCTACTCTTTGTGATCAAGTTTGTCTATGAAGTCCTCGTCCAGAGGACGTTCTTCTCAACGTACTGGTGCTACCTCTTCCCCATGCTGATCTTCTTTCTCGTGAGATTGAGGGAGGGGTTGATATGCACCATCGTCTTCTATGCTGGCATAGTCTTCTCGCTCTTCTATTCCGATTTTCAATCGATATCCCTAACAGACCTAAAGCTAAGATTCTTCATCACCTTTTCATTCGTCTCCGTCGGGTCCTTTCTCTCTGCCTATATGGTAGCCCGGGATCAAGAAAGATTGCTCCATAACCAGCGGACGCTTTCAAAGGAAATAACCGAACGCAGGCGAGCGGAGCAAGCAGTTCAAAGGAGTGAGGAGGAGGCAAGACGTCTGGCTCAAGAGAATGCGGCCATGGCCGAGATCGGAAGGATCATCAGCTCAACGCTGAACATCGAGGAAGTATATGAGCGATTTGCACAAGAGGTCCGCAAACTCATCTCCTTCGACAGGATCATTATCAACATCCTTAACCCGCACGACGATACCCAGACCCTTTCCTACACCTCAGGGATTGACGTAGAAAGTCGCCGTTCCGGGGCTATCGTTCCCTTGGCTGGCACAGCTACTGGCGAGTGTATGCGCACCCGGAAGAGTTTTCTCTTCCAAACAGAGAGCATGGATGAGGTGGCAAATAGGTTTCCCGGCCTTCTTCCATCTTTTAAAACAGGACTTCGATCAATGATATTTGTTCCCTTGATCTCAAAAGACCAGGTGATTGGCGTCCTCTCCTTACGATCGATCAAGCTAAACGCCTATGCAGAAGAAGACCTGAGACTTACTGAGAGGGTTGCCAATCAGATCGCAGGTGCCATTGCCAATGCCCAACTTTTCACCGAGCGGATGAAGGCCGAGCAAAAAGCAAGGGCCCTTGAAGAACAGCTCCGTCAGTCCCAGAGAATCGAAGCGATTGGCCGGCTGGCGGGTGGCATTGCCCACGATTTCAATAACCTCCTGACCGTCATCAAAGGCTACAGCGAACTCCTGCTCTTCAAACTCAAAGCAGAAGACCCTTTGAGAAGCAGTATCGAAGAGATACGAAAGGCGTCCCAGCGGGCTGCGGATCTGACACGGCAACTTCTGGCCTTCAGCCGGCGCCAGATCCTCGAATTTAAGGTTCTCGATCTCAACAGCATCTTACGAAATATGGAGAATATGCTTCGTCGTCTGATCGGCGAAGACATCGAACTGGTTTATCGACTCTCCGATCATCTGGGAAAGATCAGGACCGATTCCGGTCAGATCGAACAGGTGGTTCTCAATCTAACAGTCAATGCCAGAGATGCAATGCCCTCCGGAGGCAAACTTACAATTGAGACCGCCAATGTGGAACTGGATGAGGCGCACACCCGCGGCCATATCGGGATGAAGCCGGGTCGCTACGTCATGCTCTCCGTGAGCGATACAGGTTGCGGGATGTCCCCTGAGGTAAAAGAACATCTCTTCGAACCCTTCTTCACCACCAAGGAGTGGGGTAAGGGAACTGGCCTTGGTCTATCGACTGTCTATGGAATTGTCAAACAGAGCGGAGGCGATATCTGGGTCTATAGTGAGCTAAACCAGGGCACGACCATTAAGATTTATCTGCCAGAGGTGGAAGAAGAGGCAGATCTTCTGCTCGAGCAAGATGCCAAAGCGTCTCTACCCTCTGGAAAGGAGACCATCCTTCTTGTGGAGGATGAACCGTCTGTAAAGGGTTTCGCAGCTCGAGTGCTGAGCGAGAGCGGATATCACTTGCTGGAGGCAGCCAATGGACATGAGGCATTTCGCATCGCTCAAGAATATGCTGGCAAGATCGATCTCCTCCTGACCGATGTGGTGATGCCTCAGATGGGAGGCAAGGAGCTGGCCGATCGAGTTAAAGCCCTGCATCCTCAGCTTAAAGTGCTTTTTACCTCCGGGTATACAGACAACACCATTGTCCACCATGGAGTGCTCGATCCTGGTATCCTCTTTTTACAAAAGCCTTTCTCTCCAGAGACCCTATTGCGCAGGGTTCGAGAAGCCCTGGATCGATGAAGGCCAGGTCAAAAATGTCCCACTGTTCCATTTTTTTTCACAAATTATCCAGCGGGCATGGCCATTTTGCGTCTACTATACCAATTTTAACTGTCTGGAAAAATGTGAAAAAGCTTTAAATTACAAATAGATAAGAAGAATTGAGTAACTATTTATGAAGATTTGGAACATATTGGAATAAAGTTTGCAAACCATTCAATTTTGGGAATTTCGCTTCTCTCTCAATGGCCGGACGAAATTTATCCTGTGGAGGGAAGGATAGCTGGACGATCAAATACTTATTGTCGATGATGAGCAGTTAATCTGCTCCATACTTGCAAAGCGACTGAACAGGGAAGGCTACGCCTGCGTCACAGCCAACAATGGAAAAGAGGCCCTGACGCATTTCTATAACGATGGCCTTTCGCTCATCATCTCTGATGTCAGAATGCCCCAGATGGACGGGATCGAACTCCTGAAAAAAGTGAAAGGCGTGGACCGGAAGATGATGGTGATAATGATGACCTCCTATCCAGAGATCGATCTGGCCGTGCAGGCCATGCGTCTGGGAGCTTTCGACTTCATCATCAAGCCGGTTGAACTGGACATGGTCGTTCTGAGTGTAAGAAGGGCACTGGAGAGGAAGAGGCTGGAAGAGGAGGTAGAGCTCTACCAGAACCGCCTCGAGAGATTGGTAAGTGAGAGGACGGCCAAGATCGAGGAAGCCTATCATGTGCTTAAAAATGCCCATCTCGCCTCAGTCAACGTCCTGGTCGGCGCCATTGATGCAAAAGATCCCTACACCCGGGGGCATTCGGATAGGGTGAGAAGGATGAGTGTGAGCATCGGGTCGAAGCTGGGCTTTGATGAAAAGAGACTGGAGAGCCTGGAGTACGGAGCGCTCCTCCATGATATCGGGAAGATCGGTATCAGGGATGAGGTTCTTCAGAAACGGGGCCCCCTCAGCCCTGAGGACTATCAGAACATTCAGAAACACCCTTTGATCGGTGTCAAGATCGTGAAGGAAATCGAATTCTTTAAGGACAAGATTCCCATGATCCGCCAGCATCATGAACACTTCGACGGCAGTGGTTATCCGGACGGATTGGTCGGAGAAGCCATTCCCCTCGAAGCAAGAATCATTGCCGTGGCCGATACGTTCGATGTCCTGACCAGCGGAAGACCCGGTCGCAAAGGGATGATCGTTACGGATGTCCTGATGGAGATGGAGGGGGAGCGAGGGAAAAAATTGGATCCTCATATCTTACAGATCTTCTTCGACGAAAAGATATATCTGATCTCTCAATGACACGAGATCTAATGGTTAAGGTTAAGGGTAGGAGGGCCGTTTCGTAAGTTCTCATTAGGAGCATCGGAGGTGATGAGGAGAAAAATCTTTTTCCCTATCTCCTCAAGCCCTTATCTCCTTATCGATTTCTGGACGATACGGGCATCGTTACCCTTAACGGGAGAAGAATTCTTTATTATTTTCTACGCAATTGTTCGGTCACAACTTAAGTGCGGCAAGGAGAATCGAAAATGAATAGAGATCCGAACTTCCGGTTTTCAAATTCCGACATGCGGATGAAAGAGATATTAACGCCAAAGGAGGCGGCTGAATATCTGAGCGTCCACGTGCGGACCATCTATCGCCTGGCCAAGAATCGGGAGATTCCCGGCCGCAAGGTGGGAGGAAGCTGGAGGTTCAAGAAGGATGCGCTGGACGAATGGCTTTCGCTAAGGGAGAACCCCTCGATCAAGGAAAAGGGATGACCGATGGGAACCAGGATCTTAGTCGTTGATGACGAAAAGGCGATTCGGAGCTTCCTCTTCGAGGCATTGACCAAGCTCGGCGGTTTCGATGTGCAACTGGCCGAGGATGGGGTGGAGGCCCTGAAAAAGATCGGAAAAGAGAATTTTGATCTTGTTCTGACCGATATGAAGATGCCCAACCTGGACGGTCTGCAATTGATCTCTGAGATCGCTAAAGAGAAACCCGAAATCCTGATGATCCTGCTGACCGGCCACGGAACCATTGACTCCGCCCTGGAAGCGATGAAGCGGGGAGCAAGCGACTATCTCACCAAACCGATCAATCTGGACGAATTGCTGATGCGGCTCCGCAAAGTCCTGGAGGAAAAACAACGTTTTGTCAGCCTGAAACACTATGCCGCCGAACTGGAAAGGGCCAATGAGGAGCTGAGAAAGATTGACGAAATGAAATCCGAATTCGTTTCAGTGGCCTCTCACGAGTTGAGAACTCCCCTTGCTGCGATCAAGAATGCGGTGCAGCTCATGCTCCAGGGGAAGACCGGTGAGATCAACGAAAACCAGATGAAGTTTCTCTCTATGGCAGAGAGAAACATCAATCGCCTGACCAGCATCCTGAACAACCTTCTGGACCTTTCGAAAATCGAATCCAGGAAGCTCGCTATAAAATTTGAGGAGATGGATCCCAAACCCTCCATCGAGTTCGCGATTCTATCGTTCAAGCCCCAGGCTGATCTCAAGTCCATTCAACTGAAGATGGATATTCAGGAGGACCTTCCACCTGTGTATGCAGATCGGGAGAAGGTGGAACAGATCCTGGCAAACCTCTTGGGGAATGCCCTCAAATTCACTCCGGAAAATGGAGAGATCTCCATCTCGGCCAAAATCTGTGACGAAGATGAGAACATGGTGGCGATCTCGGTCAGGGATTCAGGCATCGGGATTCCAAAAGATCAACTTGAGAAAGTCTTCGAAAAGTTTCACCAGGTGGAAGACTCCCTCCGACGATCAATCGCTGGAACAGGACTGGGCCTTGCGATCACTAAAGGATTGGTCGAGGCCCATTATGGAAGGATATGGGTGGAAAGCGAGGTCGGCAAAGGGAGTACCTTCACCTTCACCCTTCCTGTCTCCAAGGGAGAAAAGAGAGATCTTCACTTCCGGCTCATCCTTGACCGGGAGTTTCGCCGGGCTCAGAAGAACAGTCTGCACCTCACCCTCTTCCTGATTGAGGTGGCGGATGAAAGGGAGGGAATAAAAGAAGCCCTTTTAGACCCACTGGAAGAAAGGGTGAAGCAATGCCTCTGGCGAACTTCGGATGTCACATTGAGGCGGGCGTATGAAAAAATAGTGGCTGCGATATGCGAGGCAGACCTGGAGGGCGCCCAGGTAATTCAGAAGAGGATCGAAGAGGAGGTTCTTCAATACTTCAGGAAAAATGTCGATCCACCACCTGCGATCAAAGTGGGAGCAGCCACTTACCCTGAAGAGGCTGTTTCCGAAAGGGAGCTCTACAAGTTAGCGCAAGAACGTTTAAGGGGGTAAAAATGAGCAAGAAGAAGATACTGGTCGTCGATGATGAACCTGATCTCGTGGAAACCGTCCGTTTCCCATTGGAGATTGAGGGCTTCAATGTCCTGGTCAGCTATAACGGTGAGGACGCCTTGAATCTGGCTCGAAAGGAGAATCCCGATCTGATCCTCCTCGACCTCATGCTCCCAAAACTGGACGGGTACAAGGTATGCCGGCTCTTGAAATTTGATGAAAAGTATAAGCATATCCCCATCATCATGCTGACGGCCAAGACCCAGGAGAAGGATAAGGTTCTCGGAATGGAGACAGGCGCGGATGAGTACGTCACCAAACCCTTCGACATGGATGAACTGATGAAAAAGGTGAAGCAATATCTGAACAAATAGTTCGGAGAGATTGAATTAAACAGTTCGAACTAAAAACTGATGCCATGTTTCTAATACTTCTTTACAATGATCCAAGAGGTGTCATTCCCGCGAAAGCGGGAATCCAGAGCAAGAACACTGGATTCCGGATCAAGTCCGGAATGACAAAACGTGTAAACACCGTCTTCGCGTTAAAAAGGGGCTCATGGGGCTTCCCCGGATTTACAGCATTCATCCCCGTGATAAATTATGGGGCTTTCTGCGGGACGGGCTAAAGCTTTTTCTGAAAACAGGACAACCGGGATTAACCCATGCCAATTTTCAAATATCGAGTGAGAGACAGATCTGGAAACGCAGCGGTTGGAACGATCGATGCCCCCAACGTTCAACTCGCAGGGGATCAACTCCATGCACTCGGGTACTTCCCGATCTCCATTGAAAAGGCAGAACAGGCGGCATCCCTTGACCTTTCGGACTTATGGACACGGTTTCAGAAGGTCAAGCTGGAGGAGCTGATCGTCTTCAGCCAGCAGCTCTCAACACTCTATAAGGCTGGGCTGCCCATCCTCCTCGGATTGCAGAGCATTGCGGAACAGAC
Source organism: Syntrophaceae bacterium (assembly GCA_013388635.1). Lineage (GTDB taxonomy): Bacteria > Desulfobacterota > BSN033 > BSN033 > UBA1163 > JACAEX01. Next base: position 23,643 of record JACAEX010000001.1, on the reverse strand, counting down.
GAAGAATAAGAAATTCAAAAAGGTCCTTGAGGAGGTTCACAAACAGATCGAGAGCGGCAGCACGCTTCATGGGGCCATGGCAAAATACCCTGATGTCTTTTCAACCATCTATGTCAATATGGTTCGTGCGGGTGAGACCTCCGGTATGTTAGGCGAATCACTGGATCGTTTTGTCACCCTTTCAGAAAGGGAGTTGAGAACCCGGCAGAGGGTGAAAGAGGCGACCCGTTATCCAAAGATCGTCATCCTTTCATTGGCTATTGCATTTGCGGTTCTGGTCATGTTTATCATCCCTCGGTTTGCCCAGGTCTTTGCCCAGTTCAAGACCCCCCTCCCCCTTCCGACCCGGATCATGATCGGGATCAACGATCTCTTTCAGCATTACTGGTACGTTCTGCTGGCTGTGGGTATTGGAGTTCCAATCCTTCTCAAGCGTTATCTCAATACGGAGAACGGCAGATACCTCTGGGATAGCTTTAAAATGAGAATCCCGGTCTTCGGACCCCTCTTCTTAAAGATCGCCCTCTCCCGGTTCACCTTCATCTTTGTCATGCTCAACCGGAGCGGCATTCCGATCCTTGACACGCTTGAAATCACCTCGACCACGATCAACAATGTCAGGATTTCCAAGGCGATTGAAGAGATCCGTCAATACGTGAGGCAAGGAAAGAGCCTGACTGATTCGATGAGGGAGACACAAATGTTTACCCCTCTCGTCATCCAGATGGTCTCCGTGGGTGAATCCTCTGGGACTCTGGATTCCATGCTGACGAGGGTGACGGAATACTATGACATCGAGGCGGATAATACGATCAAAAAACTTTCTACTTATATCGAGCCATTTTTGACACTCTTTTTGGGAGTCGCAGTTCTCTTCCTCGCACTGGCAGTCTTTTTGCCCTGGTGGAACTTAGTAAAGATTTTTAAGTGAGAATCCAAATGGAAAGAATGAACGATGGACGATAGACGATGAACGATAAACGGCGGACAGTGAACCCAGGAGAATTAGGTTGCACCCTCTCTCCCACCCTCCTCCCTCGAGGGGGAGGGAAAGGGTGGGCGGGACTCCGAACCCCGAACACCCCTCCCTCTTCCCCTCTCCCCACAGGGGAGAGTGTGGGGGTGAGGGGGTTCACCTTAATCGAGCTGATCTTCATCATGATTATCATCGGGATTCTGGCCGTGATGGTAGTGCCAAGAATTGATTTTACCATCTCCGGCCCGGTTTCCGTGGATGGGGCGGCCTATATCGTCGCCTCCGACATTCGATATGCCCAGGAATATGCAATGGCCAATCGGGTGACAAAGGAGATAAATTTCACTCAGAGCTCATCCACTTATACGTTCACCCCTTCCAGCGGTCTTGACCCTTCGGGGCAACTCCCGGAAGGGGTGAGGATCAGCAGCTCCACTTACACTCTGAGATTCAACTCTGTGGGAGAACCGATTTCCATTCCGGTTGCAGATTCGTATGTGGATGTCACAGTTTCTGATGGAACTACATCGAAAACGATCAGAATATGGAACTTTACCGGCAAAGTCGAGATTTTATAACCCCCACCCCTTCCTCCCCCCTGTCTGCCGACAGGCAGGCACAGGTGGGGAGGGATAAAGGGAGGGGGAGGTAATGAGAATGAATAACAGGGGTTTTACTCTTATTGAAATCATCATCCTGATTGTCATGGCAGCCGTTCTTCTGCCTGCGATCATCATTCCATTTGCAACGGGCGTGAAAGGGAGTGGAAAGCCAGAGATGGCAACCACAGCGATGTTTCTCGCCCATCAACGGATGGAAGAATTAATGAAATATCAATACCGTAACTCGGCCCTCGACCCCACTGCGATGACTGCGTACGCCGACATTCCGGGATTCTCTGGCTACCAATGGCGGTGGGAGATACTTTATGTGGACAGCGACTTCAATGTCGTTGGCGATGGCATACTGGCGACGAATCACAGGGGATACAAAAGAATTCTGGTTCGTGTGAGAGACCCTGAAGGTACTGAGTATGACGTCTATTCAGTGGTTACGTTTTTCCCGTAATTGAAAGAGTAAGAAATGCGGAATCTTACTGAGGAGTCCATAATTCACAAGACATGCCGCCATTCCCGCGAAGGCGGGAATCCAGGAGAAAAGACTGGATTCCTGGTCGAGCCAGGAATGACAAAGCAAGGCGAGTGTCCACACAATTATGGACTGACTAGTAACTCTGAACTCCGAACTCCATGCCTGTCCGGCAGGCAGGCGAACTCCGAACTGGAAAGGGGTTTTACCCTGATTGAAATTCTCGCGGTAATCGTCATCTTGTCGGTCGTCTCAGCGATTACTATCCACTTCGTATCCGATAGTATGAGAGTATACACCATGACCAAAGATCAGAAGGCCCTTTTGGAGGAAGGGAGATTGGCGATGGAGAGAATGTGCAGGGATATCCGGGATGCGAATACCATCACAGGAACCACAGCATCCTCGATCACTTTCACAAGAGTCCATGCAACAGGGCAAGACGTTGCGAGTGAAAGCATCACTTTTCAAAGAAACGCAGGCGCAAGGACCCTTGAAAAGGTCAAGGCTTCACCTTCCCGCACCACCACGATGGCTGAGAACGTATCTGCATTTGCTGTCAGCTACTCCTCAAGCGAGGTTCAACTTCAATTGACGCTCGACAATCCGGCAACAGGGGCAAGCGTGACTTTACAGACAAAGGTGCATCCAAAAAACCCTGCAATAGATACAACCTATAAGAACTTTAAGAACTACTGGGAAGAGGAAGAGAGCACATGAAAAATATAGCAGTAAGAAATTCCAAAGGTATTTCCGTGCTCTTCCTGGTCATTGCCATGCTCTTAATGGTGGCGATCGGATACGTCTTCTCCTATTTGATCTCAGGCAAGCAGAAATCCGATATTTTTCCGATCCAGTCCACCCAGGCATACTTCATTGCCCAATCCGGAGTCGAATTCGCTGTAAAATATGCCTGCACGCGAACGCCACCATGGACAACACCTGCACTACTAAACGGCTTGGACAGTATGACAAGGTCCTTCGGTGCAGGGAGGTTCGTTCTGGATTATGATTCTGTTAATAACAGACTCATCTGTGTTGGAGAAGTCCCTACTGGCACTGAAAGAAGAAGGATTGTTGTCTCCAACTTTACCAGCTCCTTGATGTCAATTTCTTATTTTGCATCAGCGTCAACTCCTATCGATGGCGGGTTTAATACCGCCAATCCAACTGCGGTAACTCCTCCCGCGGGTATGCAGGCAGGCGATCTTGTCCTGATGATAGGTTTATCTCGCGACAATACGGCAACACTCGCCATATCTAACGCCGGAGGCCAGAGCTGGACATCAGAGGCTCAGCAAAATGGGAACACCTGCCGGTTAAGGCTATTCTGGTGCAGGTTCAATGGCACATGGACTGCCAATCCAAGCGTTTCCTTCGGTAACACCAATCCCCATATCGTCGTCATGCACGTTTTTAGGCCCTCCAACACAAGCAGTGTGTGGGAGGTAGATGTAGCACAGGTTTCCAATACCTTCCCCGCTCCCCCTGCACCCAACCACACCGTCACCATTCCAGGGATCACCACGATCACGGACGGAGCCCTCGTTTTTGCAACGTGGGCCTCTCGGGATAACAATACCTGGGGAAATCTAACGGCTGGGTGGACTACTCCTGGTTCGGCTCAATACCGAAACTCATCGGGCAATGATCAATCCCAAACACATGCGTACAGGGTCATGACGATTGCGGGGGCTACCGGAAACGTCAGCAAAGACGAGACGGGGTCTGGAGGAGGAAGATACGAACCCGGAGTCTATTTGATCATTGCCTTCAGGGCAAGAGTAATATGAGTTCGGTAGGGAACGGTTTAAAACCGTTCCCTACGGGGTTCCGAGTTCAGAATTATGAGTCTTAATCTGTCAATTTTGTATTCGTTTCGCATTTAGGAGATAGATATGCCTGAAACGATTGGTTTGGACATTGGTTCCCATTCAATTAAATTGATTGGCCTGAAAATGACTTCCAAAGGGCCTTTCCTCACTCGTCTGGGAATTAAAAAAATTCTTCCTAAAACGGATCGCGAGGGCACAGGATACCTGTCCGAAGCCCTGAAGGCCCTTCTGAGAGACGTTGGAATTAAAAGAGCAAAGGTGAGGCTTGCTGTCTCTGGCCCTGGGATCAATATCCAGCGGATCGCCATTCCCCATATGCCCAAGGCCGAACTGAAAGAGGCAGTCCGCTGGGAGATCAAGGCGCGTCTCCCCTTCCCTGTTGAGACAGCCCAGATTGACTTTCATATTCTTGGAGAGAAGATTGAAGCCAATGTCAAGAAACTCGATCTGATGGTGGTCTCCTGTCCGAATCCCTTCATCGACCGGACGCTCTCCATTCTCCAGGGGACAGGACTCGAACCTGTTCATCTCGATGTTGAACCCTTTGCCCTCTGGGATGCCCTTCTGACCTGGGGCGGGATTAAAGAAGAAGAGGAGATCGCCCTGATCGACCTCGGAGCAGAGAAAACTTCCATTCACCTCTTCAGGGGCAGGACTCTGCAATTCTCTCGAGTGGTCACCCCTTCTGGAACTGACATCACCCGAGCGATTATGGAAGGAATCGGTCCAGCGGAAGAGACCGATCTCCTTTATGAAAAAGCTGAGAGCCTGAAGCCAAAGGTCGGAGCGCCTTCAGAGAGCACTTATGATAAAAAGCCTCAGGATAAATCGACCGACCTGCCAAAGATAAACTTTCTCGTAAGGTCTGTTTTAGAGAAGATGGCAGGAGAGATCGGTCGTTCTCTGGACTACTACAGAAACCAGTTTAATGTGGATCGAATCGATCGGATCCTTCTGACCGGTGGAGGCGCCCATCTGAGAAATTTCTCCTCTTACCTGCAAAGGGAACTCCGGTTGCCGGTTGAACATTTCAATCCCATAAGAGGGACGTTATTCGATTCAAAAAAGATAGATGCTGAAATGCTCGACCAAATGGGCTCACGATTCACGATCGCAGCAGGTCTTGCCCTTGCTCAACCGAAAAGGATCGAATTTCTGCCGGCTGAGGAACCTTTTTTAAGCAAGGCCCGTATTATCAAATCAATTCCTCTCCTGGTTCCTTTGATCGTTCTCCTTATCTTCTCTGCGATGATCTGGAGGACGAGCGGCCAGGTTGCTTCGCTCAAAAGAGAACGGGATGCAAAGGTAGCAAAGGTGAAGGATCTTGAAACGCTCCAGGCAAAACTCACTCTCCTAAAAGAGAAGGAGATAAACATTAAACAGAAGCTTTCTCTATTTCCGTCGTCTGTGATGGTCTCTGTGCCATTTGGTGAAATCTTGAGAGAAGTGAGCCAGCTTCTGCCAGAGAATACGACATTGACCGTTCTCTCGGTGCAGGCCAGGGGAAAACCGTTAAAAAAGCAAATCCAAACTTCAAAACCCAAAGAGGGAGAATCTCCACAGGACGAGGAGAGGGAGCTCCATATCACAGGCATCGCCTTTGGTACTGATTTGCAGTGTCTTAATGCCCTGGCTCAGATCATCGAGAGGCTTGAAAGGTCTCCACTCTTTAAGAATGCAAAACTGATCTCGGCAGACGAACAGAAGGAATACAACCGGCCGGGATCGCAGTTTGAGATCGTCTGCGACATCATAACAGAGAAAGCCTCACGTCTCTAAGACGGAGCTCTCTATGAAGAGTTTTTTGCAAACGAACCATGAAAATCTAAACCGATACCCTTCTCTCTTGATGGGGGAGGGCCTGCCCTGTGGAGCAGTGAAACATAGCCCACAGGGTAAAGGTGAGGCTGAGCAAATGAGTAAGGGGAGAGAATCTCCCGGGATGTTACTTTCTATGCCATTCGAAGTTTTCAGGATTTCGCATTCACGAATCAGAGTTTGAGGAGATCATGGCGCTAAAAAAGAGGGAGAAGCTACTGGTTATCTTCGCAGCCATTGCCATCGCCATCCTGGGCTTCCATCGGCTCTATTATGCTCCTCAGAGCCGAAGGATTTTGCAATTGAAACAGGAGATTAAGGCAGCAGACCAAAAAATAGATCAATATCTCCTGCTGACAAAGGGAATGGGAACAGTAGAGGCTGAGGTCAGCCGTCTTGAAAGAGAGCTCAAGGCTCTGAGTGAGCGGACCCTGAAAGGCGAAGAATTTAGAACCTTCTTGAAACATTTGGCGAAGGAGAGCGATTCTCCCCAGATCAAGGTCGTCTCCCTTACCCCTCAGGAAGAGAGAGCTTCCCTGCCCGATGGTAAGAAGGAATCTTCTCCTTTCCAGTACAGGAGGGTCGCTGTCCAGATCGTGCTTCATTCCACTTACTCTAAACTTGCGGATTATATAAAGGGGATCAACGAACTTCCGTTCCTTATCAATATCGAGAGCCTTCAGATCGAAAGGAGCGAAGAGATTTTGCCCCTGCTAAGGGTGACGATGGGCTTAAATATCCATATCATATCCTTATAGCAAGGATTCGAGGAGCAGAGTGGCCGAGGAATATCTCAATTTAGGAATCCACACAAAATCTCCCCGCCCCACGGTGGGAGGGGATGAAGGGGAGGGGGGACCCAAAAGGTCTTCATCTTGTCCACCCTCACCCTCGCCCTCCCCCATCAGACGGAGGAGGGAATGTTCGTACAATTATGGACTGATAAGTAAAAATCCGCAATCCGAAATTCGCATTTCATGGAGAGGTTCCAATGAAACAGTCTCAAAAAATTATTATTGTGGTGTCCTTCACGATCATCTCTCTTCTTGTGGCAACAGGTCTGATTGAATCAGCGAGGGTTTATGGAGAGATGAGGGATCCCTTCTCCCTGCCTCCGGGTGTCCGTCTGCTCTCGAAGGGGGACTCTGCCCCTGCGACTAAAGGTCCACTTCAAACCTCAGAGCGCGGGCCTGCGTCTCTTTCATCCTCCCCTCTAAGGGTGAAGGCAATCCTGATCAGCGATCACATTCGTCTGGCCTCGATCGACCGACATATCGTCACTGTGGGCGATTCGATTCAGGGTGAAAGGATCCTGGAGATTGAAAACGACAGGGTGATCTTAGGAAAAGGAGACAAGAAAAGGACCCTCTATCTATTTCAAGGTGCGATTTCATTAAGGGTCGAGGAAGAACAAGGAGAAAGGCGATGAAAATAAAAATCCTCATCACATTTCTGATCTGCCTCTCATTTGCTGTGGGTTGTGCCTCTCCTCCGAAGGAGAGGATGAAGCTGCCTTCTCAGATCGGGGAGCCTGAAAAACCCCAGCCCCCTGCTAAGGAGAAACTCGAAGAGCTGGTGATCCCTCAAAGGGAGGAGGTCAAAAAGGTTCCGGAAAAACTCTACTCCTTCTTCGCCAGGGATGCCAGCGTCCATGACGTACTCCTAGCCTTCTCAAGGGAGAGCGAACTCAACATTGTCATGGATCCAGGGTTGAGTGGCAAAGTCACCATCGATTTGAAGCGAGTCACCTTAAAAGAGGCCCTCGACGCTATCCTGTCTCCTCTCGGATGGACCTACAGTGTCGATGGGAAATTTATCAAGATCTCAAGAGCCCAGATGGAGACCCGCTTCTTCACGCTCAATTATATCGCCACTAAACGAACCGGAAAAAGGGAGATCTATGCGAGCACTGGCGGAGGGCTACAGACCGGAGCGCTTGCCGGGCAACAGGTGACCACCGGCACGGGTGCCAGGACAGGATACAGCGACCTTGTGAGCGTGGATGAGATGGACCTCTGGAAAGAGATCCAAAAAGGATTGGAAGCAATCATTTTTGGATCGATTGATGAGAAGGATCCAGGCTCTGAGAAAGAAAAGACGACCTGGTCAAAAGTGGATGCAAAGGGCAAGAAACTGATCATCAATAAGTCCACAGGAGTGATCATGGTGACCGACTACCCTGCCAATGTGCACAAGGTCGCCTCCTTTCTCGAAGCGATTGAAGGAACCTCTCAGAGGCAGGTCACCATCCAGGCAAAGATCCTGGAGGTGATCCTCTCTGATGAGTACCGGGAGGGCATAAACTGGAAGGTGATCCAGGGTCTGCCCAGATCCGTCAACTTAGCATGGGGTCTCACGAACAGGGCTGGAACAACCGGATACCCGGGAGGGACAAGCGGTTACCTCTCCGTTGATTCCACCGGTGGAAGCGGAGCCACTTCGATCTCAACCCCTGGCGTTTTCAAGATCAAACCCTACGGAGGCGTTCTTGCGGTTGGCGCAGGAGGTGCGGAGATAGTCCTCTCAGACATCATGGCAGCCATCTCAGAACAGGGAGACGTTAAGGTCCTCTCCAGCCCAACGATCTCCACGCTCAATAATCAGAAGGCGATCATCCGCGTCGGAAATCAGGATGTCTTCTTCATCACCGGAGCCGTGTCCACCCAGACCACTGTGACCCAGATCATTCAACCCATGACAATCGATGTCGGGATCATCCTGGATGTGACCCCTCAGATCGCTGAGGACGGCACGATCATCATGAACATCCACCCGAGCATCACTGAGAAGACCGGCGAGAAGGCCACGCCTGATGGAAAAACCACCTTCCCTCTTTTGAGCGTGAGGGAAACCGATACAACGGTAAAGGTCAAGGACGGTCAGACGATCATCATCGCTGGTCTGATGCAGGAGAAGAAAGAGGAGAGCTATGTCGGCCTCCCTGTTTTGCAATCAGTTCCCCTGTTAGGGGGGCTGTTTCGATATAAGACCGAGAAGAAAAGGAATTCAGAGCTGGTGATCATGATCACCCCTACCATACAGGTTGGAAAGAAGGTGGAAGATCTCACGAACAAATAAAATCCTAAATTCAAAGTACGAAATTCGAAACAAGCACGAATTTCCAAAATGCAAATGACTGAAACAGAGTGTTAGAATTTGGAAAATTTGAATTTTGAATTTGTTTCGGATTTTCCGCCAGAGGCGGATCTGCCTTGGGCATGACGATATTCGGGTTTTGGATTTGAAGGAATCCGAGATGTATGAAGAATTTTATGGATTAAAGGAAAGACCATTTGTCCTGACTCCTGATCCTCAGTTCCTCTACCTGAGCGAGGGACATCGTACGGCCATCGAATCCCTCCTTTATGGAATCCGTCACAGGGAGGGATTCATGGTCATCATCGGTGATATCGGAACCGGCAAGACGACGATCATCCGGACCCTCTTAGAAAAACTGGATGAGGGGGTTAAGACCGCTCTGATCTTCAACTCATTTCTCACTGAGGAGGAGCTGCTGGAATCGATCCTCCAGGAGTATGGATTTCCTTCTAAGGGGAGGTCGAGAAAAGAGCGAATCGATGCCTTGAACAAACTACTCCTCCACTACCTCACCCATAACAAAAATGCTCTTTTGATCATCGACGAAGCCCAGCACCTTTCCATCCCTGTCCTGGAGCAGATTCGCATGCTCTCAAATTTGGAGACGGAGAAGGAGAAGATGATTCAAATCATTCTGGTGGGACAACTGGAACTTGATCAGAAGCTCCGATCTCCTGAGTTGAAGCAGCTGAATCAACGAATTGCGATCCGGCATCACCTCCAGCCGCTCACCCGGGCTGAGATGGAATCCTACATCTACCAGCGTTTACAGGTGGCGGGCGCGAACGGAAACATTACCTTTTCAAAGTCTGCCCTCGACGAAACCTACAAATTTTCAAAGGGCATTCCCAGGCTGATCAACCTTCTTTGCGATCGATCCCTGCTGGGTGGTTTCGTCGACCAGACGCATCATATCGATAAGGGAATCGTCAAGAAAGCCGAAAAAAGCCTCTTAGGAGAAGAGGGACAGAACGCCCCTTCCCGGGCATGGGCCTTGCTGAGATTCTTCACCCCTCTGCGGATCCTTCTCCTGACGATCTCTCTCATGTTTGTCTGCGCGATACTGATCCGCCAGGACCATTTCTCCTTTCGCCAAACCGGAGGGTTGGATGGAGTCTGGCCGTATCTCTCCGGCATGGATGACCGATCGATTCCAGCTATCTTTTCGGGTAAAAAACGGGTTCAAGATCTTAAGAAGGTACCCTCAGATGGCCGGGAGGAGAACTTAAGGAAGGAAGAGAATGAGCTTGATTATTGATGCCCTAAAAAAGGCCCAGCAACTCCGTTTCAAAGAGAGGCAGGAGACATCATCTCCTGCACAGCCAGGCACCGGCAACAAAGGCCGGAGGCGGTCAGGTGGACGATGGATGGTGGCTGGCATCGGCATTCTTAGTTTTCTCGTCTTTGCCATCCTCTGCTGGAGGTCTCTCTCGTCGCCTCCTTATGTGCCGCTCCCTCAACCGGTTCGGGTGGTAAAAAAACCTCCGGTTTCAATACCGGAGAAGAAACCTGAGGAAATGCCCAAGGAGATCCATATCTCGCCAGAGGAGATCCTGAGTTCGTTGAAGGACACCCCGAGCTCGCCGAAGGATACCCTGATCCCAAAGAAGAACGTGGTCAGCTACGGGTCCATCGAAAAGCCGAAGCCCGTCGCTGCCTTACAGAAGACCGTCCTGGCCTTGCCGAAGGGGGGGCTCGAAAAGCCTGCGCCTGCCCTTCCCTCTTTGAAAGAAAAGCCTCCTTCTAAGTCCCTTGAAGTGAAGCGAGACGATGACAGGCAACATCGGCTGGTTTCGGAGATTCTCAACCATTTCAATCTCGGCGTCCAGTTCCAGAACCGTAGAGAATTTTCAAAGGCCATCGAAGCTTACCAGAACGTACTAAGATTGGATCCCACTTACGTCGAAGCTCATAATAATTTAGGTATGATCTACCAGGAGACAGGAGACCTGGACAAGGCATTTGAAGCCTATCAGAAATCGGTGAAGATCAATCCCGGATATGAGAAAGGCCATAACAACTTAGGAGTCCTCCTCTACCTCATGGGCCGCCATGAAGAGGCATTGGAATCTTTCCAGAAAGCCCTCGCCATCAATTCGAATAACATCGAAAGCCACATCAACCTGGGCGTCCTTTTCAAAAAAAAGGGAGAATTGGCCAAGGCGATCGAGTGCTACCAGAGGGCTCTCAACATTGACCCCTCTCATAGGGAGATCCACTATAACGTCGCATTGCTTTACGAGCAGTTGGGAGATATCGAATTTGCGATCGGCCATTACCAACAATTTATCAAACTTGCCTCCCAATCTCATCCGGAATTAGTTTCAAAAGTACAGAGGCATCTGGATTATCTCTGGAAGATAAAAGGAGAGGGAAAAAGTAAACCCCGTTAGGAATTCCAGCGGGGCATTCTTTCTAACGGGATAAATAGTGTAGTGCGTCATAAATCCATTTACTTTGTTTGTCATTCCTGTCCCGATTTTCATCGGGATAAACTCCAGCAGGAATCCAGAAGGACATATACTGGATGCCGCATCAAGTGCAGCATGACATGCCAACCAAAAGTTAAGAAGTGTTGGACACACTACAATAGGTCACACTTCACAAATTCTTGTCGATCGGTGATTGGAGTTCAGTATGCCTGAGGAGAAGAAAAGTTTTGGTGATTTTCTGGTCGGCCTTGGGATCATCAGCCCGGATCAATTGAGAAAGATCACGCAAGAACAGAAAAAGGCTGGAGAAAGGCTGGAACAGACCATGGTCCGGCTGGGGTATGTGAAAGAGGAGGTAGCCCTTCAGCTCCTCGCCGATTACTTCGATCTGCCTTTTGTCGATCTCGATACATATCTGATCGATGAGAAGGTGATAGAAATGATCCCCGAGGAGATAGTCCGGCGTCATACAGTCATTCCCCTCTTTAAGATCGGAGAGACCCTGACCATCGCCATGGACAATCCCCTCAATATCATTGCCCTGGACGAGATAAGGAACAAGGTGAAGACCGATCTGGAGATAGCGGTCAGCACCGAGACGAAGATCAAGAAGGCGATTGACCAGCACTACGGAGCTGCAAGCCCAATCGTAGAGAACACGCTCCAGCAGTTTTTGGGAGGAAGCACAGGTGGACCTTCTCCCGTATCTCAAGATTACAGGAAGACACATGACCTCGTGGTCAAAGAGGTTCAACCCGGAACGGTAGAGGATGCTGCTCGGATGTTCGATCTGATCATGATCCAGGCGATTCGTGACAGGGCAAGCGACATCCACCTCGAGCCGGACGAAAGGGGATTGCGGGTCCGGTTTCGAATCGACGGCTTCTTATACGAATCCCTCTCTCTTCCCAAGCAGGTCCATCCCTCCATTACATCGAGGATCAAGATTCTCGCAGAGATGGATATTGCTGAGACCAGGCTACCCCAGGATGGAAATTTCAACGTTAGAATGGAGAAACGGGGTTTTGAGATCAGGGTCTCAACCTTTCCCACGATCTACGGTGAGAATGTCGTTCTCCGAATCCTCGATCAGACCAGCCCCCTCTTCACCCTGGAAGATCTGGGCTTCTCCGAGGAGATGCTCAATCTCTGCAAACAGTTAATCCGAAGGCCGAATGGGATCGTTTTGGTCACAGGACCTACGGGGAGTGGAAAGACCACTACGCTTTATGCCTTCCTGAATCTTATCAACACCAAGGACAAGAACATCATCACCATCGAAGACCCTGTGGAGTATCGATTGCCTTTGATCAGGCAGACCCAGGTCAATCCAAAAGCCGGGATCACCTTTGCCGCAGGTCTGAGATCGATTCTCCGGCAGGATCCGGATGTCATCATGATCGGCGAGATCAGGGATCGGGAGACCTCAGAAATCGCCCATCAGGCAGCCCTGACAGGCCACCTGGTCCTGAGCACACTGCATACCAATGATGCGCCGGAGGCGGTCAGCCGGTTGATGGATATCGGAGTCGAACCCTATTTGATCTCTTCCTCTGTCATCGGAGTCCTCGCTCAACGCCTGGTTCGAACGATCTGTCCCCAGTGCAAGACCTCCTATCAGGAGGACCCCAGTGTGCTGGCCGAATTGGGTGACGAGGTTTCGAAAGTCAAAGGGCCGATCACCCTCTACCGCGGCAAGGGTTGTGCAAACTGCAAACAGTCAGGATATCGGGGCAGGACCGGCATCTTCGAGCTCCTCGTGATCAACGACCGGATCAAGCAACTGATCTCAGAGAAGGCCTCAACCCAGTCGATTCGGGAGACAGCAAAGAAGACCGTGGGAATGGTCTCTTTGAGAGAGGACGGCTTAAGAAAGGTTTTAAAAGGCATCACCACGCTCGAAGAAGTCGACCGGGTGACCTACTAATTCTTGCTCTTGAAGGGTTAGGGTTACGGCTACGAGGCCCGTTTCGTAAGTTCTGATGAGGAGCATCCGAGATGAGATGATGAGGAGAAAAATCTTTTTCTCCCCGTCTCCTCAACCCCTCATTTCCTTATCGATTTTTGGACGATACGGGCATCGTTACCGCTGCCAATGGACGAACCCTTCTTATTCTCTAAGTAACGTGCCGTTTCCTTTTTGCAAAATAGACACCGATTCCAACCAGAGTAAAGATACTCACCAACTCGCCAATTTTGAAACTTAACGGATCGTAAACAAATCTGACCTCGCGCTCACCGGCTTTGAGAGGAACCGCCCTGAAGTTGTAGTTGGCCCTGTAAATCTTCTCCCTTGCCCCACTTACAAAAACTTTCCATCCTGTATAATAGGTGTCGCTCAAAACCAGTATCGCATCTTCTTTTGCTTCTACCCGGAGACACAGTTCATTGTTGGTCTCCGAAGTAAATTCCACTTTGCCCACCAGCCTTTTTGACGGTTTCGGATTTCGGGTTTCGGATTTCGGATTTTCAACTCCTAATTTCGCATTCCGAAATTGAATCGGCTCTTCTTCGAGGAGCACCTCGTCACCGGGATGAAATTCCTTGCTAATCATTCTCGAAAGGACTGCATCGTCATCCATGACTTTAAAGTTCTTAACAAGCCATGCTCTCGGGAATGGGTACCGAACCCTGTATAACTTAACCGTATTCTCTTTAAGAAGATCTTCTTTCTTGCCTTCCAGGCCTTCAAGTCTTGAATAAATAAGTTCAAACCGGGGCTCTTTCTCAAGAAGAGTGACGGAGATCACATATTTAATACCATAGAGGTCGACAAGGTTGGTTGCGGAAATGGATGGGGAATTGACAAATGCTATATAAAGATCATCGACCCTTTTTAATCGAACCACGTCAACCCCCCAGATATCATACAGCCGGTAAAGCAAATTTGGCGCGGGGAAATGTTTTTCCTTAAAAATGTTAAGAGAAGACGCATTTGCAATCAAAATGGGAATATCGAAGGAGATGGTTTTAGGCGTTGAAAATATCCTGAAACGGTCCTTATCTGAAGAGATTATTTCCACAGTCTCGGTCTTCTTGAAGTAATCCTGAGTTTTCACCTTCCCATAAAAACCCATATTCCCGAAGAGGTCTGCCGTGAGAAAGAAGACCAACAAGACCTTTGTCCACCACTTCCACTTCACCTCATGGCCAACCCTGAGCAGGAGAAAGAAAAGCGTCAGGTAAAAAAGAAACCTCTTGGCATGATGGAGGTTTACCGAGAGGCGATTAAAATCGGGCAAATCAATCCCTCTCAATTTAAGAAACTCCTCCACCCCTTTATGGTTGACGACCAAAAACAGAAGAAAAAGGCCAAAGACAAGAGAAAAGATGATGAGGAGATTCTTAAATCTCTTCTTTTCGGCCTCTTTTGAAAACTCTGTCAATCTCTGGAATCCTAAACCTGCAGTAATGGAGAGAACAATTATAAAGATGGAGAGAAATTTTACCGGATATCGGATCCCATTTAAAAAAGGCAAATACTTAAATAAATATGGATAAAGCGGGTTGTATTTGCCAAAGGACAGAAAGAGTGAGAAAAGCATTAGAAAAAGGAAGAATTTCTTGCCCCTCCCCTCTGCTTCACTCTCTCCAACGGGGGAGAAGGGAAAATTGTTTTTATTCCCCTCTCCACATTGTGGGAGAGGGCGGGGATGAGGGGTGAGGAAGAAGATCAGACTTAAAATAAATGGTAATCCACCTGTATAGAGCGTCTTGAACCAGCACTGGTTTACCCAGTACTTCTTCATATCCAACCAGTATCCGTAGGCATCTGGTAAGAAGAAGAGCAAGACATCTTTTGGCGCAAAGCTCCAGATCGTTGCCTCCTGATAGGAAACTCCTTTCCCTCTGATCGAATGATGAAACAATTCAAGGAAAGGAAGGAGTTGAATTGCAGATAAAAATAAGAAAAGGATGGATACAACGATCAAACTCCTCATTCCTTTTATGTATGGTGACACAAGTCTTATATACTTTGTCATTCCGGGCAAGACCAAGCCTGCCCCGTACTTGTTACGGGGGAATCCAGATTCCTGAGCGATGGTTTCCTGCCTTCGCAGGAACGTCGTCTGGGTTCCCGCTTCCCCGGGAATGACGCCATGTAATGGGGACGAATGGGAAGACGGGAAAGAAATCAGCATAATTAAAAGCACAAAGAAATTCCCATAGACTATTTCTATCCCTCCGCCTAAGAAAGAGAAAGTGACAAGGATAGCAGTCAGGACTTCATTCTTAAACCCGGGGTTGGCAATCGCCCTTCTGAAAAAGATCATAATTAGAGGTGTCCAGATGACGGAGAGAAGAATGGTGAGAAGACTGTGGACAGAGAGGAGGTAACCGCTAAGCATGAATATGAGGCCTGAGATAAGGGAGCCTGTTACATCTGTCTTTAATTCTCTAAGAAGGAAGTATGTAAATAGTCCGCCGAGGAGGAAATGGAGGACGATAATGGCATTGAAGGCTATATCGAATGGAAGGAGAAAAAAGAGGCTATTCAGAGGGTAAAGGACACCATACTGGGGATTGGCAAAGAAGGGATGACCGGTAAATTGGTAAGGGTTCCATAAAGGAAAATGACCGCTCTTTATGCTCTCCACCCAGAAGAATCTCGGAGGAATGAAATACGGTCCAAGATCCCTTTCGAAGAAAATATATCTTCCGGGGAGGAGACCATGAAAAAAGATGATCAAGGAAATAAAAAGGGTCAGGCCAGCCAGGAAACCGGTTGACCTGACCCATCTTCTTTTGGCGTCTTCTCTATCCGTCACATTAATCTAATTCTGATCTTTTTTTTATATGGTCTCAGACAATCCAACTCTGAGTTTACCAACATTCCCAAGCGAAGGCGGAAATTAGGACCTCGGCTCTTTATTACCATCCGCTTCCAGTAATTGTTGCCGGGGTTGTTGGTACGTATACAGTCTGTGTACTTAAAGTATATGTGTAAGTCCTCCCACCTACACTACAGGTAAAAGTATTGGTACCTATTCCGGTTGCATCAACGCCAGAAATATTGGCAGAACCCACAATATCAGTGTAACTATAGGTAGTGCCGAGAGTGGGGCGGACGATGCGCTCCGCAAACAGAATTGCATTCGCACTGCTCAGAGCACCCAATACACCCTTTGCTGTAGCATTTGCCGCATCCGTCTTCAAATCGATATAGGTCGGAATCGCCACAGCCGCTAAGATTCCAAGAATCACAATGATAATCACCAACTCGATCAATGTAAAACCCTTCTGACTTCTAAGCATTTTCTTCTCCTCCTTTTTGAAATGTTTGAAAACTCCCGAATATTCTTACAAGATCTTAACATCCTGTCAAGTTTTTGAATGAGATTAGGTAAATACAATATCTATGCCAACAGAAAACGACGATTAAAAAATTCTGCATCTCAAAAAAAAACAAATAAATTTAAATACTTAACTAATCGTAAAAAGATCATTAACACGCCATTTTACCGGAAATGGCTCTATTTGAATCAAAAGAACGTACAATTTTTGTCAGTCGTTGGTCGGAAAGTAACCTGTGGGGATCAAGACCTGGGCATCGGTTCTCCTCTCACCTTGATCAACTGGGCCGTGATGCTGACCGCGATCTCCTCCGGTGTCTCAGAATTGATATCGATTCCGATGGGTGCATAGACCTGATCAAGCCTTTCTTTCTCAATCCCCTTCCCTATTAAACTCTGGTAAAGGGTATGGATCTTCTTCTTAGAACCGATCATTCCAATGTAACGAGCATTGGTCTTAACCGCTTGCTCCAAAACAAAACCGTCGTAGAGATGCCCCCGGGTGACGATGACGATGTAGCTCGATTCATCGATATTGAGTTGATCAAAGCACCTCTCAAAATCTGAGACAATCACCCTGTCTGCCTCCGGAAAGCGCTGCCGGTTGGCAAACATCTCTCGATCATCGATGATCACTACTTTAAAGGAGACCTTCTTGACAAGAGGCGCCAGATGCTGAGAGATGTGGCCACCTCCAAAGATATAGACCGTGGGCTCAGAATAAAGTGGTTCTAATAACACCTCTATTTTTTGCCAGGAGGAAGGCTCAGCCTCAGCATTCAAGACCACAACCTTTGGTCTCATTTCCCTTAGCGTGGCCTCCCCTTCCTTCAAAATCCTATCTTCAACCCCTTGTATTGAAAGGGAACCGATTCTCTCACCCGAAGGTTTGATCAATACCTTAGATCCCACATCCCTGGGAAAAGCATCGTCCACGGAGACCAAGCTAATCAAAACCGCTGAGCCGCCTTTCTGTTTAATCTTTGTTACTTCCTGATAGATATTTAAGAACTCTTCTTTAAGGGGTTCCAAAAAGATCTCTATATTTCCTCCACAGATCAGGCCGCCCTCAGCTAATTGCTCGGAGGTGAGATTGAATCGGAGGACCTTCCCCTCGCCTTTCGCCATCACCATTTGAGCCTCTTGCCACACCTCGGCCTCGACACATCCCCCTCCAATGGAGCCGAGAGAGCTTCCGTCTTCTCTGATCAAATACTTCGCGCCTATCCCTCTCGGAGCAGAACCGACGCGTGTGATCAGCGTGGCCAGGGTCAGCTTCTCTCTCCTGCTCAACGCCTTCACAATTTCAGCGTAGATATCTTCCATAATGTTCCTTCTCCTCTATAAGTCATTTCTTTCCAAAATCAAGGATATCATCCTGAGCCTGTCAAAGGATGCGCCTTGTTCGAGCTTGAATACTGAACAACTTTATCCCGTTCTTCATTTAAGGCTCATCCGGATATTCAATGGATAACCTCCCCTTGGGTCAAGCCCCAAACCCCCCTTCATCCCCCCTTAATCTAAGGGGGGAATAGAGGGGGTTACTTTCCTCCCCCCTTAAGGTAAGGCATCAATACACTTTAAGGTTTTTTGGTCTTGGGAATCGGTTTCTTCTCTCTCTGCGGAGGAGCCTTCTCCACATCTTTCAACTTAGCAAGCGGAAGGAGATGAAGTTTATAGAAGACCGGATCAACCCACAGTTCCATCTCAGGCGCAAGATCGCCTACAAGGCCTGAAAATAAAGGCATATTGTTATAGGCATTAAAATTGGATGAGAGATCTTTCAGAGACTTATAAAGTCTGATCGAGGCCATGAGATGGGTCGGCCTCTCTCTCAATAACTTGATTTGCTGAATCCCCTCTTCGATCGATCTCTGATCCTCTTCGAGTTTCGACATCCAGAACCTTCCGTCCTGATATAGAATCTCCACCTCTCCTGTTTGAATGGCATGGGTCAATTTCGTATGAATCTTCCGGGCCTTTTCCACCACCTCATTAATCCGGTTTATCAGTTCTTTACTCTCACTCTTGGAAAGCTCACCTTTTTCAGATGAAGCCTTTGCCAAAAAATATTGCAAATTGTAATCTTCGGCCATGACAACAGAGGCCCATGTGAAGAGCAAAATGACCAATCCCAAAAATATCTTTCGATATCCCATGATTTTCCCCTTCAACCTACGTACGTAATATGTCTTCGGCAAAGGTTAAGGTAAAGACGCCAGTTTAGTAGGATGGGTAAGGTCATTGCTCTCAAAGCTTTCATTCACTTGGCCCTTTAACTTTGCCCAAACTGGCTTCGTAACCTTAACCCTGGCCAAAGGACCGTTCTCGTGATTCTTACGGAAATATCACCTCTGACACAGCCGCTTCACTTCTTAACTGACCCAAAACGATTCTCTCAATCCGGGGCTCTCTTCTCTCGATGATCTTCTGCGCTACGCCCCTTCCCTTTGCCGCTCCATCCGGAATATCCACCTTGTTGAGAAAAGCGATCACCCTTGACGAGGATGGCGCTCCCTTAAAAATCCCTTCAGGGTGAGTCATCAAAACAGCCATCCCCTCTTCTGTCATCTCACTTCCCTCCGGAATTCCAGTCAATCTTGAAACCCGTTCCGCCTGAAACATGTTCTCGCCATTGACCTTCATCCCAAGCCCATCCACTCCCAGGATGGCCACGACCAATGTTGTAACCGAGGGGATGACAGGTTCTCCCTGCCTCGGGGCTTTGACCGGACGGCCTGCAGCACCATCAGCCTCCACAATGATAAAGTCAATCTCTTTTAAACCCCAGAGGCTATCGACCAGATCCGATGAAATCCCTTTTAACTTGCCCGATCCAAGCCTCTCCGAGGCAATCGTGAGATGCCTATATTCATTGATATGTTGCCCCACAAACTTTCTGATCTCTTCCTCTCTCGGATGGATAAAAAGAAAGGCTGTCTCTCCTGAAGCGGGTTCGAATATCTTAGTCGTCGTGGTCGTGATGACTTTCTTCCCCTCCAGGAACAACTCTCTGGCAAGACGAAACATCAACGTCGTCTTTCCGCCCGCCCCGGCTAAGCTGATCACCTCTCTATTCTTTAACCCCAAGGCACTCCTCAGAACCGTGGTCACCCTCTCCTCTCTGTCGCTCTTCACAACCTTCTCGATGATTGAACAGACGGCCTTTTGATCAGGATCCATACTTCTTAACGCTGTGCGCATGGCGCCAAGCGCTTGGCGTTTTTTAATGATTCATCGATTAAACCTGTTGAGTATAGCTTCAAGCACTCCTCCCCCAATCGCCCTCGCCTTTTCCGAGATCGTAAAACAGAACTCCCTCCTTCCCCTCGGATCGATATCACCCACCTTCATCCCCTTCTTCACCTCCACACCTTCACGGAGAAGCCCTCTCACTACACCGCTGATCCCTGCGATCACCGGAAAGTCGTCCACGACAGCCACTACAGAACCTTTGGTTATGCGATCGCCGATTGACTTCTGGGGGTGGAATACCCCTTTCTTCAATGTTCTCAGAACCCTTTCAACGGTGTATCCTCCGATCTCTCCAGGAACACCCGTGTTCGCTTCAGCAGAACCATTTTGAATCACCTTTCCGAGGAAATGGCCGCGGTTGGTTTCGATGACAAAATGGACGTCCTTTCCTGCCGTAAACCCCGGGCCCAGTCCGATCACCAGGGAAGCGTCATGGATTCGAGTTCCCAGGTTCCTCTTCGCCATGATGGCGTCAATCAACACATCGGGTTTCAAAAATTCTTTTGTCTTCTTCAGGTCAGGGTCTATAAGAAGAGGTATCTTCCCTTCTCTCCATACCGCCTGGATCTGTTCGGGCTTTGAAATCAGTTTCGCGCGAACTCCCTCCACCTCTTTCTCGCCATCGTAGATGGCTTCGCAGAAAGAGACCTCTCTTCTGACCGCGAGAGGCTGAGCGATCTCAACCATGCAGATCTTAAAATGGGACTGGTGAAGCCGGTGGGCCACACCACTGGCCATCTCACCCGCTCCCCTGATCAGAATGATTAATTCATCCGTCCTCTTTCCCGACTTCATCTACATATCCTCTTTGTTCATTGTTCATCATTGGCTCCTTCATAGTCCTTCCTTGTATCGATGTCCTTGACCACCCCTTCGGATTTCACGGGGAGAGTCCATACCTCTTCTGAATACCTCTCAATAATCGATCTTCCTCCCACATCGCCCCTGAGCCTTCGTAACTCTCTTTCGAAGTCACGATGAAAGATCACAGGGTGACCTCTTTTCCCTCGAAACGAAGGGACGACAATCCCTTTTCCTCTCCGGGCGAAGGCATCGATTAAGGCATTGATCGTCCTCGTTCTGAGGAGAGGTTGATCTCCCAGGGCGATCAGAATTCCATGGCTCCTCGGATCAACAGCCAGAATCCCCTTCCGGATAGAGGTACTCATGCCTTTCCTGTACTCCGGATTGATCACCACCTTGACTCTCCTATCTTTGAAATCCTTTCTTCTGCCCTCCCTTCGATCCTTGAGTACAACGATGACTTCCCTCACTTTCGACCGGAGCAGGGTATCGAGACAGTGTTCGAAGATCGTCTTCTTTCCCCAGGGAAGGGAGAGTTTATCCACTCCCATTCGTCTCGACTCACCTGCGGCAAGAAGAATTGCTGAGACCCCTGACATCTTTCCAGTTCAACCATTTAGGTTTAATTTACTAATCAGTCCATAATTCAATCCTCTCCCACCAAGGAGAGGAGGTCTTTGGGGTTATTTTGTAAGCAATCCTTCATGACGGAGCGTCACCGACGAAGGATGAAAATGGTTTCGCCTTGTAACCCCCCCCCACTATTCCCCCCTTAAGTTAAGGGGGGATGAAGGGGGGTTATGGACTTTATTTTCTGAGCAATTTCAATTTAAATTCTTTTTGGAGATCATGTCAAGATATTGATGAGCATGAAAATGAAAGTTTGGTTTCTATTCGGCCAGAAGGCAAGAATTATTCAACAGGGGACTGGGCCATTCTTTCACAGATCCTCAGGAGAAGGGGTTGTGGAGGTTTTAGGAGGTTTTAGGAGGTTTTGAGGATGATTCTGGCGTCGGCTACGACACACCTCTCTTGTGAGCAGACCACCGGATTGAGATCAACCGATTCAATGAAACCCTCGATCTCCATCACCAAACTGGAGAAGCTGAGGAGTAGCCTCTCTAACTGACCAGGGCAACCTTTCCCTTCTCAGGCTTAACCATCCGTTCGCTCGGAATGAAAAAAGTGCCTACATATCGCCCCCTCTCAGCAAATCCTCCGGAGATGCCGACTACGGCCACTGTCTTAGGTTTGAACAGGGGTTCAAGATTCATAGTAAAGACCTCAGCCCGGAGTGAACCTCCTGACTCCCGAGTGCTTTCAGGGCTGAAAATGATTTTCCCGCGTGCAGGGTTTTCTAAATCGCTATGCCCCGCCCATCGCTGCCTTCATGACGATCAAATCGTTGGTTACACGTTTCACACCCTTCATTCCTTTCACAATCCTCTCTATTTCTTCTTTCTCCTCTGAAGAATTGGCAACGCCATAAAGGCGGACCCACTCCTCATCTTCCACCTCAAAAAAGAGACGGGAGGGCATAAAGCCTGCTTCAAGAAGGGCCGACTCGATCCTCCGATGGAGAGAGAGCTTTCCGAGGATCTTCACAGAATCGACCCCGCATGCCTTGATTTCGTCAGACCTCGCCGATTCGACGATGCTCTTGATCGCAGAAGGGATGCTCAGCTTATCCGTGTTCAAGATGAGATCATAAAGATTTGGATTGAGCCAGTCCTCGTCAAAGGCATACCTGATAAATCCTTCTTTGTCATGATCGGACCTGCGGATCATCTTCTCGGCAATCTCCCTTCCCACCCCCTTCTCCTTGATCACCCTCTCTACCCTCTTCTGGAGCGAACCTGTGACGAGGACATGAAGAGCACAGTGGAATGAGTGGAGAAGAAGCTGGCTTCCTCTCCCAAAAAATACCGCATCCCCTTTCTTGGCCAGTTCGTAAATGAGAGATTGCAATCGGTCGAGATAGACCCTGGGTTTTTCAGTGAAAAACCTTTCGAAGAAGTGAGGGCCCTTTTCATCCAATCTTTTGACGTCGGAAAGAAAGCCCATTTCGTCCGCCGCCCGAAACAGTTCCTCTTCCCCGCAATAGCTGTAGTGCAGTGTCTCAGCCACTCCTCTTGCGATCTCTTCACCGCCTGTACCAAGCATCTCTGAAACCGTTATGAAGTACATCGATCATCGTCCTCCTTTCCATGGATTCTGCATTTATGCATTCTATTCTCTCTCAAGAGGGTCAAGGAAGACAATGGGGTGAAGTCTGTATTTATTCAAGAAAATTACCGCATCCCGGGATGAACTCGAATAATAGGCTGAAGATGCTATCTCCTCATCCCTGCCAGCGAAGGCAGGGATGAGGGACAAAAGGGTTAGCCTGTGAGTGTGGCAAGGTAGGCTGCGCCGAGCTTGTCGACGTGATCCTTGATGTTATCGAAATAGTTTAAATGATCCTCCTCTTCCGCAAGGAGGGACTCGAAGAGCTCTTTTGAGATCTGATCCTTTTCGGCAGCGCAGACCACCGAGGCGTCGTTATACATTTTGACCGCCTGCGATTCAAGGGCCATGTTGGTCTTCAACATCTCCGGAATTGACTGCCCCTTCTTGGGGACCGCATCGGGCTTCGAAGTGGGCTCTCCTTTCAGGAATAAAATCCGCTCCGCCAGTCTCTCCGCATGTTTCATCTCAGCAATCGCAATCTCCTTGAACTTTGAGGCTAATTTCCCAAAATCGCTATCCTCCAGTTCATAATGTTGGGCCATGTACTGAGAGATGGCCGTCAGCTCCCTTGAACGCGCCTCGTTCAGCAAATCGATCACCTTCTTGCTCATATAGCCTCCTTTCAACCCAATAAATTTTTCTTATTTTTATAACATTAACTGGAAAGTAAAACAAGAAAAATTTTTATACCAGAAGGTAATGTCAATTATTTTGTGTCAGCAAAGGAAATGGGGTAGCTGTTCGTTGTTTAAGGTTCTCGTGCGTAAAGACCGAAAAGAGGATTCGTTCCATACTAGTTCGGTCACTAAAAG
>JACAEX010000002.1 GCA_013388635.1 Syntrophaceae bacterium | reverse complement strand
GGGCCAGTTGTGACTCAACCCATCTTTGAAAAAACACCCTATGTTCACACAGATTTAGAGCCCATCTGCCAATTCTCCTATCTCCCGTTATTCTTGGTTTCCGGTAGCCACACTCCATATAAAACAGCTCAGGAGCTTATAGAATTTGCCAAAAAGAACCCGGATAAGGTCGTTTACCACCATCCTGGAGATCGGACTGTTCCCTACTTCTCATTAAAAACTTTTAGCACGGTTCATGGAATCAAAATCGTTAAGGCAGTCCCCTACCCTGGTATGGGGAAAGCGGTTATGGATATGATAGGAGGACATGTGGATGTTGGCCCCGCATCCATCGGCGAGATTGTTCCTTATATGGAAGGAGATAGGATTCGGTTGCTTGTGTTCTTTGCAAAGAAGAGATGGGATGAATTTCCAAATGTCCCTTCTTCTGAGGAATTGGGGGTCAAGGCGCTCCCGAAGATATGGAATGGAATCTTTGCTCCTAAAGAGACACCCAAAGAAATCTTAGGTCTGTTAGAAAGATCGATCCGAGAAGCGGTTTTCTCAAAAGGATTTCAGGAAGCCATGAAAAAATTGAGACAACCCATTGAATTCTTAAGTAGGGAGGAGTTTAAAAAGGTTATCGAAGAAGATGTGAAATATTTCCAGAGAATGAAAGCGGAGGCCAAATAATTGGCGGTCCTTTTCTTAGCTCTAGCTATTTTCATCTGCCTGGGTTCGGTGAAAATGGGTATTGGAAAGCTGAACGAGCCGGGCTCGGGCTTGATGCCTTTTGGAGGAGGTATTCTTTTAGGAATACTCTCGCTTGCTGATCTTTTAATAAGAAATGTTAGCAGGATCAAAGGGGATGAGATTGGGTTCAAAGGAGTGAGGTGGAGTCGGCTCTTACTCATTATGATCACCCTCTTCGCCTTCACACTCCTACTTCCTATCCTTGGATATCTCATCACCACCTTCCTGGTCATGCTATTTCTCTATAAGTGTATTGAGCCTCAGAAATGGTGGGTGGCTCTCTCTTGCGCCCTCCTTTCCACCATTCTCACTTATCTGCTTTTTGGTGTCGCATTAAAGACTTTCTTCCCGGAGGGGATCTTTTCCCTTCAATAAGGCCGTAAAATGGAATTTTTGGGAAACATCGTTTACGGTTTTCAAGTCGCTGGTCAGCCTATCAATCTTCTGTACTGTTTTATAGGGGTCCTGATCGGAACGTTGGTGGGAGTTCTTCCAGGTATCGGTCCAGCAGGTGCTATCTCTTTACTCTTACCCGTTACATTCCACATCCCTCCTGTCTCAGCAATTATTATGTTAGCAGGCATCTATTATGGCTCGATGTATGGAGGATCGACCACATCCATCTTGGTCAATATCCCAGGGGAGGCCACGTCCGTCATTACCTGTTTGGATGGATATCAAATGGCACGCCAAGGACGGGCAGGCCCTGCATTGGGAATAGCTGCTTTTGGGTCCTTTATCGCGGGCACCCTCAGTGTCATTGGATTAATGTTTTTAGTCCACCCTCTTGCTAATGTGGCTCTTCGATTCGGTCCTCCAGAATTCTTCGCTTTAATGTGCCTTGGGCTAATCCTCGTTACTTATCTCACCAGAGGTTCAATGATCAAAGCCCTCATCATGGCTGTCTTTGGGATCATATTAAGTTTCGTTGGAATGGATATCTTTACGGCTCAACAGCGGTTTACCTTTGGTATCCCCCAACTGATGGATGGTGTAGGATTGATCCCCCTTGTCATGGGCCTTTTTGGAATCTCCGAGGTGTTGATAAATATCGGCTCCTCAGCCCCGCAAGAAATCTTGAAGACAAAAATCCAAAACCTTTTTCCTAACTTTAAAGATTGGAAGCAGTCAATCATGCCCATCTTCCGGGGCACGGGTCTGGGGTTCTTTTTAGGAATTCTGCCAGGAGCAGGTGCCATCACTTCTCCATTGATGTCCTATGCTATTGAGAAAAAGTTATCAAAGTCTCCGGAAAAATTTGGGACGGGTGCGATTGAAGGGGTCGCTGGACCAGAGGCTGCCAATAACGCAGCTTCCGGAGGTGCTTTTATTCCTCTGCTCTCTCTCGGTATTCCACCCAACATGATGATGGCCCTTCTCTTAGGCGCTTTGATGATTCATGGGATATTTCCCGGCCCATTTTTCATTAAGAAATATCCTGAACTCTTCTGGGGAACAGTCGTAAGCATGTATATAGGGAATGGTATGCTTCTTATTTTAAATCTTCCCTTGATTCCCTTATGGGTTCGGGTTCTAAAAATCCCATACAGGATTTTATTTCCTCTCATCCTTCTTTTCTGTCTCATCGGTGTTTACAGCGTGAATAACAGCCTGTTTGACGTGGCCTTGATGATCTTCTTTGGTATCCTCGCCTATTTTTTGAGACGATCCGGTTTTGAATTGGCTCCATTGGTCTTAGCTTTCGTTCTCGGACCAATTATGGAACGCACCTTCCGTCAATCACTCGTCATCTCGGGCGGTAGTTTTTCAATCTTCATCCAACGCCCTATTGCGGCAGCCTCTCTTCTCATTGCATTCACCCTGCTTTGTTTTTCCTTGATTCGATATATAAAGAGAAAGTGACGACTTATGATGCACTGGTTAAGGACCATAGCCTTCTGGATCAACCCATTCCAACCCATCAAGGAGGTACTATTATGACAGAAGTGATGAGTCCAGGATGTAAAAGGGATATCCCTGGTAATGTGGAGATGCCTCTTGCGGTAGAACGGCTACCTAATGGAAATACCCTGATTGCCGATGCAGGAGATGAAGCGGGCTTCGGAAGCGAGATCGTGGAGGTGGACCCTGTTGGAAATATCGTCTGGAATTATAACGATGGGCTCCGGTTCGCTCACAGCGGTCGCCGATTGAAAAATGGAAACACCTTAATTACAGATACAACCAATAATCGGCTGATCGAGGTGACACCCGATAAAAAGATCGTGATGAATTCAGATGAATGGGGTGGCGGCACAGGCAAACTTTCAGATGGCTCCCATCTTCATTATCCCAACGAGGCCTTTGAACTGGAAGACAGAACTTTTTTGGTCACTGACCGGAACAATGACCGCTGTATCCAGGTGGACCGAAATGGAAAGGTGATCTGGGCTTTTGAAAAGGAGCTTCAGCATCCTCACAATGCGAATGCTCTGCCCAATGGGAATATTTTGATCGCAGATTCTGATGGAAATCGAATTCTTGAGATCAACCGAAAAAAAGAAGTCATCTGGTCCTATGGGGATGGCTCGAAAGAAACGCTTTGGTGGCCAAGGAGTGGAATCAGGCTTGAAAATGGAAATACTCTGATCACGGACAGCAAAAACCACCGGATTATCGAAGTCTCTCCCGAAGGAAAGCCTGTCTGGACATTTCAAACGGAGCATGTGGACAAGTTTTATATTACACAGGCCACAAAAGAAGGTACCTTTCTCATTGCTTGCACGGGTCATCATCAGGTGATTGAGGTGGATCGAACTGGAAACATTGTGTGGTTATTCCGAAATTATCGCAGGCCTGCTCCAATTTTTGCTCGCTTGACCAATGGATTCTTTAAGGAATTAGGGGATGATGGAAATCCATTACACTGGGTATTGGCAAGAAGGCTTTCAGAAGGCGGAGGGAAAGTGATATGGGACAACGAACAAAGACCCCATCCATGTCCCGGATTAGAATACGATAGACCGGGGGCCCTATTCCTTCAACAGAGTATTGGTGTAAAACCAGGGTCTGCTTATCGGATAGGTGGTGATGTCAAGACAATAGATGTAAAAGGAACGGCTTGCCTAATGGTAGATTTTTTTGATAGCTATGGAGGAAGCCTTTATCGTGATATCAGTTTGATGCCATCGGGAGAAAACTTTACTGGCACAAACGACTGGACCCATGACCTCTTTGAGGTCAGAGTACCACCCCGGGCCACCTATGCAGAACTCCGAGTGTCGATCAATAACAGCGGTAAGGTCTTTGTAAGAAACCTTATGATGAACCTTATATAGATATACCTTTCAACACCACATCAAAATAAAAAGGAGGATAAAGGATGGCCCTTGAAAAACTGGTCAGTGAAAAAAGAAAGAGACAATGTGCAAAACTGATTGAAATTTCCAAAGATATTGTGCGACAGGCCTTTGATAAATTTAAACTCGAAGAATTAGGCATTACCTGGACGGGCGGCAAAGATAGCACTTTAACACTTTGGATCATTCGTCAGGTCTGCCAGGAAAAAGGGAGTTCCCTTCCCAAGACCATGATCATCGGTGAGGGGGATGAGTTTGAGGAGATTGAGCAGTTTGTGGAGAGGATCAAAAAGGAGTGGAATGTTCCGCTCGAGGTCTGCCGGAATGAGGATGTTCTTAAGGCAGCCAGTTATATGTTGAACGCTTCTGTTAAAGTAAAAGATTTGAATGAGCGAAATCGTGCGGAGCTAAAACGGATTGGTTTTGACGGAGATGAATTCCCTTTTGAGGCGGAATCCTATATAGGGAACCATCTGATGAAGACCGTTGTCTTCAATCAGTTTTTGGAGCGAAACAGGATCAAAGGAATTTTCCAGGGATTGAGGTGGGACGAACATCCGGCCCGATTTGACGATCCCTATTTTGAGTATAAGGAGGAGGGCCATTTGATGCCGGAGCATACCCGCATTCGTCCGATTCTCCATTTTACGGAGAAGGACCTGTGGGACACCTACGCCGCTTTCAAGATTCCGTACTGCCCTCTTTATGAACGAGGATATCGTTCCTTAGGGGCAAAAACGACCAGCCTCATCTCTGTGGAAGGGGTCCCTGCCTGGGAACAGGATCTGGAGAATACCGAAGAACGCGCGGGTAGGCGGCAGGACAAAGAGAAGGCTATGGAGAGAATGCGGAAGTTAGGGTATATGTAATCCATGAAAAAAGCTTTAGGGAAAAAGTGGTCCAGCGACCACGTGAAGGGGCAATAGAAACATGTCCCATCTGATTCTACCTCATGGGGGTAAACTTAAGCCTTTACTCCTTGTGGGTGAAGCATTAAAAGAGGCAAAGGAGAAGGCGAAGACACTTCCTAAAATTCGGATGACCACTCGGGAAAGGGATGATCTGATTATGATGGGAATCGGAGCCTTCAGCCCTCTCAGAGGGTTTATGGGGAAAGCCGATTGGCAAGGAGTATGCGATGAGATGAAGATGGCCAATGGGACCTTCTGGCCCATCCCTATTACTTTGTCTGCAACCAAAGAAATAGCCAATCAATTAAAAGAAGGGCAAGAAGTGGCCTTGATTGATGAAGAAAATAATGAGCTTATGGGCAGTATGACCGTGGAGGAAAGATACACTATTGATAAGGCTTATGAGTGCAAAAAGGTTTTTAAGACCAATGATACCAAGCATCCCGGTGTGGCCAAAGTGATGGCACAGGGAGAATTCAATCTTGGAGGGCCAGTCAAGGTTTTCAGCGAGGGAGGATATCCAGAAAAATTTAAAGGCATTTATGCCGCTCCAGAAGAAATCCGCCGTCTCTTTGAAGAAAAGGGATGGAAAACCATTGCTGCATTGCAGCTTCGAAATCCTATGCACCGGTCTCACGAGTACATTGCCAAAATCGCTTTGGAGATTTGCGATGGACTTTTCATCCACCAGCTTATTGGAAACCTGAAAGAGGGCGATATTCCAGCTTGGGTGCGGGTGAAGTGTGTGGATGTCCTGGTGGAAAATTATTTTCCAAAAGAGCGCGTCATCCAGAAGGGTTATCCTTTGGAGATGCGTTATGCCGGACCACGCGAAGCACTGCTTCATGCCATATTCAGACAGAACTATGGAGCCACTCACCTCATTGTAGGACGGGATCACGCTGGTGTAGGAGATTATTATAGGCCCTTTGAAGCCCAGGAGGTCTTCGATCAAATTCCATCCGATGCCCTGCTGATTAAACCTTTAAAGATGGACTGGACCTTCTATTGTTACCGGTGCAAAGGGATGGCCTCTCCAAAGACCTGTCCTCATGGAAATGAAGAACATCTCAATCTGAGTGGAACCTTGTTGCGAAAGATCCTGACCGATGGAAAGCCAGTTCCAGAGGAATTCAGCCGGCCTGAAGTATTGGCCATTTTACGAGAATATTATTCGGGTTTGTAAAAAATGGCGTATATCCAATGGCATCGGTATGCGATCGGAGACAAAACAGGGCGAGAGTAAACGTAAAAGTTCTTTGGGAATATATATAACGTTGGTTCTAAAACAACTTATTAATGGACGGGGCAAGAGGATGTAATGTGCCAAGACAGACAAGACTCGATGCACCCGGAGTCTTTTATCATACCATGGGACGGGGCATCGAACGAACAACCATCTTCCGCACAGATCAAGACCGAGAAGATTTCCTCAAAAGACTGACAGATTTGTGTAGGGCCGAGGAGCTCATCCCAGAAGGTGTTTGGGTGTCAGGCCAACACTCTTGAGAGGATATTATTGTCTTGATATATCTTCCTCATGGCACGCCCCTTGAGAATTGAGTATCCTGGTGCATTCTATCACATCACCTCCTGAGGCAATGAACGTGAAAAGATGTCCCCGGATCGAAAGGGATCCCCTACAGAAAGCAGTCCAGCGTCTCAAGAGCAGGTTTAGCGAATAGTGTAGACCTGACACCTTGTAATCGCAGGGGCTGCGGCTAAGGGCATCCCAGCTTACCGACAGGGAAAGGGCAGCATGCGCTCCCTCCAGAGTTACCATGGGGATATCCGTTAGCTCATCTGAGCGATTCCGCAAGCTCGCCTGCATAGAAGTTGTGAGAACCGCTCAATTCAGTTTTTTGCGTGTGATCCCAAGTTTGAATTGTCCCTTTTTTCCAAATTTGAATTGTCCTCCCTTTGAGGTAGAACAATAGGCCTGAGATGAAGGGGGAGGTGTTAGAAATGAGGGAGGGAAGGGAGATATTGAAAAAAAGACGATTCAAGAGGTTTTAAAAGGGGACAAGAGCAAAGCAGAGGCGTCAAGGGTTCTTGAGGTTGCAATTCGAACTATTCGTCGGTACCTCAAGAGATACATTGAAGGTGGGGAGGACGCTCTTCGGGACAAGCGGGGAGGAACTTATCGAAAGATTACAGAGGCAGAAGAGAGCAAGATTGTAGCCTGTAAGGAGGACAAGACTCACCGTTCAGCGAGTCTAACAAGGCACCGGATCGGGAGTGTGCGGCTGGGGTGTATACTCCTTCTCTTAGGAAGCTTACTTCTGAGGAGTTGGAATTTATCTTGGTCCATGAGGAACCCAGGAGGGTTCTTAAGACGGGGGAGTATCACCTATTATGGGCAGTATTATAGGGTTCCTGATGAGTATATCGGGAGGAGGGTTTGGACAAAGCTCAAGGGAGAAACCCTATTCATTGAGTCAGGCAAAAAGGTCATCGCTCAGTATCAGATCAAACACGATAGGTTGGATGAACCAAGGGACAATTCAAACTTG
>JACAEX010000050.1 GCA_013388635.1 Syntrophaceae bacterium | reverse complement strand
CAGAACGGACTTCTCCGACGAGAGACAATAACGAAGCGTATTCCTCTCCGAAGCTTTTTTGAAGCTTCGTCCTGATCTTTCTCGCAAGGGCCGGACTGACCCCTGAGGTGGAAACCGCAACGGTTAACCCCCCTCGTCTAAAAGAAGAGGGGATGATGAAGTCGGATGATTCCGGATCATCGGCGACATTGACCAGAAGCTTTCTCTTCTTTGCCTCGCCAGCGACTTTCCGATTAAGCTTCTTGTCATCGGTACAGGCGATCACGATCGCCGCCTTCTCAAGATCTTGCAGCTTATACTCCCGCTGGATTAAGCGGATGGCTCGTTTGGCGAACAACCCGGTTATCTCTAAACGAGGCCTCGGGCTGATAACAGTCACATCTGCCCCGCATTCCAGAAGCCTCTTAACCTTCCGGAGGGCGACTTTCCCCCCTCCGATGACCGCACACCTTTTTCCCCTGATGTTGAGGAAGACTGGATAATAGACGTTTTTGTTTGATGCCTTTTTGTTCATGATGGGGTGTTCATCTGTCGAACCATCTCAAATCGTTCCGAAAGCGAACCACATCGCCTATGACCAGGACAGAAGGTGGTTTCAGGTCCTCTGACTTTACTTTTGAAACGATGTCCTGAAGCGTTCCCGTGACACATCGTTGACGGCTCGTCGTTCCATGGGTGATCACGGCCACAGGGGTAGAAGGAGGCTTATTGCTCTTGAGCAGTTGATCCACGAGATGAGCGATATTTCCCAATCCCATCAGGATCACCAGGGTATCTGTGGCTGCGGCCAATTTATCCCATGCGATATTCGGCTTAGATACATCTGAAGCCTTATGACCGGTAACCACGGTGAAGGAGGAGGCCACTTCCCGATGAGTGACCGGGATGCCGGCATAGGCGGGAACAGCCACGGCTGACGATACGCCGGGCACCACTTCAAAAGGAATTCCATGATCGGCCAATGCCTTTGCTTCCTCGCCTCCGCGGCCCAAAACGAAGGGGTCACCACCTTTCAGTCGGACCACGGTTTTGCCCTCCCGAGACCTTTGAATGAGCAGCTGGTTGATCAACCCCTGTTCCAGGGTGTGATGATCTGACGCCTTCCCCACGTATATCTTCTCGGCATCGGGGCGGGCATTCTCCAGGATGGTTTCGTCTACCAGACGGTCGTAAACCACGACGTCGGCCTCTTTCAGGCAGGCCAGACCTTTGACCGTGATCAGTCCGGGATCACCCGGGCCTGCTCCCACCAGATAGACCTTTCCCAGCGTCATCTTTTCTCGATCAGAAATCTTTTTCATTTCAACTTTCCGTTCCGGGGAGATAACTCTCGATCCTTCTCTTTACCTCTGCGATCGATTTCCCTCTTCCTTCATGAATCTCCCAGATGGGAACGATCGGAAAGAACTTGGTAAAAAGGGTAAAGAGAAGGGAGAAAAGGGAGAGGCATCCCAAAAGGATCGACCACTCCACCCAGGTGGGGAAATAGATGGCCTGTTCGATGGGAACTCTTTGCCTGGTCAGAGTTGGAACGATGATGACGAACCGCTCCAGCCACATCCCGATATTGATGGAGATCGAAGCGATCAGCGTCCCTTTAATGGTTCGTGTCTTCGGGTTGGCGAGAATGGGGAAGGGAATGACAAAACAGAGGACGACGTGGGTCCAGAAAAGGGGTGCATACCGTCCCGTCAGTTTGGACCAGAAGATGGCCATCTCCGATGGCTCGTTTCCATAAAAGGTGGTGACGTATTCTCCTAAGGTGAAATAGAACCAGAGAAGGGTCATGGCCAGAAGCAGGGTCCCGAGATTGTAGAAGTGGATGGGTTTGAGGTAGTCTTCGAGATGATAGGCCTTGCGAATCACTGCCATGATGGTGATCACCGCGGCCACCCCTGAGAAGAGGGCCCCAGCGACAAAATAGGGGCCGAAGATGGCACTGTGCCACATCGGTTGGATCGTCATCGCGAAGACATAGGAGACCACCGTGTGGACGGTGATCATGACCGGAATGACGAGAATGGATACGTAGAGGATCGCCTTGTCCAGGCGATGCCATTGTTTTTCGGTTCCTGTGAATCCGAGAGAAAGGATTTCATAAAGCCACTGCCTCTTCTTCCATCCGACGTCTCTCATCAGGGCGATGTCCGGAATCAAGGCGAGGTAGAGACAGATGGAACTCACCGTCAGATAGGTGGCAATGCTGCAGACATCCCAGAGGAGAGGAGAGCGAAAATGGGCATATCGGATGGCATAGAGCATCCGATCTGGCCTTCCTAAATCGATCAATACGCTTCCCACACCGAAAAAGAGAATGAAGACCGTGGTCAGCTCGGAGAGCCGGCTGATGGGCCTTCTCCATTCCGCCTTCACCACCCGAAGGACCGCAGAAATGAATGTCCCCGCATGGCTGATTCCGATAAAGAAGACAAAGTTGGTGATATAAACTCCCCAGAAAATCTGTCTGGAGAGGCCGGTCACGCCGAGCCCGGTCCGATATTGGGTCAGGTAGGCATAGATCCCCCACAGGACAAGGCCGACGAGAATAGAAACGGTGATGTAAAAACCCCTTCCCGTCCTCCTGACATGTCCCAGGAGGGCAATCTCTTTATTCACCAATACGTGCTCTTTGTCCATCCTATCCAACCTTTTCCAAAACCTCCGAGTGGCAAATGGGATTCATACCAGATAGTAGACCTTTGGCTTCGTGCCCAGTTCGGGTTGTCTCTGGAGGATATGCCTTCCGTGAAGTACCCTTCTTATCTCAGAGCGAGGATCGTTGAGATCTCCGAAGATCAGGGCCTTCTCTTTACATGCCTCCACACACGCAGGCAGAAGTCCCTGAATCAACCTCTCCTCGCAGAAGTTACACTTCTCCACCACCCCTTTCGTCCTGGTGGGAAATTGAAGGTTGACATCCTTGATAAAAGGCCT
>JACAEX010000020.1 GCA_013388635.1 Syntrophaceae bacterium | reverse complement strand
AGAACTCCCTATGAAGAGGGAACTGAAAGCTAACCAAAGGGGGTGATACATACTACAAAATACTTTCTGTTGCAGCAGAACTCCATATGAAGAGGGAACTGAAAGTGATGAAGAAACTGCAGCAAATGGGGGATTTTGATAGTTGCAGCAGAACTCCCTATGAAGAGGGAACTGAAAGCAAAATGGTTTTTGTCCCATGGGATCATGTAGGGAGATGTTGCAGCAGAACTCCCTATGAAGAGGGAACTGAAAGTCCATGAGCAGGACATTGGGCCTGAGACCGGTATTGCGTTGCAGCAGAACTCCCTATGAAGAGGGAACTGAAAGGATAAGAGACTTTTGGTGTGGATCGAAATTGGATTTGCTCCTAATTATGCGACCGCAATTATAGGCGTTACATGAAGTCTTTCAGTCTCAAGAGGCCGATGCGAAAGAGAAATTTAGAAGGTTTCGTGAAACATTCGGAATGCAGGCGCTACGAACGAGGTGAACTTGCCAAGGAGATTCTATTGATGATCGCTGCGGGAGCAGCAATCCCTGCCACTATCTTAATGCCGAATATCCCAACATCCTTCAAACCTTTGATCAAAGAGTTAATTAGAAGAAACAGGCCGATGAGGCGTCATAGTTTGCTTCGCTCAATTGGTTATCTGAAGCGTAATGACTTTGTCTCTGTGGCGGAGAGAGGCGGCCAGCAAATACTTACCCTCACTAAAAAAGGAGAAAAGAGAGTTTTGAGTTTTTATGCTGACAAAATGGCCATCCGAAAGCCCAGGAAGTGGGATCGGAAGTGGCGAATAGTGATTTTTGATATTCCCGAGACAAGGAAGCAGGGAAGGGAAGCCCTACGGAACAAACTGAAAGAACTTGGATTCCTCAGATTACAGAAAAGCTGCTTCATTCATCCATTTGACTGCAGATCAGAAATTGAATTTCTCTGCGGACTTTTTGAAGTTTACCCTTATGTGAATTTCATTGTCGCAAGAGAGATTGAAGGGGAGGAAAGTTTTAGAAAACTCTTTGGCCTTTATTAAGGAGATTTGGTTCTTTGAGTGGGAGCTTGCACCTAAAATTGCGATCGCAATTTTAGGTGTCAATTTACTGGTTATTTTGTTTTGAAAAACTTTCTCATATTGCTTTGAGGGTTGAGGGCGATTCTGGATTTGAAGCTTTTTGAGGAGAGGTCGCACATAGGAAATTGAACCTTATTCATCCGACAAATATCCAAACTATTCAAGGCCATCATCACTTCTCAAAGTTAAGGGAATAATAATTCTTGATTTGCTTAAAGTTTTCTGTTAATGATTCGCAAAAAGGATAACCTTGGAGGAGGACCTTGAAAATCCTGGCCCGCTGCTTTTCTATCTTTTTCGTCCTGTTCCTTTTGTTCTCGTGTGCGAGCAGTACGAAGACAGAGAGGCAGGGGAAGACCCTCAGCCTTGAGGAGCATTTTCAATTAGCCTTAAATGCAGCGGCGAGAGGAAATTTGAGAGAGGCTGTCTCAGAATATGAGAAGGTACTGAAGATCGATCCGAAGCATGCGAGGGCCCACAACAATCTCGGGATCGTCTACGGAAGGCAGGGAAAGTGGAAGAAGGAAATTTCCGAGTACAGGAAGGCGATTGAGATCGATCCCAATTTGGCAGAGGCCTACTTCAACTTAGGGGTGGCCTATTACGAAAGAGGGGATCTGGAAGAGGCGGCCATTCAGTACCGAAAGGCCCTTCAAATCAACCCCAATTATATCGCGGCACATAACAATCTCGGAAATATCCATTTCAGGCAGGGAAGAATCGACGAGGCCCTCTCCGAGTATCAAAAAACCATCGAGATCAAACCTGACTACGCCCGGGGCCATTTCAATCTTGGCAACATTTACCGCCAGAAGGGAGATCTCGATGAGGCGATCGCATCTTTCCAGAGGGCGTTGAAGATTCATCCTGAATACGGACAGGCCCACTATGCGCTTGCGGTCAGCTACTACGAAAAGAACGATTTCAAGTTGGCCATTCAACACGCCGAGCGGGCAGAGAAATTAGGGGTGATCGTCGACCCAAAGCTTCTGGATCGTCTCAAACCTCACCGTTAAACCTAAGCCAATGGATTTGCAACCTGAATT
Source organism: Syntrophaceae bacterium (assembly GCA_013388635.1). Classification (GTDB taxonomy): domain Bacteria; phylum Desulfobacterota; class BSN033; order BSN033; family UBA1163; genus JACAEX01. Next base: position 139,338 of record JACAEX010000020.1, on the reverse strand, counting down.
GAGCGAGCCTCACAACTTACAGGCCTGCCGAAGAAGCTTTGAGGAAGGGTAATTCTTGGAAACCGCAGATGGTTGCATGGCCGAATATGTGAAAGTGGACTACCGGGCTGTCTATCGATTGCCGGCCAATGTCTCCTTTGATGAGGGACAGAATTTTGTAAACATCGCCTGTGCCCTCCGTGGATTCAAGAAGATACCGCTTCCATTGGGAGATACGGTTGCCATCTTCGGTCCCGGGAATATCGGATTGATCATGCTCCAGCTTCTCAAATCGGCAGGGGTCAAAGAGACGGTGGTGGTTGGGACAAGAGACTTTCGATTGGATATGGCCAGGGTTTTTGGTGCGATGCATCTGGTCAATGTGAAGAGGGAGGACCCGGTTAAAGCCATCTTAGGGTGGTATCCAGGCGGTGTGGATATCGTGATAGAGGCGAGCGGCAATCCCTCCTCTTTTCAAAGCGGTTGCCATGTGGTCAGGGCTAAAGGTATTTTGGTCAGCCTTGGAATTTTCTCGGGAAAGCTCAGGGAGTTCGATCTCTCCTTCCTCTATGAAAGAGAGCCTGTGATCATTGGGTCGAAGGGAGGGGACGGAGCATATCCCGAGGCCCTCAGGTTGCTTGAGGAGAAAAGGCTCAATATCACCGCCATGATTACGCATCGGTTTCCGCTCGAGGAGACGGCAGAGGGTTTCAAAACATTTGAGGATAAAAGTCAGAACGCTTTGCGAATTCTTATTGAGCCGTGCGCATAGAGGAGCGAAAAGGAGCTGATGACCTTTAAGGTTCTCTCCACATCGCCCACGTTTGGTTACTATGTCTCTGAGCCGGTGGAATACCTGAAGGCCTACGGCTGTGAACTGGATCTTCTCCCTCAGGGGAAAAGGATCTCCGAGAAGGAGTTGATCGAGATTGTCCCGGCCTATCAGGCGATGATCGTAGGTTTGGAGACGATCAATCGAGCCGTGATCGAGGCCTCCAAAGATCTAAAGGTGGTTGCAAAGCACGGGGCAGGGCTGGATAACATCGAGGCCGGGATGCCGGTCGTCTCGAAGGAGGACAGGGACGCGGTCGAAATGATCCTCAACGCAGGTCTCAAGGCAGAGATCTGGGGATTTTGCAGGGCTGTCAAGGGAGATATCGAGGCCTGTGCCGATGTGGGCGTGAAGCACGTCATTATTGAGATCGCCACCAGTCCTTACAAGATGAAGGCCAACCACTTCACTCCGGAATGGGTTCTGGGAAGGGTTCTGGAGAGCCTCCAGTATGCCAAGACCAGGGGTCTCTATACTGCTTTCTTTGCGGTCGATGCCACACGGGCCGACCTCGGCTATCTGGAGACGATCTACAGGAAAGCCGTGGAGGAAGGCAAGGCGGATGAGGTCGTCATGGTCGATACACTGGGCGTGGCGACTCCAGAGACCATGTTCTATCTCACCAAGAAATTGAGGGAATGGGTGAATGTGCCAGTGATGACCCACTGCCATAGCGACTTCGGAATGGCCACGGCCTGTACCTTCTTCTCTGTCAAAGGAGGAGCGGAGTGTGCCCATGTGACCATCAATGGGCTGGGAGAGAAGACGGGAAATGCTGACCTGGCAGAAACAGTCTTCGCGGCAAAGCTTTACGGGATCGATGTGAAGGTCGATATGAAGAAACTCTACCAGGCCTCGAAACTGGTCGAGAGGATTTCGAAGATCCCGATCTCGCCCTTGAAACCGGTGGTGGGAGACTTTGTATTCAAGAGGGAGAGCGGGGTGACCGCTGCACAGGTCATCTCCTATCCCCCTTCGGTTGAGCCTTACTCACCCGAGTTGTTAGGCCGGGAAAGGGAGGTCTTGCTGAGCAAAAAGAGCGGAAAGAGATCGGTCGAGTACAAACTGGAAAGGATGGGTGTGATGGCCACATCTGAAGAGGCTGACGAGATATTGAAGAGGGTGAAAGAGCTGGGGGTCAGAAAGAAGGGGCTCGTCAGCGAAGACGAATTCAAGGCCATCGTGAAAGAGGTTGTTAGAAAGAAAGACTGAAGAGGGGAGGAGATGGAGACGAGAGAGGCGATCCTCAATCTCGAATATTCGGAGAAGATGAAGTCCGGGTTGATCATCGGGGCAGGCCTTCTGGAGCAATTGGGGTCCTTAAAGGATGAAGAGTTATCCGGCGGCAGAAAGATATTGGTTGGATACCTGGAAGGGCTGCTCAGGGAGGTCAGAATCGCCGGCAATGTCTTGAGTTTGAACCATTATGCTGATCTGGAACGGAAGATGATGGAGGTGATCGGAAGGGTTCAGATGTCCCAGTTTTTGGAAGCCCAGCGATCTTTTTCTGAAGCCATCTCCCTGGCGACCACCTCGTGTCAGAGTTCGATGAATGTCTTGATGGAGAAGAAGGTGATTTAGAAAGGAGGTTTAAAATGGCAGAAAGGACATTAGAAGCTTTTGAATGGAGGGGGCCGAAGCCCAGGACGATTGCCATTGCCTTCGTTATTTTTATTCTCTTCATCCTCCTGTGGGGAACCTTTGTCATCGTTCCAGCAGGCCACAGGGGCGTTGTGCTCTGGTGGGGTAGCGTGGAGAAAAGGATCATGGGCGAGGGACTCAACTTCAAGGTGCCGATTGCCGAAAGGGTGATTAAGGTCGATGTCAGGGTTCAGCCCCATCCTTTCAAAGAGATCGATGCAGCCTCGAAAGAGTATCAGATGGTAAAGCTGACCGGCATGATGAACTTCCATATCGATCCTGCCTATGTGAACGATCTCTATCAAAAGGTAGGGCTCGACTTTGCGAATAAGGTGATCGATCCGGCATTTAACGACTTCGTTAAGGAGGTCGTGCCGATCTATCCGATCACCGAGATCCTTCCCAAAAGGGAGGAGATCCGGAAGAGGGCAATGACAAAGCTGGGAGACAATCTGGCCCGATATCACATCATCGTCGACGATATCTACTTTGCCAACATCCGGTTTTCTCCTGAATATGAGAGGGCGGTCGAGGCAAAACAGGTTGCCCAACAACAGGTGGAGACCCAGAGGCAGGTTTTAGCCCAGCGCGAGATCGAGGCCCAACAGAAGGTGGCTTCAGCCAAAGGCGAGGCTGAGGCGATCCTGGTCGTTGCTCAGGGGCAGGCTAAGGCTAATGATGCCCTCTCACGCTCCATCAGCCCTATCCTGGTTCAGTACAAGAGTATCGAGAAGTGGAACGGGATTTTGCCCCAGGTCTCGGGCGGCGCCATACCCCTGATCGATCTGGGAAAAATGGAAGGTAAAAAATAGTTCGGGATTAAAGGCTTTTCTCCGAACTCTGAACTCGCAACTCCGAACTGTCTCTTGGAAGCTTCACAATGAAGGTCGCTCCCTTGCCCAATTCACTTTCGAGATGGACCTCTCCGTGATGAAGTTCCACAATCTCCTGCACCAGGGAGAGACCGATCCCCAATCCCTTGGCATTTCCAAGGGGTTTTGCCTTCTCTTGAAAATAACGGGTGAAGACCTCTTTCAGGGATTGACGGGGGATGCCCACACCGGTGTCCACGATCCTGGCGTAGGCGTATTCAGGGTCCGCGTAAAGTTCTACGGCGATCTTTCCGCCCTCTTGATTATATTTAATTGCATTGGTGAGGAGATTGTCGAAGAGCTGGTTCAGCTTATCTTCAACGCCGGAAACCCACACGGGGTCCGGAGGGAGCTGAACCTCCATCTGGATCTGATGCTCCCTGGCCAGTGGATCGATGGTCAAGCAGGAAAATTCAATCACCTTGCGCAGATCGAGATGTTCAAACGTCCAGGTCTTTTTATGGATTCTGAGCTCGGCCAGGTCTAAGAGATTGTCAATGTTCTTTCCCAGTCTTAAGAGATTCTTATAGGAGATCTCCAGGAACTTCTTCTGTTCTTCGGTCAGTGTTCCGGCCTTCTCTTTGAGAACCATTCCAATGTATCCCATCACGGAGATCATCGGCGTCTTCAATTCATGGCTGACACTGGAGAAGAAGTCATTCTTCATTTGATCGAGGCTTTTTAACTCCTCGTTAGCCAATCGGAGCCTTTCCATCGCATTTTTCAACTCGTCCTCTGCCTTCTTACGTTCTGTCACCTCCTGGCTGACCACGACCGCGCCCAGGTATTCTTTCCGAGGACCCCAGACCGCAGCAAAGGTGTTGTCGTAAAACTTCCCCCTCACCATCTGGATATTCATCTTCTGGTGTCCCTCTATCTTGCCAGATCTCAGGTCTTCAAGAATCTTGAGAACGGAGGGATGAAAGGAAAGGGGGTGACATTCGAGGATGGATCTGCCCGCGACCTCCGTCTCCCGAATATTGCGGATCTCCTCTGCCGCGGGATTACAAAAGGCAATCCGGCCCTGGTCGTCGACAAAGACGATCCCCTGCTTCATGGAGGCAAAGATTGCTTTTAAAACGGAGAGCTTCAACGTTTGACTGCCTTGAGAGACAAGATAACACGGAAAGGCAGCCAAGACAAGATCCGGGCACTTGCGATGGGATGAGCAAATCTGTTAACATAATACGAAATTTTTCTCGGATGAGAAGTTTGCTTTTTCAGGGAGTTGCCCTGGAGATCAGAGATCCCTGAACATCTTAGAAGTCTTTCATTTCTCTTGACAAAAAAAGTTATTTTCTTATATTTATCACTCTAAATTTGTTCGTCTTGCCGGAAGTGAAATGTTTACTTTGAAACTGGAAGAAATCCCTGGCGAAGGGTTGGATCTGAAGTGGACAGAGGAGAGGGCCTCCCTGTTGGCGTACTTAGAGAATTTCCCACAAATCGATTTCGAGTTCGAGACGCCGCTCTTCTCAGAGGCTAAGATCTGGAAGGCCGGGCAATCGATCCTGATGAGAGGTAGGGTGGAGACCAGCCTCAGGCTTCAGTGCGTGCGATGTCTGAAACCATTCTCCTATCCCCTCTCTTCGGTTTTTGAACTTACGCTCCACCCTTTGAAAAGCGAATCCCCCATTGAAGAGGTTGAGCTGGAAGCAGAGGATATGGAAGCGACTTTCTTCGAGGGAGGTGAGATCCACCTCTCCGAAATCGCCTGCGAACAGGTTTTTTTAGAGATCCCTTATAAACCCCTGTGCCAGGAGGAATGCAAAGGGCTCTGCCCGGTGTGTGGAAAGGATCTCAACCTTTCTTCGTGCGAATGCGTCAAGGACGAATTGGCATCTGGCTTCTCTGCCCTGAAGAAATTGAAACTTGAATCATGATAGAAGAATGAGTTAATAAATCAAGATTATTGATTCATCATCCTCAGAGAAAGGACGTCTTAGAGAATGGGAGTTCCGAAACGTAGGCATTCACCATCGAGAAGGGATAAGCGCCGGACTCACGACAGGCTGGTTCCTCCCACCTTCTCCCTCTGTCCTCAGTGTCACGAGCCTCTCTTACCGCATCACGTATGCGAACATTGTGGATATTACAAAGGGAGAGAGGTCATCCCGGTTGAAGAGGAGAAATGAGCAGTTGGAGGATGTGAGATGAAGATAGCGGTCGATGCGATGGGTGGCGATTTCGCACCTCAGACCACTGTCGAGGGCGCTTTTTGGGCCTCAAAAGAGCATAATATGAAGGTCGTTCTGGTCGGAGACGAAGACCAGGTGAGCAAAGAACTGTCGAAATACCCGACCTCCAAACTGCCGATCTACATTCATCATGCGCCACATGTGGTGGCCATGCACGACTCTCCTTCTGTTGTCCTCCGCAGAATGAAAGAGACTTCCATTAAGGTCGCCCTGGATCTGGCGAAAGGAGGAGAGGTCAGCGGCGTCGTCTCGGCGGGCAATTCGGGTGCTGCCATGGCCCTGGCCATGTACATATTTAAGAAACTGGAGGGTGTGGACCGACCCGCCATTGCCACGATCCACCCCTCGACCAAAGGGTCGACGGTTCTGATCGACTCCGGTGGCAATGTGGATTGTAAGCCCATTCACCTCCTCCAGTTCGCGATCATGGGCGATGCCTATGCGAGGTACATCCTTGGAAAGGATCAGCCGAGAATTGGCGTCCTGAGCAATGGAGAGGAGGAAGGGAAAGGGAACGATCTGACCCGAGAGGCCCACGAGCTCCTCTCGAATACCGACATGAACTACATCGGTTATGTGGAGGGCCGGGACCTGAACAGTGGGGAAGTCGATGTGATCGTGTGTGATGGCTTTGTGGGAAATGTTGCCTTGAAGATCAGCGAGGGGCTTTGGGAGACCATCCACGCCATTCTCAAAGGAGAGGCAAAGGATAATATAAGGGCTCGGGTGGCCTATTTTCTGATGAAGCGGGCGATCCGGCGTCTCGAAAAGAGGTTGGATTATTCGGAATACGGAGGAGCGCCCCTCTTAGGGATCAACGGGAACTGTGTGATCTGCCACGGGGCCTCGAATGCAAAGGCGATTATGAACGCCATCCTCCTGGCCTCAAATCTGGCGAAGAGCAGACTGAATGAGCATCTGACCCGGGAACTTGAGGAGAAGCAGCATCTGCTCCGTCCGGGGCAGAAGAAGCAGGATAAGACGAAAGAGCCGGTCGGAGTGGTTCAGTGATTCTCATACTGGATGGATAGGAGGGAGCTGGCTTGGACTACTTTTTGACACCAGAACAGAGGATGATTCAGGATCTGGCCCGAAAGATTGCGGTCGAGAAGGTGATGTCCGTCCGTGCAGAACTGGATGAGAAGGAGGAGTTTCCCTGGGAGATCATGAGGATCTGCGGAGAGGCAGGCCTCTTTGGCGTCTCCATCCCGGAAGAGTACGGAGGCTTTGGAGGAGGTGTCTTGGAGAACTGCCTGGCTGTGGAGGAGTTGAGCCGGGTCTGCATGGGTGTCTCTGTCAGCTATGCAGGAAGTGGGTTAGGCGCCCACCCGATCATGCTCTATGGGACTCCGGAGCAGAAGAGGAAGTACCTCCCGGATATTGCCAAGGGAAAGAGATTGGCTGCGTTCGGATTGACCGAGGCCGATGCCGGAAGTGATGCAGGCGCCATACGAACGACCGCCACACGGACCGAAAAGGGCTACCTTCTGAACGGAACAAAACAGTGGATCACCAACGGAGGGGAGGCGGAGATCTACTCCATCATCGCGATGACCGATCGTTCAAAGGGACCAAGGGGAGCAAGTGCTTTTATCGTGGAGAAGGGAACCCCCGGCTTCAGCTTTGGTAAAAAGGAGAAGAAGATGGGGATCCGGGCCTCTGCGACCCGGGAGCTCATCTTTCAAGATTGCCTGATCCCGAAGGAGAACTTGATCGGAAAAGAGGGGATGGGGTTCATCATCACCATGAGGACCTTTGACCGGACCCGGCCCGGGGTGGGAGCCCAGGGTGTCGGGTTGGCACAGGGCGCTCTTGATGAAGCGGTCCGCTACGCCCGGGAACGGGAGCAGTTCGGCAAGAAGATCATCTCCTTCCAAGCGGTCCAGCACATCCTGGCGGACATGGCGACCCAGGTTGAGGCCGCGCGGGCGCTGGTCTATTCGGTTGCCCGATACATCGACCAGTCGGAGAATCCCAAGGAGATCTCGAAGGTTTCGGGTATGACGAAATTATTCGCCAGCGACGTCGCCATGAGGGTGACGACCGATGCGGTCCAGATCTTCGGTGGTTATGGATACATGAGAGAGTATCCTGTGGAGAAGATGATGCGGGATGCCAAAATCCTCCAGATCTATGAGGGTACCAACCAGATTCAAAGGAACGTGATCGGCCAGGAATTGATCAAAGAGTATGCCGGAAAGAAATGAGAGGAGCGGGTCTTCGATGAGCACGATAGCCTTTATTTTTCCTGGACAGGGGTCGCAGTATGTGGGGATGGGCAAGGAGCTCTGCGATCACTTCAAGGTTGCGAGAGAGGTTTTTGAGGAGGCGGATGATGCCCTTGGCTTCTCCATATCGAACCTCTGTCTTCAGGGGCCTGAAGAGGAGTTGAAGCTGACAGAGAATACCCAGCCTGCGATTCTGACGACGAGCATAGCGGCCCTGAGAGTGCTCCAGACAGAGAAGGGGACCAATCCCCGATTGGCTGCAGGACACAGCCTGGGTGAGTACAGCGCACTGGTTGCTTCTGGAGCCATCCCTTTTGCTGACGCAGTGAAGACAGTCCGACTGCGGGGAAGGTTTATGCAGGAGGCTGTCCCGGTCGGAGAGGGGGCAATGGCTGCTGTCCTGGGTGTGGAGCGAGGAGAGGTGGAGAAGCTCTGCAGGGATGTCGCAAACGGAGAGGTTCTTTCTCCTGCAAATTTTAACTGCCCAGGCCAGATCGTCATCGCGGGCCATGCCAGCGCGGTTCAACGGGCGATCGAGAGGGTGAAGCAGAACGGGAAGAAGGCGATCCTGCTCCCTGTGAGCGCCCCTTTTCATTCTCCCTTGATGAGGCCCGCAGCCGATCGCCTCGAAAAGGTTCTGGAGGAAATCCAGGTGAGCGACCTGAACATTCCTGTGGTGACCAATGTGGAGGCGGAGATCAATACCTCCAAGGATAGGGTGAAGCCGTTATTGGTGGCTCAGGTATCAAAACCTGTCCTGTGGGAGGAGTCGATGCGGAGGATGATCAGGGAGGGCATTGAGAAGGTTCTGGAGATAGGTCCTGGAAGGGTCCTCTCCGGGTTGATGAAACGGATCGATCCAGCCGTGGAGACTCGCAATGTAGAAGACCTGCAGAGTCTAAGGAAGATCGATTCAGCCTAAAGGAGATCGACATTGAAACTTGAAGCGAAGGTGGCTTGGGTGACCGGTGCGGCCCAGGGGATCGGAAGGACGGTTGCACTCCTTCTTGCTCAGAATGGCGCAGACATCGCGGTCTCGGATATCAATTTGGAAAAGGCAGAAGAGACGGCAAAGGAGATTGAAGCCATGGGGCGAAGGGCCATGGCGATCAAGACCGATGTGGCCGATGCAAGGGATGTGGAGCGTACGGTGGAGACCATCCTAAGAAGGTTTGGCCAGATCGATATACTGGTGAACAACGCCGGTATTGCCCGGGACAGGCTGATCCTGAGAATGACAGAGGAGGACTGGGACGCCGTGATCGATGTCAATCTGAAAGGGACGTTCAACTGTACGAAAGCGGTCATCCGATATATGTCAAAACAACGAAGCGGAAAGATCGTCAACATCGCCTCGGTGGTCGGCGAGATGGGAAACATAGGTCAGGCTAATTATGCGGCCTCAAAGGCAGGGGTGATCGGCCTTACCAAAACGGTCGCTCGAGAGTTCGCCCAGAGAGGTATCAATGTCAATGCCATCGCACCCGGTTATATTGAAACGGCTATGACCGATGCCCTTCCTGAAAAGGTTAAAGAGGAACTGAAGCGGATGATCCCGATGGAACGTCTCGGCAAACCGGAGGACGTGGCCCAGGCTGTTCTCTTTCTCGTCTCAGAGGCTTCGAGCTACATCACCGGTCAGGTCTTGAACGTCAACGGCGGCATTTACATGTAGATGTAAAGGAAAACTGCTAAATCCGAGGCACGAAATTCGAAACAAACCCGAATTTTCAAGGGCAAAGAGGTTGTAAATAAAAAATTCCTGTTTTTGCAATTAGGATTCTGAATTTATTTTGAGTTTTGATATGGGGGTCTTGGATCCTGTACTACTAAAGGAGGTGATTTCATGTCCAATGACGTTGCCAAGAGGGTCAAGGAGATCATTGTAGAGCAGTTAGGCGTGAATGAGAGCGAGGTCACGCCCGAGGCCAAGTTCGTCGATGACCTGGGAGCTGATTCCCTCGACTTGGTTGAACTTGTCATGGCTCTGGAGGAGGAATACAACATGGAGATCTCTGACGAGGATGCGGAGAAGATCCTGACTGTTGGGGATGCCATCGAATATATCCAGAGCCATATCGCTCAGTGAGCCACAGGCTCAATCTTTTTGGAGGAGGGTTGCCTTTTGAAAAGAAGGGTCGTGGTCACAGGTGTGGGGCTGGTGATCCCCAACGGGATCGGAACCGAAACGGCCTGGAAGAACATCTGCGAAGGCAGATCGGCCATTGGTCCCCTGACCCGCTTCGATCCGAACGGACATGAGACGAAGATTGCAGCAGAGGTCAGGGGGTTCAATCCGGAGGCGTACATCGAGAAGAGAGAGATCAAAAAGATGGATCTCTTCATTCAGTACGCACTGGCCGCAACAAAGGAGGCCATCGAAGATGCCCGGTTGAGGATCACGCCGGAGAACTGTGAGCGGATCGGTGTGATTGTGGGCACGGGGTTGGGCGGCTTGCCAACCATCGAGAAGTATCACCAGATCCTTCTGGAGAAAGGGCCGGGCCGTATCACACCTTTCTTTATCCCCATGCTCATCGCGAACCTGGCCTCCGGCCAGATCGCCATCCAGTTCGGCGCCAAGGGACCGAACACCTGTTTGGTGACCGCTTGTGCCACAGGAGCGCATTGCATCGGAGATGCCTTTCGGGCCATTGTCTATGGCGATGCAGAGGTGATCATTGCGGGTGGGACAGAGGCCAATATCACGCCTCTGACGATCGCCGGTTTCAATGCGATGAAAGCCCTTTCCACCCGAAACGATCAGCCGGAAAAGGCCTCTCGACCCTTCGAGAAGAACCGGGATGGATTTGTGATCGCCGAGGGTGCAGGAATCGTCATCATGGAGGAACTTGGATTTGCCTTGAAGAGGGGGGCCGATATCTATGGGGAAGTGATCGGCTACGGATATACAGGTGACGCCTATCACATCACGGCACCCCCTCCCGAAGGGGAAGGGGCTGCAAGGTGCATGCGGATGGCACTCCAAGACGCAGGGCTGCGGCCGGAGGAGATCGACTATATCAACGCTCATGGGACCTCCACACCCCTCAATGACCTTACCGAGACCCAGGCCATTAAGTCGGTGTTTGGCGAACACGCCAGGAAGGTGGCCATCAGCTCGACGAAATCGATGACCGGCCATCTCTTAGGTGCAGCAGGTAGCACAGAAGCCATCTTCACCCTGTTGGCCATTCGGGATGGCGTCATTCCTCCCACGATCAACTATGAGGTTCCGGACCCGGAGTGCGATCTCGATTATGTCCCCAATGTGGCCAGACGCCAACCTGTGACGGTTGGGATGTCGAACGCCTTCGGATTCGGCGGAACCAATGCCACGCTTATCTTCCGAAAATTCTCAGGATAGGATGATGCAGATCGGTCTGGCCTGCGACCACGGCGGCTTCGAGCTCAAAGAGGAATTGAAGAGCTTTTTGAGATCGGTCAATATCGAACCCGCTGATATGGGGACCTTTGCTGAGGATTCGGTCGATTATCCTGATTTTGGGATGTTGGTGGCTGAGAAGGTATCGAGAGGAGAACTGGAAAGGGGGATCCTGATCTGCGGAACTGGAATCGGGATGTCGATCCTGGCGAATAAATTCCCGGGAGTGAGGGCGGCCCTGGCCAACGACCTTTACTCCGCTCGATTGAGTCGCGAGCACAACGATTCCAACATCCTGGTGATCGGCGGCCGGATTGTGGCAAAGGATCTGGCCAAAGAGATCGTCAGGGTATGGCTGGAGACCCCTTTTTCAGCCGGGAGACACAAGAGGCGTCTTGAGAAGATCGAGGCCATCGAAAAGAAGAATTTTAAAGGATGAAATCCGAAGCACAAAATCACAAACAAATCCGAATGACCGGAATACAAAACTTTTCTGGTTCGGGGTTTGAAAATTTGAATTTGGAATCGTTTCGGATTTCGATATTTGAATTTTGAATTTTCTCCACCTCTTAATGGCTCGTCCTTGAAAGCAAAAGAGAGAAAAAAGATTGGTTCCCGTCGTCCCTCCTGGGAAGAATACTTCATGGACATCACCCATCTCGTCGCCAAGCGCTCCACCTGCATTCGAAGGCAGGTGGGTGCCCTTCTTGTCAAAGATAAGAAGATCCTGGCCACCGGTTATAATGGAGCCCCCTCGAGATTAGAACACTGCCTGGATATTGGTTGCCTCCGTCAGAAACAGGGCATCCCCTCTGGAGAGCGCCACGAACTCTGCCGTGGTCTTCACGCTGAACAGAATGCGATTATCCAGGCGGCCTACCACGGAGTTGAGATCCGGGGGGCCACGCTTTACTGTACGAACCATCCGTGTATTATCTGCTCAAAGATGGTCATCAATGCCGGGATCGAAAGGGTGGTCTATGAGGAGGGCTATGCGGATGCCCTGGCCAGAGAGATGCTCAAGGAATCAGGGATTACAATCGAAAGATTTAACAGAGGCAAGAAGGCGAAGGTTAAACGTTAAAGGTACCGAGGGCCTATGAGATGTCCCTTTTGTAACCACCTGGAAAGCAAGGTGGTGGACTCCCGTCTCGGAAAGGATAAGGATACGATTCGGCGGAGGAGGGAATGCCTCAGCTGCAAGAAGCGATTTACCACATCGGAGAGGGCAGAGGATGCGCTTCCTTCGGTGATCAAGAAGGACGGAAGGAGGGAACCTTTCAATCGCCTCAAGATCTTCAACGGCCTGAAAAAGGCATGTGAGAAACGACCGATCAGCATCGACCTGCTTGAGAAGATCGTCAACCGGATCGAACTCTATTTCCAGGAGAAGGCGGAGAGGGAGGTGAAGAGTTCCGAGATCGGAGAGAAGGTAATGGAGGAACTTCACCGTCTGGATGGTGTGGCCTATGTCCGTTTCGCCTCGGTCTACCGTCAGTTCAAGGATATTCAGGAATTCATGGATGAACTTAAGGAGCTCCTCGGGAATAGAGAAGAGGTCAAAAAGAAATGAATTCGAAACAATTTCAAATGACCGAAGCGCAAAATCCAAAACTAATACAAACGCAATACTAGTGTTAGTGTCACCATCGGGGATGGTGGAAACCCCTCGCCTTGAGGCGAAGCGAAAACAGGCGACATGTGAACTCGGCCTTCTTTTTTATGATTTTTCAAAGCGCCAAATTGATATGAATTTTCATAACGCAAGATAATTTACTATGAGAGAAGATGAGCATTGGATGAAAAGGGTGCTCGGTCTTGCGAAAAAAGGCAGGGGGAGAACCTCGCCTAACCCCATGGTCGGAGCTCTCCTCGTTAAGAACGATAAAGTGGTGGGGAAGGGGTACCATCTGAGAGCTGGCGCAGATCATGCCGAGATCGTTGCTCTCAAAGAGGCTGGCGAAGAGGCCAGAGGAGCGACCCTTTATCTCAATCTGGAGCCCTGCGTCCATCACGGAAAGACGCCCCCTTGTACCCCTGCCGTGATTCAGGCAGGAGTGAGACGGGTGGTGATAGGCATGGAGGATCCCAATCCACTGGTCAAGGGTAAGGGGATAGAAGCTCTGAGAAACAGCGGGATCAATGTGGAAGTTGGGGTTTTGGAGAAGGAGTGCCGCAGGCTGAACGAAGCCTTCTCCAAATATATCGTCGAAAAGAGGCCATTCGTAATCCTTAAAGCCGCTGCCACACTTGATGGAAAGATTGCGACCAGGATGGGCGAGTCCAGATGGATATCGGGTGAGAGATCGAGGCGCTTCGTTCACCGGATCAGGGACCAGGTGGATGGAGTCGTGGTCGGCATTGGTACGGTGCTGAAGGACGATCCGCTCCTGACGGTTAGGTTGAGGAAGGGAAGGGATCCCTATCGCATCGTTCTTGACAGCAGGCTAAGGATCCCGGAAGAGGCCAAGGTGCTTGAGAACTCGTCTTCGAAGGTGATCATTGCCACCACCGAGATGGCACCCAGAGAGCGGATCGAGAGCCTGGAAAAGAGAGGCGTTCAAATCTTGATCTTCGATTCGAAGGAGGGAAGGGTCGATCTGAATGCCTTTCTCACAAGGCTTGGAGAGATGGGAATGATGAGCCTCTTGGTGGAAGGAGGAAGCCGGGTCAATGGCGCCTTTCTGGATGAAGGCCTGATCGATAAAGTGTTACTCTTTCTCTCTCCTAAATTGATCGGCGACAGGGAGGCACCCGGGATCTTTGGCGGGATGGGGAAAAAAGACCTGGATGAGGCGATCGTTCTGAAGGAGATGGAAGCGAGGAGGATGGGAGAGGATATCCTCATCGAGGGTTATTTAGCGTGAGCTCATCTGTCGAAGAAGTGGCGGTTTGTTGGAATGATGGAATAATGAGGGGGTTTTTCTTTTATGAACCAATACCCCAGTTTCCCAGCATTCCATTATTCTAAGTTTGAGGGAAAGATGTTCACGGGAATCGTTGAAGGTAGAGGAAAGGTGTTGAGAGCCGAAAGTCGGGGCCAGGGGAGGAGGCTATTGCTGGAAGTACCCATCGATTTGACAGACGTGCAAGTGGGTGATAGTATTAACATAAATGGAGTATGTCTGACGGTGGTGGAGAAAAAAGGACAGACCCTTGCGGTCGATTTATCATCGGAGACTCTCCAAAAGACAGTCCTCGGCGAGCTTAGGGAAGGAGATCAAGTCAATCTGGAGAGGGCCTTAAGAGTGGGCGATCGTCTCGGAGGTCATATCGTGACCGGACATGTCGACGGGATCGGCGTGATCACAGAGAGGAGAGAGGAGGGAGATTTTCTTCGCCTGAGCATACGAGTTCCAGGAGCTGTGGTAAAATATGTGGTGCAAAAGGGATCGATCGCTATCGACGGCATCAGTTTGACTGCCAATGAGTGCAGGGGCGAGGAGGTAGAGATCACCCTCATCCCCTACACCATCAAAAAGACGACCCTGATCAACAAGAAGATCGGTGACCGTGTCAATGTCGAAGCCGATATTCTGGGCAAGTACGTGGAGAGGATGATGAATCGAGGAGGGGAGAAACCGAGAGGCCTCGACCTCTCATTCCTGAAAGAGCATGGCTTTATCGGAGGTGAGTAAGGGGTTTCCTATGGTCAACCGGATTGAGGAGGCACTGGAAGAGATCCGCCAGGGGAAGATGGTGATCCTGGTCGATGATGAGGATCGGGAGAATGAAGGCGACCTTACCATGGCGGCAGAGAAGGTGACGCCTGAAGCCATCAATTTTATGGCCAAATATGGGAGGGGGCTGATCTGCCTTTCGCTGACTGAGGAGAGGCTTAACGAGCTCCGCCTTCCCATGATGGTCTCTGAGAATACATCACGCTTTCAGACCGCCTTCACGGTCTCGATCGATGCCCGTCGGGGAGTGACGACAGGTATCTCCGCGGCCGATCGGGCGACGACCATTTTAGCGGCGATTGATGACCGCACCACGGCAGACGATCTGGTTTCCCCGGGTCATGTCTTTCCGCTGAAGGCGAGAAAGGGTGGGGTGTTGGTGCGGACCGGTCAGACTGAAGGTTCAGTCGATCTGGCGAGGTTAGCCGGGCTAAAACCGGCCGGGGTGATCTGTGAGATCATGAAGGATGATGGTACGATGGCAAGGATGCCGGATCTACAGATCTTTGCCAGGGAGCATGGCCTGAAGATCGTTACGATTGCCGACCTCATCAAATACCGGCTCAGCAAGGAGTGTCTGGTCCGAAGGGTTGCGACAGCCAAACTTCCGACAAAATATGGAGGGGTTTTCACAGCCATTGCCTATGAGAACGATATCGACTCCTATCACCATATTGCTCTGATCAAAGGGGAGATCGGTCCGGATGACAGGGTTTTGGTAAGAGTCCACTCCCAGTGTTTAACAGGGGATGTCTTCGGATCGAAACGATGCGACTGCGAGGAGCAGCTCCATACTGCCATGGCCATGGTGGAGAGAGAGGGTAAGGGTGTCATCGTCTACATGAGGCAGGAGGGAAGAGGGATTGGGTTGGTTAATAAGCTGAAGGCCTACTGTCTCCAGGACCAGGGCAAGGACACCGTGGAGGCAAACGAGGCGTTGGGATTCAAGGCCGACATGAGAGACTACGGCATCGGTGCTCAGATTCTTGTCGATTTGGGTCTCCATAAGATCCGGCTGATGACGAACAACCCCAGAAAGATTATTGGCCTGGAGGGGTACGGGATCGAGGTGGTGGAGAGGGTTCCCATCGAGACCAAACCTCATCAGGAGAATATCGAATACCTGAAAGCCAAGGTGAAGAAGATGGGGCATTTGCTTTCGATTAAAACAGGAGAATAAATAGTTCGTGCTGGTGAAAGGTAATATCAATTTTATATAGTGCCTCCCGTGGTAGGGTCTAATCGACTTGACCCTGCCTACAAGGCGGGGCTTGGGGGGCACATTCCGGTCACGGACCATGAAAGGAGAAGAAGATGGTGAAAACCCTTGAAGGCAAATTGACGGCGAAAGGACTCCGGTTTGGCATCGTAGTGAGCCGGTTCAACCACTTCATCAGCGACCGCCTTCTCGAGGGTGCCATGGATGCCCTGAAACGGAATGGAGCAGAGGAGTCCGATTGCGTCGTGGTTCGGGTTCCGGGCGCCTTTGAGATTCCTTTGGCTGCAAAGAAGATGGCCAAGAGCGGCCGATATGATGCGGTCATCTGCCTGGGCTCTGTGATTCGAGGGGCGACGCCGCATTTTTCCTATATCGCAACCGAAGTGACCAAAGGAATTGCGAGCGTGACCTTGGAAAGCGAGATCCCAGTTGCCTTCGGGGTTTTGACGACCGATACGATAGAGCAGGCGATCGAACGGGCAGGGACCAAGATCGGGAACAAAGGTTTCGATGCTGCGATTTCAGCGATCGAAATGGTCAACCTCTTGAGGGAGATTGGAAAGGGATAATCACCGTCTTGGCGAAGAGAAGAAAATCGAGGGAGTCCGCCCTCCAGGTTCTTTACGAATTAGACATTACCAGGCGGGATCCCATCGGGGCCCTCGCGCAGTTTCAGGACCATTTTGCAGGGGGCAGTGAGAGAGACGATTTTAGGGAGCAGCTCGTCCTTGGCGTTCTCGAGCACCGGGAAGAAATTGATCGTCTGATCGAGAGATATTCAGAAAACTGGCGCTTGGATCGGATGAACATCATCGATCGAGGCATCCTCAGGATGGCGATCTACGAACTTCTTTACTGCCCCGAGATCCCTCCGAAGGTGACGCTGAACGAGGCGGTTGAACTGGGGAAACGATTTGGATCGGAGGATTCCGCGGGTTTCATCAACGGCATCCTTGATCGAATCCAGAATGAGGCTGTTCGTAAATCGATACCATAATGGGCAGGGATAAGCACCAAATCCCAAGCCCCTGCCTTCGCCCCCAAAGGCGGGGCTTCGCAGAGGCAGCTCGAGTGGCAAACCAACTCCAATATCCAGGTTCCCAAACTCCAGACAGATTATTTTGGTCATTGGAATTTGGAAATTGTATGGGATTTGGAATTTCGTGATTGGAACTTAATCCTATGGACATCATCCTCTCCACAGAGGGAGTCGATCTTCTGGAGTGCGATCTCCTTGTGGTCGGATTTTTCAGGGATGAGAGACCGCTCAAAGGATCGGCGGGATGGGTTGACTGGAGACTCAATGGGATGCTATCCCGCTTCCTGATGGAGGGGAGGCTGACCGGTGATTGGCAGGAGACAACACTCATTCCCTCCCAGGGGAGAGTGGTCCCACGAATGCTTCTCCTTGTGGGTTTGGGAGCTGTGAGGGAATATAGTTACCTTCGACTGAGAGAACTTCTTCCTTTCCTCCTTGATACAATTAAGAAACTGAACACTTCGAACGTCTGTCTCTCTTTTCCGTTTCAAGAGAGTTACCACGTGGATTGTGGTAAATTGGCAGGGGTCGTGCTTGAGGGAATCGGGGACTGCCTCGATCTCAATCAATACTCTTTCGATGAGGAATGGATCAGGGGGCTCCGCGTCTTTTTTTCAGAGGGAGAGGAACAATTCTCTGAAGTCCTCCTGGGGGTTCAGACCGCCCAATCGATTCTGAAAGAGAGACTCAAGATCAGGGTCTTTGCCCCCTCGGAAAGAAGAGAGCAAACCATCCTTTCCCAGAGATAACCTAAAGGGAATTCTCTCCGTCAGCGGAGAGGGACCAGTTCGTCACCCAATGCATCTGATCGTTGACGGCTACAATCTCCTCTATTCGGATCGGTCTGCCGTCCAGCTCAATTCGGCCGAGCTTCGATGGGAAAGGGAGCGTCTTGTGGATCGACTTTCCGTTTACCGACAGCTCAGGCCCTGCGAAATCACCCTTGTCTTTGATGGTTGGCAAGGGGGCTGGAACAGAGAGATGAGGGAGAGGAAAAGAGGGGTCGAAGTGATTTTTTCAAGGATCGGAGAAAGGGCAGACGAGGTGATCAAGCGGCTGATCAAAGAGAAAGGGGCAGGAGCGGTCGTCGTCACTTCCGATCGTGAGATCTCAAGATATGCCGACAAACTGGCCGTAGCAGTCGTCCCGTCGAACCGATTCATGGAAAAGGTGGAGAGGGCGGCATCCGATGAAAAAGACTTCGCGGGAGCGATGGAAGAAGAAAGAATCTCCAAGGGGAAGGGACCTTCGAGACGCCTTTCAAAAAGAGAGAGAAGACTTCGCGCGACCTTGAAGAGACTTTGACGAGATCTGAGTCATCGGGAATCGGACTTGACGATCCGGTTTCTTATGCTGTGATTCCGATATCCTGCCTCTCTTGATTCCGAAATCCGCGATCACCAATCCGAAACGGATTACGCTTTCCACCTGTGTTCCGTGCCTTCAAGAAGTCTGGAGAGATTCGACTGGTGGCGGTAGAGGATTAAGGCAGCGATGAGGAGGCTCAGGACGATATAGGCCAGGGAGTCGGATCTGAAAAAAGCGATGAGAATCGGCATGGTCATCGCACTGACCATCGATCCCACGGAGATGAACCTCCACTTCCACACCAGGGCTGAAAACAGAAAGAATTCGATCAGAACAGCCACGGGTGAGATCACAAGGTAGACACCGAGGGCGGTGGCCACGCCTTTGCCGCCTTTAAATCCGAGGAATATAGGGAAGACATGACCGAGACAGGGACCAAGCCCCGCGAGGGCGATCCAGTGGGGGGCAAGGTTCCACTGCGTAGCAATCCATATGGGGATGGCTCCTTTGAGGGCGTCCGCCACCAGCGTCAGGATGCCCAGCGTTTTCCCGGCTGTGCGGAAGATATTCGTCGCCCCAATATTTCGGCTCCCCTCTCTTCTGGGGTCGACGCTGGAGAAGAGCTTGGCAAGGATGAGTCCGAACGGAACCGAACCTAAGAGATAACCGAAAAGGGCGATAAAAATTCCAGTCGGCATGACAGCCACTTCATCAGAACCGGAATCAAAATATAATATTTGAAGGGTAAAATCAAGGAGAAAATGGAGAATAGCTTTGCGCCGGGAAAAGAGTGTAGAGAGGTTGAAAAACCTTTTTAGCGATCTTATAAGTATGAAATCGATTCAACGAGTGATCGAATTGGCCCGGGTCAATTCGACCTTCCGATCAGAGGAGTAGCCTATGGCAAGACCCAAGGTGTTGATCAGCCAGAAGATCTTCGAGGAGGCCGTGGCCATGGTGAAACGTGATTTCGAGGTGGAAGAGAATAGAGGAGCTGCTCCTCTGCCACCGAATATCTTGGCCCAGAGGCTCAAGGATAAAGTCGGCGCGATCGTTTTACTTACCGATAAAATAGACGAGGACGTTGTCTCTCAATGCCCTGATCTGAGGATCGTCTCGAACGTAGCGGTGGGCTACAATAACATCGACGTGGCTGCATGCAGCCGCCGCAAAATTATGGTTACGAATACCCCAGGGGTTTTAGACGATACGACCGCTGACTTTACGTGGACGTTGCTTCTCGCTACTGCGAGAAGGGTGGTGGATGCAGACCAGTATCTGCGTTCCTCCCGATGGAAAGGATGGGGGCTGATGGACTTCCTGGGGTATGACGTTCACCATAAAGTTCTGGGTATCTGTGGCCTTGGAAGGATCGGGCAATGTGTGGCTCGGCGAGCCAGGGGGTTTGAGATGGAGATCCTCTATACCGATGTCTTCCGAGCTCCTTCTTCGATCGAAAAGGATCTGGGAGCTCGTTTCGTTGATAAAGAGACCTTGTTAAAAAACTCAGATTTTGTAACCCTCCACGTCCCGTTGCTTCCCGAAACAACGCACTATATCTCCATGGTTGAGCTTTCGCTGATGAAACCCACATCCATTCTGATCAATGCTTCCCGGGGTCCTGTGGTTGATGAAAAGGCGTTGGTTCAGGCCTTGAAGGAGGGCAGGATCGCGGCCGCAGGGCTCGATGTGTACGAGAACGAGCCAGAGATTGAACCTGAACTGATAGGGATGAAAAATGTGGTTTTGGCACCTCATATGGCAAGCGCCTCTCGCGAGACAAGGCTCCGGATGGCAACCATGGCTGCTGAGAATCTGGTCGCGGGCCTCAGTGGAAAGCGACCTCCGAATTTGGTGAACCCTGAAGTCCTCTAGGAGTCATTCAGACCCCGATGAGGCGATTTTCATAACCTCAGGAATGCGCAATCGTTCAGCGCAGCTCAGAAAATATCGGTCAGGAGAAGAGGATGGAGAAGGTCAGGCTTGGCAGGACAAATTTGGTCGTCAACAAGATGGGATGGGGTGGGATCCCGATTCAGAGGGTAGGAGAGCGAGAAGCCATTTCTGTCATACGGGCTGTGGTGGAGATGGGAGTGGATCTCTTAGATACTGCCCGCGGCTATACCAATAGTGAACACAGGATCGGATTGGCCATTGAGAAGCTGAGCAAACCTGTGGTCCTTTCCACAAAGTCCCATGTGAAAACGGAGAAGATCTATGAAGAAGTCCATGAGAGCCTTCGGCAGTTAAAGGTGAAAAAAATAGATATCTACCACCTGCACAACATCCTGAGTTTTGAGGATTACAAAAAAGTGACGTCTCCAGAAGGGGCCCTCTATGGTTTGAGACGCGCCCAGAGGGAGGGGCTGATCGATCATATCGGCATCACCAGTCATAACCTCAATGTCTTGGTAAAGGCGTTGGAGGATGGGTATTTCGATGTGGTCATGGCCTGTTACAGTTTTCTTGAACCAGAGGCATCTGAAAAGATTTTCCCTCTGGCTAAGGCCAGAGATATCGGGGTCTTGGCCATGAAGCCGTTTTCAGGCGGCGTGATTGAAGAGGTTGGTCCGGCCCTGAGGTTTGTCTTATCCACGCCGGACATTGTGACCATCCCTGGCTCAGAGACCCTTGAAAAGGCTTCAGAGAACTGGAAGATCTTCAGCGCAGGCAAACCGCTGAGCGAAGAAGATCGAGAACGAATCGAAGCTTTGAGGAAGCAGTTTCACCATCATTTCTGCAGGCGCTGCGATTATTGCCAACCCTGCACCGAAAAGATAAGCATCCAATTCGTACTGGGACTGAGGTCGATCTTTAAGCGGTTTGGATCTCAAGCTCAGGAGTTCGGGTGGGTAAAGAGCCTGATCGAGAGGGCAAGAAACTGTTCAGAATGTGGAGAGTGCCTGCCGCGTTGTCCCTACCAATTGCCCATCCCGGATCTGATCAAAGAGAACCTGGCCTGGTTTGATCGGGAGGTTGCTCGGCCTGGCCGTGAGTAGACCGGCCGTTCATGAGGGCTTCGAAGCAAGGGAAGGAAAAAGAAAATGGACAGCAGGATAAGAGAGGCGATCTTCAAAGA
This sequence comes from Syntrophaceae bacterium, assembly GCA_013388635.1. GTDB lineage: Bacteria > Desulfobacterota > BSN033 > BSN033 > UBA1163 > JACAEX01. The sequence continues at coordinate 117,878 of JACAEX010000020.1, read as the reverse complement.
GGTCGCGAAGGAACCCTTCGCTCAGAAATTTGGCATGAAACTGACAGCTCTGGACGAGGGGTACTCCAGGGTTGAGATGAGCTTCACCCGGGATACGGAAAACATGTTTGGCATCGCACATGGCGGGACGATCTTCGCCATCATCGACGAGGCCTTTGAGATTGCGTCAAATTCCCACGGCACCGTAGCCCTGGCATTGAGTATGAATATCACTTACGTTTCAACTCCATCGAGCGGCTGCAAGCTCATCGCCGAGGCAAAGGAGTTCAGCTTGACCACCAAGACAGCAGGTTACGAGATAAAGGTTTTTGATGAGGGGGGTAAGCTGATCGCCTCCTGCCAGGGCCTTGTCTACAGAACCGGAAAGCCCTTGCCTTTTCTCGATAAATGAAGGATGGTCGGGGAGAGGAGATTTGAACTCCCGACCTCTTGGTCCCGAACCAAGCGCGCTACCAGGCTGCGCTACTCCCCGAACTGGAGATCGCCGCAAAGAGCCTCGATCCAAAGCACTCTTAGGATACAAGATTTGGGCGGGGATGTCCAGAGTTTTCAGGGGCAGCTGATCTTAACCACTCGTCCCTCATCCCCCTCTCTCCACATAGGCGTAAGCACTGTGGTTGTGGATCGACTCGAAGTTCTCTGACTCGACGGTAAACCAGGTGATATTCGGATCGGCCTGCAACCTTTTGGCGATCTCCCTGACCACGTCTTCGACGAACATCGGGTTCTGATAGGCCTTCTCCGTCACAAATTTCTCATCCGGTCTCTTCAGGATGGAGTAGAGATCGCAAGAGGCGCATTCCTCCACCAGCTGGATGATGTCCTCAATCCAGATGAACTTCTTGAATCGTAGGTTGACGGTAACCAGCGACCTTTGATTATGTGCCCCGAACTGACTGATCTCCTTTGAACAGGGACATACTGTGGTGATCGGAACGACAATCCCGACGTAGAAGTCTTCCTCTTCATTACTGGAGCCGCAGAAACGGCAGATATACTCCATCAAACTCTTGGACTTTGTCACAGGAGCCTCCTTCTCTATGAAGTAAGGAAACTCCACCTCGAGATGGGCTGTCTTCGCCTTCAATTTCTTCTTCACCTCTGTCAGAATTTTTGAAAAGGTTTTGATAGCAATATCACCCTTGTATTTATTAAGGATCTCCACAAAACGACTCATGTGAGTGCCTTTGAACCGATGGGGAAGATCCACGTACATATTGACACTGGCCACCGTGTGCTGCACACCCTTGGCCTTGTCCAGCACGGTGATCGGGTAGCGGATATTCTTCACTCCGACCTTGTTGATCTCAATTTTCCGGTGATCTCGTTTGTTCTGGATGTCGTGCATTTTCACCTCCGGAAGTAGGTGGCTGAGGTGGTCTCCGATTCCCATGCGGTCACGCTTTTTAGACTCGCGTTAGAACCCTTCAACTCTCTCTCCAATCTGTCGAATATGTATTTTGCAATATTTTCAGATGAAGGCTCGTGTTTGGAAAAGTGGGGCAGGTCATTGAGGTAGGTGTGATCGAGGGGTTTCAAAACCTTTTCTAATCTATGCTTCAAGACCTGGAAGTCGATGACGACCCCCTGTTTATTCAGCCGGGCCGAGACGACAGAAACCTCAACCTTCCAGTTGTGGCCATGGAGTTCTTCACACCTTCCGTGAAGGTGGCGTAGCCGGTGAGCCCCGGAAAAATGTGAGACGACCGTTATCTCATACACCGTTGTTTCCCCTTCTCGATGAGGCTGTCCTGCTTCGTGATTTCCTTGTTACCTGATCACCTTCTCTCATGCTCAATCTACGAGCAGGATTCTCACATCCATTACATTGGTCTGGGTTGGCCCGGTGATTAAGAGGTCTCCCAACTTTTTGAAGAACGGGTATGCATCATTGTTCTCGAGATGGCTCTTGGGATCCAGACCGACGGATCGTGCCCGAGTGATCGTGCCATGGTCGGCAATCGCTCCAGAGGCATCGGTGGGTCCATCGGTTCCGTCGGTTCCGCCGCTCAGCAGAACCACCTTCTCAATTCCGGCGATCTCTAAGGCGCCAGCCAGAACGAACTCCTGGTTCCTGCCACCCAGGCCTTTCCCTTTAATGGTCACGGTGGTCTCACCCCCAGAGATGATACAGGCGGGTTTTGGAATTGGGTTCCCGCTTGAAACGATCTCTCTGGCGATAGAGGCATGAAATCGAGCCGCCTCCCTCGTCTCCCCCACGACGGATGACGAGAGGATCAGCGTGTTAAATCCGAAAGAGGAGGCTTCTCTCTGAGCGGCCCTGAGGGCAATGAGGTTCGATCCGACGAGGACATGATAGACTTTCTCAAAGGTCGCATCACCCGGCTTGGGTGTCTCTTCAATCTCTCCTGCTTTTCCTTGCAGGAGACGTTTTCGAACGGAAGGAGGGATCTTCCTGGTCAAATCATATTTTTCCAATATTTCGCAGGCCTCTTCAAATGTCGAGGAATCGGGGACCGTGGGTCCAGAGGCGATGACATCGAGGGGATCTCCAACCACGTCAGAGAGAATGAAGCTCAGAACCGTCGAGGGATAGGCCCACCTGGCGAGCCATCCTCCTTTGATCTGGGAGATATGCTTGCGGATGGTATTGATCTCTTTGATATCTGCACCACAATCGAGAAGAAGCTGGGTAACCCTCTGTTTTTCTTCGAGAGTAATCCCGTCGACAGGGAGTGGAAGAAGGGCTGAACCACCGCCTGAGAGGAGAAAGATGATCAGATCCTCAGGCCCAGACTCTTTTAGCAGGATTTGTACCTTTTTCGCGCCTTCCAAGCCTTTCCGGTCAGGGACCGGGTGGCCAGCTTCGATGATTTCGGTCTTTTTCAGAGGGAGGAGATGGCCATACTTGGTCGTAATCACTCCCTTCGTCACCCGATCTCCCAGGATCTCCTCCAGGGCTTGGGCCATGGACGCTGAGGCCTTTCCTGTTCCGATGATCAATATCCTCTTGAAGGCATCTAAATCGAATCTCCTCTCAGGACCTCCATCCGTCGAGACGAAGAAGGCATTCTTTTCGATCCGAACCAATTCTTTCAGCTTTTTCGAGGGATCAACAGCCTCGACCGCCTTCAAAAAGATCGTCTTTGCGATCTGCCTCATCTCGTTCAGAGAGAAGTCTTTCAATCTTCACACCCCATCGAATCGAAAGAATTTTAAGATCAATTCACCCATTAGTCAATTGTTGAATTTTACTCTTTCCGGCTTTTCTGTTATATTAAACGCTGGAACGATGGAACTCCCCTTCCGATATATCCTGACCGTTTCGGAACTCACCCGCGAGATCAAGGACCTTCTCGAGCTAAGATTTCCCGATATCTGGATTGAGGGGGAGGTTTCAAATCTTCGCACACCTCCCTCAGGTCACGTCTATTTTACTTTGAAAGACGATCTCAGTCAGATCCGAGCCGTCCTTTTTAAAAACCAGGCCCGTACACTCCGTTTCCTACTCGAAGACGGCCTTCACATCATCTCCCGCGGTCGGGTGAGCCTCTATGAGAAGAGGGGAGAATATCAACTGATCTTAGAGGAGGTGGAGCCGAGAGGAATTGGAGCGCTTCAGCTTGCCTTTCTCCAACTGAAGGAGAGGCTTGAAAGAGAAGGGCTTTTCGACGTGGCTCACAAGAAACCCCTTCCCCTTATTCCTCAAACCATTGGAATCGTCACCTCTCCCACGGGTGCTGTCATAAGAGATATGCTCCATATCATACACAGGCGATTTGAAAACGTTCACATCCTCCTCTATCCCGTCCGCGTGCAGGGCGAAGGTGCCTCAGCGGAGATATCCAGTGCTATTGAGTATCTCAATAAAAGAACAAATGTCGATGTGATCATCGTTGGCAGGGGAGGAGGGTCGCTGGAGGATCTGTGGCCTTTTAATGAGGAGGTCGTGGCCAGGGCGATTTACAATTCAAAGGTCCCTGTGATCTCCGCGGTGGGCCACGAGACCGACTATACGATCTCAGACTTTGTTGCGGATTTGAGGGCTCCGACGCCCTCTGCAGCTGCAGAGCTGGTGGTGAAGGATAAGCACGAGGTGAAGAGGATTGTTCATAATCTAAAGGAGAAACTGAGGAACCGAATTTTTCAAATTTTTCAAGAGAATCGAACCCATCTCCTTAATCTCAAAATGAGGTTGAAAGACCCAAGGAGGAAGGTGGAGGAGTATCTCTTGCGAGCGGATGAGCTCTTCAACAGATTTCGCGTTGTAATCTCCTGGGTATTGAGCAGAGAAAGAGAGGGGACCTCACACCTTGCTGAGAGGCTTCATCTCCAATCCCCTATTCAAAAGGTGAAAAATCTCCGATCGGTCCTGGCGGATAAGAAGAGACGTCTCAGCCAGGCCTTCAGACACTCGGTAGAGATCAGAAGGCAGAGGCTCGCTGGAGTTACTGGAAAATTGGATTCCTTAAGCCCCCTTTCCGTTCTTCAAAGGGGTTACAGCATTACTCGAAAACTCCCCGGCTTCGAGATTTTAAGGGAGGCCATCCATGTCAAAGAAGGGGATAAAGTGGAGATTAGGCTTTACAAAGGAACCCTGCTCTGCGGCGTGGACAAGACGAAAACCCCTTGACGATTAAGGCAGTTACAGGATAAAATTTTTTTTATAGTAAGATTTCATATGGAGGAATATGCCAAAGGAAAGATTCGAAGACGCCCTGAATAAGCTGGAGAGGATCGTCTCTCAACTGGAGCAAGGGGATACCTCGCTGGAAGAGTCACTGAAACTCTTTGAGGAAGGCGTTCGACTCTCACGTCTCTGTAACGAAAAACTGGACGAGGCAGAGAAGCGGGTGGAGATCCTCCTAAAGGCAGAGGATGGAACTCTGAGGGCAGAACCTTTTACCCCTTCAATAAACTCGGGACAAGTTCCTTCCGCCAATTCGCGAGAGACGCTCTCCGAAGAAGAGGATTCATAATCCAGTATATTTCAGCGCGGTGCTCTCAATCAGGATTCCAAGGCATTTCTATGGATATTAAGAGATATCTTCGCGAAAAAAAAGAGGCGGTGGATGCAGCCCTTGAAAGATATCTCCCAAGGGAGAGGGAATTTCCTGCTACCCTCCACAGGGCGATTCGTCATAGCCTGTTCAATGGTGGGAAGCGCATCCGGCCCATCCTGTCCATTGCGAGCTTCGAGGCATTTGGAGGCAAAGGCGATGGCATTTTACCCTTTGCGTGTGCCCTGGAGATGATCCACACCTACTCCCTCATTCATGATGATCTTCCGGCCATCGATAATGACGACTACCGCAGAGGCAAACCGACCTGTCATAAGGTATTTGGAGAGGCGATCGGGATCCTGGCCGGGGACGGCCTTTTGACAGAGGCCTTCAAGCTGATGACAAGCAGCCATCTCCATGAGATGCTCTGCCATGACCAGCGATTGGTCGTTGACATCATCCACGAGGTGTCAAAGGCTGCCGGCCTCGAGGGTATGATTGGAGGCCAGGTGATCGATATCGAATCCGAGGGGAAGGAGGTCGATTTTTCGACCCTTCAGTATATCCACACCCATAAGACCGGAGCCTTAATTGTAGCCTCCGTTCGAGTTGGGGCAAAGTTGGCCCTGGCCGACGAAGAGAGCTTAAAGGCGGTTACCTGTTACGGCGAGAGGATCGGGCTCGCCTTCCAGATCGCTGATGATATCTTAAACGTCGAGGGAAAAGCCGCCCTGCTGGGGAAGAGGACAGGAAGCGATCTCTCTAAGGGAAAGGCGACCTATCCCTCTTTGCTCGGTCTTGAGCAATCGAGGAGAAGTGCTGAGGAGTTGGTGAATTCAGCCGTTGAGGCATTAGCTCAATTTGGGCCAGAGGCTGATCCCCTCAGGGAGATCGCCAGGTTCGTCACGGCAAGGGAGTATTGACCTGTAAAAGATCATTATAAAATGGGTCAATGAGCCATGATCAATTATCCATTCAACCGACCGATAGTTTTGTCCTGCCACGGCGGGATTAATTTTCCAGTTTACATGGTTATCTAACTTAGGGTTGGCTTATGAAAAAGTTGCTGGATCAGATTGATTCCCCTCAGGATGTTAAAAAATTGGACCTCGAGCAACTGGAGCAACTCTGCGGCGAGATCAGAAAGGAGATCATCGCCACCGTTGCCAAAAACGGAGGACATCTCGCCTCAAACCTCGGTGTGGTGGAACTGACTGTTGCCCTGCACCACGTCTTTGACCTTCCAAGGGACAAACTGGTGTGGGATGTTGGTCATCAGACTTATACGCACAAACTTTTGACAGGCCGAAGGGATCGTTTTCATACCCTGAGACAGTACGGAGGGCTTAGCGGTTTTCCGAAAAGGGAGGAGAGCCTTTACGATGTCTTCGATTCCGGCCATAGCGGCACCTCCATCTCTTCTGCTTTGGGAATGGCTGAGGCCAGAAGGCAGAAAGCTGAAGAGGGAAAGGTCATTGCCGTGATCGGCGACGGGTCGATGACCTCTGGAGAGGCCTTTGAAGGCCTGAATCAGACAGGGCACATCGACCGGAACCTCATCGTTGTTCTGAATGACAATGAGATGTCGATCTCCCCTAATGTCGGGGCCCTCTCCTCCTATCTCAACCGATTGATGACCGGGCAGTTCGTCAACCGGTTTCGAGATGAGATCAAGAACTTTCTTGAAACCCTTCCAGGTGTCGGGAAATCGGTGCTCCGCTTTGCAAAACAGGCAGAGGAGTCGTTAAAAGGCCTTCTGATGCCCGGCCTCCTCTTTGAAGAATTGGGGTTGAAGTATATCGGACCGATCGACGGCCATCGCATGGACCATCTGATCGACACCTTCTATAATGTGAAGAAATTGAGGGGGCCGATCCTCGTCCATGTCATCACCAAGAAGGGGAAAGGGTATCCACCCGCTGAGATGAACCCTTCGATCTTTCACAGCGTGGCTCCCTTTGTGATAGAGACCGGAGAGCCGCTCGCCCCTCCGCCATTCAACCCTCCTACCTATACCCAGGTCTTCGGAGAGACGCTCTGCCGCATCGCAAGGGAGAATCCTCGCCTGGTCGCCATTACAGCCGCGATGCAGAGCGGAACCGGGTTAGAACAGTTTTCAAGGGAGTTTCCAGATCGATTCTATGACATCGGGATCGCCGAGCAGCATGCGGTCACTTTCGCAGCAGGTCTTGCCATTGAAGGGATGAAGCCGGTCGTCGCTATTTACTCCACGTTCCTTCAAAGGGCTTATGACCAGATCCTTCAGGATGTCTGCCTCCAGAACCTTCCGGTGGTCTTCGCCCTGGATCGGGGTGGAATTGTGGGAGAGGATGGTCCGACCCATCATGGACTGTTCGACTTTTCTTACCTCCGCCACATCCCGAACTTGGTGATCATGGTGCCAAAGGATGAAGATGAATTCCAGCACATGATCAAGACCGCTGTCGAGTGCACGACGCCAGTGGCATTTCGATATCCCAGGGCCAAGGGGGTGGGTGTGAAAAGGGAGGAGTCGCTCAAGAAGATTGAGATTGGGAAGGCTGAGGTCTTAAGGGAAGGGAAGGATTTGATGATCCTGGGGATCGGTTCTACTGTCCATCCAGCCCTCCGTGCAGGAGAGAGGCTCCAAGGTGAGGAGATTCGGCCAACGGTCATCAACAGCCGTTTTCTAAAACCCCTGGACGAAGATCTGATCTGTTACTGGGCCAAACGGACAGGGAAGGTTCTCACGGTTGAGGAGAATGTGCTTCAAGGAGGATTTGGAAGCGCAGTTCTGGAGCTTCTTCAAGAGAAGGGGCTGTCATTGGTTGAAGTGAGACGCCTGGGCATCCCCGACCTCTTCGTGGAACATGGTCCCCAATCTCTCTTAAGGGCGAAATACGGGATCGATGAGGATGGAATTTTCAGGGAGGCGAGGCAGATGGTTGGGAAAAGACGTTCCCCCTCCCTCCGTCCGAATCAGAACAGTGCCTTGGCAAGGAAGACCATCTCCTGATCCAGAATGGAAGGGGCATGCCTCTTTGATTCAGACATCCACTGAATGACAGAATGACTAAGGAACGCCTTGACAAGCTTCTCATTGAGAAGAGAATCGTGCAGAGCCGGGAAAGGGCCAGGGCCTTGATCCTGGAAGGAAAGGTGGTGGTCGGAGATCGGACCGTTGACAAGCCCGGGACGAGGATAGAGATGGAGGCCGAGGTCCGGCTTCGAGGGGAGGATCAGCCTTATGTGAGCCGGGGAGGGATCAAACTGGAAGGCGCGCTGGATCGGTTCGGGATCGATCCGAAAGGCTGGGTCGTGATGGATGTAGGTGCCTCGACCGGTGGTTTTACGGACTGCATCCTTCAGAGAGGCGCAAAGAGGGTCTATGCCGTCGATGTGGGGTATGGCCAGCTCGCATGGAAGCTTCGGAGAGATCCGAGGGTGGTCAACCTCGAGAGGAGAAACATCCGCTATCTCAAAAGGGAAGAGGTGGAGGAGGAGATGGACCTCATCCTCGTTGACACCTCTTTTATCTCCATTGAGAAATTCCTTCCCCATCTTCTTCACTTTCTGAAAAAGGGGGGGTCGATCGTCGGCCTGCTGAAACCCCAGTTCGAGGTTGGAAAGGGGGAAGTGGGGAAGGGAGGGGTGGTGAGAGATCGTGCCCTCCACCAGAGGGTGATCGAACGAATCTCCCAGTTCAGCAGAGGGCTTGGACTGAAAGTCCTCGGAGTGACCGAATCCCCGATCCTCGGACCAAAAGGGAACCGGGAATTCTTCATCTATTTGAGGAAGGAGGAACCTGTTATTCTCCCGTTGACTGGAGAGGACAGAGGGAGGATAGAAGGGGATGGGCAGGACAAAAGAGCCCAGGCCGGCTAAACTCTTTATGAGCCTGATCAGCTCAGAGGATGGGATCGTTCGACAAGGTCTTGATGACCTGAGTTTGACCTTTGGCGAGATCGACTTCATCGGTGAGAGATTGCCTTTTGACCTCACGGACTACTACAGCAAGGAGATGGGGGGAGATCTCTTTCGCCATTTTATTACCTTTAAAAAGTTGATTTCAATGGCCCATCTCCCTGACATCAAACAGGCCACGAACCGTCTTGAGGAGAGATATGCCCATCCCTCTGGAAACCGGAGACTGAACATCGACCCGGGATATCTCTGTTTGGAGCATGTCGTCTTAGCTACCACCAAGGCCTATTCCCACCGGCCTTACCTCAGAGATGGGATCTACGCTGACCTGACGTTGATCTACCGGAATAAGTCCTTTCAGCCCTTGGAGTGGACCTATCCCGATTACCGTCAGGAGAAGGTCATCGGACTCTTCAATCAGTTGCGAAAGAGATATCTGGAGGAGTTGAGAGAGAGGTCAGTCGATCTATGCTGAAATCGATGACAGGCTATGGAAGGGCGGAAGGGGAGACGAGTCTGGGCAGGGTTGCGGTGGAAACCCGGTCCATGAATCATCGCTATTGCGATATCAACGTCAAGGTTCCCAGGCGGTTCGCCCCCTTTGAAAGCCGTATCAGGGATCTGATTCGATCCGATGTCTCGAGAGGAAGGATCGATGTCTCGCTAAAGGTAGATAGCGGGGAGGGAGAAAAGCTTCAATTCGAGGTGGACCTCCCCCTGGCGAAACAGTACTATCAGGCCCTTCAGTCGCTGAAGAAGAGTTTTAAACTCAGAGACCCCATCACCCTGACGTTGCTGATGGGAGCAAAGGATCTGATCACAGCAAAAGAGGAGGCTGGGGATATCGAACCCTATTGGCATGAGATCATGCCGATTCTGAGACGGTCCGCTCAGGAGATGGATCAGATGAAGCGATCTGAGGGAGAGGCCCTTGCAAGAGACCTCCACCATCGATTGAAGAAGATCGCCCAACGGGTGGCAGACATCAAACACCTCTTCCCCTTACGCCTTCAGTCCTATCAAAATCGACTCCATGAGAGGATTCGTTCCCTTTTGAATGGCGTCGAAGTTGATGCGGCTCGTTTTCAACAGGAGGTAGCTTTTCTGGCCGAACGAAGTGACATCACGGAGGAGATCGTTCGTGTGGAAAGTCACCTTGCCCAATTCGGCCTTCTTCTCAAAGGCGAAGAGCCTGTGGGCCGCAAGATGGACTTTCTGATTCAGGAGATCCATCGCGAGGTCAACACGATCAGTGCAAAAGCGAACGATGCTGAGATCTCCCAAGGGGTGGTGGAGATCAAAAGCGAACTGGAAAAGATCAGGGAACAGGTGCAGAATATCGAGTGAGAGATGGAATAATGGAATGGAGGAATAACGAAATGATGGGTGAAAAAAATTTCTATTCGCATTCGAACCCAATATTCCAATATCCCAGTATTCCAACATTCCATTTTCCCTTGTTGGTGAACAGATGAAGGGAAGAGGGCTCATTTTCGTTATCTCAGCTCCTTCGGGCACGGGCAAGACGACCCTCGTGCGCGCGGTTCTGGCGGAACTCCCAGGCCTCGATTTTTCCGTCTCCTATACGACGCGTCCGCCGAGGGCAAATGAACAGGAGGGTGAGGATTATCACTTCGTCACTCCTGCTCTCTTTCAGAAGATGATCGAAAGAGGGGAGTTCTTGGAATGGGCCGAGGTCTTGGGAAATCGTTATGGGACACCTCTGGTCAACGTCGATCACCTGGCGGCAAAAGGGATCGATCTGATCTTAGACATCGACACCCAGGGAGCGAAAAAGGTGTTGGAGAAGCTTAACCAGGCGGTCCTGATCTACATCCTTCCTCCTTCCCTGGATTCCCTTCGGGAAAGACTGGTGAGGAGAGGTCTCGATTCGACCGAGATGGTCGAGATGCGCCTGGCGAGTGCCAAAAAAGATATGGAAGAGGCCCGGTGGTATCACTATCTGATTGTCAATGAACGGATTGAGGAGGCCGTTGAAAAGCTCAAGGCGATCATCATTGCGGAACGGTGTCGAAAGGATAAGGCCTTAATCTTGGGGAAAAAGAATAGATCAGGAGGTTCATCATGGCAAGGATAACGGTTGAAGACTGTCTGAGAAAGGTGGAGAGCCGGTTCGAACTGGTCATGTTAGCTGCGAGAAGGGCGAAGATGCTGATGAAAGGGGCGAAACCATTGGTCGAGACAGATAATCGATTCATTGTAACGGCCCTTCGGGAGGTGGCTGCGGGAAAGGTGAAGTTCATCGATCCCAAGGAAAGAGAGAAGAAGGTCGAACCTTCTCAGAATCCATCCTGAAAAGGGGGGCGAGCGCCGGACTCCGGAGTGGAAGGGTGATGCGTCACTGAAGCGTGGAGAAAGGCTGCCATCGGGTGGAACATCCCCGGCCGATGGTGGGAAGTTTCCAGGGAGGAGTAAGGGATGAAAACCTTGTCTTGAGAGAGGGGCCATGTTATCATTTTCTGTTAGCTCAATAGAAAGGGTAGAAGGCGTGGCAAGAGATGGATATCAGAAACAGGTGATGGAGATTTACCAGTTTATCAGCGATCACCTCTACTTCAACCGCCCGGATTTGGAAGTGAAAGGGGAGCGATTCAACTCAGCGATCCTCTTCAGCCTCTTAACCGGGCTTCAAGAAGGGAAGGAGTTGATCATTGGAGAGCCGGGATTAGGAAAGACCACCTCCGCGGAATTTGTCTGCTCGTTGGTCTACCAATTTCCGTTAGGGGTTATCTGGGGGAGTGAAGTATCGGGCCATCCAGAGCAAACCGAGGAGAAGATCATCGGCAGGCCGGACCTGGGGAAATTGAACCGAGGGGAAGAGGACGTGGTCTGGACCAATTTTTCCCAGATCCCGGTGAAGATTGTGGATGAGATCAACCGCCTTCCGGAGACCAAGCAGAGCATGATCCTCGATGGAGTGGACCGCGGAAATTGGGAATACCTCAATGAGATGATCATCAACGAGGAATATTGTCTCTTCGCCACCTCCAACTATCAGGACGGGGGAACCAGTACGATTATCGCTCCTCTCATGGATCGGTTTGACCTGATGGTGGAGTCGCGGTACCCGGGAGCCAACCTATCCTTTCTGATCGGAAAGGGGCGGGGTAAGGACCGGATCCTGAGGCACCCCAAGTATGAACGAGATCTCCACCGTATCCTCAAATCGAAGATCCCCTATCTGAAGAAGATTTCAAAGATGGAGGAGGTCTGCAATGCATTTGGGGCGTATGTTCAAGAGACCTTGGGCGTGAAGCCACTTCAAAGAGCAGAACGGGGGCGGATCCGGGCCGAGATGGCAAGCTTGGACATGGATCTGGATGCGAGCGCCTTTACGCGAATGCTCCTTGCGGAATGCTCTTTCTGTGAGCGCTACGGCCAGAAACGGGTTGTGGAACGGTGCGAGGAGGGATGCCACTATACAGGCTACCTCTGCCACGATATTAAGAATTGCGCTTCGAATCGCCTGCCGGTCTCTATCAAACAGTACGCCCAAGGCCTGGCCTGGCTGTTAGAGGATTCGGAAATTGATATCGAACATGTCCAGTCCGTTCTTCCTTATACCCTGTCTCATCGTATCCAATGGAGAGAAGAGATCCTTTCGCAGAAGGAGAGGGCGAAAAGGGATGATCCCTTCCCCATCTTCCTTTCAAAGGAAGCGGTGAGGGCGGTGGCCCAGAGGTATCGAGAACAGAGTGAACACCTGAAAGATGCTTTGGCTGTTGGGTCGAAGATCTTTCAGGGCGAATCGTTGGAACCTCTGGAAGGTGACCACCCGCTCTATGTGGAGATTAAGAAAGACGTCCATTCCCGGCGGATCTGAAGGTTCGGCCCAACTCTTTCCTTTACCGGAGCGATCTTAAAATGAGGAACTCGACGTCAGAGAGGAGAAAAGCAGAGCCCGCGGCCGAACGGCTCAACCCTAAAATAAGAAATCCCTTCGAGGAATTTAAGACCTTCACCGGCGAGAAGCGTGATCTACCCCTGGACAGGATTGTTCAGTCCACCGAGGAGGTGATGGACCGGATCCGGAAGGGGTACGAGAAGCTTTTAGAGGAGGAGGCGAAGGAACTGGTTTGGATGGTACAGTATAACACCATCATCAAGGCTTATGAAGTGGCCGAGAAGTACATCAAGGAGATCGATTATTCAGCAGAGGACATTGAAGATTTTTGCTTCGCCCTCGAAAACACACAGAGGGTTCCATACCTGATTCCTGGGCCAGCGGGGATCTACATCTCTGCCTTGTGCAATTATGCAAAGGAGGAAGAGATCGTCCTGAAGCTTTCCGAGCTGAAAACAGAGATCAACCTGATCGGCTTTCGACTTCCAAGCGGAAAACGGTTGGCGATTGAGGGAGATACGGGAGACTTCACCGGCATCGGTCTCGAGGGAGGAGAGCTGGTCGTCGAAGGCAACGCAAAGAACTGGACCGGAGCAGGTATGAGGGGTGGAGTGATTTGGGTCAAGAAGAACATCGGCCTCCACACGGGCGAATGGATGATGGGTGGGGAGATCCGGGTGGGAGGGAGGATAAGAAGTTTGGGAAATATCGTTGAAGGCAAAGTCTTTGAAAGGGATAAGCTGGTCTATCCGGGGAAGGCCAGGATCCCCAATCTCTATTATTAACCCCTAACCCGCCTTCATCCGCCTAATGAAAGGGGAACAGGGGCGTATTAAGGAAGATGGAAGAACAAAGCTTACAAGCGATCATTGAAGAGATCTGGCCCCGACTGAAGAGAAAACACTTCTACCCGGAGCTTCCGATGCCAACGGTAGGAGAGCTGCCTGAGCCCAACCAGGATGGCGAGGAGCGGAGCGAAGGGGTCGGGCTCGAGATGAAACAGAAGCAGATGAGGATCAACTCTGCTTTTGTCCACAAAATGAGGGAGCGGATGTCGGACAGGCAGGTCATCGAAGCGCTCCTCGATCACGGGATCACTCATTATACGTTCTGCCCATGGGACTTTCATACCCATCTCATGCTCTATGCCGAGGCTAAGAAGGTCGTCCCGGACAAGGGCCTGGCCAAACGGGTGGCCGACTGCTTCATCGATCTTATTGCAGATACTCACTGCGTGAAAAAGAGGTCTACAGAGATCCCGGAATTGCACCGGTGTCTCAAAAAGGGGCCCGTGGAGGAGGTGATCGCCTCGCTCTGCCAGAAGATCTGGGGGATCGATCTGGGTATCCCTGCATTCGGTGCCAGCGCCAAGAAAAACGAGGCGATTGTTCGTAGACTCGCGCGAATCCCCTACCTCGATCGCTCCCGATGGCCGGAGAGCATTCAGAAGTTTGCGCGCTCTCTGAAGCCCCTCCTTTATGAAGAACAGGAGGAGCAAGAGAACAGGGGGGGCAAAGGGGCCTCCAATCCTCAAGGAGAACACGATCTGACCCACTACTCCCGGGACGAAATCGATCAAGGGTTAAGGGATTATGTCAAGAGGACGATGGCCCTGTCAGAATTCAAAGAGGTGATTGAGGACTTCTCGGAAGAGCTGAAGGAAGCAGGCTACGGAATGGAAGGGGGAATGGGCCGCGGTCTCAGCACTCCGATTGACAGCGATGTCCTTTTCTACATGAAGCTGGCGGAGAACTACTCCATCCCCTTGAAGAAGTTGCCTCTTGAGAAGAAGGGCGTTCTTCATCCACACTCCCACTCCCCGTGGGAAGTCGGATCGCCTTTTCAGGATGTGGACATCTGGACGAGCTTCGGTAAAGTCATGCCCGGAATCACCCAAATCTGGAAGAAGAGAGAGGGGAAAGGGAGGGGGAAGATGGAGGGGACGCCGGACTGCTTGATCGCTATCGATTCTTCTGGGAGCATGATCAACCCCCGAAAATCCCTCTCCTACGCGGTCCTCGGTGCGGCTTGTGCAGCCAATGCCTATCTGCAAAATGATGCCAATGTGGCGGTCTATAATTTTAGTGATGCGCCCATGGGTGGAAAGGATATTCTGGACTACACGAACAGACGAGAGGATATCTACCGGGTGCTGTGCAGATACTTTGGAGGTGGAACAGCGCTGGACCTTGACGATCTGATCCCGCTGATCAGAGGGAGGAAGAACCTCGACCTTTTTATCATCACCGACATGAAGATAACCAACCTGGAGACGTTGATCAGCTTTTTTGGAGAGATAGAGAATCGAATCACAGCGGTTCACATCGGAGAGAACCCGTACGCGAGCAGGTTTGAGAAAGCGGTTGAGAAGAAGAGAAATATCAATATCTTTACGGTCAAACGCAAAGAAGACATTCCCCACATTGTTCTGGGGAAAATACGGGAGTACTTCAACCCCACATAAAGACCCTTGACTCTTCTCCGCCAGATCCTGTAATCTATCCTCGTCCCTCCTCTGCGCAATGGATGAAAAGGAGATCGATCTGATGAACTCACATATCTTAGAAGCGAGGTTGACCCATGACGAGATCATTCGAAAGTATGATCGGATCGCTTCAATCTACGATCTCTTTGGAATCCTGATGGAGTGGAAAGCCCGTCAACGGGCTCTCAATCTGGCTTCCATTCATGAGGGCGAGAGGGTCCTCGAAGTCGCTCTTGGCACAGGGCTCAATTTCGTCGAGATCTTAAAGAGGAATTCGTGCGGGTGGGTGGACGGAATTGATATCTCCATGAAGATGTTGAGAAGGGCTAAGAAAAGGATTCAAAGGACGGGGAAAGAGAACTACACGCTCTATCTTTGTGATTGCCGTCACCTGCCCTTCGAAGACGGGACCTTCGATGTTTTGATGAATCAATATATGTTTGATATTTTACCCGTTGAAGATTTCGTGCCGATCCTGGAGGAATTCAAAAGGGTGTTGAAGCGTGGCGGAAGGATCGTGCTGGTTAACATGACGAAAGGTGAGAAGTGGCTGAATCAGATCTACGAGGAGATTTATAAGCTAAAACCACCCCTTCTCGCAGGATGCAGAGGCGTCTTCGTGCAGCCATTCCTTGAAAAGATTGGGTTCAAAGAGATTGAACGGGAATTTGTTTCGCAGCTGGGATTCCCCTCGGAGGTGGTTCGAGGATTTAAGATATCGGATTAGGATAGGACCTCCATGATGGGGTTGGATCGATAGGTCCAAATTGAAAAAGGGATCAGTTAGAGGAGGGTCATAACTGATCCCAGTCGGGACACCGAGTGGGGGTGAAACAAGGAGGTGATAGGATTCGGTGTACCGACCATATAGATATTAATGCAAAAAGATAAAAAAATCAAGAAATAAGTCTTTTCTTGGCACAAGATTTGCTTAGATCATCATTATGATGAAGTATACCCTACCCATCATTCTGGTCATCCTCCT
Source organism: Syntrophaceae bacterium (assembly GCA_013388635.1). GTDB lineage: Bacteria > Desulfobacterota > BSN033 > BSN033 > UBA1163 > JACAEX01. The sequence continues at coordinate 101,676 of JACAEX010000020.1, read as the reverse complement.
TTCACAGCCCTCTTTCGCACAAGTTTACAAGTGGGTTGATGAAAAAGGGGGGGTGCATTTTACAGACGACATCACCCAGGTTCCTGAAAGATACCGGCCTCAAATAGAGAAGTTGGAGACACCAGAGGAGAGCTCCAATCGAAAGTTGGAAACTGGATCGGCCCCGGCGAAGAAAGGGGATAACGGGAAGGATCGACTGGGCAGGGGGCAGGACTACTGGAAAGGCCGGATTGAAGAGTGGAAAAAGAGATTGAAAGAATATCAGGAGAGGGAAATTAACCTGAGAATCAAGTATAATGAGTTGACCGAGAGGTTTAATAATTCGAAGAGCACCTCGGAGAGAGCGAGTCTCCGGAGGGAAAGAGACGAAGTGAAGAGTCAGATGGAGACATGCAAGAGTCAGATCGATGAAGCGAAACAGATGCTGGAAAAGAAGATCCCGGAGGAGGCCGAAATCTTCGGTGCAAAACCAGAGTGGCTCAAGGAGTGAAAAAATTTCATAGATTCTAAAAAATCTACCCACTGATCAGGACTGGCATTAAAAATGGGGCGGCCCAACCCCTATGGCCAACTTTAAACGAGATCCCGAATCCCCTTCGCATACGCCGAAGAAGGGCGTCCTCGCCGTTGAGAGGAGAAGACATCCGAGGTTCAGCATTGAGCTTCCATTAGACTATTGCCGGGTCGATGAGAAGGACCTGTACGGCGGGATCGTTGCAAACGCGGGTGAGGGCGGGATTCTTGTCTATCTACCTGAGAGAATGGAAATTGGAGCGGCGCTGAGGATTGAAATCTTCTATGCAATGGGGTTCCAGCTGGATACGATCAAAGCGATTGCAAAAGTGGTCTGGAGCGATCTGGCCACCCGAGGTAATCTTGGAGAGCACCGATATGGATTAGAGTTCCAATACATTGAGGAGAAGGACTTTCAGAAACTCCTGACCCTCCTGAAAGAACCTGGGGATCTCTAACCCAGATGCCAAATTAGATAAAGACTGAACACCCTCCCCCGGACTTATCTACCTACGCCAAAGACAACGGGTTCTGCCCGCGGGACTCCATTTGACCTCCCTTCATTCGGTCACAATGTAAATGTAGAAGATACAGGAGGCGCACTCGGTCTCTGACGTTTCCCATGCCATCCGCCGCAAAAGGCTGTCCTGCAGGCATAAAAATTTTATTGAATTTCTTATAGGATTTAATTAAAAATAGGGAAAGGGTCGGTTGACCCTATCGCGGGAGGCGATCGTTTCAGATCGAAAGGCTCCTGACCGGCAAGTTAGGACAGGGCCTTGCCATTAAAGTGACACGAAGCCGGGTGCCGGATATGGAAGAAAAGGGCGTGAAACCCCGTATGGCGATTGCCAACCTCGAAAAGAGAAAGCATCCCAGATTTACGGTTGATCTGCCAATTGAATATTTCCCCATTGATGCTTCCCCCGGGCTTGCTGGCCGACTGGTCAATGTCAGCGAGGGAGGTCTTCTGGTATACTTTCCGGAACGTCTTCCCATTGGCCAACATCTAAAGATGAGACTCTTTTTTACCTCTGGCCGTGATCTGGATGCCGTGGAACTGGTGACGGAAGTGGTCTGGGAGGATATTTGTCTGGAAAGAGACTGGGGGTATTATCGATTTGGGGTGAGATTTGTCGAGATCGCCCCGGATGATTTGAACAGGCTTAAGGATTTTTTAAGGAGCCTCGCAAAGTAAACCTTGTCATCCCATCTGGTTTGCTAAGGGTCTTAAAAGGCTGGGTGCTTAAGTTCTTGCGAGAGGCGACGATGACCCTTTATAATAAGAAAAGGTTTTAAACCCCGATCCCACGTCAAGACGCGAGCCTTCTGAAACACACGCATTTACAGCATTCATCCCCGTGATCAATCACGGGGCTTTCTGCGGGACGGGGTAAAGGAGTGGAGATGAGCGGAAAAAGCAGCTTTCCTTACCGGAAGTACGATCGGAAGCCCCATCCTCATATTGTGAAGCAGATTTTGGAGGACAGTGAGCTGGTCGAGATGATGAAAGAGTTCCTGATCCAGGAGGGGAAACCGTGCCCCTTTTGTCATCGAAAATTGAAAGGAGAGCCAAAGGCAAGGGAGATCTGGTGAACCATCCGTGCAAGAGGCAGTTCCCGCAGCAGGCTGGCCTTCGGAAGACTCCCTTTTAAAAAGAGTCAGTTGGCCTTTAAAGATACTTTCTAAATACTCTCATCCGGAAATTCGCGAACGAAAGAGAATTTGAAAGGCTCAACGACAAACATCCTACCTGCCTCACGGACGCTCCCCGTGGGGATGGTAAAGGGCAGGGAAACGATAAAAATGGCCGTACCGATGATCCCAGCCGCAACGCCCACAGGCCTTGCCACGAGGAGATCGATCATGTTCAATTCGTCACGGGTAGGGTTATCCTTGTCCCAGCTTCCCTCTCCCCATGCTGCCGGGCAGAGAAATGTGGCGACAAGTACAAAGATTAGAGCGGTGATCCCTACCTTTTTCGGTCGTTTGGTCATTCGCCCCTCCTTTCTTCGATCCTGCTCGAAGTTTATGATTTAGCACGACTTTATTCCATTTGAATTAACTTGTCAACCTGCGAAAAGACCTTACCAGCCAGGACCAAATCTCTTTAATAACGAGCAGCCTGATCATCAAAAAATAGATCTTCATCAGGCGTAGATTGGCCAGCATGCCATCTTTTTTCCAGCTCATCAGGTCATGATCCCAATGGGGTATCGATCATCAATAAGCGAAGCAATTTTATTGCCAAGATTGTGGATTTGCCTGGATGATACCTAATTGATTGGAATTTTAAGAGTAAGGCTCGGAATGCTGAGCAGGATTTTTTTCCGATCGCTGGTCGCTCAATGACATTCTTTGTTATTAGAATGAAAAAATTGTCATAATTGTAGTGGATAGATTCTGAGCCGGTTTAGTGGAGTGCTATTTCCATTTGACATGACTTTTCAGGTGAAAAAACACTTGACAATTCGTTGAAAAGTAGCTATACATCCTTAAAATTCAAAGGGATTTTTTAGATTTCTGTTTCCTATGGAATGGACATTGCTTCTTAACTCCACATTTGAGCCTTTGAAAGTGGTCAGCTGGAAGAAGGCCGTGACCATGGTGATGCTTGGAAAGGTTGAGGTTCTGGAGGAGTACGAACGTATCATCCGAGGAGTGAGCCTTGCCCTGCGCCTTCCAGCGGTCATCCGCTTAAATCATTTCATTAGAAGGAGGGCTCCCGTGGTCAAATTCTCACGGCAGAACCTCTATGTGCGGGATAAGGGAAGGTGCCAGTACTGTGGGACCCCTTTCGAGCCCAAGGATTTGACATATGATCACGTCATCCCCCGGTCTCGGGGTGGCCAGACCGAATGGATGAACGTGGTCACCTGCTGCACGGCCTGCAATCTTAAGAAGGGAGGAAGGACGCCAGAAGAAGCAGGGATGTCCTTAATCCGCAAGCCCAGGGTCCCCGTGTGGATACCTCTTTTGACCATGAGCCTTGGGATCGAGGAGCCTCCAGATCCTTGGAAGAGCTACCTCTATCTTAACCTGGATATGACCTCTTGATTTCTGTGACGAAAAGGTCGTTCCTGTGGGCGACCAAGACAGAGGCCCGGGGTATTAACGCAGACCGCCGGGTCTCCTGGAGTCGAAGTTTGTCCGGAGAGATCTGGACAGAGGGAAAGCGATGAGATGTCTTTGGGCTCCATGGAGGATGGCTTATATCCTGGAAGAGAAGGGCAACGGCTGTATCTTCTGCAGAAAGCCGAAGGAGAAAAAGGATAAGGAAAATCTCATCCTCCACCAGAGTGAATACGGATTTGTGATCATGAATAAATTTCCGTACAACAACGGTCACCTCATGGTTGTTCCCAAACGACACTGTATCGATTTGGATCAATTGGGAGAAGAGGAATTTCAGGATCTTTCTCACCTCTTGAGGGCCTCGACGAAGGTCCTGAGACAATGTTTCCATCCCCAAGGATTTAATATCGGCATGAATGTGGGAAAGGTCAGTGGTGCCGGAGAAGAACACCTCCACTTCCATATTGTTCCTCGATGGGCAGGAGACACCAATTTTATGCCCGTCCTGGCCGAGACAAAGATCATCCCGGAGTATCTGGAGAAAACGTACGAACGGCTTCATTCTGCCTTTCTTGAGCTTCTTCAAAAAAAGAAGGCTGTAAAAGGAGGGAGAAAACGGTGAGATGGCTGAAGACACTCCTGTGGATGGTTCTAGTCCTCTTCGTCATCGATTTTGCAATCCAGAACAGAGAGGAGGTCAGCCTCCGCTACTCCGTTCAAGCCTATAGATTTTTTGAGATCGCAGGAATCCCTCTCTTCTTGGTCATCCTCTGTTCTGTCTTTTTAGGGGTCTTGATCGGCGGCATTGGCGATCTCTATAGTCGCTTTCAGCTCAAAAGGAGACTCCGAGAGAATCAAAAGTCGCTTGAAAAGTTAGAAAAAGAGCTTCAATCTCTTCGCGGGCCTGGAACGGAGCGGCCATAAGATCTTCTCGGATACCCCTGTCAGGTCGCTACACCTTAAAGGAAGAAGTTATGATATGGGCAAAAATTTCTCTTGCATTTCTTTGCGATTTGTAGTATATAATTAATAAATTATTAAGGTCTGCTGGAAAAGCGGGCTGTCTGCCCGCTTTTTTTTTAAAACTCCTGTTTGGGTAGGCATGGGGGATGACAAAGGAGATCGTGGAACGTGTCCGCCAGATGGCCGATCCCATCCTTGCGAGCGAAGGGATGGATCTGGTGGAGATTGAGTACCGAAGGGAATCGAGGGGATGGGTCCTTCGCCTCTATATCGATAAAGAAGCAGGGGTCACCGTGGAGGATTGCAGCAGAATCAGTCAGGAACTGGGAAGAAGCTTAGATGTGGAGGACTTCATATCAACCCCTTACACCCTGGAGGTCTCGTCTCCGGGTCTGACACGGCCTCTGAAGAACGAAAAGGACTTTGTAAGATATCGGAACCGCTTGATCAGAGTGAGGACGTTTGACCCGATAGAGAACCAAAGGCAATTCAAAGGGAGACTCCTCGGACTTTCTGATAACCGCATTGAGATCGAAGTTCAAGGCCGGATCTTGCAGATCCCGATGGCCAACGTGGCAAAGGCCAATCTGGAATTGGAATGGAAGTAGACCTTGAAGGGTAGCCGGTGATCTGAGACACTACTTTGATGAAGAGGGTCAACCCGCCGCGAGGGTGAGGGGATTTTTTCTCAGAAAGGAAGAGACCATTTATGCCATCCAATCTCAATTATGTGATTGAACAGGTCGGAAAGGACAAAGGGATCGACCGGAAGGTTATTATTGAGGCGCTGGAACAAGCCGTGCTGACCGCCTCGAGGAAGAAGTACGGACATCAGGGCGAAATCGAAGTCCGCTATAATGAGGAGGCTGGCGAGGTCGAGCTGTTCCAATTCAAGCAAGTGGTTGAAGAGGTGGCCAACCCGTCCTCTGAAATCTCCCTTGAAGAGGCAAGGAAGCTGGACAGCGAGGCCCAGGTCGGAGATAGTCTGGGCGTTAAGCTGGATACTGACTTTGGCCGCATCGGGGCGCAGACAGCAAAACAGGTGATCATTCAAAAGGTACGAGATGCCGAACGTGAGAATATCTACAATGAATTCAAGGATAGAAAGGGAGACCTGATCAGCGGCACAGTTCAGCGGATGGAGAAGGGGAATCTCTATATCAATATTGGAAAGGCAGAAGCTGTGCTTCTCTCAAAAGAACAGATTCCCGGAGAAGTTTATCGCCAGGGAGAAAGGATCCGGGCCTATATTCTCGACGTTCAGAAAAATTCAAAAGGGCCTCAGATTTTTCTTTCAAGAACCCATCCCGGGTTCCTGATCAAACTTTTCGAAATGGAGGTGCCAGAGATCTCTGAAGGGGTGATCAAGATTATCAGCGCCGCAAGGGAGCCCGGAGAAAGGGCAAAGATCTCGGTCTATAGTTCGAACCGGGACGTGGATCCGGTGGGTGCCTGTGTAGGGATGAAGGGTTCCAGGGTGCAGAATGTTGTCCAGGAACTTCGTGGAGAGAGGATTGACATCATCCCCTGGTCCCAGGATCAGGCGAAGTATGTTTGTAACGCTCTGGCGCCGGCAAAAATCTCGCGGGTCTTTATCGATGAAGAGAATCGCCATATGGAGATGGTTGTCGCAGACGATCAGCTTTCATTGGCGATCGGAAAGAAAGGCCAGAATGTCCGGTTGGCCTCCAAACTGACAGGCTGGAAGATCGATATCAAGAGCGAATCGAAGATGGAGAAGATTTCAAGCGAGATCCTGGAGAAGTTTAAGAACCTGCCCTATATTGGCGAGGTCCAAGGCCGTATCCTTTATAACGAGGGGTTCCGATCGGTTGAGGAATTGGCAGAGATGGACCCTGAGGAGTTGGCAAAGCTTTTGGAGATCGAAAAGGAGAAGGCATCTGAGATTGTGGAGCGGGCCCTTCAAATGGGTCGAAAAGAGGGGGAGGCTGAACCCTCTCCTGAGGAAGCTCTGCCTGCAGGAGATCCCGCCTTCGATCGATTAGATCAGATTGAAGGGGTGGGAGAGAAGACTGCCGGGATATTGGAGGCCCACGGATTCAAGAAGGTGGCGGACATCCTGGGAACGACCGTGGAGAGGCTTTCAGAACTTCCTGGTATCGGGCCGAAGAAGGCCGCCAATTTGATCCAGGCTGCCCAGCGCTATGCCGAAGGGAAAGGAAGTGGGTGAAAGAGAGCACTCTCCGATGCGTATGTGCATCGGTTGCCGGAGGAGGAGGAAGAAGGAAGAGATGCTTCGGTTTGTCCGTAGCGAAGAAGGGATCGTTTTTGTCCACGGCAGGAAGGCTGTCCATGGAAGGGGGCTCTACCTTTGCCCGGATATCTCTTGCTTGAATGCGGCACGGAAGAGAAACAGGGGGATCGATCTCTTACAATCAGAGGCGCTCCTCTATCCTTTTGTGAAAGGTCTGCAGTAAGGGAGGTTAGGGAATGACCAAGATCAAAGTCCTCGATCTCGCCCGAGAAGTGGGAATGGAGGATGATAAGCTTCTTCTAAAACTCAGGCGCATGGGCGTCAAGGTTAAGGACAAGAAGCCTGTTGAACCTGAAAAAGCAGTCTCCCCCTCAGGTGAGAAGATCATCGAGAGAGATTCTGAAAAAGAGGTTGTCGAAAAGCGGGTCAACCCCACTGTGATCCGGAGGAGGACAAGAAGCCTGGAGGTTAAAGTCGAGGTCCCGGCGCCTCCAGCGGTGATCCTGGAACCTGCCGTCATTGAAGAGAAGCCTCGTGAACCGGCCGAGGAAAAGGCCGTAGCCAAGGCCAGGCCTGAAACGAAGGTGACCCGCAGGAAGAAGAAGGGGGGAGAGCCCCTCCAGGCCGCAGAGCCCGCTGTTACTCCTGCCGAGATAGGCCGAGAGGAGAAAGAGGCAGTTCTTCCAAAACCGGCTGAAGAGGTGAAGGAATCTCAGGTCGTGGCCATCGAGCCCGTCAAGAGACCGGAGGCAAAGAAAGAGGCTGAGGAGCCTTTACCAAAGGAGATCGCTCCGAAAAAAGTGGGCGTTGAATTGCCAGCCGGTTTCGAACCGGAGGAGAAGGAGAAAGTGCTTGCCTTCCCAGGTAAGAAGAAGGGATTTGGGAAGAGAAGGAGGATCATCGAAGAGAGGATGCTGACCGAAGACCGGCTGGATTTGGAGGAACCATCGGAGAAAGAGATCGAGGTCCCTTCCCGGCCGTTCAGACCTATGAAGAAGAAGGCGGTTTTGAAAACTGCCAAGAAGACTGAGGTCACGGTTCCCAAACCGATCAAAAGGATCATCCGAATCGCGGAAGTCATAGCGGTTGGAGATCTCGCAAAGAGGATGGGGGTCAAAGGAGGAGAGCTGATCAAGAAACTGATGGAGATGGGGGTGCTGGTCAATATCAACCAGGTTATCGATGCAGACGTGGCCTCACTGGTGGCAGGCGAGTTCGGCTATGAAGTGGAAAGGGTTTCATTGGAGCGGGAAGACCTCTTGGAGAGAAAAGAGGACCTTCCGGAGCAGTTAAAACCGAGGCCACCGGTGGTCACGATCATGGGCCATGTCGATCACGGGAAGACCCTGCTTCTGGATGCCATCCGAAAGACCAATGTGGCCGAGGGTGAGGCAGGGGGTATTACCCAGCATATCGGAGCTTACGATGTCCAGCTGGAAAGCGGCAGCCATGTGGTCTTTATTGACACTCCAGGCCATGAAGCATTCACCGCCATGCGGGCCAGAGGTGCCCAGGTGACAGACGTCGTGGTCCTGGTCGTTGCAGCAGATGATGGGGTCATGCCCCAGACCAAGGAGGCGATCGATCATGCCCGTGCAGCGAAGGTGCCGATCGTGGTGGCGATTAACAAGATCGATAAACCCACAGCCAATGTGGAGAAGGTAAAGAAAGACCTTTCGGAGTATGGCCTCGTCCCAGAGCAATGGGGAGGAAACACCCTCTTCGCCGAGGTGTCAGCCAAACAGAAGATCGGCATTAAAGAGCTGCTGGAGCTGATCCTCCTTCAGGCAGAGGTTCTCGAATTGAGGGCCAATCCGGATAAGCCTGCCCGGGGGGTGATCATCGAGGCGAAACTCGACAAGGGCAGGGGGCCGGTGGCCACGGTTCTCGTCCGGGAAGGGACTCTGAGGACAGGAGATGTCTTTATCGCAGGCTCTCAATATGGAAGGGTGAGGGCCATGTTGAATGACAGGGGACAGAGAATGGAGGAGGCGGGACCCTCGATCCCTGTTGAGGTCGTGGGTTTCACCGATGTGCCGGAGGCAGGGGAGACCTTCATCGTCGTATCGGAGGAGAGGATAGCCAAACAGATCAGCCTCTACCGGCAGGAGAAGATACGGGAGAAGGAGCTTTCGAAGTTGAGCAAGGTCTCTTTGGAAGACCTTTACGAGAGGATTAAGAAGGGCGAAGTCAAGGAGCTCAATGTGATCGTCAAGGCAGACGTTCAGGGATCGATTGAGGCGGTCAAGGAGGCCTTTAAAAAAGTCTCCACCGGTAGCGTAAAGCTCAACATCCTCCACGACGGTGTCGGCGGAATTACAGAGACCGATGTAAACCTGGCCTCGGCTTCGAATGCGATTATCATCGGTTTCAACGTGAGACCGGGGTCTAAGGCGCAACTGCTGGCAGAGCAGGAGCACGTCGACATCCGGACCTATTCGGTTATTTACGATGCGATCGACGATATTAAAAATGCTCTCGAGGGACTGTTAGAACCGACATACAAGGAACGGATCCTCGGAAGGGCGGAGGTGATCGCCCTCTTTAATATTCATAAGGTGGGGCAGATCGCAGGCGGTCTGGTCCTGGATGGGAAGGTGGTGAGAGGATCTCATGCCAGACTTCTCAGAGATAACGTCGTCGTCTATGATGGTCGGATCTCCTCTCTGAAGCGATTCAAGGAGGATGCGAAGGATTGTCCCCAGGGCCTGGAGTGTGGGATCAAGATCGAGAATTTTAACGATGTGAAGGTCGGGGATATCATCGAGTCGTATGAGATTGAAGAGGTTCAGCCTCGTTTAACTTAACGGCGGTACAATGAACGGTCTGTTCGTCCATTGTTCGGGGTAAGGAAATGGTGATCGGAATCTGTCAGCTCGATCTTCGGATCCCGGAGAATCATTCCCTGAAGGGAAAACGGCATGTGCTTCGTAAGATGATCGACCGGGTGAGGCATCGCTTCAATGTGGCCATCTCAGAGGTTGGGGATAATGACCTGTGGCAACGCGCCCAGATCGGGATCTGTGCCGTGGGCAATGACCGCAGACATATCAACTCCAGTTTGGATAAAGTGATCGACTTCATCGAAAAGATGCATCTGGTCGAAATGGTTCATACAGAGATGGAGATTCTCTCGGTATAGGGCGAGGCGGACCCCACTGGGCGGTTACGGTTTGACCCTTTTGTTCCTTACCGAGCTATTGGATGGAATGGTGAAGAAGGATGGAAGGAAGGCGGTCAGAAAAAGTCGCTGATTTGATCCAGAAGGAGATATCGGAAATGCTTCTGAGATCGGTCAAAGACCCCCGCATCGGCCTGGTGACCATCACAAGGGTAGCGGTCTCTGAAGACTATCGCTCGGCCAAGGTCTATTTCAGTGTAGCAGGGACGGCAGAGGAAAGGGAGAGATCGATGGAAGGCCTGACGAGTGCAAGAGGATATGTCAGAAGAGAGCTAGGCCGACGGATTCGGCTGAGATACACCCCTGAGATCATCTTCAAATTCGACCCTTCGATTGAATACGCGGTTCGTATCGGAGAGGTGATTCGACAGCTGAAAAAGGAAAGAGAAAACGATGAGGACGCGGATTGACGGCCTGCTGATCGTGGACAAGCCCGAAGGAAAGACCTCCCTCGACGTGGTGAGGGAGATCAAACACCGATTTCAGGTGAGGAAGGCAGGCCACATTGGAACGCTCGATCCCTTTGCCACGGGCGTCCTGCCGATTGCCATCCATGAGGGGACGAAATTGGTTCCGTTCCTGGAGCAGGAACCAAAGGAGTACGAGGCCGTCTTGAAATTGGGCGAGGAGACGACGACGGACGACCTGAGTGGAGAGGTCACCCTTAGGAGACCATGGGAAAACCTCAGACCGGAATCGATGCATGCCGTATTTCAAAATTTTCTCGGGAGAATTCAGCAGATCCCACCGATGTTCTCAGCCGTGAAGGTCGACGGAAGACGCCTCTATCGGCTAGCCAGAAGAGGGGTGGAGGTAGAGCGAAAGCAAAGGGAGGTTGAGATCTTCAATATTCAGATTGAGGAGATCGACCTTCCGCGCATTCGTTTCAGAGTCTCCTGCTCAAAAGGAACTTACATCCGGAGCCTGGGAAGGGATATCGGAAGAAGGTTAGGATGTGGCGGCCATCTCCTCTATCTGAGAAGGCTCCGAAGTGGTCCTTTTGATCTCAAACAGGCTATTCCATGGGAGAGGTTAAGGGAACTTTCCAAGGCAGAGGATCTTGAGCCCTGGCTGATCTCCTTGAGGGAGGCCTTATCCGGCCTGCCGGAGATCATCGGGGATGATCGTCTGGTGAAAAGGCTTCGTTTCGGCCAGGGGATGGCGGTGAGGGATCTTTCGTTCCGGGATCTGCCAGTCTTCGAAAAAGGGCAATGCTTCAAGATGACCTCCCCAGAGGATGGCCTGGTAGCAATCCTGAGGTCGGAGGTCAATGCCTCGGATATAGAGGAGGGAGGCAACGGAGGGTTGGTCGCCTTTCGACCGGTGAGACTGTTTCATCAGCAGACGACCGTGAGGAGCTAAGTATTTCAGGAGGTTCAAAGGAGGGATTTGATGGTATTGGTTCAGGAGAAGAAGAAGGAGATTATTGAACAGTTTAGAGTCCATGACAAAGACACAGGTTCGCCCGAGGTTCAGATCGCACTTCTCAGTGAGAGGATACGTTACCTCACAGAACATTTTAAGGTCCACAAACGCGATCATCACTCACGGAGAGGGTTGCTCAAATTGGTGGGACAGAGGCGAAGACTTCTCAACTACCTTAAGGACCATAAGATAGATCAATACCGAATGGTCATCGACAAATTAGGCCTCCGGAAATAACTCCGGTGGGGCGAACCTCGGGCTCTGTGGCCCGCAGGGTGGGCCCGGTCTCCTGTGTGCGGGTTTAACCCTTCATTCGATAAACTCATTCATATCGGTTTGTCGAAAGGAGGCCAGTCCGAGACCTGGCGATCTTGGAAGGCCAAACTGAAAAGGAGTGAATAGAATCGTATGATCCAGAAGTTACAGATCGACTTAGGCGGAAGACCCCTCTCAATTGAGACGGGGAAAGTGGCCAAACAGGCAAATGGCTCTGTTCTGGTTCAGTATGGGGAGACAGTGGTACTGGTCACCGCTGTCATGTCAGAAAAGAGACGGGAAGGGATTGACTTCATCCCCCTCACCGTCAATTATTTGGAGATGACCTATGCCGCCGGAAAGATTCCGGGAGGCTTTTTTAAGAGGGAGGGGAGGCCCAGCGACCGGGAAACCCTGATCTCTCGGTTTATCGACCGACCGCTCAGGCCTCTTCTGCCAAAAGGGATACAGAACGAGGTCCAGATCATCGCAACCGTACTTTCGGCTGACCAGGAGAATGACCCTTCTATCTTAGGAATGATCGGAGCCTCCAGCGCTCTCTCCCTCTCTGATATCCCTTTCAATGGACCGATTGCCGGGGCTAAGGTGGGTCGGATTGACGGCGAATATGTGCTCAACCCGACGCTCGAGGAACTGGATCTCAGTGACATCGACCTGGTCGTCGCGGGAAGCGAAGATGCGATCATCATGGTGGAGGGAAGCGCCAGGGAGGTGAAGGAGGAAGAGATCTTGGAAGCGATTCTCTTCGGTCACCAGTCTCTGAAGCCGGTCATCGAACTCCAGAAGAGACTGATGTCAATGGTTCCTGTGGGGAAGAGGGAGGTCGATCTTCAAAGGCCTGAGGAATCTCTCTATGAAAAGGTGAGGGCCCTGGCTGAGGAGAGATTGAGGGAGACCTTCTATATCGCAGAGAAGACAGAGAGACGCGAGCGCCTCGATCAGATCCTCCAAGAGACGATCCAGGCCTCCGGCGCAGAGGATGAGAACTCTCAGAGGCTGGTAAAGGTCGCTTTTGAAGAGATTTATCGTAAACTGGTCAGGCAACTGATTTTGAAAGAGAAGAGGAGGATCGACGGAAGAGGCCTTTCCGAGATCCGCCCCATCACCTGTGAGGTGGGCATTCTTCCGAGGACCCACGGCTCTGCTCTCTTTACAAGAGGAGAGACTCAAGTCCTGGCCGTGGTGACATTTGGCACCTCTGAAGATGAGCAGAAGATCGACTCCTTGACGGGCGAGACCTATAAATCTTTTATGCTCCACTATAACTTTCCTCCCTTCTGCGTCGGAGAGGTCTCACCCTTAAGGGCACCGGGTAGAAGGGAGATCGGGCACGGGGCCTTAGCCGAACGAGCTATTCTTCCTGTTCTTCCTTCCAGTGATAAATTCCCTTATACGATCCGTGTTGTCTCGGAGGTTTTGGAATCGAATGGATCCTCCTCCATGGCCACGGTTTGCGGGGCAAGCCTCTCTCTCATGGATGCAGGGGTTCCCATTAAAGCACCGGTGGCTGGGATCGCTATGGGTTTGATCCTCGAAGACAGCGAATCTGCTGTCCTCTCCGATATCTTAGGCGATGAGGATCACTTCGGGGACATGGATTTCAAGGTTGCAGGCACAGCCGAAGGCGTGACAGCGATTCAGATGGACATTAAGATCGGAGGCGTATCCAGGGAAGTGATGGAAAGAGTCCTCGCCCAAGCCAGGGAGGGCAGGCGCTACATCCTGGAGAAGATGAAGGAGACGATCTCTGAGCCGCGGAAGGACCTTCCCCGGCACGCCCCGAGGATTGTCACGCTTCAAGTCAAACAAGAGAAGATTCGGGATATCATCGGTCCAGGGGGAAAGAACATTCGGAGCATCATTGACCAGACAGGGGTGAAGGTCGATGTGGAGGATTCAGGTCTGGTAAAGCTCGCCTCCCCCAATTACGATGCCATTGAGAAGGCGATCTATATGATCAAACGGCTCACCCAGGAGGTGGAGGTGGGCGGCCTCTATATGGGCAAGGTGAGGCGGATCTTAGGGTTCGGGGCGATCGTTGAAATCTTTCCGGGGACGGATGGTCTGATCCATATCTCCCAGTTAGCAGAGACCCGTGTCAAGGAAGTCTCTGATGTTCTGAAAGAGGGCGATGAGGTCATGGTGAAGGTGATCGATATCGATCCCCAGGGCCGTATCCGGTTGAGTCGAAAGGCGGCCTTGAGAGAGATGAAAGAGGCCGGGGAGGGTAGGGCCAAGAGGCACTTGGAATCTTAGCGACGGGGGTTCTCCTTTGGGCAGAGACTTGAGAGGATATCGTCATTCTCTGGATTCTTCGTGGATCATCTCAGGTCAGGGTTACCAGAAGACCGTTCTGGAAAATGGGATCAGGGTGATTACAGAAGAGATCCCCTATCTGAAATCGGTCTCCATCGGAGTGTGGGTGACGACCGGATCCAGAGATGAGCAACCTCACGAAAACGGCATTTCCCATTTTATCGAGCATCTTCTCTTCAAAGGGACAGAAAGAAGAACGGCCTTCGACATCGCGAGGGAGATCGATTCCGTCGGCGGGACCTTGAATGCGTTCACAGGCAGGGAGTACACCTGTTTCTATGCCAAGGTGATCGACAAAAATCTGCCTCTGGCGATTGATCTTCTCTCGGATATCTTCCTAAATTCCCTTATGGACGTCAAAGACGTGGAGAAGGAGAGAATGGTGATCCTTCAGGAGATTAAGATGGTGGAGGATACCCCTGACGACTATATCCACGATCTCTTCAACCGGGTCTGCTGGGGCGATCACCCCCTGGGTTTTCCGATCTTCGGAACCACCGAGCTTGTGCAATCGTTTAAGAGAGACCAGATCTACCAGTACTTTAAGGAGAATTATCAGCCTAACCGGATCATCATCTGTGCCGCGGGAAATCTTCACCATCAGGAGGTCGTCGATTCCATCCGGGCGACCTTTGGTCAGCTTCTGAATTCGAAGAGGGTGAGGGAAAGGGTGAGGCCGGATTCGATTTCGACGACGAATATCTGGACACGGGATCTGGAGCAGGTCCATTTCTGTCTGGGAACCCGAGGGCTCCAGTACAACCATTCCTTGCGTTTTGCCTCCTATGTCCTAAACTCCATCTTAGGGGGTGGGATGAGCTCCAGGCTTTTCCAAGAGATCCGGGAAAATCGGGGGCTCGCCTATTCGGTTTATTCCTATCTTCCGACTTACATCGACACGGGCCTGGTCGTCGTCTATGCGGGGACCAGTGGCACCTCTTTTCAGGAAACGATCAAGCTTATCCTCAGTGAATTTCAGCGCCTTAAGAAGGAGCCGTTTAAGAGCGGGGAGCTGGAGGTCGCCAAAGAGCAGTTGAAGGGAAATCTTCTGCTCAGTCTTGAGAGCTCTGACAATCTGATGACGCGGCTGGCTAAGAACGAGATCTATTTTCAATCCTACCTTCCGGTCGAGCAGGTTCTGAGAGGGATCGACGAGGTGGAGGAAGAGGTGGTACGCGAGCTGGCCAGGAATATATTTGACGAGCGATTCTTCTGCCTGACGGTTCTGGGGCCTGTGGATGGCAGTGGTTTGGAAAGTGATTTCCTCACAGAGGTCCGACCTTGAGCGGCAGGCTGTGTTCGTGAAAGAGGTGAGGATTCTTATTAAACGTCTGAAGAGGGATCAGGCCATCTCCCTCCCCCGGTACATGACAGCAGGTTCATCGGGAATGGATCTCTTTGCTTCTCTCGAAGAAGAGGTCACCCTGGCTCCGGGAGAGAGGAGGCTCATCCCCACCGGGATTGCTGTGGCCATCCCGGAGGGATTCGAAGGCCAGATCAGACCCCGAAGTGGCCTGGCCATTCGAAACGGAATTGGTCTGGTCAACGCTCCGGGGACGATCGATTCTGATTACCGGGGGGAGGTCTCGGTGCTGGTCATCAATTTTGGAGAATCGCCATTCACTGTCCGTCATGGGGACCGCATTGCCCAGATGGTCATCACACCGGTCTTCCGGGCCGTTCTTGAAGAGGTGGACGATCTCCCGTCCACGCCAAGACAAGGCGGCGGATTCGGCCATACTGGCATCTAAATTGGTCAGAGTTAATTGTGACCATTGTCCATTGATCTTTTCTCGGTTTACACCGTGGAACATCTCCTGGATAACTTCCTCCATTACCTCATTGTGGAGAGGGGACTCTCCAAGAACACGATCGACGCCTATGGTCACGGTCTCAATCGATTCCTGTGCCATTTGAAGAAGAGAGGAGTTCAAGAGATTTCAAGAGTGGCTAAGCTCGACGTCAGATCTTTTCTTCTTTCTCTAAAAAGACAGGGGCTTTCAACTAAGACAGTGGTAAGGAATCTTGTGGCCATTCGAACCTTCTTCCGGTTCCTCGGACGGGAGGGAATCGTGGAGGCCAATCCTGCGGAGGAAATAGAATCTCCCAGAATAGCAAAAACATTGCCCGAGATTCTGAGCTTGAGAGAGGTGGAGCAGTTGCTTGAGCAACCTGATCTCCGAACCCCGAGGGGGATCAGGGACCGGGCCATGCTGGAGTTGCTCTATGCCACAGGGATGAGAGTTTCTGAGCTCACTCGACTTCCGCTCAATCAGATCAACCTCGAGGGTGGATATGTCCTGGTTTTTGGAAAGGGGTCAAAGGAGAGGATTGTGCCACTCGGGAGCGAAGCGATGAAATGGGTCGCTCTCTATTTGAGGACAGTGCGTGGAAAACTGGGCAACGAGTGCCCCCTGCTTTTTCTCAATCGCTCTGGCAGAGGGATGAGCCGTCAGCAGTTCTGGAAGAATATCAAATCCTACGGTCGGAGCGCAGGTATCCGAAAGAGGATCACCCCTCACCTCCTGCGACACTCTTTCGCAAGCCATCTTCTCGAGAGAGGTGCTGACCTTCGGTCTGTCCAGATGATGCTCGGCCATGCGGATATCTCCACCACCCAGATCTACACGCACGTCACAGGGGAGAGGCTCAAGAAGATACACCAACGTTATCACCCGAGAGGTTAATGAAAATTCTAAATCCGAAGCGCGCAATTCGAAATTCGAAAGAAACTCAAATTACCTAAATTCAAAATGAATTTGCTGAATTATAAAATGGCTTGACAATTCGGATTTAGAAATTGTTTCGAGTTTCGGTATTCGAATTTCGAGTTTTCGAAGTTATGGATGTCATCACCACCCATACCAATGCGGACTTCGACTCTCTGGCCTCGATGATCGCTGCTAAGAAGCTCTATCCGAATGCGACCCTGGTCTTCCCTGGTTCGCAGGAGAGAAGCCTTCGGGATTTCTTCATCCATTCCACGCTCTATGCCCTTGATGTGGAGCGGATGAAGAACATCGACCTACGGGAGGTGAAGCGGCTGATACTGGTCGATACCCGTCAGATCAGTCGCATCGGGAAATTTTCAGAAATCGTATCCAGACCAGGGTTGGAGATTCACATCTATGACCACCACCCCGCCTCTTCGGATGACCTCCATGGGTCCCTGGAGATCGTATCCGAAGTGGGAGCGACGGTTACGCTTCTGCTCCATATTCTTCAGGAGAAGAAGGTGGAGATCACGCCAGATGAGGCGACTGTGATGATGCTCGGCATCTACGAGGATACGGGAAACCTTACCTTCCCCTCAACGAAGGAAGAGGACTTTAAAGCGGCTGGGTATCTGCTTCGTAAGGGCGCTAATCTCAGCATCCTCTCCAATGTGATTACCAAGGAGCTGACCGCAGAACAGGTCTTTCTGCTCAACGATTTGATCCGGTCGGCCACCCGATATACGATTCACGGGATCGAGGTGGTGATCGCTCAGGCCTCTCTCGATCGTTACATCGGGGATATTGCCATCCTCGTTCATAAGCTTAAGGATATGGAAAATCTCGATGTCCTCTTCGTTCTCGTGCAGATGGAGGATCGAACCTACCTGATCGGAAGAAGCCGTATCGACGAGGTCAACGTGGCTGAGATCGCTTCGGAATTCGGAGGAGGAGGACATCCCACCGCAGCGTCGGCAACGGTGAAAGGGATGCCTCTGACCGAGGTCCACAATCGATTGCTGAAGACGCTGGGTGAGATGGTCAAACCCAAGAAGGCTGCAAAGGATGTGATGACCTATCCGGTCAAAGCCCTCACCCCGGACCAGACCCTTGAAGAGGCAGACGAGGTACTCCGCCGATACAATTTGAACGTTTTGCCCGTTCTCTTTGAAGAGAGGGTGGTTGGCCTGATCTCCAAGCAGGTGGTGGAGAGGGCCATTCATCATGGCCTGAGGGGTGCCCTGGTGAAGGAGTACATGACGACCGAATTCTCAGTCGTATCTCCTGAAGCCCCGTTTTCCCAGGTGCGGGAACTGATGATCGGGCAGAATCAGGATCTCCTCCCTGTGATTGAAAAAGGACGCCTGGTCGGGGCGATCTCCGATAGAGATGTGATCAGAGTTCTCCAGACCGAGATGACCCGTTCGATCAAGGAGAGCACGGCTCTCGATGGCCAACCCCTCTATGCTCGAAAGAAGGTCATTGCCAAGTTGATGAAAGAGAGATTTCCTGAACGATTGCAACACCTTCTGACAGAGTTTGGTAGGGTGGGCGATGAGTTGGGATATTCGGTCTATGCGGTGGGAGGGTTTGTAAGAGACCTGCTGATGAGGGTGGAGAATTTCGACGTGGATATTGTAGTGGAGGGCGATGCGATCCGGTTCGCTGAGGAGTTCGAGAAGAGGTTTTCATGCCGGATTCGAACTCATAAGAAGTTTGGCACAGCCATCATTCTCTTTCCGGATGGGCTGAAAGTCGATGTGGCTACGGCTCGGCTGGAGGTCTACGACTCACCCGGTGCCCTGCCGACAGTTGAAAGAGGCTCGATTAAAATGGACCTCTATCGGAGGGACTTCACCATCAATACCCTGGCCATCCAGCTCAATCCAAAGGGATTTGGAGAGCTGATCGACTTCTTCGGAGGTGTCAAGGATATCAAGGAAAAAGTGGTCCGCGTTCTCCATAACCTCTCTTTTGTTGAAGATCCGACCCGGGTCTTCCGGGCGATTCGGTTTGAACAGAGGCTGGGGTTTCAAATCGCAAAACACACTCAGAATCTGATGAAAAGCGCCGTCAAGACGGGGTTTATGGATCGCCTTTCTGGAGGTCGAGTTCTCTCAGAACTCATCCTCATCCTTCAGGAGGAGGTTCCCACACAGGCCTTAAAACGGATGAGGGATTTCCACCTTCTCACCCTGCTCCATCCCCGAATCAGATTTGACGAGGAGGTGGAGGCGCTTTTCGAGCAGATCCATCATGTCGTCTCCTGGTTCGATCTCCTTTTCCTGGACGAACGATATGAACGCTGGCTCATCTACTTTTACGGCCTGATCGATTTTCTAAAGGAGGCCGAGATCGAGGAGCTGTGCCAGCGACTGGCCATGAATGAGAAGCTTCGGAAGAGGGTGATCGAAGGGAAAGGCCGCATAGAGCGAGGACTGCTTCAGATCTTCTCCTGGATCAACGCTGGGATCCGACCGAAACGATCGGAGATCTATGCCATTCTCAATCCCCTTTCGACCGAGGAGAAACTCTTTATGATGGCCAAGACCACGCAGACGGAAACCCGACGTTACATCTCCCTCTACTTCACCCAACTGAAGGATGCGAGACCTCTCTTGAAAGGGACGGATTTGATTGAGATGGGGGTCAAACCAGGCCCATCGATCAAGGAAGCCTTGGCCGCTCTTCTCAAAGCGAGATTGGATGAACAGGTGATCACCCGACAGGATGAAATGGATTACGTCTCGAACACCTTGAGGAAGGAAGGATGATGGGGAACGATATCTCTTCGACAGGGAGCACACCCTATACCGTTCGCTTGGATATCTTCGAAGGTCCTCTCGATCTCCTGCTTCACCTCATCCAGAAGAACCAGCTGGACATCGCCGATATCCCGATCGCAGTCATCACGGAGCAGTACCTGGATTACCTTAAATGGATGAAGGTCCTCAACCTGGATATTGCAGGCGAGTATCTCCTGATGGCTTCGACCCTTCTCTACATCAAATCGAAGATGTTGCTGCCGACGTCTTCCGAGGAAGGGGAGGAAGAAGGAGAAGACCCGAGGGCCGAACTGGTCCGAAGACTTTTGGAATATCGAAAATATAAAGAAGCGGCGGCCGAGCTTGAAAAAAAACCCTTGCTGGAGCGGGATGTCTTCGTCCGACCCAGTCCTACGGAGTCAGAGGGACCGGCGGAGGAAGAAAAGGTAGAGGTCAGCCTGTTCGAACTGGTTGAGGCCTTTCGCAAGATCTTGGAACGTGCCAGCTCGGATGGCGTTCACGAAGTGGTCCTGGATCGAGTCAGTGTCGAGGAACGGATTCAAGAAATTCTCTCCCTCCTTCAGAGGGAGAAGCGGAGCATGGCCTTTCATCTTCTCTTTCCTGAAGGGACTTCTCGCAGAGTGATGATCGTCACCTTTTTAGCGATCCTCGAGCTGGTCAAGATGAAACTGATTCGGATCTTTCAATCCGCCCCTTTCGAGACGATTCGCGTCTCGCTCATTTGAACGTTCGATGGCTGGAAGGTTGTTTCTACGGATCATGGAGGATAGTAAGGGTAGTTATCGCTAAGCGCTTAGCGTCTCTAAATAGGAGGGCCTTATGAAACGCAGTCGAATCCTGGTGGGATTGATCGTCATCGCTGGACTGGTCATCATCTTCTTCTCCCTTCTCTTCTTCATCGGACAATTTGTGGGCAGACCCGGCCGCCTCGCCTTTGGGGACAAGATTGCCGTCGTCGAAATCAAAGGCGTGATCACCCAATCCTCTGCCGTTCTCGAAGAAATCAGTCAGTACCAGGAAGATGAGAGTGTGAAGGCGATCGTCCTGAGAATCGATTCGCCAGGTGGAGGGGTAGGGCCAGCCCAGGAGATATACCGGGAGATCCTGAAGGTCAAGGAAAAGAAGAAGGTGGTCACCTCGATGGGGTCTGTGGCAGCATCAGGAGGCTACTACATCGCCTCCGCCTCTGATCTCATCTTTGCCAACCCGGGAACGATCACAGGCTCGATCGGCGTGCTCATGGAATTTACCAATATTGAAGAGCTTCTCAAGAAGATTGGAGTCAAGGGCATAGTCGTGAAGAGCGGTCAGCATAAAGACATAGGCTCCCCTTTCCGTGAGATGACGCCAGAAGAGAAGAGGGTGATCCAAGGAGTGATTGACAATGTCCATCAGCAATTTGTCCGGGCAGTGGTCGAGGGAAGAAGGATGGATCATGGGAAGGTCATGGAGATCGCAGACGGTCGGATCCTGACCGGCGAGCAGGCGAAACAGCTCGGCCTGGTCGATCAGCTTGGAAATCTTCAAGACGCCATCGACACCACTGCGAAGCTGGTCGGCATAGAAGGGAGGCCGAATATCATCTACCCGAGGAAGAGATTTTCTGTATGGGAACTTCTGCTGCGAGAGGCGACCTCTACCATTCTCGAAGTCCTGAATGAAAAGGGGCTGGAACTGAACTACCGCCTCTCCTCGCCGGGGGCCTGAGAATGATCGACTTCTCTCAACCACTGCGCGATCTGTTTCATGTCTTCCCAGACCTCCCGCTTACGGTCGGGATTACGCAGGAGATAGGCAGGGTGGTAGGTAGGCATGAGCTTGATCCCAGCAAATTCGTAGGGCCTTCCTCGAAGGGCTGTGATCTTGGAATCTGTCTTAAGAAGGGTCTGAGCTGCAAAGGTCCCCAAAGCGCATAGGATCTGAGGCCGGATCGCCTGAATTTGCTGAACGAGGAAGGGATAACAACTCCGAATCTCATCGGGCTCAGGGTTTCGGTTCTGAGGTGGGCGGCACTTGATAATGTTGGTGATGTAGACCTCCTCTCGCTGAAGATGGATGGACTGCAGGATTTTCGTCAGTAGCTGTCCGGCCCTTCCAACAAAAGGCCTTCCCTGGACATCTTCATCATACCCAGGAGCCTCTCCGATGATCATCAGTCTCGCCTTGGAGCTGCCCTCTCCGAATACGAGGGTGCGCCGGGATCGATGGAGCTTGCATCTTCGGCAGTTGCCCAGTGATTCTCGAATCTCCTCTAAGGTCGGGCTTCGATCTCCCCTCTCGCTGCCGGAGAGGAAAAGCTGATCAATTCCCATCCCTTTCAGGAATTCGAGATGAGATCTGAGATCTGCGATGATATCTTGAAAGAAGGTTTCCAATGCCTCTCTCCTCTGGAAACCATGTTGTCGCTTGGTCACCCGACCGCCTGTCCTGTGCTGGAACAGAAGCAACCTTTGATTAATTCCGACACAGCCTCCTGACAGAGTGGAGATAGCCTTTTTCCCATCGGTTGTCAAGGAAGGAGAAACTAAACGTTTCGACTAACTTGGAAGAGGGAGTGCTTCGAAAATTAACCTTGACGAGAGAAGAAGAAAATCATAAATTTATGTCCAATGCCCCTGTAGCTCAGGTGGATAGAGCAACGGATTCCTAATCCGTGTGCCGCCCGTTCGAGTCGGGCCAGGGGCGCCATCTCTCCGGTTCTAAGCCCTTCTTGCAAGCTTGTTCACCAGGATTGAAATCAAACCAGCGAGCATGATGTATCCAATCACGAGCTCTGCGATCGACCAGAGCTTTGCAGCAGGATGAGGAGGGATTGGAGTCACATTCTCAAATCCTAAGCTCATGAACCTGACCACACTCAGGTACCAGGAGTTGGACCAGTTCCAATTCATCCCTTGGAACCAAACGTTCCTGTGGTGATAGTAGATGACTGTGAATAATCCAATAAACCCCAGCGACCATAGGACCCATAGGGTGAGGCTCCGGCCACAATCAGAGGTTGCCTTCCAGAGGGGGTAGATCAGCCGGCGGTGAAACCAGCTTTTCTTTTTGAATCCTTCGATGAATTGATAATCCTCAATATAGCGCTTCAGGACCGGGTTCTTGGAGCCGTTCATTCTCGTGGTGTCGATACCTCCAAAATTGGTCATGCCCACCTCCTTCCAATCCTGAACACGCTTCCATCGACTTATGAGCGGGAGCAGATGTAAGATTTTTGGCAAGGTCCATCTGACGAGCCGGTTAAATACTTGATTTGTTGTCCAGACCACTCCCTCTAAATCTGCTCCGGAGAGATTCACTCCCCACAGGTTGGCTCCAGAAAGATTGGCACCTCTTAATACGGCATCAGAGAGGTCGGCCTTCCAGAGATCGGCTTTTGAAAGATCGGCCTCGCTAAGATTTGCCCCTGATAAGTTGGCTCCGGTGAGATCAGCCTCTGAGAGATTGGCTTCCCAGAGGTTGGTCTTTGACAGGTTGGCTCCTTTCAGTTTAGCTCTTGAGAGGTCAGCTCCCCAGAGATTGGCTCCTGAGAGCTCGGCCTCCCTCAGATATGCTCCCGAGAGATTGGCCTTTAAGAGATCCGCCCCTGAAAGGTTGGCCTTCCAGAGATCAGCTCCAGAAAGAGGGGCTCCGCGAAGGTCCTTCTCCACCTCTTTTCGGTTTACAAGGATTGGACGTAATGCATTGATCAGACTCTTATAGGCCTCTGTTCTATACCAGTTAGGTTCGCGTTTGATGATGGCCACCACCTCGCGTAGACTCAAGGTCTGTCCTGTCCACCGGTAACGGAATAATGAGGATTTTGCGTAATCGTTCATTCTTATAGACTCCGCCCTCTTCGTTCTTCAGATGGTTTTGACCCGGTAGGACGTTCTCCCGGAAGTTGAGTTAATTCCTCGGCCTGGATCCTCTTCCCTCTTGATTCTCTCTTTCTCCTCATATCTTTCAAGCCAATCATCCAGGGACCTCCTGATAAGCTCCGAGACTGCGAGTCCGGTTCGGGTAGAAATCTCCCGGAGTCGGTTGACTTCGGGTGTTGTCAGGTGGATACCGAGTCTTGGCATAATTGGAGCGAAAGCAACGGTATGCAAATAGGGTGCCGAATTTATGTTTTCTTTATGCTTTTCAGAAGCCTGCCGGTTAATTAAAGATTAACCGCTTAAGAAAATTTAAAGTCTATGTTGAAATCTAATAGCTAATATATTGAAACCACAAGGGAAGTTTATTATTAATATTTAAGGGGGTAAGCCATCCTTTCAGGACCTTTCGGCCGAACATTGTTTTTTTATCCGGAATGTAGTATCAATGTTGTCTAAGAAATTTAAATGAAGAAGAATTTTGGTGACAAAAATGAACGCTCAGATTATTGCCATTGGATCAGAACTTCTCCTCGGTCAGATCGTCGATACCAATTCCTCTTATATTGCGCGGGCTCTTGCCGACAACGGGATCGAACTGGTCCAGACGACAAGTGTTGGGGATGACCTTCAGCGAATGAATGAGGTTATCCGGTCTGCCATCGATCAAGTCCAGGTGGTCATCACCACAGGCGGACTCGGACCTACAGAGGATGATCTTACAAGGGAGGCTGTGGCCGAGGTTACCGGGCGCCCGCTCGTCTTTCAATCTCATCTGATGGAGCAGATCGAAGCCATATTCAAGAGGCGGGGTTTTCGTATGGCAGAAAACAACCGGAGGCAGGCCTACATCCCTGAGGGAGCGATCCCGATCGAAAACCCCAAGGGGACGGCTCCGGGGTTCATTGTCGAGGGTTCAGATTGGGTGATCCTATCGATTCCTGGTGTTCCTTCTGAGATGAAATATCTGATGGAGCATACGGTCATTCCCTATCTTCGCAGACGATTCAACTTGAAAAGCCGGGTGATTCGTTACAGGGTGTTGCGCGTTTGCGGACTGGGAGAAAGCGCCATCGGGTTGCAGATCAAGGATCTTATGAAGGAAAGCCGAAACCCTTCAGTGGG
The DNA here is from genome assembly GCA_013388635.1 of Syntrophaceae bacterium. Lineage (GTDB taxonomy): Bacteria > Desulfobacterota > BSN033 > BSN033 > UBA1163 > JACAEX01. The sequence goes on along the minus strand of JACAEX010000020.1, from coordinate 77,230 downwards.
AACCCTTGCCTCGCCAGGAGATATTAAGATCAGGATCACTGCCAAGGCTGATACCTTAGAAGAGGCCTCGATCATGATAGAAAGGATGGAGCAGGAGATCCGAAGCCGCCTTGGCATCCTGATCTATGGGGTAGACGACGAGACCCTCCATGGAAATGTTGTAAAGGAACTGGAGCACCTTGGCCTCACCCTATCCGTGGTGGAGACCTTCACCGCAGGACTGATCTCACAGAAATTGGGAAGCCCGGAGGGCCGCTCGGTCGCCCAGGGCCTTGTCCTGCTTTCTGAGAGTTCTCTAAGACGATTTCTGGATCTCGAGGACGGGACCTTCAGTGGGATTATGGCAGATCCGCAGGCTGTCTCTGATCGTCTGGCGGAAAGAGGCAGCGAAGAGTTCGAAACGGACCTTGTGCTTGGGATGTTTGGCAAGATCGTCGAGGAGCAGGGCAGGGAGGAATACCGAGTTGAAACCTGCTATTCCTTGAAGACTCCTTCTGGAATGGAGAGAGAGTCTCACCCGCTTGGCGGTGAGATCCCTACGCTTCGTGAGAGGGCCTCTATCATTGCCCTTGACATGCTGCGGAAGTCTCTGCTTAAAAAAGGGCGAAGGGCATAGCCGATGTCGCTCAGCGTTAGCGTAAGGTTGAAGCGAAGGAAAGATAATGGAACATAAAATCATTCAATGTCCCAGATGTCGGAAGGAGATTGAGGTTTATAAGAACCCCATTCCCACAGTCGATATCATTATTGAGATCGAGTCAAAAGGGATCATCCTGATCAGGAGGAAGAATCGTCCTTACGGTTGGGCTATCCCGGGAGGCTTCGTAGACTATGGAGAATCCTTAGAAGAGGCGGCAATCAGAGAGGCAAAAGAAGAGACCAATCTCGATGTGGAGCTGGTCAGGCAATTTCACACCTATTCAGCTCCTGACCGGGATCCAAGACATCATACGATTTCAACCGTTTATATCGCAAAAGCAAATGGGGAGCCCGAGGCCAGAGATGACGCTTTGGGGATTGGGTTGTTTAATGAATCGACCCTTCCCGAGGATATGGCCTTTGACCACCGTTCCATTCTGAAAGACTACTTCAGACGAGTTTATTGAGGGAGTCCTCAATCCGATCGATCCCTTCCTTAATGTCCTCCATAGAGGTTGCATAGGAAAGCCTTTCAAAAGGGTCTGCTCCGAACTCGATGCCGGGCACCACTGCGACTCTTGCCACGTCGAGGAAGAAATCGGCAAGTTCTGTCGAGTTCGAAATCCTCCTTCCCTGATAAGACCTTCCATAATAGGAGGAGAAGTTAGGAAAGACATAGAAGGCACCGGCTGGTTTGTAACAGGAGACTCCAGGAATCTCATTTAGCCGGTCAACGATGTAATTTCGCCTCTGGCCAAAAGCGGAGACCATCCTACCCACCTCATCTTGGGGGCCGGTGAGGGCCTCAACAGAGGCCTTCTGCGAAATGGATGTCGGGTTAGAGGTGCTCTGGCTCTGGATGTTACTCATGGCTGAGATGATCTCTTCAGGTCCAGCGGTATAACCGATCCTCCACCCTGTCATGGAGTAGGTCTTCGCCACTCCATGGACGATGATCGTCCGCTTCTTGATCTCCTCGCTGAGAGAGGCAATGCTTATGAATTCAAACCCATCGTAGACGATCTTCTCGTAAATCTCATCAGAGATAACGAAGAAATTGTGAGAGATTGCAATCTCTGCAATCCATTCCAGTTCTTTTCTCGTATAAGCACTCCCTGTGGGGTTGGAGGGACTATTGAGAACCAGGGCCTTGGTCTTCGGAGTCACTGCCCTCTTCAGTTCATCCGGTGTCATCTTAAAGCCGTTCTCTTCCTTTGTGTTGAGAATGACGGGGGTGGCTCCGGCCAGCGACACCATCGGAGGATACGAAACCCAGTAGGGAGCAGGGATGATCACCTCGTCTCCGTGATCGAAGATGGCCTGAGCCAAATTATAGAAGGAGTGCTTGCCGCCACAGGAGACCAGGATCTGCGAACGCTTATAGGTCAACTGGTTATCCCGCTGAAATTTATGGATGATCGCATCCTTTAGCTCATCGATACCTCCTACGGCCGTATATTTGGTAAAACCCTCTTCAATGGCCTTGATTGCAGCCTTTTTAATATTCTCCGGGGTGTCAAAATCGGGCTCCCCTGCCCCAAAACTGATCACCCGGATTCCCTGAGCCTGCATGGCCTTTGCCTTGGCATTAATCGCAAGGGTAGGGGAGGGTTTCAAGCTCTTTGCACGGTTTGAAAGAAGAGACATCTTTCTACTCCTTTCTAATCGCAATTAGGACTCAAAGAGGATCTCTGAAATCTTCTTTATCTTCTCCACCCCTTTGATCTCATGTGGAAAGAGAGGGGTCTCGATCAATTTGATCCTCTGAGAATACTGCTCCTTCAATATCTTGATATAACTCTGCTGCATCTGGCTTCGAGCCTTGTGAAATTCGCAATCTGCCTGTTGAATCACATAGTTAACAATTAAATGGTTCACCTTCAGCTGGTATTCGTCGAAATCTTTGATGATCCTCTCGGTCTGTTTCACACCGAGGGCTTCGGGGATTGTAACCACAATGAATTCAGACTTTTGGGGGTCTCGAATGAAGCTGACAACCTTCTCTGCAAGATCCTCCCATCCACTGATTATCTCCAGAAGGGATCGTTTCCCCTTTTTTAATTTCACAGTTTCCTTTATTTTTTCTAAGTAACTATAGAGATTCATATAGAATTTTGTTGCCGCCTCCAGATGCTTCAGAAATATTTGGGGAAGATGGAGCAGCCTGAGGGTATGGCCTGCAGGGGCTGTATCCCAGACGACCAGGTCATACTTTCCGCCCTCGACCAGCTCCAAAATGTAATTAAGCATATACTCTTCTTCAATTCCAGGGGCCCCTCCAATATAGTCGACGAAGTCGTAATCGACTGAGGCAAAAGATGAGACGACCTCATAGATCTCCGGGCCGAAACGTTCCTTCCATTTCTTTAGGACGACTTCAGAACTGATCTCAATTCCGTAAAGGTTCTTGACAGAATTGATAGGCTTCTCTTGGTCGCCGATCTCAATCTCAAAGATGTCGGAGAGAGAGGGGGTAGGGTCGCTCGAAATGATGAGTGTCTTCTTTCCCTTAAGTGAGAAATGAAGGGCAATAGCAGAGGCACAGGTTGTTTTTCCAACCCCTCCTTTTCCTCCGATCATGATCAGGCGCTTCGGTTCCCTATCCAGGCGGTTTAAAGACGTCTCCATCTCTGCTCTCAATAGGAATTGATTTTAATAGCATTAAACTTTATAATAATTAATCTAATAGGTCAAGATATTCTGGAGAAGGGTTTTGCCAGCAGGTTACATTGAAATTGATGTCGAGTTGTGCAAGGACTGTAAGTTATGCATGTCCGTCTGCCCTCATCAGTTGATTGGGACATCCGATCGGCTCAATCAAAAGGGATATTACCCGGCCCATTTTACAGAGAAAAACCTTAAGAAGGAAGAGAGGAGATGCACGGGCTGTGGCCTTTGCGCCATTTCATGCCCGGAGATCGCAATCGAGGTCTACCGTGCCTAAGGTGCTGATGCGTGGGAATCATGTCGTTGCAGAGGCTGCGGTTCGCGCAGGATGTCGCTTCTATTTCGGATATCCGATCACGCCTCAAAACGAGATCCCTGAATATATGTCTGAGAGACTCTCCAAGATCGAAGGAGGGGTTTTTATCCAGGCGGAGAGCGAGATTGCTTCGATCCATATGGTGATCGGTGCGAGCATGGCAGGCGGAAGGGTCATGACCTCCTCTTCTGGCCCGGGAATCAGCCTGAAGCAGGAGGGTATCTCTTTCTTGTCGGGTTTGGAACTTCCTGCAGTCATTGTCAATATGAGCAGGGGAGGGCCCGGACTGGGTAACATCGCCCCTGCCCAGTCGGACTATTTTCAGGCCACACGTGGGGGAGGCCACGGAGATTATCGCACTATCGTGCTTGCACCAAACTCAGGCCAAGAACTGGCAGATTTGACCTTTGAGGCATTCGACCTCGCAGATAAGTATCGAACTCCGGTTGTCATTCTTGGAGATGGGATGCTTGGCCAGATGATGGAACCAGTAGAATTCCGTCCTGAAATTCCGATCAAAAAGCTTCCCCATAAGGATTGGGCGCTCACAGGAGCCAAAGGAAGACCCAGTCGGTTCATCCGATCCCTTATCTTGGATCCCGGCGAAGAGGAAGAACATAACTGGAAGTTGATGAGAAAATATGAGAAGATCGCAAGGGAAGAATTGAGATGGGAGGCCTTTGCCGCAGATGATGCAAAGATGCTGGTCGTCGCCTTTGGAACGGCTGCAAGGATTGCAAAGGGTGCGGTCAAGCGGGTGAGAGAGCAGGGGCTTAAAGTCGGGCTCATCCGTCCGATCTCTCTCTGGCCATTCCCTTTTAAAGCCCTGCGAGATTTTTCAAAAAAGGTTAAGCATTTTATCGTTTTCGAGATGAACATGGGCCAGATGGTCGAGGATGTCAGGTTGGCACTCGAAGGGGGTGGTGAAGTCCACTTTTATGGGCGACCCGGCGGAATCGTTCCCACGCCCCTAGAAGTATCGAGAGTGATCACGAGTCAATACTATCAAAAGAGATTGGGTTAAATCGATTGGGATCTTGGCCATGAAAAAAGTCTTTACGAGACCAAAGTCACTGAAGAGCGCACCGTTCCATTACTGCCCGGGATGCGGCCATAGCCTGCTGCATCGAATTATCGGAGAGGTGATCGATGAGATGGGGCTTCAAGAGCGGATCATCGGGGTCCCTCCTGCTGGCTGTGCAGTGCTGGCCTACAATTACTTCGATATCGATATGGGAGAGGCCTCCCATGGGAGGGCGGCTGCTCTGGCGACCGGGCTCAAGAGGGCTCTGCCAGACCGGATCGTCTTCACCTATCAAGGAGACGGGGATATCGCTGCGATCGGAACAGCCGAGACCATCCACGCCGCAGCACGAGGGGAGAATATCACGACGATCTTCGTAAACAACGGGGTCTACGGGATGACCGGGGGCCAGATGGCTCCGACATCGATCCTCGGGCAGAACACCACCACTTCTCCTGGTGGAAGGAAGGAGAAGAGGGATGGGTTTCCAATCAACCTCAGCGAGATGCTGGCCATTGCCAAAGGCAGCGCCTATGTCGAAAGGACAGCTGTCAACTCCCCTTCAAATATTCTGAAAACAAAGAGGGCGATTGCCAAGGCCTTCCAGGTTCAAATCAAAGGGGCTGGTTTCTCCCTGGTGGAAGTTCTATCTCCATGCCCGACAAACTGGAAGATGAGTCCTGTCGAGGCATGCAAGTGGATCGATGAGGTCATGACCGCGAGCTTTCCCCTCGGGGTCTTGAAGGACTTCACCGGAGATAAAAAAGATGTTCATTAAGACCATTTTCTCAGGATTTGGAGGTCAGGGCGTGATCATGATGGGATACCTCCTGGCCACTGCAGGGATGTATGAGCAAAAGAATGTGACCTGCCTACCTTCTTATGGGGCAGAGGTCAGAGGTGGGACGGCAAATTGCACAGTGGTCATCTCGACAGAAGAGATCGCCTCTCCCGTGGCTTCAGAACCCGACTTTGCAGTATTGATGAATAACCCCGCCCTCCTGTTTTATCAGAACCAGGTCCAGTCAGGAGGCACCCTCTTTCTAAATTCGAGCATGATCGATTCGAGGCCTGTTCGCGGGGATATTGAAATCTATGAAATCCCTGTGAACGACCTGGTCAAACCCCTCGGTGAGGAGAGGGTGGGCAATATGGTGATGCTGGGGGCGTTTATAAAAAAATCTGCCCTGGTCAGCCTGGATACGATGCATCGAGTATTGAAGGATACCTTTACAAACCGAAACCCGGCGATGGTTAAGCTGAATCGTCAGGCCTTATTGGTGGGGTATGACTTTTTGGGACCGTGATTAAGGCAGGAGGCTCTGGACCTGAGACATTAGAAGGCATATTTGAATGAAGGGGGTTGGGGACGCGATGTCTGTCAAACAGATTTCAGTCAGTCTGGAGAATGCACCTGGAAAGCTTTCCGAGGTGAGTGATTATTTGGGCGATAACGGTATCAATATCATTGCCTTGAGCGTGGCGGATACGGCTGATATCAGCGCTGTGAGGTTTGTCGCCAGCGATCCTGAAAAGGCTGTCAATGTCCTGAGGAGCCATGGTTACTCTGTAAAGGTGACCGAGGTATTGGCTGTGGAAGCCCCAAACCATCCGGGTGGACTCAATGCCGTTTTAAGGCCTCTAAAAGAGATGAAGATCAATGTGAACTACCTCTACACCTGCCTGGGAAGAGGGGAGAATACCGTCCTGATCATGGGTGTCGACAAGATGGAAGAGGCCACTGAGGTTTTAAGAAAAAATTGGGTTCATATGTATGGCGAGGAATTGTACACCCTATGAATGGCGGATGGAGTTAGGGCTGCGAAGCCCGTATCGTCTGACGTTAAAGGGTGAGGGTAAAGGTTTAGGACGGTTGACGTAACCTCTATAGATAACTGTGAAGTCCTGAGATCAGGTAATTGACCCCGAAATAGGTGAACAAGACAGCGGAGAATCCAATAACGGAGAGGATCGCTGTCTTCCTTCCCCGCCAATCCCTGGTGAATCGGGCATGAAGAAAGGCGGCGTAGACGAACCAGGTGATCAGCGACCATGTCTCCTTCGGGTCCCAGCTCCAATAGCTTCCCCAAGCGTAATTTGCCCATGCCGCGCCCGTTATAATCCCAAGGGTCAACATCGGAAATCCGATCACAATCGACTTATAATTAATCTCATCGAGAATTTCGGATGAAGGCAACCATCTTGAAAGGCCGCTGTTCTTATCCCGAATCAGGTAGAGGATACTGATTCCAAAGGAGACGGCAAATGCGGCATATCCAAAGAAGCAGGTCGTCACGTGAATCGTCAGCCAGTTGCTCTGAAGGGCAGGGACAAGGGGCGTGATCCTTGGGCTCACCCCGGGGATGATAGAGGTAAGGGCGATGGCAAGGAAAGCAAAAGGGGTGACGAAAAGACCGATGATTCTCTGCTTGTACTTGAATTCGAGAATGAGGTAGATCAGGACAATCGTCCATGAGAAGAAGATCAGCGATTCATACATGTTGGATAGGGGGACATAACCATAGCCTGTCCGGTGTGTTTCTGCCCAACGGAACGCCAGGCCTGCCGAATGGAGCAAGAAGCCGGCTGCCAACAAGGAGGTGGGGAGAATTCCGATCCTCTTTGGGTGGGAGGTCGACAGGATGAGATAGCCCAGGAAGCTGACCAAGTAGATCCCCATCGAGAGATTGAAAAACGTATGACTTGAGAAGGATGGACCCATAACCCTCACCACCCTGTCTGTCCTCTTCCTTTAGGAAGACGACAAGACGATACCCGTTGGTCTGTTTATCTTGATGGTAAACGATAACAGACGCAGATCGGTATGTCAATTCTGGCTTAGAGATCGTGGAAGGGTTAAAAGGGACCCGAGATTATCCTTTGGCTACGACCCTTGCCCTTTCTGGGCGAATCTGGGCTGCCATAAGCCTTTTTCTCTTTTTAGCTACCTCGTTGATCTGGATCCGATACGTGGCCTTCAGCAAGAGCACGCCGTCGTCCTTATGCCGACGGATGAAATCTTCGATGGCCGTGTATTCCTGGCCTTGAAAGATATTGCGGCAGTTCCTCAGCAGATAAACCAGACTGATATCGTCGATCCTGTAATAGATCTCCAACGGATTCGAGGACTCTTCAGGAATTCTCTCCAATTTGTTGACATCCGTGTTTTTAGCAATATAGTGAAATAGCTTGAGAAAGGCCTCCAGCTTGTCAGGGGGAAGGGGGGTCGCCTTGAATTCTGCCTGGAGCTGTTTGGCGATCTCTTCAGACCGGATTTCGATTCCAATACACTTTAAACAATAGTCTCCATGAATCAACTGATATCGGAGCGGCTCTTCGATCTTCTCCCTGAATTTCTTAATGACGAACTTCTCGGTTCCATTGGTCGCCTTGAAATAGGAGGTCTTGACCGGTTCGATGTAGTCTCTTTCACTGACGAACGAGTCTTCCAGGACCTTCAATTCTTCCATTCGGTGGCCGCGGTGATTCTTTAGAAAATCCTGGAGGTCATCCTTTTCAATGGTTCGAAATGATTCAGGTGAATGGGTTGAGTCCGGGTCATATTCCGGGTACTGATCGAATGGGGTCTTGAGAAAGATTGCGTCGCAATTGACGCAGCGGATGAGTTGGTTCATTTGTGGCTCCTTTCCTTCTTTCATCTTAGTATGAGATCGAGGGGGCTTTTAGATGGTCTCTTACCAGAAAGACCTCCTCCATTTCCTTCAGAACATCTAAAAAGATGGAGACGAGATTGGGATCGAATTGTTTGCCTGAGAATTTCAATAATTCACTCTTCGCCTCCTCATGGGAGAGCGGCTTCCGGTAGGGTTGATCTGAGGTCATGCTGTCATAGGCGTCGCAGATTGCGATGATCCTCGCCCCTACTGGGATCTGGTCGCCCGCGAGTCCATCCGGGTAGCCCGTTCCGTCAAAGCGCTCGTGATGATATTGAATGCACGCAAGGATGCTCGGAGAGAGGTTTAACGGAAGCAAAAGCTCGATCGACTTCTTCGTATGCTGTTTAATGATCGCCCAATCGATAGGCGTCAACGTCCCCTTTTTATTCATGAATCGATTGCTGATCCCGACCTTCCCGACATCATGGAGATAGGCAGCGATCTGGATTTCAGCCCGTTCTTTCGGAGAGAGGGGAAGCCGCTTGGCAATAAAATCAGAATAGTAACAGACCCTCTCGGAGTGGCCGGAGGTATAAGGGTCTTTCTCCTCAAGGGTATGGGCGAGGACCTTGGCGAATTTTAAAAAGTTTTGTTCACCGGACGGTATTTCGCGGCCCCACTTAGGATGAGCGGTTCCATCCTGAATGGGCATGCCGTCCTTTAGTGGCGATGCACCGAGCGAAACCTCAAAGAAGTTACCGATCACTTCCTTGATCTTCAAATTGAGTTTCCTCCGCTGTACCGATCGATCGATGATGGAGATGATCTCCGGTACGTTGAAGGGCTTGGGAATATAGTCAAAGACTCCATATCGAATCGCTTCGATTGCGCTCTTTAAGGTCCCATATCCAGTGATGATGATTATCATGAGATCGGGGTCGATCAGCCGAAGTTCCTTAAGGGTATCGATTCCGGAGAGGCCAGGCATCTTCAGATCTAATGTAACGACATCCATCGGGATTTGCTGGACCATTTGAATCGCAGCATTCCCATTCTCAACTGCAAAGACATTATAGTTTGCCTTTAAGATCATTCTTAAGGATTCTCTCGGCCCGATCTCGTCGTCAACAATGAGGACATTAGGCACGTTGGGTTTAGCCTCCATAATCTCCTCCCCTTCGTGATCTCCCCCTCTTCTCCCTAAACGGCGAGGCTTCTCCAGGGGTTAGTTAGAATTGAAGCAAGAACTTTGCCATAAATGCATAAAAAAATGCGGTTAGGGATATTTAACAATTATTTGATATCTAAAGGAAATTTTTAGGTGGGGAAGAGAGGCAGAATCCCTGCCTAAAAGGATAGGTAAAGATATGCCGTTTTTTGCGAAGTATTAAGCCATTTCGTTCAACATGAATTGTAACCTATTGTAATAAGTGGAAAAGATTAATCTTGCTCAAAATCGAACACCGATATACAATTTTGTACCTTTTTGCCTCCTTTTAGCTTTGTTTCAAGCGATTCCTAATTTATCCATCTTGTACTTCAGTATTCGGCGGCTGATGCCCAGTATTTCAGCTGCACGGGACTGAACATAGTTGGCCTTTCTCAAGGCGTCGAGGATAATATCCCTTTCAAATTCCTCCTCTGCCTTTGAAAAAGAGACCTTGCCCTCCAAAACAGACTCTTTTAACCCATTGAGCTTAGGCACGTTGGTCAATGAGAACGGTAACTCGTTGGCTTGGATAAGCTCATTGGAGGTCAAAGCGACCACGCGCTCGATCAAATTCTCCAATTCCCGAACGTTGCCCGGCCAGTCATAACTCATGATACGTTCCAATGCCTCCTTGCTAACCCCTTTGACCTTTTTATTATTCTCCTCATTGAATTTCTTTATAAAGTGCTCTAACAGGAGAGGGATATCCTCCTTCCTCTCCCGGAGAGGTGGCATGACGATGGGGACCACATTGATCCGATAATAGAGATCCTCCCGGAACTCCCCTTTTTTTAAGAGCTGATTCAGGTCTCTGTTGGTCGCCGTGATCAGCCTGACATCGACTTTGATCGTCTTCGACCCTCCAACCCGATTGAACTCCTTCTCCTCTAAGAATCTGAGGATCTTTGCCTGTGTGTTCAGGCTCAATTCACCGATCTCATCGAGAAAGATCGTCCCCCGATGGGCAATCTCAAAACGGCCCAACTTTCTCTCGATCGCATTGGTGAACGCCCCCCTTTCATGGCCGAACAGTTCACTCTCGATCAAGGTCTCCGGGATGGCGGCACAGTTGATCGTGACGAAGGGGAAATTCCTTCGATTGCTATTATAATGGATTGCCCGAGAGATTAGCTCCTTTCCGGTTCCGCTCTCTCCCATGATGAGAACAGTCGATTTTGAATCTGCGATTTGCCTGACCACCTTAAAAATGTCTTCCATTACCTTACTTTTACCGATGATGTTCCCAAAGCTGAACCCCTTATCGATCTCCTTCCGAAGATATCTGACCTCCTTCTCCAGGGCCTGAGTCGACAGGGCCCGGTTAATGATCAACCGGAGTTCATCGACATCGAAGGGCTTGGTCACGTAGTCGTAGGCCCCTAATTTCATCGCCTCAACGGCTGTCTTGACCGTCTTGGTTGCGGTGATCATGATCACGATCAGATCTGGGTCATTTTCCTTAATCTTTTCAAGAACTTTTAAACCATCGATATCAGGCAGGATGATGTCAAGGAGAATCACATCCGGCGAATGTGCCTTGATCTGAGCAAATGCCTCCTCGGCGTCTCTGGCCAAGAAGACCTCGTAATCGTTCTTCAGAATCATCTTGATCGATTCCCTGGTACCTGCCTCATCGTCAACAATTAAGACGCTTCTCACATTCACCCCTCCACTTTCGAGTTTATAATCTCTTCTACGATTCTGCTGACGGGTAATAGATCACCTTTCTTCTTTCGATGGGGAAGCTCAGAGAGATCAGGGTTCGCGGTTTCTTCTCGTCGACCTCGAATTTCATCATCCCCCGGTTCTTTTGAATAATCTCTTTGAGCAGCCGCAGTTCCAATTCGATCTTCTCCTCCTGCGGGGGGACGGGAATTCCTAACACATTCCTCAACGGTTCGCCTTCCCTCTTATAGCCAGTGAAGACGACCACAATCTCAATCTGTCCTTTTTCCCCATTTGACAGTGCTCTTTCGACGGGAGTCTTTTTGTGAGTGTTCGAGGATTTTGTCAAAAATCCGATGCTCCCGTTTGGAGGCACAGAGGAGATCGCATATTGCAGGATCGAATCGAAAATATAGCGAAGCTGCTCCTCGTGGACAATGGTTTCGGGAAGGCCTTCTTCATACCTCTTAAATACCTTTATCTGTTTGTCTTTAAGCTGGGGATCGTGCCTCTTTAAAACATCGTCCAGAACCCCGTGAACCGTGTTCCTTTTCTCGATCGGGGTGTTGATCTTGATGTAGTTCAAGAAACCGTTCAGCAGGGAATCGATCCTATCGATATCTTCGGTCACCACTCGATAATATTGATTTCTGAATTCAGGATCATTAAATTTTTCCCTCAAGAGTTGCGTAAATGCCTTGATCGAGACAAGGGGATTCTTGATCCGGTGGACCAACTCAATCAGAAAGGCGGACAAAGAGGGAGTATCCTCCTCTCCTGAAAAGCCCCTCTCCTTCGGCAGGGGGGGCTTCACATCAGACTTCTTCAGAAAAGAGGAGAAAGATGTCCTTTCCTCCTCCTGTCTAAAGAAGAGATCCTTCTCTTTCAGCGTTTCGCCGTCGGAATAAACCGCTCCCCGGATCACCACATGCTCGAGCTCTCGCAGGTTCCCTGGCCACCAGTAGCTTTCCAGAAGCGAGAGGACATCATTGGAAATGGCCACCTTCTTAAGCCTCATCCTTTTAGAATATTCTTCCAGGATGTACTGGGCGATCTTCGGAATCTCGTCTGTCCTATCTCGCAAGGGCGGTACGAAAATGGAGAGGGTGCTCAATTGATAGTATAAATCCTCTAAGAATTTTCCCTGGGCGGCCTTCTCTTTCAAATCCTCAGACGAAGAGGAGATAAACCGGATATTCTTGATCACTTTCTTCTCTCCGTTAGTCTGAAGGACCCCGTCTTCGATCAATTCCAATAGCTTTAACTGGCTCTCCTTTCCTAAGTACCCGACTTCCTTGAGATAAACGGTTGCCGGGGTCTCACCCCCTTCGGTCTCTTTAAGAAGCTCGGAGAGGGAGGCCTGAAATGTATCTTTCGTCATGATTCGACAATCCATTTTGAGGAAACGGTAAGATTTCCAGTCTCCGGTGTAATGGATGAGCTTTGCGATCAACTCCTTTCCTGTTCCCTGTTCGCCCTGGATGAGGACAGGGACCATATTGGAGCTGGCCTTCTGGGTCAGTGCTACAATTTGGGGTGGGATGATCGGAGATTGAAGCAATTCTTGATAATTCATGCTGATTCAACAGAATCGAACCCTTCACGGTGTTCTCTAATAAAGTCTTCTTTTTTCTCTTTCGTGTACGCCTCTTGTAGTGGTAAATTGATATAGAAAGACGTCCCTCTGTTCAACTCGCTCTCCACATCAATATATCCATTATGGTCCTGGATGATCTGATGGCAGATCGCTAACCCCAATCCACTTCCTTTATCCTTGGTCGAAAAGAATGGGGTGAAGATCTCCTCCAGATGTTCTGGTGGGATGCCACATCCCGTGTCCGTAAATTCGATCTGGAGATAGGGCTCCCCATGAGGCTTTATAAACGAGCGTGTGGTCACGCTGATCCGACCTTTTATGGGCGTTGCGTCGATGGCATTGAGCAAGATATTCAAGAAGACCTGTTTGATCTGTTCCCGGTCAACCTTGACCAGTGGTAAGTTTGGGGTATAGTTTTTAACGACACTGATTTCCTTCTTCTTCGTCTCAGTCGAAATCAAAAGGAGCATCCCATCTAAGATACTGTTGATATCTTCAAGTTCGAGCTTTGGCTCGGATGGTTTTGCGAAGTCGAGAAGTTCGGTGATCAGCGATGAGATTCGATCGACCTCTGAGGAGGCGACGTTAAGAAAATGGTTTCTAAACTCTTCGTCATCGAGGCGGTCCGGAAGCAATTGGGTGAAGGTCTTAATGGCGACCAGCGGGTTACGGATCTCATGGGCCAGGCCGGTCGCAAGGGTTCCCAAAGAAGCCAGACGGTCCGCCCTGCGCATATACGATTTCGATTTTTTCAAATCCTCATAGAGCCTTGCGTTCTCGATTGCGATTGAGGTCTGAAAGGCCAGTGTGGTCAGCAACTCAATATCTTCGTGCGAATAGATGTCCTTATTGAATTTATGACTCAGGTTAATGAACCCGATCAAACGGCCTTTTGAAAGCAGGGGGATGCTGACCTCTGCTTCTAAAAGAGACATCTGGTCAACCACCTTCTTTAATTCGGGGATATGTGCTCCCTTCATCAGCTCTTCCCTGACTATGATTTCCTCGATCCTCTGTAAATAATGGGGCAGGGGGTCTCCCTTTTGAAGCATTGGAGTGGGTAGCTCCATCTCCACGTTTCTCGATTCCTTTAGAACGAACCCTCCCTTTTCTTCATTCAACAGGAATAGCGATGCCTTCTCAACCCCCATCGTCTGGGCGATCGTATCAATAATCCTCCGGGACAGAGATTGCAAATCGAGGATGGAGACCATGGCCCTGCCGAATTTTCCCAGGGTCTCCCGATAGTCGTATTTATTTCTAAAGAGAACATACTCCACTGCCTTTTCTGCACCTGGTTTGATTTCGTGAAACAAGCGAGCAACCACAAAGAGGAGCGATAAAATGATGACAGAAAAAAGATAGTTAATCTCTTTAAAAAAGAGCTTTTGAAAGATCACGATCAATATGGCAGAGGGCACTAAAAAGAGCAATATCAAAAGAACATAAGTCGTCCCTTTTTTAAAGACGATATTAATGTCCATCAACCGGTGTCTAACAATTGCATAGCTAATAAAGCTCACCATGATGATTGACGAAACAGGCCCTAAATAACTGAACCGCGATGAGCTAATCATGGGAATGATAAGATTAAAACTAATGCCAAAAATAGTCATTATAAGCAACCCTGACAAACAATACTTAATCTGAATACGTTTCAACCCTACTGAATTTCTATACGACTTTATAAGAAAGAAAATTCCTCCGAACATCCCTGCAAGCAAATAAACTGAAAAAAACTTATGAGCCACACCATAATTCATAGTCAAAGTATCCCAACGAGCAGAATGAACCATCAATTTTGTCAAAGAGGCGATAGCGAACATTAAGGCTGGGGAAAAAATAAGTAATATCTTTGACGGGGTAATGGTACGTTTTTCTTGTGGGAAAATTAACGAAAAATAGAAAAAGGCAGAAGGAATAATACTTGCTGAGAAAAAAGTCATCCTAGCCCAAAATAACCTGGGCGTGGGGTCTTTAAATAGAAAAAACATTGACACACCTAATATCCAGCCCGATAATGCCCAAGTGCATATGGAAAAGGAAATATTAACACTTCTCTTGGGTTCTTTTAGATAGACCAAGAAGCCCAAGGCCAAATTTAATAAAAACGCTACCCATAAAACAATGTTTGTGATACTCAGGTTGATCATTATCAGGGGACTGGGATACGTCAGCTAAAATTTTTTTAGGGCAATTGCTGTTAACCTGCCGCCAAATCCATGTGTATTGATAATTGCAGTTCGAACCTCTTTTCTTAGAAAACCATTCGGCAAATAGTTAAGATCACACTTGGGATTGGGATTCAAAATATTAATAGTAGGGGGAATAGTGCTAGTTTTCATTGCCAAAAGAGAGGTAATAATCTGCCATATGCCTGTAGCTGAAATTGAGTGGCTAGTAACAGGTTTTATCGATGTGACCGGAATGTTGTATGCTAAATTTCCGAACACTCGCTTAATGGCATTGGTCTCTATAATATCATAAGAAACTATGCCGTTTCCGTGGGCACTGATATAATCAATCTCGGCAGTATCAATGCGCCCCTTTTCCAAAAGCCTTCTCAAATTCAAAGCCATTGTTTCTTCATTATTATCGACCTCCAAAAGATCGAATGCTTCGTTCAAGGCAGAATAGCTTATTATCTCAGCATAAATTTTTGCATTTCTTTTTATTGCGTGATTAAGTTCCTCTATGATAACACAGGCACCACCTTCACCTAAGACTATTCCATCAGCATCTGAATCGTATGGTCTTAAAGCCTTTTGGGGTTCTCCGTTTCGGCGTGATATATACCCGGTGGCACAAAATATCCCATGGATAAGAGGGGTAAGAGGGGCCTCCCCCGCACTAACAACGATTATATCTGCATCTCCAACACGGATTGAGTTAAAAGCTGAATAGACTGTATCCAATCCCGTATTACACCCTGAAGAAATGGTCGTATTGATTCCTCTTAGACTAAGCTCACAAGCAATAACTGCACTTGCGGAATGGGTTGAACACGAAACCATTGAAAACGGGTTAATTCTCTTTACGCCCTTTTCCATGAAAATAGAATGCTGAGTCTCAAAAATATCCAACCCGCCAATTGCAGTTCCAACAAAAACTCCAACGTTATAAGGATCTTCTTGATCAAGAATAATATCAGAATCCCCCACCGCCATTCGAGCAGCGGCTAATGCAAATTGAGCGAACCTGCTCAATCTCTTTGCGGTTTTTGGTTCCATATAATTAGTTGGGTCAAAATCTTGCACTTCTCCTGCAATTTGTGAAGAATAGGAGGAGGGATCAAAACGGGTAATTCTTCGAATTCCAGATCGTCCGTTGACTAAAGAATCCCAAAAATTTTCTATTCCAATACCATTGGGGGCAACAACCCCCATCCCCGTTATAACCACTCTTCTTGTTTCCATTGGCCTACACACTCTTTTCACTAAGTCCAAATGAATACAGCCTTTTTACCCATTATCATCGAAACCTGGGCAATGGTTGACGTTAATTATTATAGAGAATTAAAAAATATGTCAACAATTTTGTACACGCAATGTCAGGTACAATGTCCTGCCCTTAAACCAAGCAGGTTTTCCCACCCTTGAGTTCTCGCTCAAGTCCTATTTTCTATCCAGTTCCTCCTGAAGGCTTTGTGGGAGTGATCCCTTAAGTTCTGGATACGCCTCTATGATCCGTAAAATATCAGCCAAGTCTTTCTGCCGCTTGCTTCTTCGCCTCGTCTTATCCATATAGGCCCATATATTGTCCTCCAATACGTCTTTAAGGGGGGGCCACTTTCATCTTATATCCCGGTACTTCCCTGTCTTCAGCCATTGAAATAAACGTCTGGTAGCGCAGGTCGATCTGAAGTTGGATCCGAAGGTCAGAACTCTCGCTGGTAATGTTCACGCTACGCTCGAACTCTTCAACCCTCAACCCCTTTTCTCTGGCCGCCTTGCAAATCGCCCCAATTCTCTCCACAGCAGCTACAATATCTAAATCCAGACTCACGACAGATTCAACATAAGCATTCACCGCAAGGTCTCCGATCAAGCAATATTAAGCCCTTTCATCCCCCAATCTAACGCCCCCTCCACTCTCCCCCTCTTAAATTAAGAGGGAGAAGGGGGAGTTATAAAGGGGGGAACAGAAGGGGTTACAGAAATAAGTAATGCCATTATTATAAATATTTTTAAATTGTGTCAACAATTTTGTACAAAGAAATTCTACTAAAATGAATTTTCTTTTTATTTTAGTAGGTTACAAAACATCTTGAAGGACTCTCTGTTTTATGCTATCTCTTTTTATGATATGCGCCAAGGAGATTGCTATGCATACCGACGAAGGAAAGAAATTTGATAAGAGAAATATTGAGAGAAATATCAAAATGGGAATCATCACTCAAAAGGATTACGAGACCTATCTTTCCAAGTTGCCGGATGTAAGTGATAAGCTGTACAATCCGGGTGAAGAGTTAATGGTTAACGTCGAGGAGGGGGAATCAAAAAAAGAAGAACAATCAGAGGGAAAAAAGAAGGGGGCGAAGAAGAGGTCAAAGGGGAAAGGGAAATAACTATCTGTGATTCAGACATTAGACCATAGACTTCAGACATTGGACTAAAGGGGAAGAAATGGCCAGAGATTACACAAAAATAAAGGCATGGAAATTAGCTGATGAATTGGCACTCTTGGTATACAAGGCTACGAAAGAATTTCCAAAGAGTGAAATTTGGGGTTTGACATCTCAGATGAGAAGAGCTGCTGTATCAGTGCCAGCAAATATCGTGGAGGGCTCAGCCAGGAAGAATAGGAATGAATACTTACAATTTTTATATATTGCTATGTCATCGTTAGCAGAATTGAATTACTACATCAGATTTACAAAGGAATTCTGATACTTAGACATCCATATATATGAAGAATTATGGGCAAAAGCTCAAGAAGGTTCGAGAACACTGCAAGGGTTAATTTCCTATATTGAAAAGTCTGGCGTCTAAAGTCTGAAGTCCGGTGTCTGAATTCCAGGGGAGAAATAAGTATGCCGATTTATGAGTATCGATGCAATCAATGCGGCCGGGAATTCAGCGAGTTGTTTCTCAGTATCAGGCAGGTTAAAGAAGTCAAATGTAAATTCTGTAATAGCTCTAACCTTACGAAATTATTATCTTCTTTCCGTGTTCATCAGACAGAAGAATCCCGTTTGGCCAACTTCGATACGTCAAAGCCAAGGGGAGAAGATTTCTACAGAGACTCAAGAAATGTGGGGCTCTGGGCCAAAAAGAGGATGAGGGAGATGGGTATAGACCTGGGCCCCAAGTTAGATGAGATCGTGGAGAAAGGCAGGACAGGAAAGATCCTTGAGGAATACAACAAGTAGGTTCAAATGGTTTCGCAATTGAGTTTAGCTTACGAAGCCCCTCTTGCGAGTTCGCATGAGGAGCATCGGAGATGGGGTGAAGAGGAAAAAAGATTTGTTTATCCCTATCTCCCGAGCCCCTTATCTTTTTTGTCAGGTTTTAGCGGCGTCTATGGAAGATAAAGACTACTACAGGATTCTCGGTGTCTCAAGGGATGCCTCTGAAGAAGAGATTAAGAGGAGCTATCGGAGGATTGCAATGCAATACCACCCGGATAGGAATCCGGGGGACAAGGATGCCGAGGAAAAATTTAAGCTGGCTTCAGAGGCGTACGAAGTGCTCAGGGACCCGGAAAAAAGGCGGATCTACGACCATTACGGGATTGAAGGTCTGAAGGGCACCGGCTTTACGGGTTTTAGAGGATTTGATGACATCTTTTCAGCCTTTGGAGATATATTCGAGGACTTTTTTGGATTCGGGACCACTTACTCCAGACGAAGGACAAGGGCACGTCCTGGTGCTGACCTGAGATATGATCTAACAATCTCTTTTTATGACGCTGCGTTCGGGAAAGACACTGAGATTGAGATTCCCAAGACAGTGTCCTGTGAGGTCTGCAATGGAACAGGCGCTAAACCAGGAACACAACCGACAACCTGTCCAGCCTGCAGGGGGACAGGTCAGGTCACCCGATCACAGGGCTTTTTTACGATCAGCACCACGTGCGGCCACTGCCGCGGTGAAGGAAGGGTGATCTCGCATCCCTGCAAAGAGTGTCGCGGCGTGGGCAAGGTGAAGACAAAACGGAAGATCCAATTAAAGATACCCCCGGGAGTTGACACAGGCTCAAAATTGAGAATTCGGGGAGAGGGAGAGGAGGGCGAGCGAGGCGGACCGCCGGGTGACCTCTTCGTCTTTCTTTATGTTGAACCTCACGACTTCTTCTCAAGGGATGGAGACGATATTGTCTGTCAGGTTCCGATTGCTTTTACCCAAGCCGCGCTCGGAGCCGAAATAGAGGTACCAACCTTGAATGGAAAACGAACTCTAACCATCCCGAGAGGTACTGAAACTGGCGATGTGTTTAAGATCAAGGGAGAAGGCTTTCCAAGGCTTAAAGGATCGGGTCGAGGAGATCAGGTGGTCCAGGTTATTGTGAAAACGCCTAAGAATTTGACAAAAAGGCAAGAGGAGATCCTCCGGGAGTTCGAAGAGATAAGTATGAAGAAGGAGAAGGAGGGTGAGGGGTGGAAAAGGTTCTTCCGGGCGGAGAAATAGACTGAAGTT
Organism: Syntrophaceae bacterium; assembly: GCA_013388635.1. GTDB lineage: Bacteria > Desulfobacterota > BSN033 > BSN033 > UBA1163 > JACAEX01. Next base: position 57,857 of record JACAEX010000020.1, on the reverse strand, counting down.
AACATAATATATCTTATCAGACAATACCTATGACGAGGAATATCACGGGGATCATCCTTTCGGGCGGCAAAAACACCCGAATGGGACAAAACAAGGCCCTTATCCCGATCGATGGAGTACCGATCATCCAAAGAATTCATGCCCTATTTGAAAGGCTCTTCCGAGAAGTCATAATCGTTGCAGATGAAGGCGAGCCATATTCGAATTTGAATGCCAAGGTTTATGCTGACCTCATCCCGAATCGCGGCGCTCTGGCTGGGCTCTACACCGGACTTTTTTTTTCATCGTTTTTTTTCTCATTCTGCGTTGCCTGCGACATGCCTTTCCTCAAGGAATCTGTGATCACTTATCTCATTGACAATATCGATGGCCACGATGTTGTCGTCCCTCGAACCAGTGATGGCCTTGAGCCCCTGCACGCGATCTACTCTAAGAACTGCTTAGAGCCGATGAAAAAGATCATCGAGCAAGGAAGGTCCAAGATCATTGACCTCTATCCGATGGTAAAGGTCAGGGTGATTGAAGAACAGCAGTTTCTCTCTTTAGATCCAAGGAAAGAGTCTTTTATCAATGTGAATACACCCGAAGAGCTTGACCGACTGAAGAAAAGAACCGAACCTCATTGAGATGAAAAAGAAGACCATTCTATATGGGATTGTTGGGCTTTTGGTTTTCGGGATCTTGGCTCCTCCAAAAATGTATTCAAAAGGCATCACTGAGGAAGAGAAACTGTTAAGGGTTGGAATCGGAGCCTATCACGATGGCTTCTACGATATTTCGGAGAAGCAGTTCTCACAATTTATCAGAGATTATCCGAATCATAAAAAGGTATGGGACGTCTCTTACCTTTTGGGTAAAACACTGATGAATAAGCGGAAGCTGAGAGAGGCCAGACTGGTCTTTTCAAGAATTGTCCATGAAGGTAAGAACTTTGAGCAGATGGACTATGCCCTTTTCTGGCTGGCGACGATCGAGATGAGTTTGGGCAATGGAGAGCAGGCGAGAAGACTCCTTCATCTCGCGATCAAGGAATTCCCAAGGTTTGATTGGATCGACTACTCCTACTACTTACTGGGGCTTCTTGAGCTCGGATCGAGTAGATTTGCTGAGGCTGAATCTTCTTTTAGAAAGGTTTCGCTCCTCTCGAAAAATGACCAATTCATCCGCCGCTCCGTCTTCTGGCTCGGGGTTCTCTCATTGAAGAAGAAAGAGTACGAGGCCGCCCTCAGCTGTTTTAGAGGGGTATGGGGGGGGGCTGAAACTATCCCGAAGGAATACGCAAAGCAGGCTTTATTCTGGCTTGGAGAGTCATACCTGAAACTGGGCAGGTTTGAGGAGGCCCGACAACATTACAGGACATTTTATGAACGATTTAAAGATGATCCGCTGGTCTCGGCCGTCTCCTGGAGGCTGGGTTTCTGCAACTATCGTTTAGGAAATATTAAGGAATCGATCGAGATCTTTCAGTCATTTCGAAAAGAGTTTAAGGATTCTCCATTGATGTCCCATGCCCATTATTTATTGGGAGAAATAGAGTTGATCCGTGGCGATTATTCTTCTTCTGTGAAAGAATTAAATCCCATTCTCGATGGGCCGAAAGCAAATCGCCTCGCCGGAATCACGGCCCTCGCGCTTTTTTGGGACTATATTCATTTGGGCGATAGAGAAGGGGCCAATCGGGTCTTTCAGAGGCTTCAGAAACTGGGCTCTTATGAAGAAGAAAAGATATTCATCCAATGGTTAAACGCGCAGGTGATTTTCTCAGAGGGTAGAATAACGGATTCGCTCCCCTATTATTTCACGGTTCTCGATACCAAATTCAGAGAAAAGGCCCTCTTCCAGATCGGGAAAGGATATTTTCTTGAAAACAAATTCAGAGAGGCGATGACCAACTTGGATATACTTTTGCTTGAATTTCCTAACTCCTCATTCAGTGACGAGTCCCTATTCATGAAAGCGGAGTGCCTCCTCAGACTTGGAAATCTGGAACAGGCCCTGGAGAGCTACGATCTCATCGCCAAACGGAGCCGGACTAGCCACTGGCAGCTCTTTGCACTCATGCAAGCCAGTCAAATTTATCATTTCCGCGATGAGCATGAGAGGGCTGAGACTGCCTTGCAGAGGGTCATCCGTGATTTCCCCGGCCACCCACTCTTCTATTACGCCGCATTTCAATTGGGGAATGCCCATTTCAGGAGAAGAAATTTGGTGGAGGCGATCTCCTTCTACTCCATGGTCCTGAAAGGCAATGGGCTGGAGTTGCTTGGTCAAGCCGCTTTCGCCCTGGGCGAAATTTTCTACCAGCAGGGTAAATACGAGAAGGCACTTGTGAGCTTTGAAAATGCTGCCAGGTATTTAAAGGAGACATCGATATGGTTCTCCTTGACCTATATGGAGATCGGTAATCTCCAGAAAAAGAGGGGAAGGTATGAGGAGGCCAAAAAGTCATATAAGATCGTCCTCGATCAGACAGAAGACGATGAGATCAGAGAAGCGGTGAAGGAGCTATTAAGTCATACGAGGCCGAATTGAATTTCTTCGTGTCATCAGCGTTGATCCAATTCAGTGATGCGATTTGAAGGATTGAGCATCAAGAAGATGGATGTGCACGATCTGGATGAGGTCCTGAAAATGGAAAGCTCCTCCTCTGTGCCGTGGTCAAAAAAGATGTTTATCGAAGAAATGCAAAACCCGCTGGCCCACTGCTTCGTTATAAATATGAAAGAAGGACCTGGGGGGCGGGTGATCGGTTTTATATGTTTTCGGAACGTGGGAGAGGAGTCAGAGCTTCTAAAGATCTGTGTCCACCCTCAATACAGGCAAAAGGGAATCGGAAAAAGGTTGATGCGTTTTTATACTGAATTCTGTAAAAGTAAGAAGATCAAGGCCTTTTATCTCGAGGTCGATGCCTCAAATCGGGCCGCGGTCCATCTCTATCAGTCTTTTTCCTATGAACCACTGGCCATAAGAAAGAAATTTTATCACGGAAGATCCGACGCCCTTCTGATGGTGAGAAAGGCATGAAAACCTTATGACCTTCCAGACCGATGGGATTGTCGTGAGGAATCAGAGGATAAAGTCCCTCTACTTCGCTCTGACGATCCACTGCCCCCCCATTGCCGAAGAGGTAAGACCTGGTCAATTCGTCATGCTCAAGGTCTCTAAGGACCGCTCTCCTCTTCTAAGACGACCCTTCAGTATTTACAGGAGCTACCGCTTAGACCATCCGGAGAGAAGGAAGAGAGGGTCTCTGCTCATCGTTTATAAGAAGGTGGGCAGGGGAACCCAGAAGATGACAGAGTTCAGAAGTGGGCAGAAGGTCGACCTGATCGGCCCTCTGGGAAATCGGTTTTCCTTGCCTCCTTTCCCCTCTTCGAAGAACATCATCTTGGTGGGTGGGGGCGTTGGCATTGTCACACTCTATTCCCTGGCAGAGGCTGCACGAGGCCATAAGTTGTTTGTTTTTATAGGAGGAAGAACGGCGAAGGATATCCTGTGCGAGGAGGATTTCAGGAACGCAGGCGCCTCAAAGATCCTTATCGCTACAGAGGACGGAAGCCAGGGGCATCAGGGGACGGTGATTGACCTTTTTCTATCGTGGCAGAAAGGCCACAATAAGATTGAGCCCGAGTACATCTATTCGTGCGGTCCGGTTGAAATGTTGAAGGCGCTGGCCAATGCGATAGAATCTCAAAAGGCCCTCTGCCAAATCTCCCTTGAGGCTCGAATGGGATGCGGTTTTGGGGCCTGCTGGGGGTGTGTGGTCAAAACGAATGATCCCAAGAAACCTTACCAGAGAGTCTGTAAGGAAGGCCCGGTCTTCAATTTAAGAGATATCGTCTGGGAGTAAGGATGAGCAGCGTTCCTAACCCTGACCTGTCCGTAAGGATCGGGAAGATCCGGCTAAAAAATCCAGTGATCGTAGCCTCCGGGACATTCGGTTTCGGTGAAGAGTATGAAGAATTCTTGGACCTCAATCAGCTGGGAGCGATCATTCCCAAAGGGATCTCCCTGAAGCCCATGAAAGGGAACCCTCCCCCGAGGATTTTTGAAACAGAAGGAGGGATTCTGAACTCGATCGGCCTTCAAAACCCGGGTTTTCGTGATTTTATTAAGGATAAGTTACCCTATTACCAGAAGCTTAAAACGCATCTCATCATCAACTTTTTTGGAAATACCCAGCAGGAATATGTTGAGCTGGCAAGGCGTTTTGATGATGTCCCGGGCATCTCAGGTCTTGAGATGAACATCTCCTGCCCCAATGTCAAACAGGGTGGGATCCTCTTCGGCTCTGATCCAAAAATTGCCTACCGGCTTGTCCGTGCAGTCAGAAAGGTGACGAGATTGACCCTGATCGTGAAACTGACACCCAATGTCACAGACATCGCCTGCATCGCCCAAGGTGTCGAAGAAGGAGGAGCTGATGCGGTCTCTCTGATTAATACGCTCAGAGCGATGGCGATCAATATTCGGTCAAGAAGGCCGGAACTGGGAAACATGATCGGAGGCCTCTCAGGCCCTGCGATTAAACCGATTGCACTCAGAATGGTTTGGGAGGTGTGTCAGAGAGTGAAAATTCCTGTGATCGGGATGGGAGGGATTATGAGGGCTGAGGACGCAATCGAATTCATTCTTGCCGGAGCAGCGGCCGTCCAGGTCGGGACGGCCAATTTAATCAATCCGAGAACGGCCGCAGACGTGATCACTGGGATAAGGCGATATCTTATCCAGAATAAGATCGACAGTGTTCAAAAGTTGACCGGCCTATTTAACGTTTGACAGAATCTCCTTAAACCTGATCCTTAAAGATCTTGGGTGAGATGAAAATCAATAAATCCTTCGTGTCATTCGTCTTCGATTCCTTCTTAAAGAGCCAGCCCAGCACGGGAATCTTACTTAGAAATGGGACGCCCGTGGTTCCCCGATCGTTTTTGATCGTATAGATACCAGCGATCGCCACCACTCCGTTATCTTTGACCAGCACCTCGGTGATCGCCTCTTTCTTATCGATGCTCGGGGTATCACTCTTGCTTACAAATGCCTTGCTCGGTTCATCCTTTTTGACTTTGATACTCATTTTGATGTGGCCGTCGTTGGTCACATGAGGGGTTACTATCAATTTCAGATTGGCCTCGATAAACTCCTCTGTTACAGTCCCCTCTGTGGTCAGTTTGGTATATGGAATCCTCAGCCCCTGCTCGACCGATGCCTCTTTGTTATCGAGTGTAGCGATCTTTGGGCTCGAGATCACCTTAACATCTCCCTTGCTCTCATAAGCCGATATGGCAACATCGAGATTCTTTAGCCCATAATCGGAGGTGAAAAGAAATTCAAGGAGACCTGCTGCCGTGCTCGTAGGTAGATCGACGAATTTTCGAGTGTCAACCGAAGCAGTTCCCGAGGGCGCTCTCAGGGTGCTCTCCCCTGCTGTCCCTCCCCCGACCGAGTAGGTCCTCCTCTTGTCCGTTCCCTTCTCTGCCAAAAATCCCCACGAAATACCAAGGTCCCTCTGAAACGTCAGCGTGGCCTCCACGATCCTGGCCTCGATCAGAACCTGGGGCGTCTTCGTATCCAGCGATTTGATCAGGCTCTTTGCGGCAGCGATATTTCGAGCAATATCCTTGACGATTAAGATATTCGTCCGATCATCGACCTTGATGTCCCCTCGCTCACTCAGGATGCTCTTGACCTGGGGCAGGATCTCCTTGGCCGTGGCATAGTTGACCGGGATGAGCTCGGTCATCAGATCCTCCAGCTTCTCCTTCGCCCTTCTTGCCTCGAGCTCTGTCTGAATCTCCTTCTTCAGGGTATCGAGGGGCGCGATCCGGATCACATTTCCGACCTTTTTCATTCCGAGAGATCTCGCCTGCAAGATCACATCCAGAGCCTGATCCCAGGGGACATCGACCAATCGCATCGTGATCTTTCCTGAAACATCATCCCCTGTGATGATATTGAAGTTGCTCACCTCTGCGATCAGCCGGAGGATATTCTTAATATCGGCATCTTTGAAATCGAGGGATACCCTCCTGCCGGTATAGACCTTTTCCGAAGGGGCTTCTTCGATCACCTTCTTCTCCTCTTCCGCTTTTTTCACCGGCGGAATTACTGAAAGAGGCTTCTCCTCAGCCCTGGGGGTGCCCTTCTCGGTCTTTTTTCCCTCAGGAGAAGGCTTGGCCTCCTCTTTCTTAACCTCTTCCTTAACCTCCTTCTTGACCTCTCCTTCTTTCTTCACCGCTTCTTCTTTGGGCTCCTCTTTCCTCGACTCCTGCGACACTTCCTCCCTTTTGATCTCTGAGGGAGCCCCTATCTTGGCCTCGGCCTTCTTAGGCCTCTCGATGTCAATAAGCAGCGACTTCCCTTCCTGAGCGGTTTCAAACGGCACCTCTTCTTTTAATCTGATCAAGATTCTGACATCGCTTGCCTCTCCTGACCTGATGTTTTTGAGCTCGACCGACTTGACAGCGCTGTCGAATGCGCTCGTATCCAATTCCCTCTGGAGGCGCCTGGGAACGAATGCATTCTTGATATCGACCGCGATCACATCTTTTGAAATCAACTGAGATTCAAATTTTGGCTCCTCTGTCAGCGATACGACGATCCTTGACTTATTATCCATCTGTTTAAATTCGATCGGGGCATTCACCCGAGCCTTCGGTGCCGGGACCCCTACGCTGGGCTTTTCGGGCACTAAAATTTGGGGCTCTGATGGCTGCGGAACCTTCCCGAATGAGACCATCAGCTTATCATCCATCCGATTGATCTGGTAAGGGGGGAGTTGGGGTTTGAGAGAATCGAAGACGAACCTCATCTTATCCGGGTGGCGTCCAATTCGGACCTGTTTGATCAACCGATTTTGAATTTTGATCAAATCTTTCGGATAGCGGCTGCCCACCTCCCAGATGTCAAGGACCAACCTCGAAGGGGAATCCAGTTTGAACGCATTGTAGTTGCCAATGCTTCCGTCAGCGATGATCTGGAACGTAATGGAGTCCTTCTTCTGATCCAGTGAGACGGTGAGGATATTCTTCGCCTTCTTGCTCACCTCTTGGACTGGAGGTGTCTCAACAGGTTGAACCTGCACGGCCTCCTCTTTCTTCATCTCCGGAGGAGGGATCTCAGCTTCCTTCTCTTTCACCGGTTCCTCTGGCTTTTCTCCTTCCTTCGCCTCAGCAATCGCCTTGATTTTTTCGATATCGATGATCAGATCCTTCTCTTCCTTTGAGATATTGTAGTTCGTCATCTGAAGGAGACCGATCTCGATCCTTCCCTTGTCATCCAATTGAGTGGCTGTGACCTCACCGACCGTCCCATTTTCAATCTTGATCGGGTCCCTCAGCTGTTTCAAGTCGACATTTGGAAGATCGATGATAAGTCTGAGGGGGTCGGTCAAGAGTTTATAGAAAGGGGCCTCGAGGGTTTCAGAACCCGAGATCTTAATCCTTGTAAAATTCTCCTCCTCTGTAAAAGTTATCCCCTCGATGGCAGAAACTCTTCCTGCCTTTGTTGCGATATCTGGAGTGCCTGGGCTTGGGGCCTCTATGGAAGGTCTGCTTACAGCGCAACCACTCAACAAGAGCAACCCGGTGAGAAAAGAGATGGTTTTAATCAGGCGATATGATCTCATGACTCTCCTCCCTCTTTATGAAGAAACAATGAAATCTCATGAACTTTTTTCTGGCCAAGCGTATCCTCATACACTTCTTCAATGATCACCCTGTCCTTAAGGATCTTCTTCACCTTCCCGTCATGTTTCCCGATCCCCGTCCCCTTTCGCAAAGAGTATCCTTTGCCAGTGGCATCTTCGACCATAGCGATTCCCCCTTCCGCTGACGTAATAATAGCCACCAACTTCAATTGACTGACATCGTATTTTTGCAAGGGGGTAAGCGGAGCGGTCTTGGCAACCTCTTTTACAGATTCCAATTGGATAAATGGCTTAAAGGGATCCGGTTTTCCTGCCGGGTTGTAAACGTACTCGGGCTCCTTCTTCTCCTCCTGATCCTTCTTCTCAGGTGCCTTTGCACTTTCCGCCATCTTCTTCTCCACCGCGAGAGGTTTTGCCTTTTGAACAGGAGGAGGAGAACTTCCTCCGCAGCTGGCCACCATGAAAAGAAAGACGGCCCATAGAGACAGCAGAGAGTAGAGAGTCCTATTCTCTTGAGAACCCTTTTCCTTTCCTGAGAGGAACCTATTTTTACTCATGCTTCTTCTCCTCGCCTTTCTTCTGCTCAATTTTCTTTTCTTTCTCCACGCTCTTCTTCTCTATGAAACGGTAGGTGTTGACCAGACACGAGGTCCTTACTAAGATCTCACCGCCCGCCTTTGCCTTCGCATCTTTTACTCTGGTCATATTGAAGTCGATCACATTAATAATTCTTGGAAGCTTGCTCACCCTGTCGAAGAAGATGCCAGTATTATGATAACTTCCTAATGCCGTGAGCTCGATCGGAACCTTCGCATAGAACTGTTGGGGGACTTCGGCCTTGGGCCTGAAGAGGGTAAATTCAAGATTCGACTCCTTCCCGAGGCTGGCAATGTTTTTCAGTATCTCCGGAATCTCTTTTTCATTGGGGAGCTGGGTGACCGCCCTTGCCAGTTCCTCGTCCATCTTCGCAAGCTGTTCCTTGAATTTTTGAAGATCCCGGGTGATCGTTTTGTTCCCGTTCAGCTCCTTGATCAACTTATCGAGGTCCGCCTTCAAGAGCTTGATCTCCTCCCGCCGACCACTGAAGGAGAAATGGAGGTAGAGACCTGCGATCATCCCTAAGAGGGCGACCAGCAGGAGGACCTTCTTCGGTGTTGAAAGCTTAAAGATGGCATCTGCCTTAAGTGCCATTGGGTCTCCTCCTGAGTGAGATCTATGAAATTTCGCATGAAAGGATGAACTTCTTCAACTTGAATTTGCTCTGCTCGACCTGCTCGGTGACGATCAGATCAACCGATTTAAAGACCTTTGATCTCCGAAGGTTGGTCATAAAATTGGCCACGGTTTCGTCATCCAAAGCGAGTCCTTCAATCCCCAATTTGGCTCCCTCCTTCTTCAGAGAATCCAGTTGGATTTTATCCGGCTTGTTCATGCTGATCTCGTCCAATACCCTGGCAGGCACGGCCTTTTGCTTTCTCAACGAATTGATGACGTTTAGCTTGTCCTGAAGGATCTTCTGCGACTCCTTGGCCTTTTTGACCTCCGTCATCAAAGACTTATAATAGTCGTTCTCTTTTTTAGCTTTCGATATACTCTCCAAAAGCTCAGCCTTTTCTTTGTCCATTTTCCATTCCATAAAGCCGATAAAGGCAAACTCAAGGACGAGAGCCGGAATGAGAACGAGGAACTCCTTTCTTATCTTGATCTTCTTCTTTTCCTTGCGTATCGCAAGCAGATTGATCTTTATCATCGATCTCCAACCTTTCTTGAAGCGAGGCCGACTCCCACGGCCATGACCGGTCCGATCTCCTTTAAATACTCGAGATCGAACTTCTTCTCGTTGCACTCTATCTTTCTAAAAGGATCCACGACCTCAACGGGAATCCCGATTTCCTCCTGAAGGATGAGATCGAAATCCTTAATCCTCGATCCGCCCCCGCTCAGGTGTAACTTGCTGATCTTTTCATAGGTGGTCGACGATTGATAGAAGTCGAGTGAGTTTCGGATTTCGACAGCCAATGATTCGGAGCCCTTCTTCAATAGATTCTGAACGATCGTTCGGGAGGCGACATCCATCTTGCTGCCCACCTTGATCTCTTCTGCCTCTTGGTGGTCCACATGGAGTTGCCTCTGGATATCTTCTGTGATTTGATTCCCTCCTTTGAAGATGTCCCTTGTAAAACCTGAGACATTGTTTTTGAGGATATTGATGTTCGTGGTGCTCGCACCGACATTCGCAATGGCGACCACTTCGTCTTTGGCGATCTCGTAATTGATCGCCAACATATTCTCCAGCGCAAAAACATCGACATCGATGATCACCGGGTTGAGCCCGGCCTCCATAATCACCGAGACATAATCGTTGATGATATCCTTTTTCGCAGCCACTAGAACGACGTCCATCATCTCGGGATTTTCTGCATTGGAACCGAATATCTGGAAATCGATGTTGACGTCGTTGATATCAAACGGAATGTACCTTTCTGCTTCCCACTTGATCGATTCCTCCAATTCAGCCTCTGTCATGAAGGGCAATGTAATCTTTTTGACGATGACGGAGTGGCCTGATACAGATGTCACCACATCCTTGGTCTTCACTTTCGTCGTGTTGACCAGCTCCCGAATGGTGTCGATGATGGTGACCGAGTCCATCAAAGCCCCGTCAACAATGGCCTCCGGCGGCAGGGGGGAGATTCCCAGATTTTGTAACCTATACCCGCTCTTGCCCTGGGCCAGTTCGACAAGTTTGATTGAACTTGACCCAATATCCAGACCAATCACGTCCTTTTTTCTACCCCAGAGCATCTTTTATCTCCTCTTTCCAAAGAATCATCCTTAAATTTTATAAAAGTCAACTAAAAAATCTACAAAAATTTCAAAACAGATTAATCTAAAATGTATAAATCATTTTATTTTTTGGCTGTAACTACTTAATAGTTCAAACTAAATTGCATCAAGGCTGTATCTTTTGATCTTTGCCCTCAAAGTCGCTCGAGAAATCCCCAAGGCCTTCGATGCCTTCGACTTATTCCATTCCAGCCTCTTGAGAACATTTGAGATATGACTTCTCTCCATATCCTCCAGGGAAATCCCAAGCACTGGATCAGAGAGATCAGAAATCACCTTCACCGCACAGTTAGGTTCGGTTTGCTTTAATTCAAACGGGAGCTGTTTGGGTGTGATGTACTCCCCATCAGTCAAAATCATCGCTCTTTCAATCACATTTTTCAATTCTCTTACATTCCCTGGCCATGAGTACTGAACCAGCAATTTCTTTGCCTCCTCGGAAAATCCTTTGACATCCTTATTGTATTCCTTATTGTTCTCCTCGACGAACAACTTCGCAAGAAGGAGAATATCCTCCACTCTTTCACGGAGAGGTGGCATCTCAACCACCATCACCTTTAACCTGTAGTATAAATCCTTTCGAAAGAGCCCATCCCTGACCATCTGCTCCAGGTCCCGATTGGTCGCTGCAATCGCTCGGACATCGACCTTGATCTCCCTTTCCCCGCCCACTCTCATAAATGTCTGATTTTCAAGAACTCTTAGTATCTTTGACTGCAAAAAGGGCTTCATCTCTCCAATCTCGTCCAGGAAGACCGTCCCTCCATCTGCCAGTTCAAAAAGCCCCTTCTTCGTGGTCTTTGCGTCGGTAAAAGCACCTTTCTCATATCCAAAGAGTTCCGACTCCAATAACGAATCGGGAATGGCGCTGCAATTAATCTTCATCAGAGGTTTGGCGCTCCGTTTGCTGCTGAAATGGATGGCATTGGCCGCCAGCTCTTTGCCCGTTCCGCTCTCTCCCTGAATCAGGACAGAGGTCTTATTGGTTTTGCTGATCATTTCGATCATTTCTCTCACGTATTGAATCTGCGGGCTCACCCCGTAAATATGGCTGTCCCTGTGCTCCACCCGATGTTGCCGATGGAGTCTCCGCACCTCGTTGATCAGGCTCTTCGTCTCCAGACCCTTTTCAACCAGCAGCTGCAATTCCTCTAATTCGAAGGGCTTGTTGATGTAGTCGTAAGCTCCTGACTTCATCGCCTTCACCGCGCTCTGGACATCGGAGTAGGCGGTCATCATAATGACCAAAATCTCGGTATCCAACTCCTTAATCTTCTTCAAGATATCCAATCCGTCCACATCCGGGAGTCGCATATCCAGAAGAATTAGATCGACAAGATACCTTCTTATGACTGTGAGGGTTTCGTCTCCCGTTCCCGCAGAAAAAACCTCGTAACCCTTCTTCCGAAAGACATCAAAAAGGGTCTCTCGCAGGACCTCATCATCATCTACAATAAGAATCGAAGGTCTCATGGGTTCTCCAACGCCTCCGGCAAATTGATGATGAAGGAAGTTCCCTTGCCCCATTCACTTTCGACCTTAATCGTCCCCCCGTGTTTCTTAATGATCTGATAGGTGATCGAAAGGCCCAGCCCAATCCCTTTCGGTTTCGTTGTAAAAAACGGATCGAAAATTTTCTGAATGATATGTGGAGGAATACCTTTTCCTGTATCGGAGATGATGATCTTAACGAAGTTCTGTTTGAGTCCATCAGAGGATTGCAGAGTGGTTGGCGTCACCTCAATCTTGAGCTCCCCTCCGCGGGGCATCGCCTGGATGGCATTCAAAAAGAGATTTAGAAAGGCCTGGTGCATCTGGGCCTTATCAACTTTGATCTTAGGGAGCTCTGGGTCATAGCTTTCATTAAACCGGATCCCCTGATCAGCAATCTCCTTGAAAAGAAATGGGATGATCTCATTGATCACCTCTCGGATGTGGCAGTAAACCAGATTCAATTCCTGTGGCTTGGCAAAGGAGAAGAAGGTCTTCAAGAGATCGTTTAACCGGTCGATCTCCCTGGTAATTCGATTTAGATATTCTCTTTTGGGATCGTCCTTCGGCATCTCCTCGCTAAGCGCCTGAGCGGTCGTCTTAATCCCGGCAAGGGGATTTCGAAGCTCATGCGCAATGCCCGAAGCCAGTTTTCCCAGAGACACCAGGCGGTCCATCCTCAATATTTCCTCCTGGATTTTATACACATTGGTCAGATCGCGGAAGATCACGATCTTGCCTATCCTCTCTCCCTTGACATTGACATGATCGTTCATGCTAAATCCGACGGGAAATTCGGTATGGTCCTTCCTCCTCATCCACCCTTCCCTTCTCGTCGTATGATCATCAGGATTATCGAAGAAGGCGTGGATATCGCTCTGCTTTTCCCTCAGGGCAAAGATGCTGAAGGGTTTGTTGATCACGTCCTCCCTTGAATACCCTGAAAGCCTCTCCCCTGCCCGGTTGATGTAGGTAATGGTATCGTTCATCCCTGTGATGATGATTCCGCTTCCGATGCTCTGGATGACGCTATCCATGAAATTTTTGACATCCTCTAACTCCTGAGCCAGCGCCTGGATCGTCTCCTCTTTTTTTACCCTACCGCCACCGATGGCTCGAATTGAAATTCCCTGCTCCATGGCCTGATCCGGTCCTTATATCCTTTTTAAATTTAAGACAGGAATTTCCAGCGGTACTTCCTGGTAGGTCCAATGGACCACCCCTGAGAAATATTCACCGTAATCCCCTTCGGTATCGACTTCGGTTGTCAGCCTCTTCACCATCTGATCGACGACCAGTCCTTTGTACTCACCGTCTTCTTTTACAGTGAGCAATTGCCTCTCCCCTTTTCGACCTCGGCTCTGGATCGACAGGATGCCTTTCAAATCAACCATCCTGATCTCAAAGTCCTTCATCCGTATCTTATGCTGACCCGAATATCTCTCGTCAAAACTATCCGGGACCTTGAATAATTTGAAGACCTTTTGGCTCTCAATTCCAAACAGTCTCTCTCCTGCTTTGAAGAGCGTGATGTCCACTGGCACAGGGCCCCTTCGAACCTCGGGTTTGGACAGTGCTCTGCTCTTCTCCTCAGACGTGGATAGATGGCCTTCAAATCTCTTCAGGAGATCTGACATCTTCTCAAAAAGGAGATCCATTTTATTAAACATCCGCTCAAACTGTTTGTCCCGGGGTTTCGAGGCTTCTCTCTGAGTCAACTCACCTGGACCTGAGGCCGGTGGTTTGGTTTGGGCCTGTTTGATCCCTTCGAGAGCTAAATACCTGGCCTCAATTCCGCTGAGGGCCAGCTGCTTGTAAACGGAGAATTCAGCCCCTGCGTCTTCCTTCATCAGCAGCTTTATCGTCTCTTTTGAATCCATCAGGAATTTGATCTGGGAAGGTTGAATTCCTTCTTCATTTTGCGTCATATGAATGATGACCTTCGCCATCAAATTTAGAACTGAGATGATATCCGGTCTCTCTCTAAAGGCCTCTCGCAAGCCCTGGATTTCCTCTTTTGTTTTTTCGAGGTCCTCTCCTGTTATCTCCCACTCCAATGAAAGAAGTCTCGTCTCCATCTTGTCAAAAGATTGCAAGGGCGAAGCGGGTCCTGACGGGGGATGCACAGGGATCTCACTATCGGCCTTCTTCGCCCTTTGCGGAGGAGGAGCGGGGTGAGGCTTCACCGATGGGCTCTCGGTTCGGTCAGCCTTTCTATCGACGAAAAGCCGTTCCACAGCAGAGTCGATCTCTTCTTCGAGTCCCCTGATCTCATCCTCGCCGATTATCTTTTCCATGCTCGATGTCCTTGGTCATCACCGGACCTGCTTGTCGAGAACCATGATCTTTCGGCTCACATCTTTGACCACTAACTTGCTGATCTCCCGGAGGGTCTCGAAAACGCCATCCCCCTTGAGGGCGCTGGCAGAAAAAGAGGGGACTTTGAGCATCGAATTGAGATCCTTCTCCATCACCTCAATAGGGAGGATCTCCGAATCGGTCCCGTCCAAATCGCGTTTGTTGTATTGGATCACAAGGGGAATGGATCGGATGCTAATTCCCTTCTCGGCAAGATTCTTTGCCAGATTGATCAGACTTTCAATATTCTTCTTCCTTTGAACCTTCAACGAATCTCCCACGAAAACAACCCCATCGACGCCCTTCAATACCAGCTTTCTGGTAGCATCATAGTGGACCTGTCCTGGAACGGTGTAGAGCTGAACTCGGATATCGAACCCCCGGATCTTTCCGAGGCTAAGGGAGAGAAAGTCAAAAAAGAGTGTCCGATCCCCCTTTGTATCGATGGAGACCATCTTTCCTTTGATCTCTTCGCTCGTCTGACTAAAAATATACTGAAGATTCGTGGTCTTTCCGCAAAATCCTGGTCCATAGTAGACGATCTTGCATTGAATCTCGTCTTTGCTGAAGTTTATAAAAGGCATACACTTTCCACGCCAGGAAATCGAAGTCGATCAATTCGCCGGAACCGCTTTCTCTTCAAAGATGGATGAGAGGATGCTCGAGAGCTCATCAATGATCTTATTGATCTGCAGCCGGATCAACCCTAATGAGGTATTGTCATCAAATAGGGTCACCAAGATAACGTGCTCTCCGATTGCTGAAAAATAGACGTTCTCGTTCTTCCCCTTATGAAATAAGAGCGTAAACTCTTCCTCACCCAGGATCCTGGCGATCTCTGCCGTTGCTCCGAAATTGGCGGCGGTCAGGGCAGAAAGGGATAGGATATCGATCCCCGGTGTGTTTCCATGGTGCGCAATGAGTTGTCCCGACCGGTCGATGAGCAACACGGAGTGCGCATGCGAGGAGGAGACCACCTTATCCAGGCAGAGGTTTATCTTTTCGAGATCCTTTCTGGTAATGATGATATCCATCTTCTATGATTTCCTGACCGCAGAGCCGAGATGCAAACCGCTCATGCCTTTTCGTCATTCCTCCGCATCGCTTCGATCAGGAGATGTTCCCAGCTCTGGTAGATTGTTTGCACAGGGGCGGCGAAGCCAATATTTGAGACGAACTCCCCTTCCTGCCAGCTCAGGATGTTATAGAAGGCCTCTGCTCCCTTCTGTTCTCCGCATTCCGCATGGACGATCTCCCCTTCGTTCAAATAGATGATCCCCTTCTCGCCGTCCCGCGTGATGATGAGTGCTGTGGTGAGTCTGCCCAGACAGTTCATCTGAATCACATCGGTCAGCTGGAGGCCAAATACCTTTCCACGGAATCCCTTTTTATGTCCGATGAGATCGATGATGATCTTCCTTATGTCTGAAATCTCAAAGGGCTTTTCCACGTAGTAGAGAGATCCCCTCTGGGTAGCCTCTTTCTGGATGTCGGAAGAGCCGTAAGCCGTCATGATGATGACCTTGGTTTGGGGGTATTCCTTCCTTATTCTAACAAGCAGATCCAGACCATTAATGTCTGGCATCCGTATGTCAGTGATCACTAAATCAACCCTGTTCTGTTCCAAGAGAGTCAAGGCCTCTTGGCCATTGTTGGCAATGATCACCTCATATTTATCTTTATCTTTTGAGAGGCTTTTGGCCATGCTCCATGTCAAGGTCTCTTCATCGTCAACTATCAGAACCTTCTTTAAATTCTTCGGCATAGGGAGATCTCGAGGATGTCGGGTTGTGATTGCCTGTTACTACTTGATTTCTCTAAGGAAAAGCAAAATAAGTGCCAATTTTTGCAAAAAATTCCTCTCACCATTTTCATCAAGAGGTTCGCATAGTTCTGTTCCAAGGCCAATCTTTAAGAATCCTGAGAGACATGGTGGTGGCGGCCAATATTTGACCATTGGCAAAAAATTTCCGTCATTTTGAACCTAAGAGATGAAAACGATTTGCCCGAGAAAAAGGGTTAGATCTGGCTTCTTTTGATCCGCCCTGCTTTGCGCAGAATGTCAATCTTGACTTTTTCTTGACCATTGGGTAAATTGTAATAAGCTGAGAGATCTTCCGGTCAAGAACCGGGTTGCTATTCACCCTATTCCTCTTTCTGGCCAATGTTCATACGTGAACGAAAACATCTTTTTGGATGGCTTCTCTTTCTCCTTCTTTTCAATTTAGGGTTTCTTTAAGCTTGAACTGAGCGATTTCCCCTCCGAGGATACGGAATCGCTCAGATCGGATTAAGATTTCCCTTTCTGAGGGTAATCTTTTGGCTATCGACAAAGAAAAGATACTGGACCTCGCCCAAAAGTATGTCCTCAAAGGTCAGCCCAAGAAGGCAATCCAGGAGTACCTTAAACTCATTGAGGTTACCCCTAAGGATAAGCGATTATACCTGAAGTTAGGGGATCTCTACCTGAAAGAAGGAGAAAAGGAGAAGGCGATCGGAGAATATCTGAAGCTTGCCGAGCTCTATGCCGAAGAGGATTTGAATTTCCGGGCGATCTCTGTCTATAAGAGAGTCCTTTCGATCGACCCAAAATTTGTCGAAGCCTTTCACAAGATAGCAAAACTATATTTAAAAGAAGGGCTTATCGGAAGCGCAAAGAGCTATTATCAGAATGTTCTGGAGATTAAACCTGGCGACACGGAAGCCCGACATGCACTCGAGGATATCGAGGCCCGCCAGAAGGAAACAAAAGAACCTCCTAAGGTGGTTGTTCCACCACCACAGCCCCGTGTCCCTGAATCCCTCCCTCCGTTAGAAAAGAAGGTGGTCCAGCAGAAACCCACTCCTCCCCCTGCCCCACAGATCCCACGCGAGGTGACCTATGAGAGCGAGTCGTCTGCAGCAGATGCCGATAAGGATTCTCAAATGCATTACCATTTGGGGATTGCCTACAAAGAGATGGAGCTCTACGATTATGCCATCTCTGAGTTTGAACAGGCCGCTTCATGTGGCCCGATAAGGTTTGATTGCTATATCATGCTCGGGAACTGCTTCATGGAGAAGGGCGATTACGATCAATCGATCAAATACTACACGCTGGCCTCCAAGGTGCCAGGATTGTCAAATCAGAAATTGGCCCGCGTCCACTTCTCTTTAGGGTTAGCTTATGAAGCCAAGGGAATGGTCTCCGAGGCCTTGAGCACCTTTACCACCGTCTTGAAGTTAGATCATTCTTTCTCCAAGGCCCAGGAGAGGATTAAGAGACTCCAGACGAAGACAGATCACTCCTAATTGATTGGCCATCCCGGAAGGAAGAAAATAGTTTTTCGGTTACGAGGCCTGCTCCGCACCATAGACAATGGACGATGAACAAAAAGAATGGATGGTTCGTTACGGAATGACTTCTCGCCAATAAAGGATCTGCTTCGATCTGGCTGGAGAGAATATTGGGGTTGAGAAAACCTGACCCTCGGTCGTTCCGACGGTCACCCATGCCTTACCTTTTAAATCCACTCTGACCGCAGGGGCAGAAGGGATTCCCCTGCCGATCTTTTTTGACCGCTCGGATGGAGTGTCTTCTAAGACAGTCGCATCATCAAAGCTTAGGGCTCCCCCTCCAGAGAGGGATTCAAGCACGTAGAGTTTTCCCTCCCCTAAAAAAAGGCAGGGATTTTCGGTTGCAGTATATAAATACGTAGTAAAGTAGAGAAGTTTATTGAAGACGACCGGTTTTGTTAGCACCTTCTCTGAATTTTGAGCTGATCGCTCCAAGCGGAGATACCAGCCCTCTTTCGACGCCGGTTTGAAGGTATTTGAAGACGTAACCTCTGAGAGATCGGTCTCCTTTCGCGGGTAGCTTCCTATGCCACTGTCTTTCACCGCATAGAACCTCTCGTTAGGATTTGAGAGATCGTTGGGCCGTTCTCTATCCCCAGTCCCGAAATAGACCCAGGGAGTTCCAGATCGATCAAATGCAACAGCAGGCTCACAGTAGATCCGATGGACCTCAGTCTCTGAAATCGGGGCTACGAAAAGTCTCTTTCCTGTCCACTGACTGTTGCTCTCTCTTTTCGCCTCATCAAATGAGAGATCGAACACCCACATCTGGCCACCCAGATCGCCCACGTAGACCCTGTCTACATATCCGTCCGAATTGGTATCAACCGCTTTTGGAGGAGCTGCAAATGCGTAATTCATGCCTTCCAGCCCAGAGAACTCCTTAATAGTCTCACCCGATTTGATATCGATCACAAAGAAAGCTCTTCCTGTACTGTTCGTGTAGTCAAACCCTCCGCCGATGAAGGCTGCCCATCTCTCATAAAGTCCGTCTCCCACCTCGACCTTTACCCTTCCGATGGCAGGCTCGGACCAGCTCTGGCCGACCTTTGCGAGAGTCGTTGTGTCCGAAGGTGCCGGAAATTCCCAGAGATACTTAGGGTCTAAGGTGTCTGTGATATCCAGAGCGAAGTAGGCCTTTCCCCCCTTCCTCAGGCCTGAGATCAGAACCGTTCTCCATTCATCTGGACTCTTCGTCATATCTGTAGGACTGCTATAGAACCAGACATCAGCTACTTTGGGTGTCGAATCGACATAATAGGTATGGGAAGACGCCATCAGTTTCAAATTCTTCAACAGACTGGTTGGAATAAAAGCCCATTGTTCATCTCCTGTGGCTGCATCAAATGCATGGAGCATCCCATCGTTAGCGCCGGCAATGACCACCTTGGTCCGATCCTTTCTCAACTGATAAAAACCCCCTTTCCCGCTAAAACCCTGATCCTCAAAAAAGGGAGAGGGTTCACCCACAATCACGGGGTTTGAATGAAAGATATCGCCGAGACTCCACTCTCTCGCTTCATTTCTATCCCCATCACCGTCCACATCGTAGGCATCGATGCCCCGGATATGGTCAATCAGCCTTTGCCTTTCCCAATTTGTGAAAACACCGAGATCGGTATTGGTTAAATGTCCATAATCAAAAGGTATCTGGTTTCCACTCACATATGTATAAATTTTTCGAGAACCGGGCGAGAGCGCTTTGAGGTTCTCAGATGCATCCCAGATCAGGCTCGATCTGAGAGGATTTCCATCCTTATCCACAGGAAACAATCCATCTTCATCCAGGCGATATGCCCGGATATTTCCCTTCCAGAAGGGGGTGCGGTTGGGGGTAAAGGAAGAGAGGTAGAGGACATCCCTGTCAGCTATTTGAGCGGTAGGTCTCGAAGGAGCGGTGAAAGAATAAGATCCTTCTCGAACCTCCTTCGCAATAGCCTCTATTGCTTTTTTCAGATAGGAAGCATCCGACGCTAAGAAGGCGTACCCAGAAAGGGGATAATTGGCTGGATCTGAACTCGCATCCGTGGTTGAACAGGCAGGGCTGTATCTTGCCACATCATAGGCACCTGGGTCTCCCGAGTTCATCTCCAGAGGGTTATCTGTCCCTCCATACCTTGCAGTCCAGTTTAAAGTCCTTTTCAGAGGCTCTGACAGGGTTTGGCCCAATCCCACAACGAAGACTTTGATTCCGGCCTCATAAAGCTCCTTGGCCCTTTGGATGGTCAAGATTCTTCTTTTGAACATATCCGCTTGTCCCTCTGACCCATCACCGCCACAGGCATAGGTGTCTTCCCCATCCGTAATCAGGATCAGAAACTTCTGCCTGCAATCGATGGCCGGATCCGAAGGATTGACGTCCCGCGTAAAGTATGTTCTGGCCTCTGATAGAGAGGCAGCTAAAGGCGTACCACCCAGACCATCACGCTCCTGCTCCTGGTTTACGCTGGACCAGATATTGCTGTACGAGTTTCCCAAAGCTGATAAGATCTGGATCTCCCCTGTTTTTGGTTCACCATCATCGTTACTGTTTGAGTTCCAGAACCTCATATATCCCAGACGCACGTTTAAACTCTTTTCATCCGCATTGTCGATCCGACCATCCCCGTTATGATCGAGAAGATCAAAAATGACTTTTCTTGCAATATCGATCTTTCTGTTAGGGTCACTGACAGGATAGCCTGCAGGGCCTAAATTCATGCTTCCGGATTTGTCCAGAAGGATCAGCGCATCCGGTTCCACATTGGTCATAAAGAGATCGGTATCATCGGCCTGAAGATGATGGAGGGGTATCGAGAGAAAAAAAATAAGGAGTATCGCCGGGTTAAGCTTCTTGATCTTCACTTACTTCTTCGGGCTTTTAAGAAGAATCCTCTTTGCGAGGAAGCCATTTGGATTCCGAATCCCTTCAATGGCTACTTTCAGTTTCGGCCTCAGATCATCTACCTTCAACATCTCTCCGTTCTCATCTACTATCCTTGTATCCGTAGTGATAAAAATCCTCATCTCATGGATGACGATGAATTTGAGATCGTCCTGGACCCTCTCGATCATCCCAGTAAATGAAACCGTCTCCCCGACCTTCACCTGGGAAAAAGTTTGGTTTTGAAAAAGAAAAGCTATGGCAAAGACAACAATGTATAAACCTCCTCTATATCTCATCTCCCCTTCCCTCTAAAACCCAGAAGCCCAATCAGTTGTAATCCGTATCCGCCCGAAAGGGGCCGTAACTCACCTGAACCTCTATCTCTCTTGTCGATCTAAAGGATTCTCCTGTCACATTAATCTGATATCGTCGAAACGCCCACGAGGAATCAAATCCGGGCATCTGGTGAATTCCGAAGGACTTAAAGGCCTTGGGGTTTTCTCTGTCATCTGCCGTTCCGCTCCAATAGTAGGAATTTTCCTTCAGTTTGGTCGTTGGGATCGGGGATGTAACCGGAATTTGATGAATTCCCACCTGGACCCCGGCCTCAGCCGTATAAAAGGCATCGACCTTCTCCCGATCGTTTCCAGAGATACCCGTTTCAATCGTCGTCGTATTGATCGAGCTGATTCCGATCAACGTCAGGGCAAGTAGCAACAGAAGGGCAATGATCAACGCTACCCCCTTTCTGTTCTTTAAAATATTTCTTTCCATATAACAGAAACCTGCCATCTTTCAATTGCTCAGAAAATAAGGGTCTCGTCGTCCGGTCAGGGTAACGATGCCCGTATCGGCAAAAAATCAATAATCAATAAGGAGATAAGGGGGTGAGGGGATAGGGAGAAATAGATTCCTCTCCTCATCACCTCATCTCCGATGCTCCACATCAGAAGTTATGAAACGGGTCTCGTAACCATGACCTATAATCCCATATTTCTGATGTAGATATGAGACGCGATCTGCCTTCTCCGATAGCCATCCCCGATCTTGAGATAAGGATCAGGCCGATCGGTTCTTGCAGTAGCTGTCACCCGAACCATCCGAATCTTCGGAGGATCTGCGGTCGTGTTTCCATTGGCATCGAAATATTCGAATTGAATCTCTTCTATATTCTCGGCCACAGGCTGAGGGCCACCTCCCGTATTCTCATCCCTTTGAAGGATGATCCTAAGACCGCTGAGGCCCGTGGTGTAGGTGATGGCCTGGATCTTAAATACTGGTGTCCCAGCAGGGTGATTCCACTTGAGAGGGTTGCTGAGTGTAAGAATCCTTCTATCCCTTTTCAGCACTGTACTGCTTTCAAGGCCACCGATCGAAATAAATCGGTGTGCCAATCTATCAAACTCGTTTGTGGCATAATTGAGCGTAATCTGATTTCCTGAAACCGAAGAGACCAGAATCGGCTCTCCATTATCTCGCCGGATCTGCTTGAATCCTCCGACGATTGTGATTCTCTTCGGGCCCGGGGTGATCACCTGGGTGAAGCCATTTACCCCTCCGGCCAAACTCAGGACGTTTTCCACTCCCCCAAACCCTGCCATTCTGATCTCACTGACCATGCGATTCAAGGCGATCCGCACACTCTGCTGTGTGTCGACGATCTGTTCCTGAAGGACATAGGTCTTTTGGTGACGAATGAATACTTCATAGAGAGCGGCGATGAGGACGCTGCTCATCACCAGGGCAATCATCAGTTCAATCAGGGTGACCCCTCTGTTTTTCTTCTTAATAATCTGCATACTTTTCACTGCGACCGGATCGTCGAAAAGGTGATCCTGTGGCCAACACCGTCGTCCCATTCGACCGTGTAATGGATCGTCTTAAGATCAGCTTCTTCAATGACGGTATAGGACTGTTTGAAGACAAGACCCGAAAGGGTGAAGGGCTCGAGGTTGTGACTTCCAGGCTGGAGTTCAGGAGAGGTAAGCGGTAGATTTTTTAATCTTTCGACGCGATCCTGAACCTGGTAGGTGGCCTGCATCAAATGATGGCTGAAGGAATTACCGCGGATGGAGGTGATCTGCAAACCAGCGAGGGCAAGAAGACCGATGGCAAGGAAGATCAGTCCAATCAGGACCTCAACCAAAGAAAAGCCTGTCTTTCTCTGAATCATCTACTGGAGCTGAATCCTGCCGGTCGAGGAAGCAACACTCACTACTTTCTGCGTCCCACGATTATTCTGCAACCTAATACTTCCAGCAGAAGCAGTCATATTGGAGTTAAACTGTGCATTATCCCCTGTAAAATTGATCGAAACGATTGAAATCCCTGTTGGAAGACTCTGGCTTGTCCCCTCAGCCACCCAGTTTCCACTTCCCGTGTCAAAATATTCAAGGACGAAGCTTGGAGGGGTTTGTGTAAACCTGACCCGGTAAGTCATACCTGTCGAAACCGCTCTGACCTGGGCATTTTTCATGGTGGAGACAATGTCCCGGGCCGCACCTCTCAGGCGGTAACTGGGCAAGAACCCGGAAATATTCGGAACGAACAGGAGCGCACCCAGACCAATGATCACCATGACCACAATCATCTCGATTAATGTTACTCCCTTTTTGTTCACGAATCTCACCTCCGTCCGCTAAAAACGGATACTGGCCGCACCGACCTTAAAGAGGTTAAATCTATTTTATCGGCTAAAAAATCTTTGTCAATATGGAAATTCAATTCCGACACCGGACTTAAGATGACAGACACTAAACCTTATTCATCGGATTTCAACATTCAGGACATATCGCTGGAAGCACTTCGCCCCGTCCTTATCAGAGACCTCAATCTCTACTGGATGAGTGCCCCGGTCTCTCCACTGAATCGTCCATCGAACCAGCCCCTTCTCCTTGTCGATCTCCATCCCTTTCGGACCAGACCTCAGACTGAAAGAGGTGGGATCTCCATCCGGGTCCTCTGCCTTCACCTGGTAGAGATACTCGTTCCCCTCGACCGAGGTCGGAGGGGATGAAAGGATGACCGGTGGACTGTTCAATATGGTGATGGCTTCTGACTTTTTCGGATTACCTCTACCTTCTCCATCCTCGGGTGTCACTGTGACGACAATGGAGTCTCCCCTCTTAAATCGGCCCTTCTCAAGCGCCTCTGTCCTCTCTTCAGCCAGAACCACTCCATTCTTTTCCCATTGATAGGTGTAGTGAATGGGGTCTTCATCCACATCATGACCTTTCACAACGGCCCTTAGACGATCCTGTGCGTAGGCAATCCTCGGCTCAATCCGGACCTCCTGGACAACCGGTGGAGAATTGAGAATCTTTACCGGAGGGGATAGAAAGGCCCTTCCCTCTGCCTTATCATCTGAAGGGACCACCCTCACCTGGATGACATCTCCTTTATTGAAATTTCCGCTCTTTAAAAGATTCTTATTCTCACCAGAAATCTCTTCACCATTTCTAATCCACTGGTAACGATAGGTCACCATGTCGCCATCAGGATCCTCACTTCGTACGATGAGATCCAAGTTACTCTCTCGGCTGGGGTTTTTTGGCATAATGTCGACAGACGTGATGACCGGAGGGACATTGCTTCGGGTCTTCTCTTTGACTTGAGGTACCTCCCTCTGATTCTCACAGGAGAGAGTTAAAAAAGAGGATGCAAGAATAGTGCAGAAGATCACCCCTTTGAGAGCCCGGCTTATACCGCACCATCTAATCTTCTCGTGGGATGAATGGATAGAGACGCCTCTCCTTTCGACCGATATACCTGGGGAGCAAATAGATCTTCTTTGCCACCAATCTCTTCCGAGCTTCATCGCGTTCACCTTCAATATATACCCAGGATTTGACTCTCAGTTTTTCAATGCCGACAGGGACACCTTTCTCGTTGTGAAATGTCGTCTTCTGATCGCATACAAAAACCCTCTCATTGACTATGAGGATGTTTTTCTTCAAATCGAGTTCCATTATAGCACCCTGGAGCCTGACTACACTCACCTCTTCAGCCAAAACCAAAGGACAGAAGACCGTCAGCAAAAGAACCGTGGGAAACACCATATTCAAAAAGAGAAATTTTCTCATGACTTCCCTCCTTCTTACTTAAAACGTATTGTCAAAATTTATTCCCCCTCTCCCCTTGTGGGAGAGGGCTAGGGTGAGGGGTAACCTGCGATATCAGCTGACTTTTATTAATTGCTTTGTCATGCTCCCTCATTCTTTCACCCCCACCCTCTCCTCCCCCCTCAAGGGGGAGGGACATGCTTGTTTTTCTTTGTCTTTTAACAGAGTTTTTCATAACTTTTTTGACATTACGACTTAAAAAATGATTCGCCAGGTCATTGGAACCAGGGATTTTGAACTTGCCAGCTCAGGAGAACAGACACCTCCGCCCACACCTGCATACGCAACCGCCGTGCCACCGACAAAGGTTACGATCACCCCGGATGGGATGCCCGAACCCATCTCGATAGACCTGTCACTCTTTGAGATGACATTATCAAGCGAACCATCAAAGTTAAAAACAGCATCACCAGTACTGTACTTCAGCGCATAGAGCCTCCCTTTTCCCTCACCAACATAGCAGGGGTCTCCCTCCACTGCCTCGCCCGAAGGAGTGAAGGTTGTATAATAGGCTACTTTATAGAAGACAACAGGTGCAGCGAGACATTTTTCTCCCGAATTTTCGAGAATGATAAACCATCCGTTTGGAACCGGCGTTCCTGGGGTCAAACCGTCAGTCACATTAACCAAATCACTCTCTTTCAGGGGTGATGCAGGGTGTCTGTCTTTAATAGCATAGAGACGGTTGGCGACATCGTCCTCCTTTGGAGCCTCACGGTCTCCAGTGCCGAAGAAGAGCATCTCATATGGTCCGGTAGAATCCCTTTCGAACGTAACATCAGGAGGATAGAACATCTTTCTCCGGTCGTTGGGCCCGCGCGGATCCGGGTTCGATTCAAATATGATCTTCCCTGTCCAGGCATCTGGGTTCGCAGCGCACCAACTTGGACTCGAATGATCCGGGTAATCCGGATCGCAAATATCGAACCGCCAGATCCTTCCGCCCATATCCCCCACATATAGACGATCGACCTTTCCATTTCCATCGGTGTCGACCTTTGCAATATCGCTGGGAATCGCATAGGTCATATCTGAATATCCTGAATCATCAATCGAGAACCGCTTCACCAGAGAACCTGTCAACACATCAACCACATAGACCGCCATGCCCACCGTATCAGAGGCTACGACCGGATCAGTATCCTGGTTTGTATCATATCCGCCCCCAATAAAGGCCACCCATCGCTCTCCGACACCGGTCGAAGCGGAAA
Source organism: Syntrophaceae bacterium (assembly GCA_013388635.1). Classification (GTDB taxonomy): domain Bacteria; phylum Desulfobacterota; class BSN033; order BSN033; family UBA1163; genus JACAEX01. The sequence continues at coordinate 31,979 of JACAEX010000020.1, read as the reverse complement.
CATTCACACAATTGGTGCTCCCCTCTTCACACGGGATCTTGCCGATGATCGGAGATGCCCATGTCTGCCCCATCCTATTATAAGCCGATGTTATCGTCTTTGTAGTCTGATACCATGTTTCCGTGGGCCCGATCTCCCAGAGAAATTTAGGACTCTCAGGATAGGTCACGTCGAGGGCATAGTATCGGTTGCCGCCTCTTCTCAGACCGAATATCAGAATCGCCTGATTAACAGAACCATCAGTATTGTAGGTGATATAAGCCCTTGGTGAGCCATCCACATATGTTGCCATAACATCAGCATGTAATGCCTTAAGTTTGTCTAACAGGATCGGAGGGATGAAACCCCAGAGCTCCCTTCCATCTGAGTCGTCAAAGGCATGGAGCATGCCACCATTTGAACCCGCAAAGATTACGGAGCGGGTCAAACTCGGGTTGCTCGGGTTCGGGTAATGGATAATCATAGGTCTTGAATGGAGGAAAGAGCCCAGGATCCAGTCCCGCTTCTCTGAGGTATTCCCATTGCCATTATCATCATAGGCATCGTAGCCATGGACAAAGTTAATCAGCTTATTCCTTCCATCAGTGTCGTCCTCCAGGAGACCCAATTTCGATGGTGTGATCGATGCATTAGTCGTTATGAACTTATTCGAATCATCACTCAAATTCACATTCGTATAGAAATATGTATAAAGATTTCTTTGGGCGGTCCGATTCATCAGAACCTCCCCCACTCCTCCCTGTTCAACCTCACCTCCGTCCATAGGACTGGTGGTTGTCCAGAACGATGTTGCCGTAGCGTAGAATTGACCCTTCGTGGGAGAACCTTCTGTATCATCGATAGCCTTTTGGCCACTCACGTCGAGGATATCGCCTTTGGAAATATTTAAAGAAGGGTTATCAGCCTGAGCAACACCATACTTCTTTATATTTCCACTCCACATCTGATTTGCTTTCGGCTTAAAAAAGGCTAAGTATATCTTGTCTCCTGCAGTCGTCCTCTCCAGACGGCTGACCGGAACGATTGGCGCCACAAAGGAAGTAGACTTCGCAAGTATCTCGCCTATAACATTCTGAAAGGCATTTGCCAACTGCGAAGCACTCGCCGCATAATAGTACTTTCCGTGGCCATGGGTCGCTGTCCTCTCAAGCAGGGGGGAGCTGACCGCAAAGCCGATCGTATAGGTAATGATATTCTGCTGACCTGTTAGGTCAGAACGAAGATCAGTATTGTATAAGTACTTGGCAACATCGTCCAAATAGTCGGAGCCATCGTATTCGTAGTAAACCTCATTGGCCAGGCCGGGCTCTCTCTTGTCACCATCCTGATCTCCAATCGCCGGATAGGTAACGCCATCCACTGTGGCTCCGTTTTTTAGGACTGAATTACGGTCCTTTGTCGGTTCCCCATCTGTCATAAGGATCACATAATTTCTCTGGCAATGAAACTCGATCGGGCTGATATAGTTGACACCGGAGTTGAAGTAGCTTCTTCCACCCCTGAAGTAGATCCCTGCCTCATAAAGCGTCTCAGCGAGAGGGGTGTAGGTGTCCGCTTGAATATTTTCGATAGCGGTCTTCAATTCGCTTCGCACAGTAGAAGTCAGGCTTCGAATCTGGGTCTTTGTCTCGTCCTGGAGACGTCCTCCTTCGCTCCCGTTAAAGATCATCACCCCGACCTTTACGCCATTGATCGTATCCAAGAAATCCTTTATCACATTCTTTGCAATGTTTAATTTGGTATCGGTTTCGCTTCCTTCGGTGGCAAGAAAGTTCCTGTAATTTCCCGTTCGTAGATTGTAACTATTCTTATTACAAGTCGAGTTTGTATAACCTTCGTAATGGCCATTGTAGGTCAGCGCGGTCTGTGCATCCGGGCATGGAACCTCTTCGATCGAATTCTTAAAGACCGACCAATTTCCCCACCAGCTTTGATAGTAGACCTTGCCTTTATCAGCAAGAGGCACTACAGCCGGAGGATACTCGGTCTCGTAGTTATAATAAACTACGGGGATCTGTTCACCCATACTTCCTGAGTTGTCAAAGATGATCAGGATATTGGGTTCAACCCCTGCTCCGCTTGCCATGTAGAGATCTGTGTCATAGGCGGATAAATTCCCACAGATGAAAAGTATCAAACCCACTATAACGCTCAAATATCTTAAGACTTTCATCTCTTAATAACCTCCTTGCATGGTGGGAATCAGTCTCACCACTTTTTCCTGGACTATGGTTCTGGCAGGATTGGGGTTCGGACAGCTCTCTCCGGTAGATGTGACCAGAAAGTGTTCGAATTCAAAACTCATCGCACTGAACCCATAGCCCCTGGGTGCACCCTCTTGGGTGGTGTCGTTCGTAATCAGGACCGTGGTATTGGCAGGAATGGGATTGTTTGCGTCGGTAGAAGGATCGTACTGACCGGTCGCAGTATATAGATTCATATCGAAATTTTGAGTCCTCGCCAGGACTACCTGAACCCCGCTGTCTGCTGCATAGAAGGAGTCGGTTGAGCATCTCTTGTTCCCTGAGATCCTGATCTCAAATGTCGATGTGAAGATCGAGCCAATCGCAATAAGCGTCAGGACAATCATCATCGTCATGGCGATCACCAGGGCTGCGCCGGATTGATTTCTGAGAGCTGAGTTTCTTCCCTTAATCATAAAGAATTCTCCTTACTCATTTCATGACAAGATTTCTTAAAGTCACAGCAGAGGTTAAACTTCTTGGAGAGACCCTTGTTTGAACATCTGGGTTGTCCGTTGCAGGTCTGGCAGCCAGGGTGACCCGTACCGCAATCACCTTTGATGTCCCCACCCCGGCTGCGGTCACCCAGTCGTTATTGTCAATGACGCCATCCCCGTTCTGGTCGTCCATGTTTCCATCTCCATTGGCGTCGAGGCCGTAAGTAAAGGTTAGGGTATCAACATTATTCAGAAGGGTTTCTGCTGGATCAACTGTAGCATCCCTTGTGAGTTGCCGGCGTAGTTCTAAGGTTGGGGCATCTCTCCAGTAACGAACCGTGTACCTCTGATTCTGATATTCGTAGCTCACCGTAATATCGCTTGCCTGGACAGGAGTAGCAATGGGAGTTGGAATCGTTACCACTGAGGTGGTGGCATCATCATCATAACCTGTCATTCGAAGGTCTCTCAGCATCACTTCCATGGCACTTCTCACATTCTGTTGAACGTCAACAACCTCCTCGTGAACCGTATAAGCCCTCGTCTGGACGATGAAAAGGCGGTAGATCGCTCCAATCGCAAATCCGAAGATAATCAGTGCCACAAGCAATTCGATCAGGGTGATGCCTTTTTCTCCAAATGTCGATGGTCTCTTCATCCTCTCTCCTTTTATTGAGCAAACGATGATGTCAGGCTGAACAAATGCGGTAACGGGTCATTCCAGGTGACTGTGATTGTCACCGTCTTTAAGCTTCCAGTCTCGGCCACTGTCCAGGTACGGTTATAAGACATCCCTGTCCCCGTGCTTGTCCTTACATCAGATCCTGCCGCAATACTGGCCCATGGGGTTACCCTCAGCTCTTCGAGCCTATCCTGGGCAAAAGTGGCAGCCTCGGTCAGATGGCCGCCAAAAGAGGTATTCTGTGTCGTGGTTGCCATTAATGCAGCCAGGGCCAATAAAGAAATCGATAAGATGACCAAGGCAATTAAGATCTCGACCAATGTGAAACCATCTTTTTTAGGCAGGAGTTTCAAGCCTGACCTCCATGAATAAGGGTTTTGCAGATGGTTCTGCAAATCGCATACCAATAACCTTTTGCATCTGAGCTATGGGGAGTGGGAAGGGGCGAAGTAATTAAAAGTCTAATCGTTTTGGCAGGTTAGAAGCCAGAATAGGATCGCTGAACCGAACCGACTCTTATTGGCCATAAGGTGAAACCCTGTGGGTGCGCCATCCAAAAAATATGAAAAAATTTTATAAACAAGGTAAAAAATTGCGTGGATCAAAGACGGCGTCCCATCATTCGTTTTCTTCCAGTATTCCAATTTTCATCTCTCGTTTTCTACAATCCCGTATTCCCTGATCTTGTAAAGGAGCGCCCGATGACTTATCTCGAGTAATCTTGCAGCATGGGTATGGTTGCCCTTGGTCTTTTTCAGTGCCTTCTTAATCAAACCGATCTCTAAAACCTTTGACGCCTTCTTGATCGAATATTCCTCTTCGGCCAAAGGCGCCGCTGGAGTCTCCTCCCGGAAGTTCTGGAGTTCGATGGGTAAGTTCTCCAGCTCAATATTCTCCTTATCTGTGAGGACGATCGCTCTTTCGATCGTATTTTCGAGCTCCCTCACATTGCCCGACCATTTGTAGTTGACCAGTACCTCAAGCGCCTTTGGACTAATCCCCCTTACGGGTTTATTCATCGCCTGGCTATATTTATTAACAAAATGATTGACGAGTAAGGGGATATCCTCTCTCCTCTCCCGAAGGGGTGGAAGATGGATCGGCAGGACGTTCAAACGATAGAATAGGTCCTCTCTGAAGCGGTTTTCCCTCACCTCTCTCGCAAGATCCTTCACCGTGGCAGCAATGATCCTCACGTCAATCTGGATCGACTTCGACTCCCCTACCCTCCGGATCTCACCATCCTGAAGCACCCTGAGGAGTTTCACCTGAAGCGGAGCAGGGAGTTCCCCGATCTCATCTAAAAAGAGGGTTCCGCCATCCGCCTCTTCAAAGAGCCCCTTCTTCATCCGGACCGCATCTGTAAACGCTCCTTTTGCATGACCGAAGAGCTCACTTTCCAGCAAATTCTCGGGAATGGCGCCACAGTTGACAGGGATGAATGGACGGCCCGACCGATCACTGTGATAATGCAATGCCCTCGCAATCAACTCTTTTCCGGTTCCACTCTCTCCGGTGATCAGGATGGTCGACTTGTAGGGAGCGACCTTTTTGATCACCTCAAAGATGTCTAACATCTTCTGATTCTTGCTCACGATGTTGTTAAAACTATACTCTTTTTGGATCTCCTTTCTCAAAAGCTCATTTTCCTTCCTCAGCCGCTCCCTCTCCTCTGCCTTTTTCAGGGTCAGGATGATCTCATCGGGCTTAAAGGGTTTTGAAACATAATCGTACGCGCCAAGTTTCATCGCCTCGATCGCGGTATCGATCGTTCCATAAGCGGACATCATGATGATCGTCACTCCGGCTGCAACCTTCTTCGCCTCCTCCAAAAATTCCATCCCGTCCATCTGGGGCATCCGGATATCACAAAGGACCTGGTCGAAATGGGAAGAGGTCAGCTTTCTTAACCCTTCCTCTCCATTCGATGCGATTTCGACTTCATAATTTTCCTTCTGTAAGATGACAGACAGCATATGCCTGAAGCTTTCTTCATCGTCGATAATGAGAACTCGTCCGGGAATCATTTTACCCTCCTCGGTCTTAGGTTACGGTTACGAGGCCCGTATCGTTAATAAAAGGCTACGTCTGTCTTTTTTGACTCTTTTTACGTTACCGGTTGACGCCTGACGAAACGGGCGTCGTCACCTTAACTGTTAGGCTACTTCCCGCATCAAATGTGGGCAGATAAATCTCGAACGTCGAGCCTTTTCCGACCTCGCTTTCAACCCTTATTCTTCCGCCCATCGATTCGACAATCCTCAGGCAGATCGACAGGCCAAGGCCCGTGCCCTTGTCAGGATCTTTGGTGGTAAAGAAGGGATCAAAAATCCTCTCCAGATTTTCCTGGGGGATCCCTGTCCCCGTGTCAGAAATTCTTATCTTGACCAGTCGTTCACCCTTTGAAAATTTTGAAAGGATAGCGGAAAGAGGGTCGGGCTTTCTCAGCCGGGAATAGTCGGAGTCGAGTGGATCGTCTTTACGCCTTCTGGGGTAAAACTGCTGGAGCTCCTCTTCGAGCAGATCTTCGACGACGATGTCCTCGGTCCTGATTCTTAGCGCCCCACCCTCCGGCATTGCATCCACAGCATTCAAAATGATGTTGATGAAGACCTGGGAGAGTTGAGATTCATCCCCTTTGATCCGGGGTAGATCGGTCTGAAGGTCTAAATCAGTCTTGATATTTTTGAAATTTTTCTGGTATGAGAGTAATGAAAGTGTATTTTCGATCACCTTATTGACTTCGATCTCCTGGATCTCAGACTTCGAGGGTCTTGAGAAATCCAGAAGCTCTCGAACAATCCGGTTGATCCGCTCGATCTCCTTTTCGATTCGTCTTAAGTAGTCTTTCGCCTCTTCAGGTTTGACGCCTTCCTTTTCTAAGATGCTGGTGTATCCGAGAATCGCTCCGAGCGGATTTCCGACTTCGTGAGCCACCCCTGCTGCAAACCTTCCGATGGAAGCCAGCTTTTCAGTGCGGATCAGCTCTTCCTGGGCTTCCTTCAGCTTCTTGTTGGCCAGCTCGAGGGATTTCAAATAACTTTCGATGCTCTCCTGCTTCTCTCTCAATCTCTCGATCATGCGGTTGAAGGAGGAGATCAGCTGTCCGATCTCATTCTTCGACGTAACCTCTATGGTCTGACTGAAATCGCCCTCACTGATCTTCTGTGTCAATCGGACGAGATCTTTCATGGGCTTGACCAGGATGCGAGAGAGGAGGAAGCTTCCGAAGGCGATCAGGACAATCGCATCCAAAATCAATGAAATCAGAATCGTTTTCTGCCAGGTGAGCAGATGCATGGCTACATCTGTCAAAGAGATCTTAACTAAAATGCCGCCTTCGATCTTTTCGTGAACCCATAACGGAGCAGAGAGGATCAATTTCTTATAATGGGTGGATAAGAGCCCTCCTGTTTTTTCGATTTTGGTATTCAACTCCCCTGACTGAATCGATTTTTTAAGAAGATCATCGAAGTATTGTTGATCAACCCCATCCCCCTTTTTGCTTGCAACCACCCTCATCTCTCGATCCGTGATTATGAGATCGTGAAACCTTCTTGCCTTTGTATAAATTCGGGCAAAATCCTGGACCTCTTTCTTCACAGACGGGTGGTTCAATGAAATCTCCTTCTTATCCCTGACCATGTAGTCGATGATCGCTTGAAAGTCCTGAACCACCCCTTCTCCATTTCTTGTCCTCTCCTCGATCATATTGTTCTCGTTGATCTTGGAAATCACAAAGCCGATCAGGAGGATCGCAGCCAGCATGAGCAGAGAAATATTGATAATAACTTCCACCCTGAGGCTTAAATGCAGTTTTTTAAATAACCAACTGTTCTTCATCTGACACCTTATGACCGGAATGTTGGAATAATGGAATATAGGATTAAAAACACATCATCTAAAACTACAACTTCACAGCGATCAATCAATCTACTTCATCTTCCCCCGGAGATTTGTTTTCCCATTGTTCCATCATTCCACTATTCCAATATTGCAGTTCACTTCCTCCTCTGAGTCTCTTTGCTGAGAATATTTCTTATCTTACACCAAGATACCATCTGACTATGTCTTCCCCGGAATAGAGTGAGATCGCCGCACCGAGTGAAAGAAACGGGCCAAAGGGGATGGCATATTTGAAATCCTTTCCCTTCAGGATAATAACCAAGATTCCCGTGATCGACCCGATGAGAGAGCTTAGGAGGATCGTCAGGATCACTGCATCCCATCCTAAAAAGGCGCCGATCATGGCCAGGAGTTTCACATCTCCACCACCCATCCCTTCTCTCTTAAAGAGCCACTGATAGGCCGTAGCAACCAGAAAAAGGCTTCCACCACCCAGGAGGACTCCCAAGAGGGAACGGAGAAAAGTGATATGGGGAATGATCAATGCGCCTAACAATCCAATGACGATTCCAGGAATGCTGATCACGTCAGGGATGATCTGATGGTAAAGATCGATCACCGTGACTGTGATCAGGCCTGTTAGGAAGGCAAAATAGTAGAGATAACTGAACGAGAAACCGTGCTTTAAGAAGAGCAGAAGGGAGCTAAGCGCTGTCACCCCTTCGACCAGAGGGTATTGGGCAGAGATCGATCCTTTACAGTGACGACATCTTCCACCCAATAGGAGGTAACTGATCAAGGGGATATTGTCGTAAAATCTGATCGGATGACTGCAGTGGGGACAATGGGAACCCGGGCTGACGATGGACTCTCCCTTAGGAAGCCTCCAGATGCAGACATTCAAGAAACTTCCAACAATAGCCCCAAAAATGATCGAAGCAATAGTCAGCATAGGCGATAACTCGTTTTAAGAAAATGGTCTTTGGGTTAGGGTTAGGAAGCCAGTTTGGTAAAGAGTCAAAGGGTAACGGCTAAAAGATTTAAAGACCAACCACATAACCCTTCCACGAAACCGGCATCGTTACCCTAACCTTTAAACCAATGACTTTTTATTTATGGCACTCCTAACATAATTTGGGTTACGGTTAAGAGGCCTGTTTCGCAGATCGGTAAGGGTAACGTCTCATATGTCGATCCAGCATTAAAAGACGATAAACGTAACCTTTGACTAACGATACGGGCCTCATTACCTCAATCATCAACCGACAGACGCTTTCTATCTGTATGCTTCCAGGTCCTGAACCATCCATCTCAACTGTTCCACTCTTGACCTGGCCTCAGGGACTGCTTCAATTCCCTTGGTGTAGTATGATCTCGCTTTCTCCGCATCTCTCAGTCGGCTCGCGTAGATATTGCCGAGCTCTTCATAAGGGTTGATGATGTGGGGAGCCAGCTCCATGGATTTCGTCAATTCTAAAAGGGCCGAATCATACTGGCCCATCTCTTTGTAGAGCAGGCCCAATCGATAGTGAAGGTAGGCATTCTTAGCATCTCTGGACAGGAGATCCTTTAAGACCTCCTCTGCCTTCTGATACTCCTTCTGGCTCTGGTAGAAGGCTGAGAGGTTAACCTTGATCGTATTATCCTCCGGTTTCAGCCAGATCGCTGTCATGAACTCCTTTATTGCCTTATCACGTTCGCCCAGCCTGCCGTAGACAATTCCAAGATTATTTCTTGACAGGTAATCATAGGGAAGGATCTGGACAGCCTTCTCAAGGTATTTGGCTGCCTCATTATCCATTCCCAATTCCATACAGACCACGCCCATGAGTGCATTGGCACTGTTGCTTTCCGGAGCCTTTGCCACAGCATCTGCCCAGAGGGTATAACTATTTTCCCAGATTCTGTTCTGCCGGATCGTCATAAAAGAGTACCCGGCCAGCATAAAGAGAAAAAGGGCGACGGAGAGAAGCTTGAAGAAGTTCTCCGAAAATCTCTTACTCCTCAAGCCATAAAATCTGTCAAAGCCAATTCCTAACAGAAAGCAGTACGAAAAAGAGGCAATAAAAACGTACCGGTCCGCGAGGAGCGTGCTAATGGGAATGAGATTGAGGTATGGGAAGATTGTTATAAGAAAGAAAAAGAAGCAAAAGAAGATAACTTTCATGCGCCTCAGTGACCAGAGGCTCAATCCAAAGATAATAAGCGTAATCCCGATGAAGACGAAGGTCCGGAGGCTTAGAATGGGATTGGTGACAGGGATGGTGTAGGCCGCTGAATAGTTTATTGTAAAGAGTAATAGCTTGATATTATAAAGAAAAGCATAAAAACTGATCACCAGGTTATTAAAAAAGGTACCTCCGCGATAGGGTTTGATCCCGCCCGCTTCGAACATCACCTTCAACACGACCAAACTGAAAAAGATTGAAAGCCCGATGCAAACGCCGATAAAGACCCAGTGCCTCTTTATGAAGTCGAGCCATCTTTTTCTACTGACAGAGATCTCATAGACAAGAATCACTGCAGGAAATACGATGGCAGAGGGTTTTGAAAGCGTGGCAAGGAGAAAGACAAAAAGGGTCAGCCCAAGATAGAGAAATCTCTTTCCTCCTTCCTCCTTCCTCCCTTTCAAGTAAAGATGAAAGGCAAGAAAGAAAAAGAAACCCTGTAAGACCTCCTTTCGCGCAGCAAGCCAGGTAACTGCCTCCACGTGCACCGGGTGGACTGCAAAGAGAAGGGATCCAAAGAGCCCAACTCTTTCATGGGATTCGGGTGGGGCTTGATCTCTAAGACTGGCTGAAAGATGTGAAATCGTAAAAAAAATTATGACGCACGTGAGCATATAAAGGAGGGTGTTCGTGATGTGGTAACCGGTTGGGTTAAGCTTCCAGAACTGATAATCGACTGCATAGCTCAACACCCGGACGGGTTGGTAGGTTCCCCCTTTATCGAATTTGAATATCTTCGATATGTTCTCCCAGCTTAAACTTCTGATCTGGGGATTCTCATAAATCATCGAGTCATCCCAGTTCGTAAATTGGTTTCCGAGGGAATTGAAATAGAGGAGGCTCACAACGAGTGCGAGGACAAGGCAGGCGGTCAGGGCCCTGGGAAATCGTCTCCTGATCTGGAATTCAAAATTGATGGGGCGGGCCGATCCTTTTCCTTCATCCGCCATAAAGGGCAAAATCTCCTTCCCTATCGATAAAGACCCTGAACCATATTTCCAATACGAGCAGGGCCCAGATCTTTGCCGAGTGATCGTAGCGGAGCGATTCGTGTTCTTCGAGCAGGCGTGCAATGCCCTCTCTTTTAAAGTACCCCCGGTTCAACGCCTTTTTTTCCATTAGAATTTGATACACGTAGTCTTTTAACTCCTTTCTGAACCATCTTGAGATTGGAACGCCGAATCCCATCTTCTTTCTCTTCAAAATTGAACGAGGAAGGAAGTTGGAAAAACTCTCCTTTAGGATGAACTTGGTAACGGACCCTTTCAGCTTCAGATGCGAAGGTATTCCGGCAACCAGCTCCATGAATTGATGGTCAAGAAAGGGGACCCTCGCCTCCAGGGAATTCGCCATGGTCGCAATATCCACCTTGACGAGAAGGTCCTCGGGAAGATAAGTTGTCATATCAAGATAAAGGAGTTTTTCTAACAGGTCATCAGTATCCCTTTCGTCATATTTCTTGATCAGATAGTCAAAGGGGTCGATTTTCCCAACCTGTCGTGAAAACTCTTCTGAATAAACGTCGTCTCTCTCCTTTTCGTTGAAAATCTTTATCTGCTCGGCATAATTTCGCCCCTGGTGAGACGACAACGTTTCCATGAAATCAGTCAGGCGGTTTAAAGTCTTTCGTTTATAAGGCAACTGGGCAAGAATTTTCAGAGAGGAAGGCAAAAACCCTTTTCGTAAGCTATCGGGAAGCCTGCTGAACCACCAAACATATTTGCTCCGAAGATACCGGGGGTAGCCTGCAAAATTCTCATCGCCAGCATCCCCTGTCAAAACAACCTTTACGAAATCCTTAGTCATCTGAGCCATATAATACGTGGGGATGGCTGATGAATCCCCAAAGGGTTCATTGTAGTACCAGACCAGCTTGGGTAAGATCTCGATTGCATCTGGCTTCACCACAAATTCATGATGGTCAGTTCCGAAATGGATAGAGACGATTCTTGCATATTCGAGTTCGTTAAATTCCTGCTCCTCAAAACCAATCGAGAAGGTTTTAACACGCCGTCCTCCATTTTCGGCCATGAGTCCAACGACAATGCTCGAATCGATCCCTCCGCTCAGAAAAGCACCCAGGGGTACATCACTGATGAGTCGGAGCTTCACCGATTCCTCAAGCTTTTCCCGTATAATCCCACAGAGCGTTTCAACATCGTCCTTTCTTTTTTCCTGGTAATTGTAATTTAGCCTCCAATAACTCTCTATCTTAAGGTTGCCATTGGAATCGTAAAGAAGATAATGGGCAGGAGGAAGTTTCTTTATTCCTTCGAATATGCTTTCTGGAGATGGGACATACTGGTAAGTTAAATAATGGTGGATGGCCAGTGGATTCACCTTTCTTTCGACCCACGAGATCTGAAGAAGCGCCTTTATCTCCGAAGCGAAGGCAAATCGACCATCCTGGTAAAAATAGACCAAAGGCTTCTTCCCCAATCGGTCGCGAGCCATGAGCAACCGCTTTCGGTTGGAATCCCAGATGGCAAAGGCAAACATACCCCTCAATTCTTTGAGACATTCTACTCCCCACTCCTCATAGGCATGGAGGATTACTTCCGTGTCCGATCTCGATTTGAAGATGTGCCCCTTTTTTTCTAATGAGGTTCTAAGGTCCTGAAAATTATAGATTTCCCCATTATAGACGATCCAGATCTGGCCATCCTCATTGGCCATCGGTTGATGGGCCGCCTCTGAGAGATCGATGATAGCGAGGCGTCGATGGCCCAACCCTACCTCAAAACCACCTTGGGCTAAAACTATTAGAGTGGATTCTTTCACTTCCAAAGCCTTTCCATCCCGAAAAAAGACCATCCCCTCATCATCCGGGCCTCGATGCGCCAGTACCTCACACATCCGATCTATGACCTGTGCCCTTACTCCCTTTCTTCTAAGATCTATCGCCCCACAAATCCCGCACATCTCACGATCTTTTCTCCAGGATAGATCGATATAGCGCAATATATCTTTCGGCCACCTGGTCAATAGAGTAATTCTTCATAACAAATTCCCTCCCCTTCACTCCCATCCTTTCTCTGAGGCTTTGGTTCCGCACGAAATATAGAATGGCCCCGCAGAGCCCTTTCGGATCGTCCGGATTGACAAGAATGCCGTTCTCACCAGTTGCATAATCACCTCTTAAGATCTCTTCATGCTCTCCTCCAAGTAACTCACGGTTTCCGCCAACTCGGGTTGCAACACATGGTAATCCGTAACTCATGGCTTCCAGTAAAGCATTGGACATCCCTTCAGACCTGGAGGGTAATACAAAGAGGTCGGCCCGCTCTATATACGGTGATGCATCTGGAACCAGACCGACGAAATCAACGCATTCATCGATCCCCAAGGAGTGCGAAAGGCTTTTGAGCTCACTTTCCTGAGAACCACTTCCAACGATTAAGAGCCTCAGCCTTTTCTCTTCTTGAATCACCTGAGCCCATGCTTTGAGCAAGACATCGACTCCCTTTTCGTAACTGAATCGTGCGATCGTCAGAACCTTTTCTATCCCTTCATAAGCATTCTTACCTTTGTGGGGAATTTTAATCCCATTTGGGATATATGCGATCTGCGATTCCGGATATCCGATCTCTTTAAACTCCTCTGCTCCTGCCCGACTGTTTGCGACCAATCCATCCTGGTTCTTAAGTAAGTATCTAAGTTGAAAACCACCGACCGGGTATTTTCTCAGCCGTTTTATGTCACTTGTTAACCCAGAGCTTGCAGTCTTAACCAAGACCGGTTTCTTTAGAAGTCTCTTTCCAACAAGAACCGAAATAAAAGCAGGATACAGGGCTTGATGGACTTGGAGGATGTCAAACTCTCGTCTATGAATAAAAATGTAAACGCTGAGACTGATCGTGTAAACTAAGCCTCCGATTAAACCAATAGTTCGATGAACCTTCTTTCCCTCCGCACCCCAAAATGAAAAATTCCTAAAAACAGGAACTCCGTTAACAATTTCTTTTCTTGTGGTTTTCCATTTCCACCAACCTGTCACTATTTGGACTTCGAGGCCTTTCTCAATGAATTTTTCTGCGAGAAGTTGAGCTTGCTTCTCCACCCCTCCAATCATTGGATAAAATTGTGATATAACCATGAGAACTTTCATTTCTAAGGAGAACTTTAACCACAAATATAAATAGAGCGAAACCTACACCTCAATGGCGTTTCATAATCCAAAAAGGTTTCGACTTCAGTATATTTTGATAGAGCTCAATATATTTTTCAGCTATCAAATCTATTGAATAATTTTCCTTTATAAATATGCGGGCTCTTTTTCCGATCTCTTCTCTTGCGCCTTTATTCCCAACTAGATAAAGAATTCCTTCTGAAAGACCTTTGACATCATCTGGATTAACGGCCACCCCATTCCTAGCGACCGCATATCCTCCTCTTTTAATATTAGTCTCAGGATTCAAACCAAAAACTTCAGTAGTTCCCCCAACTTTTGTAGCAACACAAGGTGTTCCATAGCTCATTGCTTCCAGAAGTGCATTTGATAAACCTTCCGCCCTTGAAGGGAGAACGAAAATATCAGCACTACTAAAGTAATCCTCAGTATTATGAACCAAACCCTTAAATTCTACTGAATGGCTAACACCTAAAGATGCGGTAAGCTTTTTAAGCTCTGCTTTCTGAGGCCCACTGCCCAACACAAGAAGCTTCAGGCCCTTCTCAACATCCACAACGCTTGCCCAAGCTTTAAGCAAAACATCAATCCCTTTTTGGTTATCCAACCTGCCTACAGTGAGGACTTGAACGACTCTGTCATAATTATTTTTTCCTTTCAACGGGACCGAGACACCGTTAGGAATATACATTATTCTCGATTCAGGATAACCGATGCTTTTAAATTCATTCTCTGCATCAGCACTTACGGTTACTATACAATCTATTTTCTTAATTAGATATTTCAACTGTAAGCTACCGAGAGGAAACTTTTTTAACTGTTTTATGTCGCTTATTAGGCCGGAAACTGAATTTTTCACTATAACATTTTTCCTGAGGAACTTTTTTCCTATAAAAACAGAAACAAAAGCAGGAAATAAAACTTGATGCACGTGGATAAGATCGTAGGTTCGCCCATTTAGGAGAAGATAGACCCCAAGACTCCCCATATAAATAAGTGCCCCCAGGGTACGGAGGCCTTTTATGCCAAACATACCCCAGAATGTAAAATTTCTAATTACTGGTATACCATTAATAATTTCTCTTTGCGGAGTCCCCCATTTCCACCAACCTGTCACTATTTGAACACCCATACCCTTTTCGACCAATTTCTGTGCCAAGAGTAAAGATTGCTTCTCAGCTCCGCCAATAATCGGGTAAAATTGTGAAATGACCATCAAAACCTTCATTTTTACACTTAACTCAGTGGTTTAGGTTTTTGTACAAAAACAAATTCATTACAGCCAAGCCCTCCCCCACAGGTTTTTAGTTTTGTGAGTTCAAATCCTCTTTTGTAATAGAAATTAAACACACCCTCAGGCTTGGCCACTTCAAAGGGATAGCCGCCAACCCAATCCACAAGGTCATGCCAAAAAGACATTCCTCTGTTTTTTTTCTTCTCATTCCATTCTTTAAAAGGAAGAGGATTCTGAAAATTAATTACTTTGATCAAAGAAGAACGAATTACCCAAAGACATCCAAGAGATAAAACGATTGTACTTTTTATAGGGTTGGGGGCTTGATTATAGAATTTTTTTAGCATTGTCCAACGACTGCTTGCATTCCCTTGATCATTGTAAATCGATATAAACAGTTTGCCTCCCGGGTTGACCAACTGCGCCACATTTTCCATTGCCTGCCACATCGCCCCTGTATGGTGAAGCACGCCCCAGGCGTAAACGATGTCAAATTGCCCCAATGATTCGAGATACGCTTTATCCAAGACGTCACCTCGCTCAACACTCCAGTTTGGATCGTCGGGGAAATAACGCCTCTTCAGCTCTTCAGTGCAGGCCACAGAAAGTGGATCATAATCGAAAGAATGCACTTTTGCTCCTAAGCGCCTTGCAGCAAGCGAGAACAAACCACTTCCACAACCGATATCCAGAAATGATTTTCCGTTCAAATGATCAACATCCAGCATCCTCTTTAGCGACTTTTGCGCCTCCATGATTCGTTCTTCATCCAATATCGAAAGAAATCTCCGCCAGTTCTTCCCAAATTCAAATCGTTTATCGACCCCCTTTTTTCCCATCTCTGAGATTATTGTCCTAATAAGGATTTGTATACTCCAACATATTTATGCATATTCTCTCTTAATGAAAAAAGAGCAACGGCTTTTTCTCTGCTTACCCGTCCCATTTCCTCAGCCTTCTCAGGATTTTCCAGAAGATAGGTAATCTTTGAAGAAAGCTGACTTGCATTTCCTGGAGTAAATAAAAACCCATTAACTCCGTCTTCTATCCCATCTCTGATTCCATCGAGGTCTGAAGCCAGAATAGGTAACCCGCATGCCATTCCTTCTAAAAGAACCAAAGGAAGGCCTTCCCAATTGGAAGGAATGACCAAAATATGAGAATTTTGATAATACTGAGTCACGTCGTTTGTGCTTCCAACAAATCTAACATATTTCGTGATTCCCAAATCATTAACCATTCTCTCTAATTCTCCTCTTAATGGACCGTCCCCTACTAAGCTTAAGGATAAACGATTAATTCCTTTGTCAATAACCTCCTTCATAGCACAAAATAGTGTATCTATTCCTTTTTGTTCAGTTAGCCGTCCAACAAATAAAATATTTTTTGGAGAATCCCAGGTTTTCAAAGTGTACGGAGTATAATAGTCAGTATCAACACTGTTCGGAATATATGTTATTTTTTCTTTCTTAACTCCGCAATTAACCAAATCGTTGAGAATCTCTTTTGATATTGCAATAAATTTATCCACCTTCTTCCAGCATAGCTTGATAAGAACACTACATTTTATTTTATTAATCCTCCCGAGATCCCCATTTGGGCCAGCGCATTCTAACCGTTGTAACACTTTCTTTCTATAAAGGTACTTCATAATCACACATGCAGTTGTGTGGTAAAAAATTCCATAACATTGAATAATTTCGTATTCCCTTCTACTTCTAATCATAAACCTCAACGCAGACAATAAATATGTTATCGCCCACGGTGTTGTTGCTTTAATTTTTCGATAAACAGAAACGCCATTAACTATTTCATACTCAGGCAATCCCTTCATATATTGCGTCAGCACTGTTACTTTACAACCTAATCTCTTCAGCGATTCTGCATGCTTTTGACACTCTCTTTCTGCCCCACCAATTATCGGATAATAAAGGCCTATAACCATTAATATTCCTAGTTCCATTTAATACACCTCGTATGCCTTTTTCATAGTTTCAGCAACAATCTTCCAGTCGTACGAAAGTATCTTCTCTCTCGCATTAACGGAGAGCTCCCTTCTCTTTCCTTCATCATTCACTACATCCACTACTATAGAAGCCACCTCTTCAATTTTTTTGGAGCGCAGCAATATAGCAGTCCTGTCATCCAAATAGTCTCTGACTCCCCCGACATCTGTTGTAATAATCGGTAGGCCACTTGCGGCAGCTTCTAAAAGAGTATTATTCGCGGTTCCATCAATGAGCGGAAGAAAACACAGAGCATGGTTTTGATATAGGCGGAGCAGTTCGTGTTCCGTCACATCTGTAAGGAGTTCCATATTTTTTAAGTCCCGGAATACTTTCCAATTTTCTTTCAACGTAACAATCGTGAAAGACAGATTGACTGAAAGTTTCTCTATCCGTTCGATTACTCCTTTCAAAACATCAAAGTCTCTTAAATGGCTACCGACAAAGAGTACCTTATCATTCCTCACTTCGTTATCTGCTGGCTTGTAATATTCAGTATCTATCCCATGGGGTATAAATACTATTCTTTCTTTTGAAACCCACTTCGCAAAATAGTCTATCTGATTCGAACCTACGACAATAATCGCATTCACCCTGCCCAAGTTAGGAGGTTTCGTAAAATATTGGCGATATTTATCAGGAGGGAAATGATAAGTCACAAAAAGTTTGCTTGTCTTTGGAGGGTTAAACCTCCTGAAATCATTTTCGCCATATAAAAAGTGAAAAATGGTTTCTGCCCAAAATAACGACCTCAGCTGGATGTCAATTTCTCTTTTAAGCTCAGGAACCAAATAGAATTTACTTTTCCTCAATAAAAGTCCCCAAACTCTGTCCGGAATTAGATTCATTCCTTTAGCTACCCAGCCCGAATCAAGCCTCTGACAGCGCATGAAGTCGGACAACCTGTCATATCCTGAGTGAGAGTTATGGTGTTTCATTCGTGTTGCTATATGAACGATATTCATACGAAATAAATCCCCGCATCATTATCCCTAATAGCTCTCCAAGGCAAATACTGAAATAATATATTTGGGAAAATGAGTATCTGCGTCTGCAAAATAAAATATTTCTAATAATCAAGACCCCGCTTACTAACAATTGCTTCAACTTGCTGTCGAAGCGCGGCATTCCTATACGATCGAAGATCGATATAAATTTTATGTTCCCAATCCCTTGTTTAATTCCTCTCTTAATAAAATACCGCCTTCTTAGCTTTGAACTCGGAATATGGTGATAAACCACTGCCTCGGGTGAATATCCAACTTTGCACTTGTTTAGGTGAAGTTGATAAAAAAATGCTTTCTCATCATTATAGTTCTTAATCTCTTGAAAGAATCCTTTAGTTTTCAGGAAATACTCCTTTCTTACAGAGAAATTAACCCCAAATGGATGTCTAGGATACAGCATCGTGCCTTCTGTATCAGAAGAGTCCAACCTGCCGAAAACAACCAATAATTCATCCGAAATCCACTTGGGTCTTTTTGGGGTGAACACTACCTCAATTCTTCCTCCGGCCGCCACAATATCCGGCGACGATTGGTAAAGAAGCTGATAATTCCTCAGCCAACCAGCAGAAGCAATTGCATCATCGTCTATGAATACTAAAATTTCACCCCTTGCTAACTTAGAGCCTGTATTTCTCGCTTTGGACATTCCTATTTCCGGCTCAATAACATAACGGATTCTATTAGGACATTTTTGTTGATATGTCTCTACAATCGATGCCGTGTCATCATTTGAATTATTATCAACTACAATCATTTCATATTTACCATTTTCATATTCTTGATTAATCACGCTTTCCAATGCGTTTCGTAATACACTTGCCCTATTTCGCGTAATGATGATAACAGAATATGTCAGACCGTCAACTCCGTTAGTTTGCATCGTTATCTTTTATAAGTAGTATTAAGCCGGTTTCCTTTAAACAGATAAACTGGCCGGATGAATAAAAATAGAGCCTCTGTGACGGACCGAATTTCCCCATTGAGGAGTCCCTGTATGAGAACTTTATACATTGTTTTTTTTGGGAATAAGTCTTTAATCAAATCTGAAAACCTGTATGTAACGCCCGCATATCTCCATCCCAACCCCTCGTTTTCACACCTCTTTCTTAACGACTTTAGATTATACTCGTGCCCATGATATGCGACCGAAGCTTCGGAAGCTATTATCCTGTAGTTGCCTTCAGTCAATTTCTTCTGGATAGCTTTATCCTCACACATGGGGGCGTTTCCAAAACGTGTCTTAAGCCAGGCTTCTTTTTTTATACAAAGGCTGCAACACGATAAACCAACGTTAGAATGTTTTTTAATAAAATCTTTACCCTCAGAAGTAAAATAGAATAACCCCTTTTTTTCCCAGAAAAATATATCCTTGCACTCGGGGACGATAATCTTCCCCTGAACTACATCGCACATACCATTAATAATTGGCCTCACTAAATTTTCCAGCCATGATTCATTTGCCGGAACAACGTCCTGTGACAATGTTACAATATATTCCCCCTCCGCCTTTTCGAACGCATAGTCTCGTGTAGGACCGAATGAAAATTCCTCCTCGCTTATTCTAAAGAGCCGAATTGGATGCTTCCTAACGAAATCCAATGTGTCATCAGTCGAAGAGGAATCTACAACAATTACCTCAAAGGGATAGGCAATCTTCTGCAAAAATATCATTTCAAGCGATTTTTTGAAAAGCATCCCTCCATTTCTGGTCAAAATTATTATAGAGATGAGCGGATTATGAGCATTAGGTAATGTCATGTCTTAATAATGTTGGGCTGACGTTAGATCATTCGAATGTCACGCCGGTTATAAGATATCATTCTCTTAAGCAAAAAATACAACCTCCTTCGTCCTCAGCAATTCCGTCAAGCACGATACATAGCATGTTTTCATCCATTTCTATCTCAAGCCTCACCCACTATACGTAAATCTATCGCCCAGCTCACTTTGCGATGGGCCGCCTATTTACAAACTTTGCAAGGCCGACCATATACGCTTTACACGAACAAGCTATCTTAATTACATCTCAGCCGTTCAAGTAAGCTTTTCGCCCTGGAATAATTCCTATACAACCATCTCAAAGGGGAAGTTATTCTCCAACTCCATGAATTTAATATTGAATTTATCTGTTCGTCCTTTTGTGATATCGGATCTTTTGCAAGTCTGAAATGTTCAGCCTCCGGCAACTTAATATCATTTCCAGAAACCACACTCTCAAATTCCTCTTCTCTTTTTCTGTTTCTCTCATGTCTTTTCATGTCATATTGAGGGTAGAATTCTTTCATAATTGATACTATAAATTTATCAAAATTATTAGCTGGAACAGATAAGTTATCCAAAATGTATGGGTACTGCTCGATGACAAAGATAAATAATGCTCTAAAAAAAATATAATCTGTACTTATGGGTTGCGTGTAAATCCATTCATGATCCATACTTAACATTTCGTTGTCACTTAGTATAATATTAGATGGAACAAAATCAATTGCATCCATTTTTGCCAAAGGGTATCCCTCATCGTCCATTTCTCCTATTGAACAATTCTTCATTAGTCCATTTTGGTATTTTGCCAAAATATTCATAAGACTTTTAAACCCATTATCTTTATAGATTGATTCATATAAAGAAAATTGAAGCAAGTTACCTGGAATCCATTTTGAATCGCAGGGATTAATCCTTATAAATGTTTGAGGTTCTGTCACATTAAACAATTTCCGTTTGCGGACAACAAGTGAATTTGTATTCGCTTCTGTTTCGAGTGTGGTTACAGCCCTGAAAGGAAGAACCCTATTTGTGGAGAATCGTTTGGCTATCCAATCCGGTTCCTTGTTTCTGCCGCTAGGAACTTTCTCCTTGTACGCCACTATCAAGAAGGAATTTGAGAGGTCATAAATCATTTCAGCCTCAACAAGCGATTTAATAGCTAGAGCCTCATTGACAAGATACCGCCTGCTGGAAGAATAATCTTCAAAGGGTACGGTTATCCAGTTATGGAGGTAATACGAGGCTTGATTAGAAACTTCGCGAAGTATCGTGTTTGTCAATTTATAATCCGGAAATGGATAATAAAATTCAAAATAGTTTAATTGTGCTTTCTGCAACAATCTTATCATTTCCTTTTTACTAAAAGTAATCACACTATTTATATTAGGGTAACCATGGATGCCGTCGAACAATTTACCCGTATGATCTTCAGTACATCCGCACCAGTATTTCAGACCAAGTCTATTTTCCATAGCTATAATTAAACATCCGCCGTCTTTTAAGGCGCTTATTGCGTGTTTTAACATCTCTAAGCAAGCTTCTTCACTTCGATGGCCAGCAGCAGAGTAAAATATCGGAGCATATTCGAGAGCTCCAATAAGTGTTACTACATCATATTCACTGTCAAAAACTACCTCTTGGAAAGGAGAGCAGTAGACTCTCACATTGTTAAGATCTTTACATCTTTCTTTTACGATGCACGACCTCTTCAGACTACCTTCGATAGCATCAACGTGATTAAAATTTTCGCCGAGATATCTTGTTAGAGCACCGCATCCTGCACCCACTTCAAGAATTTTGGAATCTTTATTCAAAAAGTTAAGAGCCCTAAGAATGTTGGTCCTTAGGTTGGAAAGATGGTATTTTGTTGGCCAGTCGCTAATGGAGGATTCTAATTCTCTAGAATTACAGCTACAATCTCTTGCGCCTGTAATAATTTTTAAGAGCTTATCCTCCGACCCGTCCAAATAACCGAAACCCTGATAGGCTTTCTTCTCTAAGACGTAAACCCCTGTTTTTTTATCCATTATAAAGGACGATAATTTTGCGAGTTGTGACATATGGGTTTATGCCTCCTCCTTCAATCTTAAGAATATCCCACAAAATATGGCTTACTTTGTATAAACTTTGATATCCGTAGCCAAATTTACAAGTCCAAAACTCTTGTCCGAGGGAAGCACAGTAATGTGAACAAGATCATACCTCCGATCCAAAGGTGAGATGCCCTCAGGGGTCATTTCTGCAACGCCTGCCGATAAAAAATAATCACCAGATTGAAGATTGAAATGGATTCTATATTCCACCAACAATTGTTTCCCTTCTTTCAAAGGAGGCACATCTATATCGGCATATAACGTATTATTTCCGTAGATCTCTATCCCATCTTTTGTCTTCACACTAATGCCCAGAATTGGTTTTTCGACAAACTTATACGCTTTTACTTTTACTCGAAACAGGATGACTTCGCTACTCCTCACCGACGTAACTTCCTCTCCACGATTGTTCACAATTTGAAAATCAATGATTCGCGCATAACCGCTACCGTACCGAAATTCGAAGATATTATAATTGAATCTTCTGGGGCACAAATCCTCTTGAGTATTATTTGACGGTGGTTTGGTTGTTTTTACTCGTTCAGAATCATTCTCCGTTCCCCATCTGAGTTTGCTCATCACCTGGTTTGCTCTGATGCCGCCGCTCATTAAGGACAGATATTGGTTAAGAGCATTCCTTGGTATATCGATACAGGAGAGTAATCCTCGCTCTAGAAGGATTACTTTCTCGGTGTGCTTTTGAATAGTACCCATATCATGAGTAACGATTATTATTGTGTTCCCCCTTTCCCTAAACTCTTTCAGTCTGCTGAAACATTTCATTTGGAATTGGACGTCACCTACTGCCAAAACCTCATCTACCAGCAAAATATCAGGACGGGAATACATAGCCACAGCGAATCCCAACCTGACAAACATCCCTGATGAATAGAATTTTACTGGGGTATCAATAAAATCACCAATGTCAGCGAATTTAACAATTTCGTCAAACTGTTTATCAACTTCTTCTTTTCCCATCCCCAATATTGCCGCGTTGATGTAGATATTTTCCCTACCCGTAAGCAGTGGATGGAATCCGGCTCCTAATTCAATAAGTGCACCTACTCTACCTCTGATTGTAATTTTGCCTTTGTCCGGCCAGAAAATGCCATTCAAAAGCTTCAGCAGTGTGGTTTTGCCTGAACCATTGGGGCCGATAATTCCAAGGGTTTCCCCTTTTCTGACTTCAAAGGAAACATCATTTAGAGCCCAGAATTCATCCTTTCTCAATCTATCGGACTTAGAACTTAGCCCTAATATGTTTCTTCCGATATCCATCGCGCCGTAGAGCATGGACCTCTTCAAAGACTTGCAATATTTCTTTGAAACGTGTTCAACGCTTATGACGGTGTCTTTACCCATTTTAGATTCGCTCAGCGACTCTTGTTTCAGTAAGATGAAATCCAAATAGGCATACAAAAAATAAAATGACCGCTATCAAGCAAACGATCAGGAAACCCTGCCACTCGGAAATTGATCCTTTTAATATGAGGTCCCGTGGAGCGGATACCAGATAATAAAGAGGATTATATTTTGTTACTGTAACTAAAAATCCGATCTTTGGCTTCGCATATAAAACAGGTGTGAAAAACATCAGGAACATCAAAAGAATTGAAATGATATTTCCGATATCTCGTACGACCCCATTCAAAAGGGACGTGAAAAAACCGAGGCCAAGGGTAAACAATACCAGTGGAATCAGAAATATGGGAATCAGAAAACCCATAATACTTGGAGTCCTTCCATATCCAACAAATAAAATACAGACCATCGCGATTTGAATCGCAAAGGGGACAATGGCTTTTGCTGCGGCAGCGATCACAAGTGATTTTTTTGAAAAGTTAATTTTCAGAATCATAGGCCCTGCATTCACCAGTGAATTGGAACAGGCAACCAGACCATTGGAAAAAAATTGCCAGAAGGCAATACCAAGCAATGCGTAGATCGAATACGGTACACCGATATCGCCAATGTTCAGGATCCCAGATCGGTTCAGCACGATGAAAATTGCAATGCTGACAAGGGGCAAAATAATCGCCCAGAGCACTCCCAAAAGTGACTGTTTATAAGCAGAAAGGAAATCCCTTTTAAACAGTTGATAGGTTAGCCATCTGTTCTGCTTAAGCTCAGTAAATATCTGGCCAAAGATCGACAGATATCCTTTCCTCAAAGAATTGTCAGGCTCATAAATAGTAATCATCTCTTCCATATCAATTGGCTTCGGGAGACGAGATCCCTTCTGTTATAGTTTGGAAAATTTTCTGTTTCCAATCAAATGTAAACGCTTGTTTTCTTTCTCGGCACAACTCTCTAATTCTGTTGAAGAATTTAACGTCAGAAAATACTTGGTTGATTTTATTTACGATAGCTTGCTCATCCGTAGGATCAAACATTAATTCTTCATAATAGAGAATATCTCTAATTCCTGGAATGTTGCTCCCCAGGCATGGCAAATCCGATCCTAATGCCTCTAACATTGCATTGGGCATGCCCTCATTCATGGAAGGTAAGATGAAAAGATCGGATGCCGCATAGATTCTGCTTAGTTCCTCTTTTTCAACCCAACCTGGAAAATGAACTCGGTTTTCAACCTTTAAGTCTCTTGTCAAGCCTTCCAGGAATTCCCTGTAAGGAAAATCGTCTTTGGTCGAGCCGTCTCCCGTGATCAAGAGATGGAGGTTTTCCATCTCTATCTTCGCTAAGCAACTTATCAGCGTCTCGATATTCTTTCCCCTGTTCAGAACGCCCGCGGTGATCAGAACCTTTGCATCTTCGGGAATCCCATACCTGGCTCTGGTTGGAATAAGATCCTGCGGATCAGGAACCGGTATGGTCGGAATATTGTTAGGGAGAACCTTTACATCAATATGTCTTCTGGTTTTTAATTTTTTTGAAATCTCCTCCCGGAGGCCTCCGCTATTCGTGATGATGGAGTCGGAGAAGCGAAGCCCGAGGCTTTCGATACGGCAATTTAGATAGAGAAGCCCGGGATACGTGTTTCTCATTCTTAACCCGAAACTGGAATCTCCCCTTATTAACGTAACCATCGGTTTTCTTAATAAGTATTTCGAAAAGCCCTGGATGAAGGCATAAAGGATCCCAAAGGCGACGATAAGATCGATCTTATTTCTCCAGCCTGACCAAAGGGCCCATAAGGGAAAGATCGAGACTACAAATAACCTTGCTTGCCAGGTGTTCATTTTGCTAAAAGGCCAGTATGCGACATGGTTATGAAAAAAGGGATGCCTGATCTGAATCGGAGTCAACGACAGGCAATGGACCTCGCACCCCCTTTCCAGAAAAGCCTCAATCAGCATTATAAATCTATCGTAAGCCCCCCCTCTTTTTATGGTATACATGGCTGTCAACATCTTCATTATAAGGAATCCAGGAACTCAGGAACTCAGAAAATTCAAACCTTTTCTTCCAAATTTATGGCTTCTTGGCCTCTTCATCACGGAAAACAGATATCTTTTACACAGATTGAATTCTGACCAAAAATACTACCGAGTCTCTCCCTTTTCTCTGCATTTCCTGTTAAAGAAGTGATCAAAACGCAATCGGGTTTGAGTTCCTTAATACGGCTCACAGGCTCGACTTCATAACCAAAAAGGATCTGGGAATTGAATTTTCCATCATCCTCAACAATTCCAACCAATTTCAAATTGACTCCTTGAAGGGTAATGTAGGCCACCTCCATCTCATCACTCAGTCCGTAAAAGACTATCCTTTTCATGCCTTCGTGCTGCATCTCCAAGAATCTGTTGCTGAGAACTCTTTTTAATTCCACGTAATGCTGAACCCTGAACGAAATCAGGTGCAGCGTGAGCCTTGTTTTTTCCATCAAACCTTTCGGGGTTAGATAGTATCCGATCCTTCGGTGATTTAAACCCCGAATTCGGATCAATCCCTTCCTCACCATCCTTTTTAGACAGGCATTTGTGACTCCTAAGGCAATACCAAACTTGTGCGACAACTCCCGTTGTGAAACAACAGGATTTCTTTCTAATTCCTCAAGTAGCCGGAGATCCCTCATCTCCTCAGATGGCTTAAAAATACTCGGACCTTGTCGCCTGACTTCCATATCGTTCGGGTTTCATTTCTGAGGCTCTTTAAACCCGAGCCCATAGCTTCGGTAAACGAGCTCCCATGCCTGCTTCGACAACAACAAACGACACCCTGTTCTAAACTACGCTGTGCCTTATGTCCTCTCCCATTTTGGGCAACTTTTGTAAACTAAAGGACATTTTTCGTAAAACGTTCAGAGCCTGAACATTCAGATGAAAAAAATAATACCTTACTGAAGGCTTTGAATCTTAAGGGTATTCTTTAGCAACAAATCCTCCTTCTGCGAGAAAAGGTATTGATCTCTTCCATTAAACTTGCAAGCCTCATGCCACTTCATGCTCTGGAATTAGCGAAACGGCTATATATCTCTTCAACTTTCCTGATATGCTCTGGCCAGATCGCTTTTTCTGCAATCAGGAGGAGGTTTTCTTTCTGGCCTTTTCTCAATAAGGCCTGATTCCGAATGGCATCAAGAATCCTCCTTGCCAGAGTGCCATCTTCGTTTACAGGAACTAAGAATCCATTTTTTCCATCCGAGACCCATTGCCGATTTGATGGAATATCAGTCACGACCGGGAAGGTACCACATGCCATGGCTTCAAGTAATGAGACCGAGGTTCCATCACACAGGGAGGTCGAAACATAGATATCCGCTTTAGAGAGAAGGTCTGGCATCGCCTCATGAGGCAGGCGGCCCAGGAACTGAACCTTCGAGTTGATATTCAGTTTCTCGGCCTCTTTTTCGAGACGCTCTCTCTCTGGTCCGTCTCCAGCAATGATGAATTTTGTATCTGGCTCTTCTTTGAGCACCCATGGGATAGCCCGGATCAAGGTTAGCACATTATAAATGGGCATGAGGTTTCGGTTGCTAACAACTGAGATAGTCTTTCTATCCGGATCCTTCTCCCTCCTCCTTCCTACCTCTAAAAAGGCATCCTCAACGCACATTGGGAATATAGATATCTTTTCGCTTTTGATACCGAGCTGCTTTAGCTGGTTTCTTTGCACTTCTGAAACACAGGTGATGTGCTTCGCCCTTTTACAGACACGAAGAAATATCCCTAAAAGGAAAGGCTTAGTCATGGCCATTCTCAGGTCAGAACCGTGGAGGGTTACAATGAAAGCTTTCCTCAGTAAGGTCCCCGCAACAAGGCCAATCAGGCCGGTTGGAATAACCCAGTGAACATGAATCAGATGACATTTTTGTTTGAGCAGGGTGTAAACTGAAACAAAGAATCCTGAAACACAATACAGGATCATTCTCAAATAAGGAATTTTTTGGTACTCAATCAGTAGTTTATTTCCAGCAAAAAAAGGGAACCGATAGACCTTGATTCCATCCTTTTCTTCGAAATAATGGCTTCCGTCATAAATCTTTGGCGTAACAACAGAGATTTGATACCCACTCTTTTGCAATTGGGTCGCCATGCCTTTTATAAAACTGCCGCGGTACGACGAAGGAAAATCAGGATAGGCATTGGTGAGGAACAAAATCTTCATAAGGAAGCCATGAAGCCAGGAATACAGGAATATCTAAAACTCCTTTATTTATGGATCACTCTCTTAACTTCAAGTACCTTCTTAGAGAAGTTGATGATCAAACCATGTTCTTTGCCCAATGCCTTAAGGTAAGACTTTACGACTGCAAAATGAACATCTTCGAGGCTCTTAACAGCCTTCAGCTCAACGACAATCGTATCATTCACTACAAGATCGAGTCTGTGTCTTCCAACCTCAAAGCCATCATATTTGATGACGACCTCGTGTTGTCTTTCAACCCGAAGATTTTCTTTCTGCAATTCGATGATAAAGGCATTTTCATAGATCGATTCTAAGAATCCTGGCCCCAATTTTTTGTGAACTTCAATAGCACATCTGATAATTCTTTCAGTTAAATCTTCATACTCTAATCCTTTTTCGGATTTCACGGTTCGTCAACTATCTGTCAATCTTTTTGAGGGGGTTTATAGGATTCCTTAATATCCTTTTCTTCAATTTTTTTCATGGCTTCCTGGATTCCTTATTAATTCTTTTCTTAATTCTAAGTTTTCTTTCTGGATTCGGAGGATTTCGCGGCGAAGGGAGACGATCTGGATTGCAATAAATCCGAATGAGAGTATCTGGATGCCTCCTAAGATCAATAAGAGGGCGAATGTAATGAGTGGCCTTCCAGGAGTTAATTCGCCAGCGAATCGTAGATAAGCGACATAAATTCCAATGAGAAACCCGATACCAAGGGTCAAAAGCCCGATGAACCCAAATACGATCATCGGCTTTTCAAAAACTGAGAAGGCCAAATGGGAGATGGCCGTCTTTCTCAGCTTGAATTTGGATCTCCCTCTCTTTCGATTCGCCAGGACGACAGGAACCTCTTTTGGCCGAAAGCCTAAAGCGATTGCCTTAGAAAGGATTTCGAGATGGATCTCTTTGCCCTCCGATTCGAGCTCAAGGGAATCGAGGACCTTCTTCCGATAGGCACGGAAGATTCCCGTGGAGGTATAGATCCGGTTTGGCATTGCAAATCTAAGCATCTTATTCCCCAATCTGCTGATCCATAGACGAAGAAAAGGGACATTCTCGACGCCTCCTCCTGGCATATAGGGAGATGCAAGGACGAAATCAATTTCTGGCTCTCCTCTCAATGTATCAACAAGATTGAGAATATAACGGGGATCGTAACTCAGGTCGGCGTCAATCGATACAACGATCTCGCCTGTCGATTCTCTGAAGCCTGTTCTAAGGGCCATGCCGCGGCCAAAATTCTTTGAATGAGAGGCCACCTTTACCCTAGCGTTCTGCGAGGCCACCTTTTTCAGGATTTCGAGAGTTTGATCGACACTTCCGTCATTTACTACAATGATTTCGTACTCTCCCTGGAAAGAAGTTAGGGCCTTCTCCACCTGATTTAGGGTAGCCTCTACATTCTCAGCCTCATTATACATCGGAATAACGATTGAAAGGTCCATTCTTTTTAATGGCTAGGGTTACGATACCAGTATCGTTGTCAGAAGGTTACGTATTTCGTCTTTTAAATATGCTCCAAGAGATGGCCAGATTGACGAAAAGGACCCTCGAGGAGTAATTATTTGTTTTATTATACCTGCAACACAAAAAAAGCAAGACAAATTACTTATCTTGCTTTAGCATTCATTTTACATTACATTTTATAGAGTTTGCTATTTTCGGAAATCTATCTGGACCACTTATCAGCTGGCAGTTTAGTGCCATTCTGGTCTATGGTTAGGGCCCCATCACTTGCCTGTGCTCCCTGTGGCGTTGCTTGTGCGGTAAATGCAGTCGTTGTCTTGGTTGTAAAACTCCAAGTATAGAAATTATTTATTGTGGTTGAAGGAACTCCCATTGTATTTATAAGTATCGTCTCTGCTGTGTTACCGCCCGCATCAACCGCATATGTTCCCCTCTCTGCCCTCCACATCTCCTGAGCCGCCCTTATCTGTTCTAAAGCTACTTTGGCGTCAGCCCTTCTCGCTCTTATCAGGTGATTTCTGTAACTGGGGATTGCGACGGCTGCGATAATGCCGACGATCGCAATAACAGCCAGGAGCTCTATAAGAGTAAGCCCCCCTTCACTTGATTTGCTTCGGCACTTGCTCTTCATAAGTCTCTCTCAGTTTACCGGCCTCAGATGGAGAGGAAAATCCGAAGACCATCCCCAGCTCCATTTGATGGAACCGTCAGCAGGATTAACACTTGGAGTAAGAATTAGGGTTTTCCCATCAACCATGGCGTTAATGCTTTGTATTGTTGCCGTGATTATTCCATTTGTGACGGAGAGTTCGGCAACCCTTCTGACACTCTCTAAGCCAATTCCTAAGCTATTCCTGACCTCGGATATCGTCGGGCAGTCAGGCCAGGTTCCTCGCTCCTGACGAAAGGCGGATACAGCGCTCTTGACGTTGGCCATGGCGTTTTCGACTTCGGTTAGTTTTGCCCTTATTGCGTGGCCTTGCATATAAGGAAGAGCAGCAGCACCCAGAATTCCGACGATAGCAATAACAATAAGAAGTTCGATAAGAGTAAAACCATCGCCGTCATTCTTCACTTCGAGCCCCATCGCAAGCCTTACCGAGCCATTGTTGAAAAAGATTGTTGGTGCCTGAAGAAGCCAGGACACCCTTCAAGCACCAACAATACCTGTATACCTGTAAATTTCTGGAATTGACCAGTTACCTTGTAGGTAAATACGCTGCCCTTATGGAGCCGCCCCAGGTCCATGTAATGGATGAATCAGCGTTAATACTTGGAGTAAGTGTAATTGTGGAACCGTTAACAACTCCGTCAACGTATGAAACTGTGGCTGTAATGACTCCACTGGTACTGTTTACAGACATCGCTTGAACCCTTGTTAGCGCCGCCAATGACACACCAAGTGTTGTTTGGATTGCAGCAATGTCTCCACAGTTTGGAAACGATCCACTGCCAGCACTCACCTGTTCCTGATAGTAGGCTGCCACTGCACTGGCCACGTTGCTCATACCGTTTGTCACTTCGGTCAATCTGGCTTTAATCGTCTGGGTTCGGTACATCGGGATGGCGATTGCCGCCAAGATACCGATGATCGCAATGACGATCAACAACTCGATCAATGTGAAACCTTTCTGCTTTCTTAACATAACCTGTACCTCCTTTTTAGTTTATCTGGTTTCTCTGGTCTGTTTCGTTTACTTCGTTGTATAAATCCCCTCGCCCCAATCCTTTTTCTCGCTTATCAAACCACCTCCTTTTAAAAATTTTACTTATACCATAGCATAATCTGTGCCAACGCAAGTAGCGGATAGCGAGAACCCGAAGTAGTATTTAACCTATTGATATTATTCAATATTTCAATTCAGTTTTATTCCTGCCACCAGGTCGCATTTTTGAGAGAAAACCAGCTCGGCAAAAGATAAATCCCTGTTTTTGTCAATTACGATGACACTTATTGTTACTTTTAGCTCCTTGCCAAGTAACAAGAATTCCGAAACCTAAGCTTGCATTTCTCCCTCGCGATCTCTTTACCCTCGCGAAATGAGAATTGACCTTCTCGTCGGGTTTAGCGCTAAGGTTAGGAACCGTCCGAAGTCCCAAGTCTACCGTCTGAATAAAAACGTTATATCATAATATCATACCTCCTTGTTTTCTGAAAATCCTTGTGAAATAATTGACTGGGTATCGAGAATCCGTCTATGAAGCTCCCCGTCCACAGGACAGGGCTTCCCGGAAAGGAATTGTCATTTCATATTGTGCCCTCCCGTGGTCGGGTCTAATTGACTCGAGCCCGCCTACAACGCGGGGCTTGCGGGGCACTTGCCGGTCAAACACCGATGTCATCAAAGGCAGCGAAAGATCCGTACCAGATTGAATATGAAGTTGAAGAATTCCATTGGTGGTTTACTGTCCGAAGGAAACTGCTCAAAACCCTTTTGTCTGACATTCTTCTCTCCCCTGGAGTCTTAGCACTGGATATCGGGTGTGGCACTGGGTCTAACTTAAGAGTATTCACATCTACAGGATTGAATGTGGTGGGACTGGATCGATCAATTCGGGCTCTTCGGTTTAGTCAAAAAAAATTCAAATTTCCGTTGGTCAATGGCGATTTAAATGGACTTCCCTTTAAAAACCAGTCTGTTGGCTTGATTATTGCAGCCGACATCCTGGAACATCTTGACAATGATCTAATCGGCGTGCAGGAACTTCACCGCGTGCTGAAAAAAAACGGTGTTCTTATTCTGACAGTTCCTGCCTTCGAGCGGTTGTGGGGAACCCAGGACGTGGTGACCGCCCATAAAAGGAGATATACGAAAAAAGAGATTTTAATGAAATTAAGAAGGGTTGGATTTAAAGTATTAAGAGCGTCGTACTTCAATTTTTTCCTTTTCCTTCCTATCTTCCTTGCCCGGCGCATCATCCATCTCTTAGGATTAACCATCCAATCCGAAAACGAGATCAACTCCCCGTTGTTTAACTTCTTTCTTAAAACAGTATTTTCCCTTGAGCTCCCTCTGCTAAAATCTTTTTCTCTTCCCTTTGGTGTTTCCATTTTTTGTGTTGTACGGAAGTGAACCATGAGTTGGAAGAAACAGATTATTCTCCTTGTTTGCTGTCTCCTTATTGGCTTTGCCCTGAGGTTCTACAGGTTCGATCAAAAATCCCTCTGGATGGATGAAGTCCATACCTATAATGACTCCCGTGATGGCCTAAGAGAACAATTAAAATTCTATAAAGAGAATCCTGTTTATCTT